>CABQLY010000003.1 GCA_902465155.1 uncultured Oscillospiraceae bacterium | reverse complement strand
CCGTTCCCGTACGGAACCAAAGGGCAATGTTTTTTCGGAAGCCAAAAACAAAGAACTGGTACATTTTTGCTTAAACACCGGGCTTAGACGCAGCGAATTGGAAAAGCTGTGTGGCCGAGATTTAGAATTTGACGGCACCGAGTACCATTTGCGCATTAAGGGCAAGGGCGGTAAAGTTCGCTTGGTTCCGGTTTGCGATAAAGCGGTAATAAGCCGCATGAAAAACACCGAACCGGAGCAGCGGGTTTGGGGTAAAATTCCCTCTCATGCGCCGATCCACCGTTACCGGGCACAGTATGCGGCCAACCTTTACCGTGAGTTGGCAAGGAACATTCAAAACATTCCCCAAAAAGAGCAGTACATTTGCCGGGGTGATTTAGCCGGCCGGGTATTTGACAAAAAAGCAATGGCAACCGTTTCTAAAAATTTAGGCCATACCAGGCTTTCGGTGATCAGCAGCCATTATTTATACGATTTTAGTTAACTGATTAAATTACCCGCCCATTTCGGCGGGATTTTTTGTGTTAATATTGTTCCTTAAACTTACTGTTTGCTCTGTTATTTTAAAGCTTATTATTGCAAGTTCTTAATGGGATTTTTGAAAAACTTGACACTTTTTTAAAAGTAAATATAACAATAGTGCTTTGCAGATTCCGAACAAAACACGGTTTTTAGCGTTAAAAATTGTGCCAAACAATTTTTGCGGCAGGCTGATTTGAAAGGCCTGCTAAACTGCTTGCGTTTTATAAATGAACCGGTTTGCAGCCCCAAACGAAAACCCACTTTTGGTAAGCACTCAGGGAAGTTAAAAGTCTGAGCGCTTTGGCCAGGTAATCCGTTTTGGCGGCAGTCACAAAAGCAACTTTTCTTTAGGCGCGGCCAAATTAATTTCGGGCATTCCATTATTTTAACGCGCGAAAAAAGAGAAAGGGAGAGATTTTTGAAGAACAAGTGACAGATGAATAGAATGTTCCGCGCAAAAACCCCTGATTTTTGCCGTAATGCCGGCGTTTTTCAGCAAAAAACAAATGAAACAAATTTGGTACAAACAAATTTAAAATTGGTACTTAAAGTACCAAAAAATAAAACATTGGAGGTAAGATACGATGAACACAAACCAACCTAAAACAAGAAAAAAGAAAATGCAATTTAAAAAAATATTCGGCAGTGTGCCGGGCGAAAACGCCGGAAAGCAGTTGTTTATTGCCGATACCACAAATTCTATTGATATTAATTTTGAAAAGCTTTGGCCAAAAGCCTTTGCGGAGATCCTTTTAAATTGCTCCGGTGTTGACGCGAAGGTTTTGGCTTATTTGTTATTAATGAAAAACCACAACAACCAAATTACCGAATCTCAGCGCTCTATGGCCAATAGTCTGCACATTTCCAAAACCTCTTTTAATAAAAGTTTAAAAAAATTTAAAGAGCTTAATTTTATTCGAACCGCACGCGGGGGCCTTATGGTAAACCCGGATATTATTTTTTACGGAAAGGTAGAGCGCAGGGGCAATGCCTGTGAGGAATACAAAAATTTTTTTGACGGGCCAAAAAATATTTGCAGCACTAAAGCTTAACAACAATAAATGCTGCGGTCGTAAAACAAGCCGCAGCAAAGCTTGGTAAGGGGCAAAAAACGCCGTAATTTTGCCCATAAAATTTTTTTTAATTTTTTTCAAAAACCCCCGTTTTTTGCTTGGCAAAATTTTTAAAGTAAATAAAATATTAGCGTAAAAGGTTTTTTACAAGTTATTTTTTAAAAAGTTTTATGAGATGTATTGGGGGGCAAGTGTTAAATTGGTTGGCACCAAAGGCATTTTGCCACCCTGCAAAGCATAAAACTTGACAAATTTTTAAAGGGAAGTATAACTTAGGCAGTTGTACTTTTACCGGTGTTTTAACACCAAAAAATTATTTTTTTAAAGGAGGCCTTTTCATGCGAAAAGGAGAAATTTATTGGTTTCGGGTTGCAAATAATTACGACCCGGAAAATCATGTGCAAGCGGGGTCGCGTCCGTATATTGTTTTCGGCAGCACCAAAGGGCCTGCCGTTCAGGCAATTCCCTTAACCACAAAGCTCAGCAAGCTGAGCAAGATCCCAACGCACGCTTTATTAACCCCACAAGATACAATGCTGCAAAAAATTAAGCCCAGCGTGGTTCTGTGCGAGCAAATTTCTACCCTGCCAAAAAACCATATTACGGGAGAGGTGCTTGACATTGTAACGCCGGAAAAGCTAACGGAAATTGACCGTTTGCTGTTAAAACAGCTTTGTGTTGAGGGGACTGTTTAATGGTTTTAATCTGTCGGCGGGTTTACCGCCGACAGGATAAACAAAAATATTTGAAAGGGGTTTTTGAAATGAATATTTTAGAAAACTTAAACGAATCGGTAGCAAAAAAAGAAAATTGTAAGGAAAAATTTTTAGCCTTGCTGGCCCTGCGGGATGAACTGAACAAGTTTGGCAATGCAATACTGGAAAACCCGGAGAAAGACAGGAAGTTTTGTTTTAACAAAACCTTTTCCAGTTCGGATCCGGCCCACTGTGATTTCATGCGGGTATCCGGGAGGTATTCAAAAGAGAGCGATCCTAAAGTTTCTTTTGACTGGGAGCTTTTAGATTTTTATGGAAGACCCTGTGCCGGAATTTCATTAACCAATACGCTTGAACACACTTTGCGCCAAACGGTTGATGCGGATATTTTACACCTGTTCCTTCATGTATTGCCTGTGGAGGAAGAGTGGATCGGACTAATAAAATCTTAAAGCAAGAAGCAACCAAACGCAGCACCGGCAAATTTAAAAACCTTTTGTTGGTGCTGTATGCTCAATGGCTAATAATTTAATTTAAAAAAGGAGGTAGATTAACCTGTATTTTATTATTTGCGGAGTTTCCTGCCAACCTAAAGCATGCGTAAATAATTCTGTCATAACGGACAAGAGCTTCAGCATAAGGTTTTGGTAAAGGGGTGGTGCTGTTTATATGAAGACTTATGCCCCGTTTAACCTAATTGTACACTACCCAAAAACCAAAGAGGGGTGGCAAGAACTAAACAAACGCGTTGCCGCCGTTCATGCCGACGCCGTTATAAACAGTGTTATGAATTTAAAATGCCCGAAAGAGCAAAAGGAACAGCTGTTAAAAGCTATTCTTAAAGACGCCAAGGAAAAGCTGAAAGCCCCCTCTTAAATCCGCCCTGTTTTGTTAGGGCGATTTTTTTATGCAATTTTTAAAATACCGGTTAAACGATTTTAAGCTGACTTGATTTTGCTCTGTTTCCCACTGCTGCAGCTTTCTGCAATCAATTTTTAAAAAGGCTGCAAATTCCTTAGCGCTAAGGTTTAAGCTCTTACGGATTTTTTTAATAGCATTCCCCTGCCCTTGCGCTAAAAACCAATTATAGTCATCCAACAAATCGTACACCGAAACGCCGAACAGCTTTGCCAGCTTGTCCATTGTTTTAATATCATAACAATTGCATTGCCCGTTTTCAAGGTTAAAGTATTTGTTTTTAGAAATACCAACCCTTTCGGCAACCTGCTTTTGGGTTAGCATGAGCCGGTAGCGGCAATAACGCAACCGGTTTGGGGCGGTTGAAATTTGTTGAAAGGGGCTACTGCCTTTATAAAATCTTTGCGCCTTTAAAGCCAAGCCCTGCGGCATAATTTTTAAAGTAAGAGTTACGAGTGGCACATAGCAAAGGGCGCCGTTTTTAAAGCAGAACATGAAAAACAAATTTTCAGAAAGCCGGCAGGCAACCTGCCAGCGAGCTGTACCGTCTTGGGTTAAAAAAGCGTTTGTGTGAGAATAGCATTTTCCACACAACGGGCCGCGTAGGTAGCCAGCTTAATGTTTTTGCCGGAATTAAAGGTAGAAACGCCCTTAATTAGCCCAATGGTGCCAATAGAAATTAAATCGTCCTGCTCTACGCGGTCGCTGCTGTACTTTTTAGCCACATGCGCCACCAGCCGCAGGTTGTGCTCAATCAGCTTTTGCCGCGCCTCTACACTGCCCTGCTCCATTTTTGCAATTAGCTCCGCCTCCTCCTGCCGGGTAAGCGCCGGGGGGAACGAGCCGGTGTTGGTGGGGTGCAGCACCAGGTAAAAAATGCCGGAGAGCAGCCCAATAAGCCAAGAAAACATTATCATCACCGCCTTTACACAAATTTATGTAAAAACGGGCTGTATTTTGCCTGTCCCAAGCCAAAAAGTAAAACGGCCTGCAAAATTGGTAACGCAAGCCGTTTTAAGTTCGGGGCTATTTTAAAAATTAAAAGCTCTCCCGCTTAAATTTGCAACTATTTATTTTAGTTTGCTGCTTAGATTTTCCGAAAGCAATTGTAATAATGTTAAAATTGTTACCGGCATTTTTTAAACAGCGGGTAAACGGGTAGGTTCTTTAGGGGCATTTTGGTAGAAAACGCCTTGAAATTTTAAACTTTGCAAATTTTTGCGGCAATACCAACTTTGGTATTATGAAATTATTTTTTTAGGAACCGTTAGTTTCACCCGGCTATTTTATTTTGCACTGCGCCCCTGCTGATAAGACCTTTTGCGTTTTACAAAAAGCGCCGCGCCTACGCCGCCGCTAATAAACAGCAGCGCGATCCACAGCAAAGGATTGCTGCTGTCGCCGGTTTTGGGAGATTTATTACCCGGTTCCGGCTTGGGTTCTGCCGGATTTTTCTCAAGAGCAATTACGGCGTCCTCAATTGCTTTGGCCATGGCGTTCACAGCCGCTTGCTCGGTAATGTTTTTGCCGCGAACAACGGCCTTTACCGCCGCTTCCACTGCCGAAAAGTCCTTATATTCCGTCTTATTCAGCGCGTTTGCCTTGGCTATTGCCTCGTTCACCCTGCTGTAATCGGCGTCCTTATATTCCAGCGCAGCAATGGCGTCCTCAATTGCCTTGGCCATGGCGTCCACGGCCGATTGCTCGGTAATGTTTTTGCCGCGAACAACAGCGTTTACCGCCGCTTCCACTGCCGAAAAGCCCTTATATTCCGTCTTGTTCAGCGCGTTCGCCTTGGCTATTGCCCCGTTCACCCTGCTGTAATCGGCGTCCTTATATTCCAGCGCAGCAATGGCGTCCTCAATTGCCTTGGCCATGGCGTCCACGGCCGATTGCTCGGTAATGTTTTTGCCGCGAACAACAGCGTTTACCGCCGCTTCCACTGCCGAAAAGCCCTTATATTCCGTCTTGTTCAGCGCGTTCGCCTTGGCTATTGCCTCGTTCACCCTACTGTAATCGGCGTTCTTATATTCCAGCGCAGCAATGGCGTCCTCAATTGCCTTGGCCATGGCGTCCACCGCAGCCTGCTCATCAATGTTTTTACCGCGAACAATGGCCTTTACCGCCGCCTCCACCGCCGAAAAGTCTTTATACAGGGTTTTATCAATCTTTTTCGCCTTATCAACCGCTGCATCAACCTTGGTGTAATTGGCCGGATATACAACAAATTTTAAAGGTGTGCCGCTGTCTTTTTGAATATAGAGGTCGCTGCCGTCCTTATTGGTATAGCCGCTCCCCACAACACCGCCCGAAAGGTTCAGCTTTTCTGTTTTAATTGCCGTATTTCCGGCGCAGCCGGTGTTAAGCGTCACGGTTCCACCGCTGAACGAGGCAGTGCCGTTAAGTATTTTTATTAACGGTTCCGCATAACCCCAATTTGAGTCAACCGGCAATACTGCGGGTGTATACTCGCCCCAGTCCCATGCCGCGTCAAGCGCTCCGCCGCTAACGGTAAGGTCTTTGCAGTAAATGGCATAAGAAACATATAAATTATTTGTTGCTGCATTTTTTTGCACCGGCTCGCGCACCGTTAGGCTGCCGCTTTGAAGCTCAACGGTGTTTGCATTGATTTTGCCGCTTTTCACCGTGCCGCCCGATATTTTCAACTTATCGGGGCCGTAAATATTATCGGCTGTTACTTTGCCGTTTGTTACCGAAAAAATGCCCTTTCCCTCGGCTGCCGGATATGCGTACATATATATACCGCCAACGCACTCCAGTTCGCCGCCTGTTATTTCAATGTTTGCATTACCGGTGTTGTAAAAATTGTTTCTTGTAACCGAAACAACAGCAGAATCACCCGCTGCATTGAACGCACTGATCTTTCCGCCGGAAAGCTTTATATCGCCGCCGGAAATATCAATACCTCTATTTGCTGTTGACGAAAAGGTGGCGCTGTCGGACACAGAAAGGCACCCCCGTACAATATATAAACCAATAGACAAGTCCTCGTCTTTCATATTCGGAACCGTTTCGGCAATCAGCTTTCCGCTGCCCGAAATTGTGACATTGCCGCTATGGATGTCAACGCCTTCGGAAAAGGATTTTATGACTTTATTCGCGGCCCCATCCCCAGTCTCAAAAGACTCGCCGCCGATAGCGGTGAGTGTGCCGCCCGAAACCAACAGGCTGTGCCCCTCCAAAAGCTGAACGCCGAGAGAAAACGCACAGTCGGCCGAAAGGGCTTTTCCCCCCTGTGCAGTTACCGCACCGCTTTTTACCGTAAGGTCACCGTTCGCACAAAGGGCAACCGAATACATCCAGGCGTTGCCGCTGTTTGTATGCTCGCCGGAATTAACGAAAAGCGTGCCCGTGCCGTTTGTTTCGCCCTGCACCGTTAGCGCCCCTGCGGCATAAATGCCGTAAATATACATTTGTTTTTGATTCTTACCGTCCTGTGCTGCCATTGCACCGCCGCCTATAATGCTGTTCTCCGTGCCGTCTGCCAAAATAACGGTGGCGTCGTTGGGCAGCTTTACCGCAGTTGTTGCCGTAGTGGTAAAAGAAACACCTTTTAGCGTAAGGGTTTTGGTGCCGTTATTCCAGGTTGAATCAACCGAGCCTGTTTTGGTGCTGTTCAGCAGCGCAATGGCCTCCGCGCCGCCGTCCGAGGCGGTAAAATCTGCCGTTTTGTCGGCAATTTTCATCCACTTTGCCGTCAGTGTCATATCGCCCGTTACGGGGCGGGTGAAGTCATATACCGTATCGCCGTTGTACCAGTCGATAAAAATATAACCGTCCTTAGTGGGGTTGTTGGGCTTGGTCGCCGTTGTGCCGCTGGACAAAACCTGCATAGCGTAGTTCTTGTCATCGACCCGGTAGGTCACGGTGCAGCCGCGAACTACTCCGCCCCCGGTAATACCGCCATAGAACATACCGCCGCTGATCGGACCGCCATTGGTCACTTTGGCGTTAAAAATTCCGCCGGTGATTGTATTGCTGTTTACCACCTCGCCGTTAAAGGTGCCGTTGGTGATCGTGCCGTGGTTCCACACCGAACCGTCAAAATAGCCGCCGTCAATGGTGCAGCTGTCGTTACTATACACGGAATCCGATCCAAATCCGTCGGCCCTACATCCGGTGATCTCCACATCGCCGCTGATATGGAGAACTCCGGTGTCACAGATACCGCCGCCAAGCTGATTACCGGCGTGTGTTGTACGGCAGTCCCGGATTTTTGCCGTGCCGGACAGGGTGGTGGTTCCCTCGTTGCAGATACCGCCGCCCATAGCATACGCGCTCACCTGAGCCGCTATTGCCATACAGCCCGTAATGCTGCCGCCGGTCATAGTGAATGTGCCGTTTTTAGCCACATACACGCCGCCGCCCTGCGCCTGCACTCTTTCTATTCTGGCCGCACAGCCCACAATATTGCCGCCGTTCATGGTAAATTGGCCGCCGCTTTTTACATACACGCCGCCGCCGGAAACGATGTCCCGGTTGATGTTGCCCGTGCCACCGGTAATGATACCGCCGTTTACGGTTTTGGTGCCGGCGGCTTCATCCAGCACCCAAAGGCCTTCGGCGTTTGGGGTGAATTTATGCTCCGCGCCGGGAGTGCTGTCGATAAGGGTTAGGTGGCCGCCGGCCTTGACCGTGATAACGCTGTCGCTGGCGCGCATTTTCAACACATGGCCGTTGAGGTCGAGGGTGACTTCATATTCGGTCCACAGGGCGCAGCCAAGGTCAATGTCGCTTATTAGCTTAACGACATCTACGGTACTGTCTGCCAATGCGGCAATAATCTCATCTTCATCTGCAACCTTAACCTCTTTAAGCGTTTCGCCCTCGGCAAACACGCCGGTTGGCACAAGGCAAAGCACCATACAAAGGGTGAGCAGGATACTGAGTATTCGTTTTTTCATTTTTGGTTCCCTCCGTTTAAATATTGCGCGCGGTATTTATTTGCAAACAGGGCTACCCCCTGCTTTAAAACCTCCATTTGGCTTTTTAGGTAGTATTCATCCTCAAACATAGCGTAGTGCACGCAGGCACGAACAAATATAAAAATCAGCGGCGTTATTACCGCATACGGTATGCCAATTTTAGGCTCCAACTGCTTTGCGTATTCGGTGTACCGCTCGTTCACGCCCTCAAAAAAACGCTTACCGTGCTCTATGTACTTCGGCAAGGTGTAAACCTGGTACATCAGGCGGTACTTTTTACCGTGCTTTTTCGCCGTCCAATACGGCACCTCCTCAATAAACCGCATAACATCCTTCGGGTCGGTCGGGCTTTTTTCATAAAGTCATGCTCCACCTTTGCCATGCAGTAGGCGGTGGATTCAAGAACTAATTCGTCCACACTGTTAAAGTAGGAGTACAAATTCCCCGTGGTGCAGCCGCACGCCGCCGCCAAGGCCTTAATGCCCGTGCCGGTCAACCCGTTTTCGGCGTAACATTCAAAGCATTTTTCCATTATTTCGCGCTTGCGCTGGTTGTGCTGCTGCTCGGTTGCCCTCATATCTATTACTCCCTATTAATAACTAACTAATCAGTTAATTGTAGAATAACATAAACCTGCAATATTTTCAAGGGCAGCCTGCAAAAAATGCGAAAAAACGGGACAATCACAAATAAATGGACTGTCCCGCTGTTTGTTATTTTGCGGAGCTCTTTTTCTTTTTACTTACAATTGCAGTGCCGCTTACGGCCCCGCCGCCAATAAATAGCAGTGCGATCCACAATGCAAGATTACCGGTATCCCCGGTTTTGGGAGAAGCTTTTTCCTCCGCAAGCAGTTTAATTTTTCCGTTAAGCGCTTCAACCTTGCCCAAAGTTTCCTTCCCGAGCATGGCCTTTTCGTTTTCGGTAAGCCCCTCTAAAAGCTTTTGCACCTGGTCAAGCGCGCTCTTGTCGCTCAGCTTGGCGTCCTCCGCAAGGGGCAGTTTGCCAATTTCCTCTGCCGCCTTTTCGGCATTGCCAATGGCGGCAAGCGCCGCTTTTACGGTTTCAAGCTTTGTTTCAAGCTCTTTTTGCTCGTTTTCGGTATAGTTGCCGTTAAAGTCACACAAAGCGCCCTCCAAAGCCTTTTCTGCCTTTTCAAGGCTTTCCTTGTTTTCAAGCTTTACATTGTCCTTGGTAATATCCTTAACCGCAGTGATTTTATCATCATCGGCGGCGTCCTTCGCCGCGGCAATGCGGTCCAGCAATGCCTGTGCCGTACCTTTCAGCGCTTCCAAAACGGTTCTCTCTGCTTGTGTTAGGTTGTCGCCATTAAGCAGTGCGTCAATATTGGCAATCAGCTTTTCAAGCTCAGCCTTGTCGCCGCTCGTTACCTTGTCAATGTCGTAAGCGTTCACGGCGTTGGTCAGGCGGGCGCTCTCGTTTGCAACTTCTGCAATGCGTTGGTTCAGCGCCTTGCACTTTGCAGCCGCTTCGGTTAGCTTGTTCCACTCGGCGTCGGTAGACTCGCCGCTGTCAAACGCCTCGGCAATGCCAAGAATCTGCCGTTCAACAGAGGAGATTGCATTGGCGTTGCTCGACTTAACATTTTCGTTGGTAAGCTCTGCAATAGCGCTGGTAATGCCCGAAATTGGCTGCATATAAACCGTGTACTTCGTTACATTGCCTGCCTCATCCTCGGCACAAATATCGTAGACTGCGACTTTGTCGCCCGCAAGGGTAAATACCTCTTTAACAGGCTTTTCGTTTAGGGTAACCAATTTAAGGTTTTCATCGTTAATGGCAACCTTTTTGGTCACATAATAGGTTTTTTTGTTTTCTACCCCAACAATCTCGGGTGCGGTAGTATCAAAGGTTGCGCCGTTGGAACTAATAAAGGCAACATTTCCGGCATTGTCCTCTATGCGAACATAAATAATGAATTTTTCCGCGTCCTTTGCCTTAATGTTAAAGTCGCTGTTATCGGTCCAGTCGGTAATTGCACGAACCTCATCGTCAGAAAAAATTCTTTCAGACTTAAAGTACTGCACCGATTTCACCCCGGAGGCTTCGTCGTTTGCCGTCAGCTTAACCTGAACATCCTTACCAAAGAACAGCCCAAAGGTAATTTCATGAATAAAGTCTTGAAACGCTGTACGCTCGTTCAGCGTGACCGTACCGGTCGGCTTAGTTTTATCGATTTTGTAATTCTCGGTTACGGCCGACGAAATGGCGCCGGTGGCTGTATTTTTTACATAGAATTGAAGCTTGCCGCTGCTGTTCTCGTCCGATGCGGTAAGCGACTCTACCCACTCGCCGTTTGCCGTATTGGTTTGGCTAAGCTTGTAGCCCTGCTTTGCCGTAATAACAAAATCGGTATTAATCCAGTTATTAGAATTTACGCCGTACTCGCTGCCATTGGCTGCATATTCTACAATATTCGCCGTAATGCCGGTGGGCTGAACAAGCTTGTAGTTACCAACGGTTACGCGGTTGCCGGAAAGGGCAAACGCCGTAAAGCTAACCGGAATATTTTTAGCCGCCGCCACGCTGTTAAAGGTTGGAACCCCGTTTATAAGTTCCAGCATATCGCCGTCAACCAGACCCACCAATGTTGGCGTTCCGTCAATCTCGGCTGTGTTCTTTCCGTCGTACTGCTTATTTTGAACCTTTAGGTTAGCAATTGTTAGCTCCTTTGGCGTTATGCTTGCCGTAGTGCTTGCGGGCTGCGCCGACAGCACATAGTTTGCTGCGTCGTCCCCCAAAAGGGCAAAGTTGCTAAACACAACCTCCTTGCCGGTGCCAACATTCCCGTCGACATAGGCTGCGCCGCCAATATTAACGGCTACTTTATCCTTATTTACAATTCCGTAAACCGTACCCGCAGAGGTAATTCTTGCATAGGTTGTACCGTCGTAAACCTTAGAGCTTTCAACCGCTGTACCAAGAACGGTAATTTCTTTTGGTACAATAACAAAAAGCACCGTTGTTTCGCCGGCCTGGTAGTTTTTGGTTTCGGCGGTTGTAAGCCGCACGGTATACTCGCCTGCATTTTTGGGCGCTGTTGTAGTATACTCCGAATCGTCTGCACCAACCGGCTTATATTCCCAGGTCAGCGCGCCGTCCGTTTCCATAGTGCGGTCAATTTTAAAGGGGTCAATCGGCTCCCCATCATAGGTTTTCAGCGTTTTATGCGCCAGAACAATTTCCGGCATTTTCTTTTCCACCGTCAGCTTCACAGTTGTTATGGCAGGCTCGTCGCCGCTGCCGTTGCCAAAGCTTTCGCCCAGCGGGTTATACGCCACCCGAATGGTGTATTCGCCGGCGGCAAGGGTGGAAAGATAGCCGGCTTTCAGCGTTATAATACCGTTCGCGGACACCGTATAATCACGATCGTAAGCCAGCATTGTATCTCCGTTACAAACCGTATTGACGGTATTGCCGTTCAGCTTAACCGCAAAAGAGGCATCTGCCCCGTCAAGCCGTTTAATGGTCATTGCCCCGGTAATTGCCTCGGCGTCGGTGTAAAGCACCACCCCCTCGGAATTAACAACGGCAGCATTACCGCTTACATCTGTTACGCGAATATAAATATAGGCCTTTTTATTCGGCTCAATGCTAAAGCTTGCCGCGCCGTTTTCAAGCGCCAGCTCGGTCCAGTCGCCGGTAATGGCGATCGGGGCCGTAAATGCGGTTTCGGACAAAAGGTACCCAACCTTAGCCACACCGCTGCCCGTATCGCCCGCGGTTACGGTTACGGTTTGTGTTCCCTTAAAGAATAAACCAAAGGTAATTTTGTTCAAAAATTCTTTAAAGCTATTGCCGCGAATGTTAACCTCTACCTCGGGCGGCGTTTGATCTACAACGCCCTCCACCGTAATCACAAGGTTTTCGCTTACATTGGCAACAAGGAATTTATCCTCCCTTTCGTCGCCCAAAGCGCTGTCCGGCTCCTTACCGTTTACAAGGACCCTGTAATTTTCGGCCTTGGAATAGCCGTCTGCAATTTTCACCGTAAATTCGTAGTCCATACCGTGACTGATTGCAGACACACCCTGAACGGTGTAGCCCACCGTGTCGCGCGGCAGCGTAACAAAATACAGCTTGTAAACCGTTACGGTAATCGTCACCGTGTTGCCCGCAACATCCGTTGCGGTAATGGTATGCGCCAGATTATCGCCTAACAGCCGGTAGGGGTACTGCGCGGGCGCGCCGTCCACTGTCACGGTAAAATCGTTGGCGTCGGTAACGGTAAAATATACCAGATTATAATAAACCCCGCCGTCCTTAATAGTGGAAATAACAGGCGCCTCGGTATCAACCGCCTCTACAAAGCCGCAGCCGCAAAGCTTTTCGTGCGTCGCGGTATTCCAAGCAAAGGTGTGTGTATGCGCAAGAATACTAACGCCTGTGACCTCATTGCAGCGGCCGTCAATAATTTTTTTATTTGTACTGTTGGCAAATGCAAAGCCCTCGTCAAGGCAATTGATTAGCTTTTTGCCGGCAACGCTGATTTTACCAAAAGAACCGCCCGAAAGAACGGCGTTAACATTTTCCTCGATTGTTACGGTTGTGTGGCTGCCGTTTGAAACCGTTAGCGTACTGCCGGATTTTGCAATAATGCTATTTACACCGCCGTTTTTTACGGTTAAATTGCCGCCCGACTCCACCGTAACGGTACCCAAACAGCCGCCGCTGTATATAAACAGCTTTCCGCCCGATTTTACCGTCAGATTATTTTTATAGCTTCCGCCGTCAACCCGAAGCTCTCCGCTTTCGGCTGTAATGCTTCCGTTAAAGAAGCCGTTTTTTAAGGTGAGCATTGAATTGCCCTGAACGGTAATGCTGCCGTTTACAGAGTTGCCTTCGGCGTCAAGCGTAAAGGCGCCGTTTTCAACGGTAATTTCCTCATTCATATCGGCAAACAGCTTTAAGGTGCTGCCCTTGTTTGCGTTGGTCTGCGCCGCCGCAAGCGCCTCTGCAAAGGTTACATAGCCCGCTGTTTGGCCGTCCTTAACAATGGCCGCAACCAGGTTACATTCGCACTGGGTGCACTTGTGCGTGGTTTCGTCATAGCCCGGGTGCTCGCACACTGCCATTGTAATTGTAAAAGTATTTGAATAGAGCACATAGCCGTCAAACTCAATTTTAACGCGATACTGTTCTGAACCCTCTGTAAGAGCCTTTAAGTCAAAAGCCTCCGACAATATTTTAGATGTACTGCGTTCCTTGCTCGTTATTGCGGTGCCGTTGGTCTTTTCCAAAGTAAGGGTAATTTTTTTATCGGCGTTAAGATCACGGCACGACAGCCATACAGACATAAGCTTTTTTTCGTTTGGGGATGTTAGGTAGAAGGTTTTGTTCTGGGGCTGAGTGCTGTCCGGAATATACACCGGAGCAAGCACAACGGTAACATTTTCGAGATTTTCGTTGCCGCCGGCATCAACCTTTACATTTCCTTCGTTCGCATAGTTGTTGCCGCCGGAGGGATTCGAAAAAGCGAATGTATACCCGTCGGCAAGATAGGTAAACAGCGAGCAATAGCTCCATCGATTGCTGGTTACGCTTGCAAAGCTGCCGCCCTTCAACACCAGCGCATTTCGGTCGTACGATGTAAGATCGACGGTGAATTCGCCGCCGGTTACGGTCAGCTTTGCTTCATTCCCCCCGGAGCTGCCGGCATAAACGCTCCCGAAAAGGTCGCTGCCGCTGCTCATCACCTTGCCGCCGCCGGCTCTGTCGTCAATTGTTAGGTTGCCGTTGCCGGAAACAATGAAATAATTGCCGTTAAGATTCAAAGCTTTGCCGTTAAGATCAATGGTATAGCTGCCCGTTCTAAGCTCAACTTTGTAACCGTCAACAAGCAGCGAACCTACCGTAGCCTCATTAAGCGTAAGATCCTGCAAGAGCTTTACGGTGCAGCCGTCGTGCTGCTCGGCATAGTGAATGGCGTCCTCAAAGGTATCAAACAGCGTTTCTACATTTCCTGTTCTAACAGCAATAACAAACTGCATACCACAATCCGGGCAGAAGTTGTTTTTATCCCTATTCTCATGGTAGCACAGCGTGGCGGTAACATTGCTCAGCTCTGTTACCTTTGCTTGCTCAAAAGTCAGACCCTCAAAGCAGCAGCCCCTGCCTAACAGGTCTGCACAGGTTAGCCCCTCTATTTTAACCTTAAGATTGTTGTAATGTCCACCGCAAAGCGCGGTTTTTCTTACACCCGTAGCCGCCGAGTCCGATTCAGTAACAACAAGCGTCCCGATTGAGCCGGAGTTAACGGTTAGCGAGCTGTTGCTCTGCTCAATTTTGTAGACGCTGCAGTTACCGTCAATGGTCAGCGCAGCACGATCTCTTAACAAAACAGATACATTTAAAGCACCGTTGCCGACTATTGTTACATCGCCGTATTGCGAAATTTGGAAAAAGGCAGAATCCAAATCGACACCCGGCGGATTGTTAATTGCGTAACCGTTCAGGTCAATGACCCATTTACCCGTGCAGTAGGTAGACCAAAATTTTGATTTTTCCGCATTCCCGTATAGCTTTATTTTTCCCTGTTCAGTAACCAAAGGGTTTTGCACATTACCGAATGCATTATCAAAACTGTTGCCGAATGCAATTTTTTCCTCATGCTGCATATTGATATATTTTATCAATACGGTAGCTTGATATTTGCAGGTTGTGCATACACCGGTTTCCTCATTAAAGGAATGTTCTTTGTGCACATAAAACTCAACCGTTGTAACATTGCCAACCTCGTCTTGTGCCTCAAAGGCAATCCACTGCTCGGTGTAAAATCCATCAAGCATATAGGTGTCGCCCCAAACCAGATCCCGATACCCGTTTTTAATGATGTATACCTCTTTCAGCGTTGCGTCAATAAATCGGATCTCGGTACCGGTGCAGACCTCTACCCGCTCACCGTTTTGATATTTTTTAGTTTGACCGTTTGCGCAGCCCTCAATTACGGGCGGTGTAGTATCTATTACAAAGCCGTCGGTAGAAATATAAGTTTCATTACCGGCATAATCGGTCAGCTTGGCATAAACAACATAGTTTTCATCGTTCGAAATGTCAATTGCTCCGATATATTCCGCAAAGGCAGAGCCCTTAACAGTATCTTCGCTCAACGCGGTATTGCTGATAAAATATTCAATCTTTACAGCGTGCTTTGTATCGTCATAGCCCGCTTGTGTATAGCTGTCGTCGGCGGCGGTGATCTCAACCGTGACCTTTTCCTTATAAAACAGGCAAAAGGTTATTGTATGGATAAAGCTTTCCCACCAGTTGCGTTCAACAATTTCAATTTTGCCTGTGGGCTTAACGGTATCCTTAACATAATTGCCGTACTCGGCATGGCAAACAGAACATATCGCCTTTTGAAAATAGCTTGCCTCGCGGTTGTTTTTACCGCTGTTATGCGGGCAGGCGTAATCGCACTCGGCGCACTTTCCGTCTACATAGGAATCATGGGTGTGGGGCTTTACAGAGCAGCTGCCATTAAAACTGAAGGTAACCGCTTTGTAAGACCCGAGATCATCCGCCTCCCAAAGGCTGTCGTTTGTAATGTCAATATACTTTCCATTGCCGTCAAAGAACATATTGCCGTTCGCAAAAAAGCTGCCGACAGTTTCATATTCCATTTCCGTTCCGGTATAGCCGTAAGCAATACCGTAAAGGAAATTGGACGAGGCAAGATTGACGGAAACATCCGAGGTTCTCTTAAGCAGCATAACCAAGCCGCCGAACTGGCTGTTGGCTACCGTAAGCTTTCCGTCAATTACATAAACGGCTGCGCCTATTGTATTTTCGTTGCTGCCCGCTGTAAATTTCACGCCGTTAAGGGTAAGTTCCGCTCCGCCGTTCTCTACTCTTACGGCACCTGCGTCGGTCGGGCTGAGCGAGCTGCCGCTGCCGTCAAAATTATTGTTGATTTTTCCGTTTATAATTTTTATATCGGCCGTACCGCTGACCTGAATAACCGTATTCTGCGCCGTTCCTTCAAGAGTATAGTCGCCAAGATCAAGCGTGAATTTTCCCCCGAACACCTTTAGCACAGAGCTTCCATCGCCGCTGCCGAGGTCAAGGTTGCACAGCAGCTTTAAGGTCGAATTTTTATTTGCAATTGCCGCGGTCCACGCGTCGGCAAAGAATCTATAATTCTGCTTTGTGTTGTCAGCCTTTGTAAGCGCAGCAACATAAATCTGCGTTTTGCAGCTTTCGCACTTGCCGTTTTCATTTATATTTGCATGGTTGCAAATAAGGCCGCACTCGCACTCGTCTTTGCCGTCAGCGTTTGCGGTAAAGGTGTGGTCATGCTTATCAATGTAATAATTGGCGCTTACATCGGTATTGTTTCCGGAAAAATAAACCGGTTTTCCGCTGGTTTTATCAAAAAAAGCATATCCGTCTGCCAAAAGGTCGCTGAGCGTAAGATTATCATAGCGCTTAATTTGCCCGAAGGACCAGCCGTCAAGCTTGGTCTTTGTGCTGTTACTGACAGCCAAAAGCCCTACATCGACCGTTCCTATCATAGGCTTTTCAATGATCAGCGTAGTATCGTTTGAGCTATTCCCAAGAATGAGATTGTTAATAGAACCCGACCCCTTTACGGTTACCGTGCCATCGGATTTCAAATCAAGTGTATTCACATGGCGACCATTGAGATCGAATGTAAGATTACGCGTAACATTGCAGCGATCCGCATCCTGAAGCAGCTTTATTGTGCCGTTTTCTGCCAGAATAAAAGTCCGGTCGTCAATTACTTCAACATAGCTTACATTGCCGCCCTTATCCGTAATCTTTGCCGCATACAGCTTGCCGCAGTAGTTGCAGTAGCCCTTAACTTCGTTTACGGCACCGTGCTCGCATTTAACAACCTCAAGGGTGGCAAAGTATGTCTTGGCAGACACCGTAAGACCGTAGGGCACCAAGCCGCCCGGGGTTGTTTTCAGTATGCCCTTGTTATCCTTAAAGGCATAGCCTACCTCCAGCATATCGGTGATAGCTACCGTATCGCTGTTGCTTGCGTTCGGAAAGCTTACAGAGTTGAAATAACCGCCGGAGAGCTTTATGTTTTTAAGGCTCTCGGTATTGGTGTAAGGCAATCTCAAACTGTCAATATTGCCGCCCAAAACGGTCAAGGTTGATTTGGCATCAGTCACCTTAATGGTGCCGACGCCTTCACAGTCATCAGCCACCGTAACATCGCCACCTGCCGCCTCTATTGTAAGCTTAGAATCAAGCTTGCCGTTTGCCACAGTAAGAGCAGAAGAATGGCCCGCGTTAACAACAATACTCTTGCTGCCGGACATTATGTAACCGTTCAGATCCAGACGGATGTTGTTATTTGCGTTCAGATAAAGATTTTCCGTCCCCAGATCAAATTTGCTATTAAGCAAAGTAACAGTGACCTGCTCCGACTGGTTATGGCTAATGGAATCAATAGCATCGCGAAAGGAAGTATAGTACACCGGTGCCTTACCCGTATAGGTCACCTTCGCTTCAAGCTGGGTTTTGCAATCCTCGCAAATTCCCGTGGCGTTAACCACATTGCCGTGCGGGCACGGCGCACCGCACCCGGTGCATTTGCCGCCGCTGCCATAGCTATGCTCATGGTTGGCAAGGATCTTGACATTTTCAAGAGTCAGCACATCGGCATTAACAATGCTGCCGTTATCCGTGCCGTAAAATGCACAGCCGTCTCCCAGCAGGCTTGCAAGAGTCGGCTCTTTATATTCACTGGAGCCTCCTTCAAACTTGGTGGAGATCTTCGCGAAAGTGCCGCCGGTCAGGCAAATCTCACCTTGACTAATGCTCAACCCCAGGTCTGCAAAGGTGCCGCCGGTGAACTGCGCCGTGCCGCCGCCTATGTCCATATTTATCTTTTCCGGGTATTCGCCGCCGGTCACAGTCAGCGCGCTGCCGTTCATTCTAATCCACTGTACCGAGCCGCCCGAAACGGTGGCAGAAATTTCCTCGTCCCTATTTTCGTTAAGAGAAAAAGTTTCCACCTCACCGCCGGTGATGTTCACCGTGGCGGCATAGCTTTTCGCCTCCAATTCAGCAATCGCACCGCCAGCAACCGTTAGCGCGCCGGTGTTCACCGACAAACACTCGATATTGCCGTTACCGACGCTGTCGATAACGGTTAGCGTGCCGGCCTCTCCTTTGATTACTTCTTGTTCCTCGTCAAGGGTAACCGATCCAACCCCAACCTCATTTATGTTTTTTCCGTTCAAATCCAGCGTAAATTCGCCGGTGATGAACGGAATATCGTCGGGATTTTCAGACACCGGCACCTCGACATTCGACAGCAGCCGTAGCGTGCCGCCGTTTTTGCTTGCATACTCAACCGCACCGGCAAAGCTGTTAAAATTGGTCGTCGAACCGTTTGCCGTTATCACCTCTGCCTCGCCGCCGTTTGCCGCAAATACCGACAGCGGCACCATGGAAAATACCATAATAACCGTCAGCAGCACCGAAAGAATCCGTTTTCCCGGTGTTATGTTTGTGTTCATCTTGTTACTCCTTTACACACAGCTTGCAATTGCCAAAATTTTTGCCGAACAGGCTTTTCATAAAAATACGCGCAGCCAGCCAGTAAAGCTGCACGCTAAAACCGCTATTGCCCAAAGCCCACCGCACCAAAACATTTTTGCAGGGGCTTTTGGCGGCAATTACGCCACCCTGCCGCCTGCACCACCATGCTATTACCGTGCGGCCCGGCGAGCTTTTTGCAAAGCCGGCTCATACACAATTATGCTACCATACCAAGCTGCTGTTTTCAAGCGGTTTGGCACAAACGGTTAAAAAACGGCACAAACGGTAATATGGGGTTAACCAAACACCGCAAAAGCAATTAAAACCACCCGCAAAACGGCGGTTTGCTCTGCCCCTAAGGGGTAATTTTTAAACATTTAAACTTACGGTGCCGCACTTTTTATTTTATGCGTAACCTTCGTTAAAAAAACCTCCTGTTTTTTAAAATGCGGTTGCCAAGCCCCTACCAATTAAATTGGGGCGTTTTATTGTTTTTAACACCCTTGGAGCTTGCTTTTGGCTTGCCCCTTTGTTTTTTTACAAAAGCCCTTTATTGCCCCCGGCAAAACCGGGGGTTATTATGCTGCAAAAAAAAGCGGCCGCAAAGGGTGGGAGGACCCTTTGCGGCCTTGGGAAAGTATTGCCGTACAATTTACTGTGCCGGCCGGCAAACCGTTTGCCAACACAAAGCGCAGCACGCTGCAGGCAGACGCAACGCATGGGAGATTGCGTTGCCGGCATTATTAAGCTTAAGTTACATTGGTGCGCCTAAATGCAGCGCAAACCACAGAGCGCCAAAATGCTTTGCGCCCTTTAACCCTTGTTAAGACGGATCGGTGGTGTAAACGGTTACACTGTACCCGGGCAGAGTGTCGTGAATATTACGCGAAACATTTTTAACAATGCGCGAAACGCCAATAATTTCAGCCTGGGTAGTTGCAACAACATCGCCGGAATTGTAGGTGTGGCGGTAAAAGGTTTTGCGGCCTAACCCTTTTTCAAACTGAACCTGCACCGGAATATCCTCTACATTGTAATTTACCATAATAACGGTATAATGGCCGTCATTGCGCTTTACACAGGAGATATAAAGGTCGGAGCCCTGCTCTGCCTGATAAACGGTGCCGGCACCGGTGTACCGCGTAATTAAGCTGATAGCGTACCAGGATTTATACGGCACGGTGCTGACCAGCGGCGAACGCAACAGCCCGCCCGCCTGCAAACCGCTTTGGAACTCTACTGTATCCCGCGTGTTAGGCCACTGAACATCGGAAAGCGCCCAAAGCATTGCGTGGTCGAACCCGCTGTTTAAGGCGCCTAAATGGGTTGCCGCCTGCGCGATGCCACGAATTGGATTATCCTGTATTATCATGCGCTTGGCAAACTTATTATCGCCGTTTAAGGTTGCGTTATATTCATCCAGCCAAATTTCTTTGCCCTTGGCCTTAGCCATTTGAACGGTTTTGCCCAAGGTGGTCTCTATATTCTCGTAAAACAAACTTTCGCTGTAATCATTTCCCTTAGAATATTGGTGAGTGCCAATAATATCTACATAGTCAGAAAGATTTTCCAGCGTATACTTCGTTAAAATAGAATATTGCTCCGGGTCGGTATATTCAAAATCCCCGGCAAAATTATCGCACGGGCCAACAATTTTGTAGCTGCTGCGCAGGCCACTGTCCCTCAGGCCGGCATCTAACGCCTTAACCGCTTCGGCGTATTTTTCGCACAAAATGTCGTAATGGCGTTTTTGCCGGGCAGTTGCGTCCTCCGGCAGGGGCGCGGTGCCCTCCGGTGCACTAATGTACTGATAGCTTAAATTGCACTCGGTAAACGCGGTTAGGTATTTTGCGTTATGAATTCCGTTGGCTTTAAAGTTCAGTACCGTATCGCACACAAACTTTCTAAAGTTTTTCAGAGTTTTTTCGTAGTCGTCCCCTTCGGTAATGCCGCACCCAGTAAAGGTGGTGTAGTCTACGGTTTTGGGGTTGGTGTTTTTCCAGTCGCCCCTGTTTGCCAACAGGTGCGAAAGGGCCCAAATGGGCGAAAAAACAACCTCTACCCCGCGTTTTTGCCATTCCTCAACGCCTTTATAAAAGCCTTTTAAAGCCGCGTTTTTTTCGGGGTCCCACTCAAATTTTTGCTGCTGGTAGTTCCAAACCATGCCGGGGCCGTAAAGGGTACGAATACGGCCAACCCGCATAGAGCCGGCAATGCGGTCGTACTCCATTTGCGCCTGCCACTGCTCCATAGGCAGGCGGTTTGCGCCGCTGCCGTCCGGCAGGTAAGCAAAGCTCATTTGCACGCCGCTAAAGCCGCCGAAATTGCTGTTAATTGGGGTGGAGCCGTTTTGCACCGGCAGCACCTCGTAGGTTACCGCGTCGTCATCCTCGTCCTCCTCAGGTTCTACAATTTCGTCCTCATCATCTATAATCGGCTCGTCACTGTAAGCCGAATTCCAAACACTTGAATTTGATTTTGAAGCGGATTTTTTTGGCTTTTTGGTCGAACCTTTTTTGTTGCAGCCGGTTACACAAAAGGATAGTGTTATTGCCAACAACAAACAAATTATTTTAGGTAATTTATTTTTCATTTTGAGTCACCCTTTCTTTGCCAACGGCAACCAAAACCGCCCCCGCCATAAGCAGAATTAGGAAAACAGGAAGTATGCTTTTGGGGTCTCCGGTGTCCGGCGTAGTGCCGTCCGGGTTACCCGAAACGGCGTAATCGTAAACCTCGGCCGTAAGCGTAGGCGCAACGGTTAAATTGGGGTTTTCCTCGCTGCCAAGCGTAAAATTAGCGGCAATCGAAAGCGTTCTAAAAATCTGCGGGCTGTTTAGCTTTAAGGTTTTGCCCGGGTTTTGTACAACTAAGTAAACAATGCCACTGTCGTTTGTAACAAAATCAAAGCTGTAACGCCGCAAATTGCTGCCGGGCGTTACAACGGCGTCCGGCACACCGGCCACTACCGATTTCATTGGGGTTACGCCGTCAAACGAAAGGTAAACCTTATCCTTAGAATTTTGGGCCGCGGCTGTAACGCCAAAGGTGTACTGGCAGTTTTTGGCAACATTCAACTTATAAACGCCGGTTGCGGCGGCCGTTACCTTGCCCAAAGCGCCGGATTGATAAATTTCGTTATACGGCTCCTCGCAATAGGAAACATTGGTTTGGCGGAACACCCCGGGGTGGTAGGCTTCTAATTTAAAATCGTCAAAATATGCGTCGGGCGTTGTTTTAGCCAAGTTAAAGAAGGTGTTAATTTTTGTTTGGGTGGGCTCGGTTAAAAAGTAAACCTCGTACTGCACCCACTTGTCGGCCTGTTGGTTAATGCCCCTGGCTTGCAGATCTAACATAGTAGAGCTGGTTTTAGAATCGGCGTAGACCGAGCAATACGAAAAACGGTTGCCCTTAACCAAATACACCCAAAAAGAAAATTTGTACAAAGTATTTGGCTGTACCGGAATAGAAAATACCATATCGGTACCAACATTGCCCTGCCACAGGGTAGACTGATTCAGGCAAACATTATAATCGTATTCGCCTTTGTAAATGCGCAGTGCGCGCGTTGCCTTACCGTCCCGCGCGGGGGCGTCCTCTATGGCCATGTTGTCCGGCAGCTCAAAGCTGTAGGGACGGCCGTCCTCAAAAGTAATTTCGGTAATATCCTGCGGGGTGGTGTGCACCTTAATGGGGCCAACATCCTCCAGCTTAATGTCGTCAATGTAAATATCGGTATAAACATTTTTGGCAAAGTTTAAGGAAACACCAAGCTTTTGGGTGTTCTCGTTTGTAACAATGTAATGCTCAATTTTAACCCAGGTGCCCTTTTTACGGTTTACGGCTGCGGTAAATTCCTTTTCGTTTCGGGTGCCCTTTTCTGCCCCGTAAAGGCAAATGTAGGTCCAATCCTCCGGGGTTTGGCCGGCGTTATTTTTTTCCTCCACAAACAGCCAGGCCGAAAGCTTGTAGGATTTTCCGCCCGTAACCGGAATGGCAAAAACCGGGTCGGTTTGCTTGGTTAGGGTTGTGGTTTGGTTAATAACGGTGGTGTTGTTGTACGCCCCCTCTTTTACATGCAGCACATTCGAGGTTTTGCCGTCCCTTGCGTGGGGGGAGGGAATAATTTCAAACTGGGGTTTATCAAAGCTATAGGGGCGGTTATCGTCAAAGGTTATCATCTGCTCGGCCTGCGGGCCGTCGTAAACCGTTTTTTTGGTTGTTTCAACAATTTCAATATCGTCAATGTAAATATCGGCCGGAACCGTTTTGCCAAAGTTAACGGTTAAGCCCAGCTTTTTGGTATCGGCCCCGGTTTCAATGTAAAATTCTACCTTTACCCACTGGCCCTTGGCACCGTTAATGGCTCTCATAAATTCGTTAGAATTGCGTTCCTCGTTTGAGGCGGCCGCGTAAAAATAGGCCGCACCAATGTTCGGGGTATTGCCGCCCTCCGGCGTTTTTTCGCTAAGGTAAACCCAGGCCGAAACCAAATACGGCTGATTGGGCTTAGCGGGCACCACAAATGCCTCGTCGGTTTGGGTGTAAAGCGTTGTGCCAATGTTTAAAACGGCATCCTTCGTGTAGGTGCCGGCGGCAAGCTTTAAGGCGTTAGAGGCTGCCCCGTTACGGGCCGGCGCCGCGTTGGTTATGCTGTAGCCGGAAAACTTGATCTCGTAGGGGCGGTTATCGTCAAAAGTAATGCTTTCTTTAGCCTGCGGATTATTATAATCGTAATATTTAAATTTTTCGGTTTCGGTTAGGGTAATGTCGTCAATATAAACATCGGTCGAAACCGTTTTGGCAAAGTTAAAGGTAACGCCAACCTTGCGCACCTCGGTTTTGTTGGTAAATTCCGGCTCAAAATTAGCCGTAATTTGCACCCACTTACCCTTTTCGGCATTCAGCTGCGCCCCAAAATCTACATCCTTACGGGTTACGCTTGCAGTGCTGCTGGCTTTGTAGGCTAAAATAACCGCGGCGTAATTAATATCGGCGGCATTTGCGGGTACATAGGCCCAAAATTTAAGCGCATAGGCCTGCCCCGATTTTACCGGTATAGCAAAAACCGTATCGGTTTGATTATAAAGGGTTGAATTAATATTAACAACTGCGTTTTTGTTGTAAACGCCGGCGCCAACCTTTAAAGCCTTAGAGGTTTTAGAATCTTTTTCCGGCGCGTTTTCGGCCACGCTAAAGGCGGGGTGGTCAAACTCGTAGGGGCGGGCGTCGTCAAAGGTAATGCTTTGCTGTTGTTGGGGTTCGTCGTAGGTTTCAAACTCCGAAACCTGAACAATTTCAATATCATCTACATACACGGTGCCCTTTAGTGAAGTGCCAAAATCTACACTTAAAGCCACCGGGCGAACCGTTTTGCCGCTTTCGCCCGCAAAGCTGACCTTAAAATAGGTTACCACCTGAACCCACTGACCGGGGTTGGCGTAAAGCTTTTCGGCAAAGGATTTTCGCACCGTGCCGGCCGAGCCGTCGGCGTTCATTTTATTATAACGGTAAGTAAGGTCGGCAACGGCACTTGCGGGCGCACTGGTAACGCTTTCATCTAACTTTACCCAGGCCGAATAGCGGTAGCAGGCGTTATTGGTAATTTTGTAGCCGGCAAAATAAGGGTTATTGGTGCTGCTGGGTGTTCCGGCTAACGATTGATTTTGGTTTATTGTTGTGGTAACCGTTGGATTCACGGCACCATTAATTTTCAATACATTGCTTACCGTGCCCTGCGGCCCGGCAATTGCTTCGAAAGAGAATTTTTCTTTTCTTTTTTGCTCGGTTGCGTTTCCGTTTGGAATGTAGCGGTCTATACTCTCGCCGTCATCAAAATTAATTACATAAGGCACATACGACTCGGCCGAAACGGTTTCAAACAAACCGGCAACAGCCGAAAGCAACATAACGGCGCTCAATAATAAGCTTGTTAATTTTTTCATGCAAAGAGCTCCCCCAATCTTAGTTAATAAGCAAACCAAGGTTACTAATTTGGTTTTGGCTTACGCCGGTTTGCAGCAAAAGCCAGCTTTTGGTGCAAATGGTTTTGCGGGCAGGCAAAGCCCAAAGCGCAAGGGCCTACGGGCTTTGCCCCCCTAAGGTTAAAATGCTAAGTTAAAGTATTTGCCAAAAGGGCACGCGCTGCCGGCAATATTAATAATCGTCGGCGTCGCCGGTGGTGTCAATGGGGGTGTCCTGCCCGCTCATGTTCAGCACCTGGTTATCTAACTGATTACTATATGCAAGCTCAATAAAAGGTGTAACATATTTTTTCATGATTGTTCCTCCTGTGCCGCATACCGTTATTGACCCTGAGCCGGGTAGCATTTATCGTATGCTTCTTTAATTTCTGCTACCTCAAGCTTTGCGTTTACATAGGCCTTGTCATCTGCCTTGGCGGTTTCATCGTTTAAAATTTCGTTCATTACGCCAAATACCGAGGCCGAGCCCGCTACGGCGTCGCCGTAAAAATACTCGTAAGCTTCACCGGATTTTGTGTAGTTTCTTAACACAATATACGGGCGTACATAGTACTCGGCGCCCCAAACATTGTAGTTCATTTCGCCGTTAGATTTTACGCCAATGTTGGTTAAAGCGGCGGTGTAAACAATGCTGCCGTCCTCATTTTCGTCAAAAACCAAATCGGTGCCGGTGCTTTTTACAAAGGCGCGGCCAATGTAAATATTTTTGCCGTCAACCGTATTTTTGGTGCCGTCGGCAAAATAATCTACGCTGGTGCCGGCGTCAACATTTTTTTGCAGGGTGGTTAGGCAGCCGTACTCTACCAACTCGTAGCCGGGTAGGGCAGCTTGCAATGCGTCACGGTTTAAGGTTACCTTAAAGCGCAGCGCCTGCGAAACCTCGCCAGCCTCTTTTCTAATTTGAACCGTTGTAGGCGCAGCAAAGGCGTTTGCAACCGTTTGGGTAACATCGGTTAGGGTAATGTCATCTAAATAAACATCGGCCGCAACGGTTGTGCCAAAGTTAACCGTAACGCCCACCTTGCTGCTTTGCGCCGTAAAGGTTTTGTTAACGGTAATCCACTTGCCGTAATTTTCGGTGTTGTTTAAAACACCGGCAATATCTACCGCTTCCGACTGGGCAGATCCCTTGCCGTAGCCGGCCATAATGGCAGAATAGCCAAATTGGTTCTCATGACTTGGTACATACACCTTAGCCGAAAGTACATAGGAATTGCCCGAAATTACCGGGACGGCAAAGGCTGGGTCGGTTTGGGCGTTTAAGGTGCTGTTAATGTTAATAACCGCGTTTTTGTTGTAGGTGCCGGCGGCAATTTTTAAAGCGTTAGAGGTACCGTTTGGTACCTCGGCAGCATTGGCAACCGAAAATGCACTGCGGTCAAAACTGTAGGGGCGGTTATCGTCAAAAGTGATTGTTTGAACTGTTTCGGCCTCGCCAAACTGCTTAATTTCGGGAATCTGCACAATTTCCATGTCGTCCATGTACACGGTGCCGGCCAGCGTAGTACCAAAGCCAACGCTTAAGGCTACCGGGCGAACAGTATTGCCGGTTTCGTCCGTAAAATTAACCGTAAAATAAGTTACAACCTGGATCCATTTACCGGGGTTGTCATAAAGCTTATCGGCAAACGGCACTGTAACCGTGCCTGCAGAACCGTCACTGTTCATTTTGTTGTAACGGTAAGTAAGTTGCGCCCCGGTTGGCTTTGTGGTAACAGATTCATCCAGCTTAAACCAAGCCGAAAAACGGTAGCTTGAATTGTTAGTAATTTTGTAGCCGGCAAAATATGGGTTTTGGGTGCTGCTTGGCGTACCGCTCAAAGATTCATTTTGGTTAATAACGGTAGTTACGGTAGGATTCACGGTGCCGTCAATTTTAAGGGCGTTGCTTTCGGTTCCGTTTGGGCCGGCAATCTGCTCAAACGAAAACTTTGCTTTTCTTAGGGCTATATTTCCGCTGCCGTCTACAATGTAGTCGTCAACCGTTTTTCCGTCGTCAAAATTAATTACATACGGGGTGTAGGTGGTTTCATCTGCCGCAGAAACGGCAACGCTTAAGGGAGTAGCGGCCAAAACTGCAACCAGTAAAACAGCCAATAATTTTTTCATTACCAATAATCTCCTTTAAAAATTAATTTTAAAAAGTGCCTGTGCAATTGTTTTTTTATAAAACTATCGCCCCCTCTTTATTCAAAATTTTGGTACGCTATTCGGCAACCGAGAAGTTTGCCGGAACCCAGCAATCGTTATAATGTATCATAACACATTCATCTTGCAATTGCTGCTGTAAATGTTTTACATTAATTTTTCCAATGGCACAATTCTCGCTTAATGCCATAGCTGCCGCCGCACCTGCCGCCTGACCGGTAAGAATTGCGGGGGGAATAACGCGTGTAACATCCCAAGCGTACCCTTCAGCACAAACGGTTCTGCCGGCGGTAATTAAATTGTTAAAATTACTGTTTACCATGGTAGAATAAGGTATTTCGTATAAATAATCACGCCGATCAAAATCGCTGACTGCTGCTATAGAATCTTCAAAATGGCGGTAATAATCTTTTTCCTTTAACATACCGTCACCCAAAATACAACGCGTGGTTCTAAACTGGGCCATGCCCGGCAGGGTTACAATATCCCTTGAAAAACGGTCGTCTGCCTTAATTTTATTTAGCATAAACAGCTGGTTTTTAATTAAATAATTATTTACGCTTTCGGCTGTGGTGCCCGTAAACAGCGGCATACCCTCGGGGTGGCCTTTGCCGTAAAGGTTTGAAACGCCGCCGTAAATGTACTTAACCGCTTTTTGAATATTTTTGCTTTCAACAGCGGCACGGCAGGTTTCAAGGTTAATTTGCTGCCCGTAGTAGGTAAAATAGTTTTTGCCCTGAATGGTAGGTACCCCGGAGCGGAATAGCACATCCGCGTCGCCGGTGGCGTCAATTACCACACCGGCGCCGTAATAGGCCGTCCCCGATTTATTTTCTACCACCAGACCCTTACAGTGGTTATTTTGCATAACCGAATCGGTTACAACCGTGTCAAACAAAATATCTACCTTTTCGCCGCAAAGAAGCTCGGTAAGCGTTAGGGCAAAAATTTCGGCCGAAAAGTGGGTGCGGTAGCGGGGCGGATCGCCCGCGGTTTCCCCTTTAAATTCGCCGCTTTGCCACTCGGCAGGCAGCTCATCGTACCCGTACTTAACGCAAAGCTTTAACAGTTCCTCGGCCATGCCCTTAATTATTTTAACGCCGCGCCCATTGCAAAGGGGCAAAAACAAATTTACAATGCCGGTGGTAGCAAGGCCGCCAAATTTTTGGGTTTTTTCAATAATTAATACCGATTTGCCGTGCCTTTTGGCCTCTACGGCGGCCGCAACACCTGCAACCCCGCCGCCGGCCACAATAACATCGTAATAGGCCTGCATGGTTAAAGTTTTATTTAGCTGTATTTGAGGCATACCGTTACTCCTTTGTATTGGGACCAAAAAATTGCAACACCCGCAAGGGTTGGTCCCCACTGTTTTTTAAGCAAAAGTCGCTGCATAAAGCGGGCACAAAAAATTGATCCCCCTGAAAAACCGGCTTGCCGTTTAGCGTACCCTTGCCGTTTAAAAAGTAAATTCCGCTAAACACGCCGGTTTTGCCGGCAACATATTCTTTTGCAACTTCTATTACCTTTAAGCGGAACATATTGGTGTTTTGGTAACCAATAACCTCTTTTTCGCCGGGCCGCATTTCCACCAGCTTAATGCGGTAGCTTTCAAGGGTTTGTTCGGCCGTTAGGCCGTTGTAGCAAAAACAATCAAACATTTTTTCAAACCCTAAGCCCTGGTGACACATATCGTCGCTAACCGCTAAGCCCGAGGGGGTTGTTTTTTCGGTTCGAATGGTGTAGTCGGTTGGCTCTTGAATTTCGGTTAAAAAGCAGCCGGCACCGATTGCGTGGGGCACGCCCCCTTTAATTAGGTAGGTTTCGCCCGGTTGAACCTCAAACCGGTGCAGCATTGAAAGCATTTCGGGAATATTTTGCTGCACAAAGCAGTTGTACCAGGCCTGCCGGGTAACGCCCGGCTTAAACCCCAAGTAAATGCACGGTTTTTCCGGCAAATTGTTGCGGCAGGCTAAAATGTGCCAACATTCGGTTTTGCCGTAATTAGATTGAAACAGCGTTTTGGCCATTTGGCGCGTTGGGTGCACCTGAACGGTAAGCCGCTCGGCAGAATCTAACAGCTTTACCAGCACGCCCGTGCTTTTACCAAACCGTTGCAGGTGGGCGCTGCCCAAAAGCTGCTGCGGAAATTCCTCAATTAAGCTTTTTAGCGAGGGGCCAAGGGTTGTGTAGCTTAGGCCCTCCTCTAAATTCTCGCGCCCGGTATTCCGGGCTGTTACGGTAGAAATTAACCATTCCTCGGGGAAGTTTGTATCCTTTGCGTTTTTTACGCCGTGCAGCTCGTCTATCAGTTTTCCGCCAAGGTAGGTGCGCCAGGCTCTGGCGCTTTTTAGCTGAATGGGTTCTTCAAAATTCATTGCGGTTCGTCCCCTTTAAAAGGAGCGCTGCTCCCCGGTTGGGTGGTGGCTGGCGTCTAAGCGCTTTAGAGCAAGCTCGTTATCCGGCATAAAGTCGATCCACATATAGTGCATATGCTTGCCGTCGTAAACCTCAACACCGTGATCGGCACCCAACGGAATGTGCATAATAATGTTGCCCAGCATGTGAATGGGTTCGCCGTTAATTACAACATCCATCTCGTTTTCGGGAAAGCTAAAGAAAAATTGGTCTAACATAGGGTGCGCGTGCGCCTTTACGGTGTCGCGGTCTACCGATTCTACCGAACCAATTGAAAAACGCGGAATAATTCTTTGCGGAATCATCATACGGCTAATGGTCTTTTTGCTTTTATTGGGGTCAATGTACTGCACGGAATCCTGGTACGGAACATTCACCGGGAAAACGGTTTTATATTCCTTTAGCATTTCGGCGTCCTCCGGGAAAATATCCCACTGAATTTCAAGCAGCTGAACATTGCTCTCGGCCCGAACGGTAAGTTCGGCATCTGCCGCCGGCACAAAGGTTACGCGGCTGCTGTACTTGTAGCTTTTGCCGCCGGTTAAAAACTCGGCGTTGCCGCTAATTAAAATAAGAATGTGGTAGTACCCGCAGTTCCCAGCAAATTTTAACTCGCTGCCGGCGCAAATGGTGTGGTGAACCGGGCGCGCCCCCGGAATTTCACCTACGCAAAGCTCCACGCTTCTGTTTTGCGACTGGGAAACATCTACTTTTTCCATTACTACATTAGTTTTCATTGTTGTTTTGCTCCATTCCGTTTTCATTTAATATGTTGGTGTTTACCGACTTAACTCTATCTACAACCAGCTTTCTGAATTCCGGCGAAAGCATAGCAAAAAAGGCGGTAAACCCGGTTACTCTAACAACTAAATCAGGGAATTTTGAAGGGTCCTTATCGGCTTCTAAAATCTTTTTAGCGTCAATAATGTTAATATTAAGCAGGGTATTGCCGGTGGTTAAAATGGTACGAATCATTTGCACCATTTTTTCAACCCCCTCGTCGTCGTTGGCAATGCCGGGGTCCAGCTCTAACTGCACCGGGGCGCAATTGCCGTAACCGGGTTGAATGGCGGCTATAGAGTTACACATGGCCGAAACCGCGCCGTCTTTACGAAAGCCGCTGTTGGGGTTTGCGCCGTGGTTAATAGGCTCGCCGCTTTTACGCCCGTTTGGCGTTGCACCAACCGACTGCCCTAACATAATGGTATTGGACCAAGAGAAAAAGCCCGGAATAAAGTTAATGCCTTTATGCTGATTACAAAGATCGCGCACCAGCCGGGTGTAAAGGCGGCTGACTTTAACCGCCCAGGCATCGCCTAAAGTTTCGCCTCCGCCATAGCGCGGGCTGTGCTGCAGCATTTGGCGTATGACCTCGCCCTTAGTGCCGGCAAAGTTGCTTTTTAAAAGGGCTGTCATTTCCTCAAAGTTTAATTTGTGCTCTTTTTCTATACGCTGATCTAACGCGGCAAAGCTATCGGCAACAACGGCCAAGCCGCTGCCGTCTACGCACATATTGTAAAAATTGGCGCCGCCGTCGGTAATATTTACACCCTTTTTAACCAACCCGTGCTGAAACAAATTTAAAATTAGCTCCGGCTGCGAATAGGTTTGGTATTTTAAGTGGTGCATAATTCCGTTTCCTGTGGCGTCAACCGCAAGCTTTAGGTGCTTTTGGTAAAACTCCCAAAGGGTTTTAAGGCTTGGGTTTAGACTGTTGTTCATCATGTCGTAATAAGCAACCTCAAAAACCTTTAGCATATTAATTTTAACGGTGTCGTTCATGGTGTATTCCATGCCGGGAATACACATCCAGTGGCAGCCGGCCGCCACCCTGCGCCGAGCCAGCTCTTTAGAATAGCCGCAGCGCATAAAGCCTTTTACCAGCGCGGTATCGGAGGAGTAGCGCGGCCAGCCCTGTTTATTTTTAAACAGGTAGTAAACCGATTTTTTAAAAAAGTCGGGATTTAGTTTGTTGTGCACCCGAATGGTAAGGTTGCAGGCAACATTAATTTTGTCGGCCGCCTCTAAGCAAAGGTAGGATATTTTAGAAACCATATCCTTCCCATTCACATCCGGCCCGCCTAACTGAAAATAGCGGCTATCCTGCAAAAACAGGCAAGCTAAGTAGAACACGGCCTCGTCATCGGTTAAAATGCCGGCTGCGGTATCGCGCTCGTAATACGGCCGCAGCATTTCATCTAACTGGCCGCCGGCGCTGCCGCGGTTGTAGGTTCTGGAAAGCATACTGAACCAGCACATCCACTGAATGGCCTCTTTAAATGTTTTAGGCGGTGCCGAAACCACCGCGCGGTTGGTTTTTGCCATATCCAGCAGGTTTTGCTTTAATTGCGCGTTTTGCTCTAACTGCGCCAGCCGTTCAATTTCGTTGGTCATGCGGGTTAAAAACGCAATAATAGATTCTACTACCTGAATTTCGCTGTTGTAAAAATCGGCGTGCGTTTCGTCGTGCAGGGCCTGCTGCTCCTTTAGCTCCTTTAAAATGCCGCCCCAGCCAAGGTCAAACCCAATTTGCAAATCCGGCGTAAAGTGGTGGCAATTATCAATACCCGAAATAATGTTGTACCGTTTAAAAAATACTTTTAAATCGTCGTACGGATAGTTCGGGTTCCACTTGTACTGCGGAGGCCGCATTCTTTCTAAAAACAAAAAGCCTTTCCCAACAAATGCGTCTAACGGATTGCAGTACAGCGGGTGCTCGCTAAGCAGCCGGCAATAGTTTTCCGTCCAGGCCTTGTACCCGTAAATAGAGCCGTTTTTGTGGTTTGGGTGCAGCTTAAAATGGTAGGCGTCCTGCTCTATTAGGCCGTAATCGTCCTCATCGGCACCGCCGGCCGCTGCTTTTTCTGCAGTTTGCTCTACCTTAAGCTTTCGCAGCAGCGCAATGCGCTGGTTGTAGGTAAAAGTTTTTTCTGCGGGAAATTGATTAATGAATTGTATTTTGCTCAATGTTATACCACCTTTACAACCGGCAAGCTTTGCTCCGCAACCTTTTTCAGCGCCGCTAACTGTTTCTCTTTTAACGGCAGCGCGCTGCGAAAAGCGTTTTCGGTGCCAAGGCTTTCGTACTTTGAAGCACCCAGCGGATTAAAGTTTAGCATTTCGTACCTTTTAAGATTTTTAATTGTTGCAAGAAACTGCGAAATGCTTTTAATATTTTCCAAACTATCGGTGGCCCCGGGAATTAAGGGGGTGCGAATAATAAGGGGAATATTTAACGCGTCTATTTTTTTAATATTTTCAATAATTTGGGTATTTTCAACGCCGGTGTACTTTTTGTGCTCGGCGCTGTTAAAAATTTTAAGGTCGCACATAATTAAGTCCATTTTAGAAAATAAGGGCTCAATTTTGCTAAATGGCAGGCTAATGTTACTTTCTACCGCAACCTGAATACCCAGCTCATGGCAGGAGTCGGTCAGCTCGGCGGCAAACTCCCGCTGCAAAAGTACTTCGCCGCCTGAAAGCGTTACACCGCCGTTTGATTGGTCGTAGTAGGCTCTATCCTGCTTAATTTGAAACAGTACCTCCTGCACCGACATAGGCTGGCCGCACATAACCAGCGCCCCGGCATAGCAGCTTTTGGCGCAGCTGCCGCAATTTTTGCAGCGGCTGCGATTAATTTGGTGAACCGAATTGTTACCTAAAACCTGCGCGCCCGTTTTACAAACGGTAAAGCATTTGCCGCAGCCAATGCATTTTTGCGGATAAAACATTAGCTCGGGCGTTAGTTTTAGGGTTTCGGGATTGTGGCACCAGGCGCACCGCATATTACAACCCTTAAAAAACACCGTGGTTCTAATACCCGGTCCGTCCTTTAACGAAAACCGCTCTATTTCGGTTATCATACCTTGCATGACTATTCTCCTTTAAATTACTTTGCGGTTTTGGCGCCGCAGAAAAATTCAATCGGCAAAATCTTTAATTTCTACCCAGCCTTCCCCGTTTTTGGCGCTTTCGTACATTTTGTCAAGAATATAACGGGAATTGCGGCCTTCCTCCGCTTTTACCACCAACGGCTGCCCGGTGCGAATGGTGTTGGCAAAATTGTCGGCGCCCTGATTCCACTCCCGCTTGGTGGGGTAAGGGGAATTTTCGGTCCATTTGCCGTCTATGTACCAATAAATGTGGTCGCCCTCGGGGCCGCCGGCCGTTAGTAAATAGGCGCCCTTGTCGCCGTATACCTCCAGCCGCGTGTACCAGGTTGCAACGGGGTACGAGGTGGTGCAGGAGAACCGGGCGATCATTCCGTTTTGGTACTTCCACTCGCTAATGCCGTAATCCTCTGCCTCTATGTTAAAGGTTTGGCGGGTGGTCATGCACTTTACGGCCTGGGGCTTGCCAAAAACGGCTAAAAACCGATCAATTTCGTGTATTCCCTGGTTGCTGAGCGCTCCGCCGCCATCCATAGCCCAGGTGCCGCGCCAACCGCCGTTTTCTTTAAAATATTCTTCGCTTCGTTTAATATTTAAAATCATGTTAGCCGATTTCAGCTTACCAAAAAAGCCGTCTGCAACCGCCTTTTGCAGCTCTTTTAACGGCCCGCGAAAATGCAGGTCAAAATCGCAGCCCAAAATAACTTTTTTTTCTTTGGCTAAGGCAATTAGCTCGTCGCAGCGCTCAAAATTAATTTCCATTGGCTTGGTTACCAAAACATGCTTGCCGGCGTTAATGCACTGCTTTGCCACCTCGGCGTGGCTGCCGGTAGGCACTACAACATACATGGCCTCTACCGTGGGGTCTTGCAAAAAGGTGTTAATATCGGTGCTGTAGGGAACACCAAATTGCTCGCCAACCTCTTTGGCCTTTTGGCCGTTAATATCGCACACGCCGGCCAGCTGAAGCCCGTTGGTATCGCAAATTTGCGCGCAGCGGTTTTTACCCATGCCTAACCCAACAACTACCATTTTTACAGGGTTATTTTCGTAAGGGCGGTTAAATTTTTCTTTCACGGCCAAGGCGGTTTTCATATCGGCCGGGGCGCTGGCGGGCCAAACCTTTTTTAGGTAATCGTAACACATTTTAGTGGCCTGTTCGCCGGTTAGGCCAACATTGGGCGGTACATGCGTTTCAATAGAAACCGGCATATTTTTACCCGTAACCAGGGCACCCTTTAAAACCCTGTCCCACGGAACCTTTTTGCAGTCTACCTCTTTTAACACACCGCGGCATTTAACATGCAGCATATTGGCGTATTTTAAGGCTTTGGTAAAATACTCAATGCAATCGCCCTGCGCCTCGGGCAACAGCTCAAACATATTTGAAACATCCCAAGCCAAGCCCCATTCCGGCACATTCAGCGCTTCTAAAACGCTAATGGCTTCATCCGGCGTTTGGCCGCAGTTTTCAAATCCAAGAATTAACCCGGCCTCCTTAGCGCGTTTGGCAAAGGGGTAAAACATTTCTAAAACCTTAGAAAGCTCATCGGGCCGCATGGCCAGCTCGCCGCAATGCGGGTCATCCTGCGCGTGCTGCCAAAAGTTAAAGGAGCGTACCAGCGGGCACTGCAAAATATCTGCCGCGCGAATTAAACCCTCCAGCTTATTCATTTCCTCTTGAATGGTTTCTTTATCCGGCAAATGCTTTTTACACAAAGAGGATTGCAAAACAGCGGTTTTTAAACCCAGACCGTCCAGCTGGTTTTTTAAGGCCTTTAGCTGGTCGGTGGTTTGGTACTCAATCGGGCGGCCGTTTATCATGGCGCGGAAGTCTACATACTCCATTCCCCATTCGGCAAACTTTGGTAAAACCTGAGTAACCTCTTGATGCAATTCATCGGTAAATACTGAAATAAACATAGAAAAATACCTCCAAAATACTGCAAAGCAAATATTTTTACTGCCAACATTATAGCATAGGATAAATTATATTTATAGGAATTTTGTACAAAAAATATGACTAATTTAATATAAATAAAAATATTTTCATAAAAAACAATTCTTTTAAAAAATATATTTAAATAATAAAACAACACGGCCAAGCGAAAGGAATAAGCTTAGCCGTGTTGTTTGAAATTATTTTATATTGTTTTGGCAGGCCAAAGCCCTTAAAATTTGCCAAAACTGCAATTTTTTAAGGCCGGCACCTGTTGCTTTGGCAAGGCTGTTACCCCTTACAAACCAAGCTGCATTTTTGGTTTTGAACCGTTAGCTCGTAGCGCTTGCCGTTGCGGCAAAAGGTTAATTTTGCGTTGCTCCAGGCCTGCGGCAGGCAGGGGTCTGCCTCTACCTTTTTTGCCGAAAGCTTTAGGCCGAATATATGCTCTATAATTACCCAAAAATGCCAGGCAACGGTTCCGGTGCGGTAATGAAAGCTGGAGCGGCCAAAGTTTTCGTTTTTATAGCCAATGTAATAGTTACTGTAGTATATTGGAATTTGCAGGCTTTGCTCGGGCGCGTGCTGCTTATTTGTAGGCAAAATGCGCAAAATGGTGTCGCGCGCGGCGTCGCCGTTTTTGCAAAGGCAATCGGCAAAGGCTTTAAACATAACCGAATGGCAATAAACCGAGCCGTTTTCGGTGGTGCCGTGCGTTTTAAGGCTTACGCGGCCCCAAATGGGGCTGTATTTTGTAAACGGCGGGTCAATTAGCAAATAGCCAAACGGCGTGCCCATAGACTCAATTGTTTTTAAAACCTTTTTTAGCCGGTCGCCGGTAGCGGCGCCACAAATTACCGACCAGGTTTGTGCGTTTAAAAACTTTTGAGCTTCTGCGTCATTTTTGCTGCCGTAGGGAATTCCGTCATCATTTATTCCGGCAAGGTACCATTCACCGTCCCAGCAATAGCGGTTAATATTCTCCAGCAGCGTTTGGCGAAATTCCGCCAAGGTTTTATCGTAGCTAATTTTATTTAGGCGGTCAATGGCGTAACAAAGGGCCATACTGTTCCAGGTAGACTCCCCTTTTCCCAGCCGACCCGGCCCATTTACCGGGTCGTTCCAATCGCCGTCCAGCATTAGGCAAAGGCCGTGCTCCCCCAATTGGGTAGACATATAATAAGCCGCTTTTTTTAAATGCACCAAAAGGGGCTCCTCTACCGGGCTGTCAAAATAACGAACCTTTTTGTTGTAAAGCGCGGGGTCGCCGTTTTTTTCTATAACCTCTATTAAACAAATAATAAACCAAATGTAAGAATCGCTGTGGTGCAGCAGGCAAAGCTTTTCATCCGGCCGGCCGTTGGTGTTGTAATACTGCTTTAGGTAGCCGTTATGGTGCTGGCGCTCAACAATTTTAAGCGCCCGGTTCAAAGCGTCCTTCGGGTCTATTAAGGCGTAACCCAAATAATCCTGCAATTGGTTGCGCACCGGGCAATAAAACCCGCCGCGGTTTAGACGCGCAAAAAAGGTCAGCTGCCTTTTTAGCCAGTAATTGGTTAAATAATTCAGCTCTGTATCCGGCGTTTCAATCATAAAGCAGCTGCAGCGCTGCTCCCACAATTCTTTTACTGCCGTTAGCTGTTGCTCAACATTTGGAAAATGCTTCGCCAGATTTTCTACCTCTTGCTTTGTTTTTTCCAGCCCTACTACATAGTGAACGGTTTTTTCAACGCCCTTTTCAAGCTTAATTTTGTGCTGCATAGCGCCTATGCAGCTTTCAATTTCGCCGCAGCCGTTTTCGCATCGATTGTTTTGCACCGCTATTGGCATCACGCTATCATCATCGCACCCAAAAAAGCGCTGTTCGTTTCCCTCGTAAGTATCTGGCCGGGCACTGCTAAGAATGTACCGGTAATTCTGCCGCCCGGCAACCTTTTCTTTATCCTCATACTGCACATAATAAGGAAAACCGGTGTAATAAATGTAATGGCCCTGTTCACTATACTGGCTGCTGTACGCCATATAGCCCGGATTTTGAAACGCAAATGCCGCAAACAGCGAAACATTTTTTGCCTCCCCCGCGTTGTAAAGCGTTGCTGTCCAAAGTTCCCTTTGCCCGCTTACCGGAACAAAAATGCGAAGCGTAACGGTTAAATCCCCAAACACCTCGGTTACCTGGGTTTGGTAAAGACGGTGCTCGCAAAGGTAAGAATCGCCCTGCCCGCGGCAAAGCGCGTAACAGCGGCCGTCGACATTTAAATAAAATCGGTTTTGGGGCCGGTTAAACGGCGCATTAGAAAAATCGGGGCTCATTAAAACTCCGCCGCCCTCCAGCCTTTGCGTAACATCAATGTGAAACTCGTCGTTAAACAGCTTATTCGTCCACGGCGTTGGCGTATAGGGGGTATGAATTACAAACGCGCGACCCTCATCGGTAAAATTTCCGTACTGCATGGTATTAAGTTCCTTTCCGCCTTTAATTTTAAGACTTTAAATTTAATTTGTACTGCAACGGGGTAACACCAAGGCACTGCTTAAAATGCTTAATAAAATAAGAGCAATCGTTAAATCCGCTTTCGTAACAGGCCTCGGTAACCGAACAGCCGCTGTTTAACAGCGACTTTGCCAAGGCAATGCGATTGGTTCGAATGTATATTTTAATAGAAGTGCCAATATATTTTTTAAACACCGTAGAAAGGTATTGCGGCGTTACCTTAAAATGCTCGGCAATTTCGGCGGAGGATTGCAGGCTGGTTAAATTTTTATCAATATACACCAACACCTCCGAAACAATTTCTGGAATATGCTCTTTTCGAAAAACATCTACAGAAAGGCTTTCCATATTCTCATTTAAAAGGCACAAAAATTTAATAACCTGCGTGTAGGCAATCATCAGCTTGTTACTGTCGGTATTATCCCGGCACAGCTCGCTAACCTTGTAAAGAATGTTCATGGCCGTTTCGCGCTCTTTGGGCCGCAGCGAAACCAGCGCCGGGCTGCCGGGCGAACGGTTCAGCATTTTTTCTAACGGGTCAAACACAAACCTTGAAAACATATTAACCGGCACCAGTATGTAAAAGCGCTCGTAAAGGCAGTTGTTACGCAATACGGCCTTGTGTACCTCTTGCGGCGTTATAACAATAATATCGCCGGATTTTAAGGAATAATATTTATCTGAAACAATATAATCGGTGTCTCCCGAAACATAAACATAAACCTCAATGTAATTGTTAATGTGTAATTGGTGATTGCCAGGGCTGTCATAATCTTTAATATGCGCAAAGGTAATGGGGGCATCGCCCCGAATAATGCTCAATTTCCTTTTGTACTCAAATGTATTCATAGTTTTCACCGATCTATATTAAAACAATTTTATTTTTAATGTTTTATGAAATAAAAAAGTACACCTTTAATGCGTACATCATACCATATGTATTCTCTTCTGTCAAGGCTGTTTTCGCCGTTTTGGCTGTAACAGCCTTAAAGCGCGGCTCCAATGTATAAATTTTTAGTACCGCCCCAGCGTCAATGGCCGAGGCGGCACTTTGTTTGGTACGCCGCTACGCAAATTGGTTCTTTTGCATTATTGTGGTACGCCTGCGGCGCCAAGTGTTACCGCTTGACTTTGCCGTAACAGCCGGCACAAGTATAGTTTTACTCACCGGCATTTCTGCCGTTGTTCCCCAATGCTTTGCCTCTGCTGCAATGGTGATTTAAGATTACTGCCGCAGTCCGTAAAAAATCTTTTGAGATTTTTATTTTAGTTCTTTCTTTTGCGCAGCTTTCTCGCGGTACATTTTGGGCGAAACACCGGTGTACATTTTAAAAACCCGACTAAAATAAAAAGCATTTTCAAAACCCAAAAGTTCTGCAATACAGCTAACCGTAAGGTTAGTTTGCAGCAGCTGCTGTTGAGCTTTTTTAACGCACTCAAAATTTTTGTAGTCTACCGGGGTACGCCCGGTAATTTTTTTAAAATAAAGGCGTAACTGCGTGGGGCAAAGCCCGCTCACCTTGCAAAGCTGTGCTGTGCTTACCGACTCGCAGCAGTGCCGCTTTAAATAGGCTTTGCAAAGGCTAACAGCCTGCTCGGCCCGGTTGGCTTTTACCGCGCCCGTTTCGCCGGAAATATAAAGCAAAATGCGGTACAGCAGTATATTGCAGTACATATTGGTTTTAAATTCTTCGCCCGCAAAGGCAGTGTACAGCTCGTTAAGTGCTTGAGTTATGTTTTCGGGGCATTGCTTAAAAAGCAGCACCGGAAAGGTACCAATCTGTAGTTCCTCTCCGTTTTCGCAAAACAGATCAAACTCGGCAAACAGGTAACCGGTCCCTTGCGGTTCGGTACAATTGTAGCTTGCCCCTTTTGGCACAAAGGCAAGCCCCCCGGCCGGAACGGTAAGCGTTTGCTGCCCAAAACTGTAAACAACGCTTTGCTGTTTTACTAAAAGCAGCAAATTGGTAAAGCGCTTTTTGTTTTTAACGCAGTATTGTCCGTTTTCTGTTTGCCCGTGCTCGGCCGGGCTGCCGGCCGGAACCCGCTGCGTTTGCCGCGCCCGCCGCACCGCCCGCCCTAAAAACTCGACACCGGTACCGCTAAATTCGGCCACATGCCCCTTTTGCATGCAAATTAAATGCCGGGTAAAAAATTCCAGCTGTGACAAATTGTAAATCGTTGTTTTTTTCATGCTTCTCACCAAATAAATAATACATTATTTGCTTTAAAATGTCAATTATCAAAATTAACCAATCTTAAAAACCGTTGAATAATATATGTTTTTGTTTATTTATGCATGTACTTTTTTCCCTTGGGTTGTTATAATAAATTCAAAATAACGCTACGGGGGTTACATTATGCTTATTCAAAATCAACACTGTGTTCAACCAAATTTTTTGGGTTTTAACGCCGTTTACCACGGGTACGCCGGGTTAAACGACCAATTTGGCCGAATTTACAACGAGGAGCTTTGCGAATTGGAGGCCGACCGTGCCGCTGAGCTTGGCTTAAAGGTTGCACGCACCTTTTACAAGTGGTACGCCTGGGATGATGAAAACAAGCGCTGGGACTGGGAAAACAGCAATAATTTTAACGCCTTTTGCCGCTGGGTGGAACGGCTGCAAAAGCGCGGCATTGAAGTTGCGCTAAACGCCGGCTGGTGCTCCCCGGGGGATATTCTTTCAAACTCCTGGACCGGGCAAAGCCCTTTTACCGTACCGGGCAATTGGAAAAAATCGGTTGAAAACTACGCAGCCTGGGTGAGCGAGAGCGTACACCAGCTGGTGGAGGTGCGCGGGTTTAAAAATGTAAAATACTTAGTACTGTTTACCGAGCCGCAAAACAGCAGAAACTGCCCCGCCGAGGCCCCTAACGCTTACGAATGTTGGTACCAGGCCAGCCGTGCGGTGGCAAACCGCTTAGCGGCCGACGGGCGGCGGCATTTGGTAAAATTAATTGGACCGAACGAGGGCTCTACTGAGGATCCGAAAATGTTAGACTGGGTTTTTAAAAAAGATCCGGACCTGCTGGATATTTACTCGGCTCACAATTATTTGTACAGCTTTGAAAATAACCAAAACCTGCCCCTAGGCAGTGAGCGCTTTGCAATTGGTGCCTGCGGAAACTACATTGCGCAAGATGTTGCCCTAAAGCCCAACACCTCCTACACCCTTTCCTGCCGGGCCAGATTAACAGGGGTAGACCAAAAAACCGTTTGCGGCTACGCCCTGTTTGGTATTTTAAAAAAGGTGAACAACAGCTACGCCGTTTACAGCGTTGTAAACGGCGTAGAGCGCGCCGAACGGCTTTTTAGCAAAAGTACCACACTGCTGGACCCGGCCGCTATGACCAACGAACTACAGCCGTTTAGCTTTAGCTTTACCACAAAGAATGATGTAAAGGACGCCTTTTTGGTTTTATATGCCCACATTAAACCAGCCGGCTTTGAACTGGAGGTTTGCGACTTTTCTTTAAAAGAGCAGGGCAAAAACCAGGAGTTGTTAGCTGAAACTGAGCTTTCTCTTAGCCCAAACTGGCACCTGTGGGGCAGAATGCACATTGTTAATGGCCCGCAATACTTTCAGTGGGTAAACTGGGTTAAAAAATATTTGAGCTACCTACCCAAAAATGCCGAGCTTTGGTTTGATGAATACAACACCGCCGGCTTTAGAACCGGTTGCAAGGAATTGGTGGAATACGAGTACCCGCTGCACGGTACCAACCTTTCTATTGCCAAAATCGCCTTTTTAAACTGCGGGTTGCAATCCTCTTTTCAGTGGACGTTGTTTGACCAACAATGGCCTAATAACCGTCGTACCGGCGGTTCCCGTTTTTTTGACGGCGTACAAAAATTCGGTGTTATGCCCGATCTGTTACACAGCCGGGTACCTTACCCGGCCTATTACGCCCAACGTATTATGGGGCTTGCGGGCGGCGAAATTGGCACCAAAGTTTACCCCGGCGGATATGAGGACGGCATTTGCAGCGCCATGGTACAACGGCCTGACGGCAAAATTGTTATTTTTGCGGTAAATGACAACAAAACCGCCAAAAAAATTAACCTGACCTTTGAGACCCCTCTTTGCGGCAAGCTTAAACGCTACCTGTACGACCCCGCTACCGTAGAGCCTACCGACCCGGTAGAACCACTACGGGCCGACACCGAAATTGCCCTGCAAAATAATGGCTTATGTGATGAGCTGCCGGCCGGTGCCGTTGTTGCTTACGCCCAGTTTTAACCCGTTATAATTAACCCTTTAAAGCCTTTACATAAGCCGAAGCATTGGTGCGTGTAAAGGCTTTTTAACAGTTTTAAACGGCACTGAAAGTTCTTGTTATTCAAAGCTAAAACTTCCTGAGGGCCACATACTATTACGGGCTGTTTTCACCCATTGTGCAGTTGGTATAAAAGCGTTATTTACAAGTCTTGAATTCGGCTGCAAGCCGCTATATGCACCTTTATTAAAATTTTTAAAAACTATTTTATTTTTACCTAAAATGTGGTACAATGGGGTAGTTATCGGAGGTGCTTTACATGAACAAAACCAAACAGCTTACCACCGCCGCCATTATAGCGGCTTTATACACCGTTTTAACCTACCTTACCAATTTATTTGGGCTGGCCAACGGGGTAATACAGGTTCGATTTTCGGAAATGCTTACCGTGCTGCCGGTGCTGACCCCGGCCGCCATACCAGGGTTAACGGTTTGGTGCTTGCTTTCAAACCTGCTTACCGGCTGCGCGTTGTGGGATGTTATTTTTGGCTCCTTAGCTACGCTTTTAGGGGCACTTGGCAGCCGTTACATTGCCGGCAAGCTGTTAAACAAGCCGTATTTGGCCGCTGTTTTTCCGGTGCTGAGCAATGCGGCAATTGTGCCCCTAGTATTGCGGTACACCTACGGGGCCGAAGGCTCGCTGCTTTACTTTGCCGCAACGGTTGGCGCGGGCGAGCTTTTAAGCGCCGGCGTTTTAGGCACCCTGCTGCTAATGGCTTTAAAAAAGCGCAAAATATTTTAAGCGAGTAGGGAGAAATCTGCCCCCCTGCCTTTAAAGCTACCGGCCATAAATTTATCGACCGGCCATAAATCTATCGACCGGCCATAAATCTATCGACTAACCACAAATCTATCGACTAACCACAAATCTACCCCCTTACTCTGCCATTTGAACCGTACCGTTTTGCACTTTTAAAAAAACTGCCTATTGCCTAAATTTTAATTAATTTATTTAAACCCGGCCCGTTTTAACCATTGACGAGCCGGGTTTTGTACCGTATACTAAAAACAGTTTTATACGGCAGCGGCAACGCTTTGTTGAACCGGCCAAAACGGGGGATGAACATGAACCAAATTTTGCATTATTCTACGGTGGTATTGGGGGCTACGGCCTTTGGCTGCGCTTACGCCTGCAGCCACCCCAAAACAACCGCAGTAGTTGAGGAAAGCTTAAATGTGTGCGGGGAATTTTGCGGCGCCTTACGGGCCGACCCCCTAACGCAGCCGCCCCAAACGGGCTTTGGCGCCGAGCTGTTTGCCGAGCTGCAGCAACGCAATTTAGTAAACAGCGCCGGGGAGGTTTGTATTCCCGCCGTTTCGGGCCTGTTCAGCCGCCGGCTGCTGCAGAGCAAGGCTGCGGTTTATTTGCAGTGCCGGGTAGCCGAAACAAATAGGCAAAACTGCCGCTTTATTTTAACCGTTTTTGGCCCAAACGGCTTTTTTACCCTAAGCTGTAACCGCATTTTAGATACCCGAACCAACGCCCTACCCCCAACCGTGCAGCGGCAATACGCCTTTTACGCCATGCTGGCCGGCAAAAGCGGCGAATTTACCGCCCCGCCTAAGGCGTTGGGGCCCTTGCAGGTGCGCCACGGCCGGTTTAGTGACGAATACATTTTACGGTTGCCGCTGGAAAAGCCACTGCCCTTGCCCTTAGCGGCCGAGCAGCTAACAAAGCATTGGGCGCAGCACCAAAATTTAGCGCCCGGCCTTAAAATTGCCGCCTTTGCCACCCGGCTGGAGGAGCGGCTTTTAGCCCCCTTTTACCGGGAGGAAAACGGCGTGGCTTTAGTGCCCTCGGCCGGTTACAAAAACCTTTTAACAGCTGCAACGGAGGGATCTTTGTGGAATTTTGCACACTAAAAAACGGCGAACCGCAGCGCGTAACGGTAAAAGCGCCTGCCTTTACCCTACAAACCCAAGTACTGGTTGCCGGCCTCGGCACGGCCGGGTCGCTGGCTGCCATTACCGCGGCCGAGCAGGGCGTACAGGTTTTGGGGGTAGAGGCCCAAAGCTGCATGGGCGGCCTTGGCACACTGGGTTGCGTGTGGGATTACTTTTTTGGCTCCCCCGGCGGCCGGTTTGAAAAAAATGTTACCCAAACCCAGCAGCTTGGGCACAATTTGTTTACCCCCTGCAGCGATTTGGCCGACGAGCGCGGCAGCCGCTACATAAACGGTGCGGCCAAAAGCGCCGTTTTGTTTAAAAACGCCGAAGAGGCCGGCTGCAAGCTGCTGTTTGAAACGGTGATTACCGGCGTTTACCTGCAAAAAGGCCGGGTTGCCGGCGTACAGGCGTTGGGGAAAAACGGACTGTTTAACATTGAGGCAACCGCCTTGGTAGACGCTACCGGCAGTGCGACCGTTGCAAGGCTTTGCGGGGTTAAAACCCAGCTGGGCCGCCAAAGCGACGGCCAGTGCCCCCTTTGCTCTAAAACTACTATTGTTGCCCGTAAAGGGGTAACCCGCTGCTCTTGGGGGCTGTACCGCGGTTACGCCGGCAAAAGCGTTTTAAAAAAATCAAACCTTTTGCTGCGCGCCGGCAGCGAGGGGCCTTGCCTGCAGCCTGTTTACAGCGAGGCCGAACGCCCGATTTTAGAGGGTACGGTGCTGGGCGAGCGGGAATCTTACCGCATAATGGGCCGGCAAACCGTTACCTTGCAGGGCCTAATTCAAGGCGAGCAGCCAAAAAAGCCGGTTTTTTACGCCTTTTCGGTGATTGACAGCGTGCAGGAGGACATTGCTAAGGCTGACCCCGGCCTGCAGCTTTGGCGCATGGTTTGCCGGCTGCACAGCACCGGAGTTTTTGTTGGTGTGCCGGTTGAGGCCTTGCTGCCGCAAGGGGTAGAAGGACTAATTGTTGCCGGAAAGGGCATGGCGCTGGACGAGGTTTTAGCCGGCTGCGTGCGCATGAAAAAGGATATTGAAAAAAGCGGCGAGGCCGCCGGCGCGTTAGCTGCCCTGGCCGTGTTACAAAACCGCACCCCTGCTTTGGTTCATTACCCAACGCTAAAAAAGCTGCTGCAAAACAGTGGCTGCCTAAGGCAGCCCGAATACACCGGGCTTTGCAGCACAAAAAACAGCATGGACCGCTCCCCCGTTTTGCCGCCGAAAACCCCGGCCCAGTTGGCAGAGCTTTTACAAAGCGAGGGCTACGGCGTTGCCGTTTTTTACAAAATTTGCGGCCGTTTAAGCGTAGAAAAGGCAGCGGTTTTACCCTGGCTGAAAAGCCCAAACAAAGCCCTGCAGCTGCACGCCGCCTTAGCGGCCGGCGCCTGGGGCTTTACCGAAGCCGAAACAAACCTGCTGGCCTTAGCCCAAAGCAGCGAAAATCCGTTGCCTGCCGGGGCCGACAAAAGCAACCGGGCCGCCGCCATTTTTTTGCTGGGGCAGCTTAAAAGCAAGGTTGCCGTGCCAATTTTGCAGCAAATTTTAGGCCAAACCGCAGCGGTAGCCGAGCGGGAATTTACCGCCCTAAACCCAAACGAAAAATATTTTTGGAACCTAAACCACTTAGCCCAAAACGCCTTAAAAAGCATATTAGGTTAAAACGCCGCACTAATAAAAGAAACGCAAAACCGTGCAGCCTTAAGTTTTATTTGCTAAAGGCCACCCTTAGCCTTTGTTTTAATCTTTAATAAAACCCCCAAAGATGAAATGATCTTTGGGGGTTAAAATTTTTTTGGCGTTAAAAGGCCTAAAACGGTAAAGTTAAAATTGGGCCAACCGGGCTTTATTTTTTGCCGGTAGAGCCAAAACCACCGGCGCCGCGCTCGGTGCTTTCCAGCTCCTCGGCCTGCACAAACTGCACGGTTAAATACGGGGTTATTACCAGCTGGGCAATCCGCTCGGCGTCCTCAATTTGCTGCGGCGTTTTAGAGTGGTTGTGCAGCGCCACCATTATTTCGCCGCGGTAATCGCTATCTATTACCCCTACCTTATTCGCCGGGGCCAAACCGCGTTTGCAGGCGGTTCCGCTGCGGGCGTAAATTAGCCCGGCGTACCCGGCGGGAATTTCTAACGCAAGGCCGGTTTTTACAAAAACCGTTTCCCCCGCCGGCACGGTAACGGGCTGCCCGCCGGTGCAGGCGTACAAATCGGCCCCGGCGGCGCAAAGCGAGCCGTACTGCGGCAAAATGGCCTTACTGTTTAATTTTTTTACGCGTACAGTTGGTAGTGTTTGCATTTTAATCTCCTTACCTTAAACAAACAGGTTTTGGTTTATTTCTGCTTTTTTAGCCAAACGCCGCAAGGTTTTGCCCGCAACGAAGTTGTTTAGTTTTGCGTTTACTCTCCCGCAGGCGTTAGGGTTTTACTAAATTAATCCTCAATATTTCCGCTGCCCATTTTTCGCTCCCAACAGCCGGGCAGCCAAACGGCAGTGCCGCTTATTAAGCTTTTTTGAACATCTAAAATGCGTTGGTTGGCCGAGCCGCGAAACAGCAGCGAAGCGTTTTTTTGCTCCTCTACAAATTTGCCGTCTACCAAAACATCTAACTGCTCTAAAAGCGTGCGGCAAACGGCCGGGTCCCCCACTTTACCGGGCAGCAGGTCTTTTTCAAAATCAAACCCCGTGTAGCACCAAATGCTTTTTTTAGGAAAAGCGGCTTTACAGCGCTGCGTTAGCTTTAAAAGCACAGGCTGATTTTCCGGCTCAAACGGCTCGCCCCCTAAAAGGGAAAGGCCGGTAATATATCCGGGCCTTAACGCAGTTAAAATTTCCTGCTGGGTTTGCGCGGTGTAGGGGGTGCCAAAATTAAAATCCCACGCCTCGCGGTTAAAGCAATTTTTGCAACGGTGCCGGCAGCCGCTAACAAACAGCGAAACCCTTACGCCCGGCCCGTTGGCAATATCGTTTTTTTTAATTACAGCAACATTCATTTAAAAAGCGCCCTTTAAAACAAAGCCGGGCAATGGAGCAGCCATTACCCGGCCTTAAAAAGTTTAATTTTACCGGGCCGCGGCAAAGCCTTACAGGTGCAGCACCCGTTCTTTAATTTCCTGCGTGCGGCCCTGGTTCCAAAACTGGGTGCCAATGTAGCCGCAGGTGCGGCGGGCAACATTCAGCTTGCTTTCGTCGGTATTGCCGCAGTTCGGGCAGGTCCAAATCAGCTTGCCGTCGGCGTTTTCTTTAATTTCTATTTCGCCGTCAAACCCGCAAACCTGGCAATAATCGCTTTTGGTGTTCAACTCGGCGTACATAATGTGGTTGTAAATAAACTGCATTACCGAAAGTACTGCTTCAATATTGTTTTGCATATTCGGCACTTCTACATAAGAAATGGCTCCGCCCGGCGAAAGCGCCTGGAATTTGGCTTCCAGTTCCAGCTTTTCAAAGGCATCGATCTTTTCGGTTACATGCACATGGTAGCTGTTGGTAATGTAGTTTTTATCGGTTACCCCTTTTACAATGCCAAAGCGCTTTTGCAGGCACTTGGCAAACTTGTAGGTGGTACTTTCCAGCGGGGTGCCGTACAGCGAATAATCAATGTTTTCCGCTGCTTTCCATTTAGCGGTGTACTCGTTTAGCTTTTGCATAATGGCCAAGCCTAAGGCCTCCCCCTCCGGGTCGGTCAGCTTTTTGCCGTTCAAGCTGTAAACGCACTCCCACAGCCCGGCGTAGCCTAAGGAAATAGTAGAATACCCACCATGCAATAATTTATCAATGGTTTCCCCCTTTTTCAGCCGGGCCAGCGCGCCGTGCTGCCAAAGAATGGGCGCCGCGTCCGAAACCGTTCCGGTCAAGCGCTCGTGGCGGCATTGCAGCGCCCGGTGGCACAGCTCCATGCGCTCGTCAAAAATCTGCCAAAAACGGTCTAAGTTCCCGTTAGCCGAAAGGCCAATATCTACCAAATTAACCGTAACAACACCCTGGTTAAAGCGGCCGTAATACTTTGGCTTGCCGTTTTCATCTACATAAGGGGTTAAAAAGCTGCGGCAGCCCATGCAGGTGTAGCAGTGCCCCTCGCCGTTTTTATCTACCTTGTTTTGCAGCATAATTTTTTCAGAGATATAATCGGGCACCATGCGCTTAGCGGTGCATTTGGCCGCCAGCTTGGTGAGGTAATAGTAAGGGGTACCTTCGGTAATATTATCTTCCTCTAAGACATAAATCAGTTTTGGAAAGGCCGGGGTGATCCAAACGCCTTTTTCGTTTTTAACGCCCCGGTAGCGCTGCTTCAGCGTTTCTTCAATAATCAAAGCCAAATCGGCGCGCTCCTGCTCATTTTTTGCCTCGTTTAAATACATAAATACCGTTACAAACGGGGCCTGGCCGTTGGTCGTCATTAAGGTTACAACCTGATATTGTATCATTTGAACGCCGCTTTTAACCTCTTCGCGCAGGCGGCGCTCAGTAATGCGGTCAATCATTTCCTCGGTGGCGTTTTCGTCTACCTCGCGCAGCTCCTCGACTACGGTGCGGCGAATTTTTTGACGGCTAATATCTACAAACGGGGCCAGGTGCGTTAAACTAATGCTTTGCCCGCCGTACTGACAGGAGGCCACCTGCGCAATAATTTGCGTTGCAATGTTGCAGGCGGTTGAAAAGCTGTGCGGTTTTTCAATTAAGGTGCCGGAAATTACCGTGCCGTTTTGCAGCATATCCTCTAAATTAACTAAATCGCAATTGTGCATGTGCTGGGCAAAATAATCCGCATCATGGAAATGGATGAGGCCCTGCTCATGCGCTTCTACAATGTCATTTGGAAGAAGCAAGCGCTTGGTAATGTCTTTGCTGACCTCGCCGGCCATATAGTCGCGCTGAACGCTGTTTACCGTGGGGTTTTTGTTAGAGTTTTCCTGCTTAACTTCCTCATTGTTACACTCAATTAAGCTTAAAATTTGATCATCGGTGGTGTTGGATTTACGAACCAAAGCGCGGTTATAACGGTAGGTTATGTAGCGGCGGGCAACATCAAAGGCCCGTTGGTTCATGATTTGATCTTCTACCATATCTTGAATTTCTTCTACGCTTAGCGAGCGGTTAATGTTTAAAGCGGCGCTTTCAACATCCTCGGCAATGCGTTTAATTTGCACCGGTGTCATACGGGCGCTGGGCACAACGCTTTCGTTGGCCTTGGCTACGGCTATTTCAATTTTTTTCGGGTCAAAAACAACCTCTGCCCCGCTTCTTTTAATAATGTTCATGGTAAAAAATCCCCTTCGTTCCCAAAATTAGGTTTTAAAGCGTACTAAACCGGCGCAAAACTTTCGTCAGCTTGTCTATTATAACAGTTCTAATAGTGGTTGTCAAGAGTAATTTCACAACATCTTGTTATATTTTTTACAGCGTTACACAATAAATTGTGCTGTTTTTAAAACCTAAACCGAGCAAAGAACAACACAAAAAGGCCCTGAAAACGCCTTTTTTGGTTATATTTTTGTAAAAGCAAAGGAAAAAACAGCCTTTTTTTGAATGAGTGCGGCCCCAAAGGGCCATACTACATTTTGTACCGGCAACCCGCATTGCCGCAAAAACAAAAAGGAGCCCAGCAACATGGATTTTGAAAAGGTGATTACGCAGTTAGACGACGCACTGCAGCCGGAAGAAAGTTTTGACTTAGTAAAGCGCAACTTAATTATTGGCGGCCGCCGCGCCGTACTATATTTTATTGACGGTTTTATAAAAGACGAAGTTTTTGAAAAAATGATGGAGTTCTTTTTTAAGATTAAAAGCGACGAGCTTAGCGGCGTGGAAAACATGGACGACTTTTCCAAGCGGTTTATTCCGTATGTAGAGGCAGAAGCGGCATACGACCCCGAAAAGGTAGTAACCGAGGTGCTTTCCGGCCCGTGCGCGCTGCTGCTGGACGGCATTGAGGGTGTCATGCTAATAGATACCCGGCAATACCCTGCCCGCTCCATTACCGAGCCGGAAAAAGACCGCTCGCTGCGCGGTGCGCGGGACGGTTTTGTAGAAACGCTGATTTTTAACACCGCCATGATCCGCCGTCGTATTCGTGACAGCCGCCTGCGCATGGAATACCACCGGGTTGGCACCGGATCCAAGGTTGATGTTGCCATTTGCTACATTGACGGCAAGGTAAACCAAAAGCTTTTAAAAACGCTGCGGCAGCGGCTGGACGCCGTAAAGGTAGAGGGTATTTCTATGACGCAGCAGGCCCTTTCGGAACTGCTGATTCCCACCTCGGTGTTCAACCCCTTTCCCAAGGTAAAATTCAGCGAGCGGCCGGATTACGCCAGCGCCTGCGCCATTGAGGGCAAAATTTTACTGGTTATGGATAACTCGCCGGCGGTAATGATTTTACCCACCAGCTTTGCCGATTTTTCGAAAGAAGCGAACGACTACTATTTTCCGCCTGTTACCTCCTCCTACATTCGTATGGTGCGGCTTATTATTTCGCTGCTTACGGTTTATTTAACCCCAATTTTTTTGCTTTTTGTGCAAATGCCGGACCATGTACCCGAATTTTTAAAATTCATGCTGCCCGAATCTAAAGACGGCATGATGCCGATTTTGGCCCAGCTGCTGATTTTAGAGGTGGTAATAGACGGACTGCGGCTGGCCTCGCTCAACACACCGGAGAACCTTTCCAGCTCGCTGAGCATTATTGGCGGTCTGCTGCTTTCGGATTTTGCCATTCAGTGCGGATGGTTTGCGACCGATTGCATTTTATATATGTCGTTTGTAGCAATCGCCTCGTTTTGTCAGCCCAGCTTTGAAATGGGCTACGCGCAAAAATTCATGCGCATTGTGCTGCTGGTGGCGGTGCAGATTTGGCGTTTTTGGGGCCTTTTGGGCGGCACAGCGTTTTTTATTTTGGTTATGCTGCTTTCGCAAACAATGCTGGGCAAAAAGTACTGCTACCCGGTGTTCCCCTTTAACGCAAAAGATTTTGCCAAGCTGTTTGTACGCACCAAAATTAAGTAGCGTAAAATAATGCTAAAAGGTGCAAAATAGTACCCTTTTGGCGGCAGCTGCCCGGTTTTTCTTGCAATCCCTTAGGTATGCTATACTAACGCTGTACTTTTAAAGGCTAAGGGGAATAAGGTATGAAATTTGAAACGCAACAAAAGCTTAACCAAATGTCCTTTGCCGAAAAGGCCATGCTGCTTACCGGGGCAAATAGGTTGGTTACCGCCGCGCTGCCGCGGCTGGGGGTGCCGGCAATTGAAATGGCCGATGGCCCCCACGGGGTGCGTACCAGCAGCGGTAAGCCCTGCAGCATTCCGGGCGACGGCTTAAAAGTAACCTACCCCGAACAGTGGCAGGTTGGTTACCGTTATTTTGACCGGCACCCCGAGCAGGTTTGGTATCCCTTTGGCCACGGGCTTTCCTACACCTCCTTTTCCTACCGCAATTTAACCTTGAGCCAGGCCGAAACCAACAACCCCAACAGCACGCTTACCGTGCGCTTTGAAGTTACCAACACCGACGGCGTTGCAGGCAAAGAAACCGTACAGCTTTATGTTTCCGACGAGGCCTCGGTTATTTCTAAACCGCAAAAGGAGCTAAAGGATTTTGCCAAAATTGCCCAGCAGCCCGGGGAGAGCAAAACGGTTGAATTTACATTGGATTTTCGCAGCTTTGCCTACTACAACACCTGCCTGCACCGCTGGCAGGTTGAATCCGGCGTTTACAACATTTTAATTGGGGCCTCCAGCGCCGATATTCGCCTAAGCGCCCCCTACCACATTACCAACCCGCAGGATTACACGGTAGACACCATTGACCGCACCATGGTAGCGGATATGTAACGCCGGTGCCGCTTAGCTATAGCGCACGCTTACAAGCAAAAATTTTAAGGCAAACCTTTAAGGGCAAGCATTAGAACGCCGAAACGCAAAAAATTGAGCGCCGAAAGCAGGCCGGAGTTGGCTTTTGCTTGCCTGTACAAAATTTTAACGAGGTATTGACAAGCCCCAAAAACCGCACTATAATTTTAACGCACCCTGCAGCAACCGCCGGGTGCATTAATTTGTTACGGGAGCAGTTTGTATGGAGGCCTCTAAGCTTTTTGGGCAGGAGAAAATTAGCAAAATTCTTTTTAAGCCGGCGCCGCCGGTAATGCTGGCCCAGCTAATTCAAGCCCTTTACAATATTGTAGACAGCCTGTTTGTTGGCCGCTTTGCCGGCAGCGGGTTAACCGCCCTTTCGGTAATTTACCCGGTGCAGCTGCTTATGATAGCCTTAGCCGTTGGCACCGGCGTTGGCATTAACACCGCCATGGCGGCAAAGCTTGGCGCCGGCAAAACGCAGCAGGCTAAGGCCTTTGCCGGGGTTGGCACGCCGCTTGCCCTTTGCCTGTGGCTGTTATTTGCCGTTTTAGGCTATTTTGCCATGCCGCTTTACGCCCGGCTTTCTACCGGCTCGGCCGCGGTTATTAAAGATGTTACCGTTTATGGCCGCATTGTTTGCGTTTTTAGCTTTGGCCTGTTTTTAGAAAGCGTTTGGACCAAAATTTTGCAGGCGCACGGCAACATGAAAACCCCTATGCTGGCCCAAATTGTTGGGGCCGTTACCAACATTATTTTGACCCGCTATTAATTTTTGGGCTTTTAGGGCTGCCGCAGCTTGGCATTGCCGGGGCGGCCATTGCCACCGTGACCGGCCAGGTTGCCGCAGCAGCGGTTGTTTTTAAAAAAGGGTTTTGCAAACCGCAGCGGGGTTGGCCGCTGCCGCCGCTTTTAAAGCGGATTTTTGCCTTTGGCGCGCCGAATGTTTTAATGCAATCGGCCTACACCTTTTACATTTTTGGGCTTAATTTAATTTTGGCCGGATTTTCGGACGACGCCGTAACCGCCTTAGGGCTTTATTACAAATGGCAAAGCTTTTTCTTTATTCCGTTAGGGGCAATGCAAACCTGCATTGTGCCGGTTGTTAGCTACAACTACGCCGCTAAAAACATTGCCCGCTGCCAAAAGGCCTTGGCCGGCGCCGTTGCCTTTGGGGTAAGCCTTATGGCGCTGGGCACGCTGTGCTTTGTAACCGTTCCCGGCCCTATGCTGCGGGTTTTTACCAGCAACGCCGCCGTTATTGCCATTGGCAGGGTGGGCTTTATTTTTACCGGGATTAGTTTTTTGGGTATGGTGCCCTCCCTTACCTTTCCCGTGTTTTTTGGGGCGGTGGGCCGCGGGGTGCAAAGCGCGCTGCTAACCGTTTTACGCACGGTTGTTTTATTTGTTCCGCTGGGGTACTTATTTTCGCGCTTTGGGCTAAACTGGTTTTGGCTTACCTTTCCGGTAACCGAGGCCGTTACAACCGGCGTTGGCTATTATTGGTACCGCCAATTTTTAAAGCAGCCCTACCGGCCAAAATAAAAGGCTGCCGCTACAGCAACCGCAAAAAAGCAAAAACAAACCAACCCGCAAAGCTTTAAGCCCTGCGGGTTGGTTTTTAAATTTTTGGTACTAACTTTTTGGTGCTGATTTTTTTGGTGCTAACTTTTTTTGGTGCTAACTTTTCGGTGCCGATTTTTTATTTGGCTTTTTAAATGCGCGCTGTTTTTAAACCTGTTGACTGCTTTTAAACCCATTGGCTGTTTTAAAGCTTTAGTGTTAACTATTACAGCTGTTAGCCGGTTTTAAAGGGTTGCGGTTTGGTTTTAACCTTTGGCTTTGGCGCCCCGCGCCTTTGTTTTAAGCCTTGCAAATTAATTGTTGCCTTGTTCCGGCTGCTTTTTGGGCCAACCTTGGCGGCGCGCTTTAAAAGCGGCTGCCAGCGCCCGCAGCAAGGCTACAAAAAGCAGGCCGCAAACGGCACCGAAAATATCTAACCAAACATCCTGCACCTGCGAGCCGCGGCCGGTAAACAGCTGCACGGTTTCATCGCATAAAGCTACCGCCGCCCCGGCAAAAAGCCCGTTTAAATAGCGCTGAACCCCCACGGCTCCACGAACCCAAAGCAGCACCGAAAGCTCGGCCCCCAAAGCAAAAAACTCGGTAAAATGGGCAAGCTTACGAACCAAATGGTCGGTTACATTCCCCCGGCCTACAAAAACCTCTAAAACCGGGGAAACGGCCTTCAACACGCTTCCGCTCTCCTTCTGCGAGGCCGAAACCCCTAAAAGCGACTGCGAAAAAATAAACAGCACGGTTAAAACAATAGCCCCGCACAGCACGAATGTAAAAATTTTTCTTTTCAAAATAATCCCCTATTTCGTTAGCAGGCAAAGCCCAAAGGGCTCCACCTTTATTTTGCTGCCCTGCACCGCATTGCCAAAAATTAAGTGGAACTTTTGCAGCGGGGCGTTAAAATCTACCGTAACGGGGTAATCGTTTCGGTTTACCGCTACCAAAGCGCAGCTTTCGCCGTCCTGCCGGCGGTAGGCAACCAGCTTTTCCTGCACGGTTAAAAATTCTAAGCTGCCTTTGGCAAAGGCCTTGCAGCTTCTTCTGGCGCGGCCCAGCCTTTGGTAGTAGGCCGTTAGGTTTTCATCGGCCTTGCCCCAGGGAAAGCAGCCGCGGCAAAACGGGTCGCCGTAGCCGGTAAGGCCGGCCTCATCGCCATAGTAAAGGGAGGGCACGCCCACTAAGGTGTACTGCAGCAGCGCCGCCCCGCACAGCCGGTTTACCGCACAGCTGTACTCGGCCGGGCTTAGCTGCTGCTGCCCCTGCCAATCGCGCCCGCGGCCGTTTGCAGGCTCGCCGCCCAAAACGGTTAAAATGCGGGCGGTGTCGTGCGTGCCAATGTGGTTCATTAAAGTATCTAACACCGGTTTCGGGTAATTGTTGCAAACGGTTTGCACCGCGGCAACAAAATCGGCCGCCGACCCGCCGCGCAAAAACCGAACAATCGCGTTGGCAAAGGGGTAGTTCATTACGCTATCTAACTGCCGACCGCGAATAAACTGCCGGCGTTTGCCGTAGCTAATTTTGTTGGAGGCATCCTCCCAAACCTCGCCCAGCAAAAAGGCGTTGGGATTTTCGGCCTTTATGGCCGCGCGCACCCGGTTTAAAAATTCATCCGGCAGCTCGTCGGCAACATCTAACCGAAAGCCGGCCGCCCCCCGGCGCAGCCAGTAGCGCAGCACGCCGTTTTCGCCGGTAATAAATTCGGTGTAATCGGGGTTGTTTTCCTCCAGCTCCGGCAGCGACTTTACCCCCCACCAGCTGGCGTAATCATCGGGGTAACGGTTAAACTTGTACCACGGGTAATAGGGCGATTGCGGGCTGTTGTAGGCCCCTACGGTGGGGTAGCGGTTGTAGCGGTTAAAATAACGGCTATCGTCCCCGGTGTGAGAAAATACGCCGTCTAAAATAACGGCAATGCCGCGTTTTTTTGCCGCTTGGCAAAGGGTTATAAAATCCTGCTCGGTACCCAGCATGGGGTCAATTTTAAAATAATCGGCCGTGTTGTAACGGTGGTTAGAGTGCGCCTCAAAAATCGGGTTTAAATAAATCACAGTTACCCCAAGGCTTTGCAAATACGGCAGCTTTTGGGTAATGCCCTTTAGGTTGCCGCCAAAATAGTCGTTCCCCAAGGTTTTTTGCTGCGGCGGCTTTGGCTGCCGGTACTCCGGCTGCGCGCCCCACTGGGTTTGCAAATAGCGGTCGGGCGGAATTTCGGCCTTTAGCTCGGCCTTGTAAAAACGGTCGGGAAAAATTTGGTAAATAATGCCGCCCTTTACCCAGTCCGGCGTTTCAAAGTTTTTTTCAAACACCGTTAGCTGAAAAGGGGTGCCGTTTGGCGGGTCAAACTCCCCTACGCCGCCGCCCTTATTTAAAAGCAGCCGCTCCCCCTCTACGGTGTACATAATAAAGTGGTAAAAATAAAGCCCCTCCGGCAGGGTTACGGTACAGCTGCGGGTGTAAAAGCCGTTTTCGGCAATATAGCCGTCCGGCAGCAGCTCAAAACGCTGCTCCCCGGCGCCGTCACGGTTAAAAACCGCCACCGCGCCTTTTACATACCCGTCCGGCGGCAGCAAAAGCTTTAGCACCAACGGCTGCTCTGCCCGAACGCTGCCGGGTAACGATTTATAAAATAAGTCCCCCTCTACAAAGGGCATACATCTTAGCATGAATACAACGCTCCGAAAAAAATATCTTGGTTTTTAGCCCAAAGCAGCCACCCCGGCCCCTGCTTTTGCTAAGCCGGGGCCGCATAGCTGCGTTTTTGCGGCTTGGCAAAGGCCCAAAAGCAGCCGGCTTATTCATTATTGCCATTTTGGCTTACGAACCTACTAATTATCGTTATTCTCGTGAATGTTTTCTGCCTTTTCCGGCACATCGGCGTTATTAAAATGAATGAGCACCTGTTGCTGCGCCAGCGCCGCCTGCAAAGCCGGCATATTTACCGCGGCTACGGCACAGCCCTCGTTTAACGCGTGCGCGGCAGCCTGCCCGGCGGCCTGCCCGGTAATAATAGCCGGGGGAATAACCCGCAGCACATCCCAAGCGTAGCCCTCGCCCGCTACGGTACGGCCGGCGGTAATAATATTATCGTACCCCGATTTTACCATGGTACGGTAAGGAATTTCAAATAAATAATCCCGGCGGTCAAAATCGCAAATAGCGCCAATCGAATCCTCAAAATGGCAAAAGGCGTCCTGCTCGGTCAGGGTGTAGTCGCCGTCTATGCGGCGAGTGGTGCGAAACTGCGGCATCCCCGGCAGGGTCACAACATCCCGCTCCAGCCGGTTTTGCGCCTTTAGCCGCTCTAACATTTGCAGCTGGTTGCTAATTAAATAGCGGTTAACCTCCTCGGCCTTCGTGCCGTTGTAAAGCGGAATCTCCTGCGGGTGGGCGCCGCCGTAAAGGTTGGCGTTGCCGCCGTAGCAGGGGGTTACGGCGTAGTCAATATTCTGCTGTTCTACAGCCTGCTTGCAGCTTTCCAGCGTTACCTGAAAGCCGTAGTAGGTGTGGTAATTGCCGCGGGTTACGGTAGGCAGCTGCATTTTAGCCATAACATCACCGTCGCCGGTGGCGTCAATAAACTCCTTGGCGCGGTAATAGCCAATGCCGGATTTATTCTCCACCACCAAGCCGCGCAAAATTTTAGCGTCGTCGGCCGTGGCAACAGTGTGGGTCACAACGGTATCAAACAGCAGCTCAACCCCCTCGGTTTGGCAAAGCTCGGTTAAAACCAGGGCAAAGATCTCGGCCGAAAAGCGGGTCATGTACCGCGGCGGAAGCTTGCCCCTTTCGGCGTATTGCTTTAATATTTCGGGGGCAATTTTGCCGTTTTCAAACTCCTTTGGCAGGCTGCTGTACCCGTAGGCAATGCTGCGGCGCAAAAGCTCCTCGGCCATGCCAAAAATAATTTGCTTGCCGCGCCCGTTGCACATTGGCACAAAAAAGTTTACCAGCCCCAAGGTAGCCAAGCCGCCCAGCTTAACGCTTTTTTCAATTAACAGCACGCGCTTGCCGGCTCTGGCCGCCGTAACGGCCGCCGCTACCCCGGCCACGCCGCCGCCGGCAACAATAATTTCGTACTCGCCCTTTAGCGGTACTTCCTTTTCAAAATGCAGCATAATAAATCCCCTTTTTTGCACAAATGCAATTAGCTATTCTGCCAATCACGGCAGTTGATTAACTTATATTATAAATCGGGCGGGGTTTTAAGTCAACCCAAAACCGGTTGGGCGGGCTGTTTTTGCCGCAGCACTTGACAAATTAGGCCCAAAAGCATATAATTAACCTTGCATATTGTAAGGCAAAGCTTGGCTTTTGCCGCTTAATTTGAGGTGTAGTTTAAAGTATGGAATGGATGTCTCTCAACACGCTAAGAGAAAAATATTTAAGCTTTTTTGAAAGCAAGGGCCATTTGCGGCTAAACAGCTTTTCGCTGGTGCCGGATCATGATAAGTCCCTGCTGTTAATTAACTCGGGCATGGCGCCAATGAAAAAGTATTTTACCGGGGAAATTACCCCGCCCCGTAAGCGGGTTACTACCTGCCAAAAATGTATTCGCACGCCGGATATTGAGCAGGTTGGCAAAACGGCCCGCCACGGCACTTTTTTTGAAATGCTGGGCAATTTTTCGTTTGGGGATTATTTTAAGCACGAAGCAACGGCTTGGGCCTGGGAGTTTTGCACCGAGGTTTTAAAAATGCCGGTAGACAAGCTTTGGGTTACCATTTACGAGGATGACGACGAAGCCTTTGAAATTTGGACCAAAGAGGTTGGCGTTTCGCCCGATCGCATTGTGCGCATGGGCAAGGAGGACAATTTTTGGGAGCACGGAACCGGCCCCTGCGGCCCCTGCTCGGAGCTGCATTACGACCGCGGCGAAAAGTACGGCTGCGGCAAGCCGGATTGCGGCGTTGGCTGCGAGTGCGATCGCTATGTTGAATTTTGGAACCTTGTTTTTACCCAGTTTGACTCGGACGGCAAAGGCCATTACAGCCGGCTGGACCACCCGAACATTGACACCGGCATGGGGTTAGAGCGACTGGCCTGCATTTCACAGGGGGTAGATAACCTTTTTGAGGTTGACACCATTCAAAACATTATTAAACACCTTGCCAAAATTTGCGGCATTGCCTACAAAACCAACGCGCAAAATGATGTTTCCATGCGCGTTATTACCGACCATATTCGTTCGTCCTGCTTTATGATCTCCGACGGGGTAATGCCCTCGAACGAGGGGCGCGGCTATGTACTGCGCCGGCTGCTGCGCCGGGCTGCCCGCCACGGCCGCCTGCTTGGCATTGAGCGCCCGTTTTTAACCGAGCTGGTAGATACCGTTGTGCAGGAAAGCGGCGACGCCTACCCCGAGCTGAAAACCAAAAAGGCCTTAATTAAAAAGGTAGTAGGGTTTGAGGAGGAAAGCTTCTCTAAAACCATTGACCAAGGCTTGAGCCTGCTGAACAGCATGATTCATTCGGGCATTAAAACCCTTTCGGGGGAGGACGCCTTTAAGCTGAACGACACCTACGGGTTCCCGTTAGACCTAACGCGGGACATTTTAGCCGAAAAAGGCATTGCGGTAGATGAGGAAGGCTTTAAACGGCTTATGGACGAGCAAAAGCAGCGCGCCCGTGCCGCCCGTAAAGCGGCCGATACCAACGCCTGGAAGGGTGACGATTCGGTTTTAGACGGCCTTTTAGCCACAAGCTTTACCGGCTACACCCAAAACACCGCCACGGCCACACTGCAGGCCATTGTTAAAAACGGTGAGCGCGCCCAAACCGCCCTTGCGGGGGAGGACGCCGTTTTAGTGCTGAACGCCACCCCGTTTTACGCCGAGAGCGGCGGCCAGGTTGGCGACACCGGCCTGATTACCGCCCCGGATTTTGAATTTGAGGTTAAAAACACCACCAAAAACGGCAACGGCCTGTTTTTACACGCCGGCACCGTTAAAACCGGCATGGTAACGGTGGGCGACGCCGTTACCGCCGAAATTAACGAGTCCCGCCGCATGGCTATTCGCCGCAATCACACGGCGGCGCACCTGCTGCAGGCCGCTTTGCGCAAGGTGCTGGGCGACCATGTTGAGCAGGCCGGCCAGCTGGTGAACGAAAAGGCCGTTCGCTTTGACTTTACCCATTTTGCCGCCCTAACGCCGGCCGAGCTTACCGCCGTAGAAGCAGAGGTAAACCGCTCGGTTTTGGCCGCCGTGCCGGTTCTTTCTACCGAAATGCCAATAGAGGAGGCCAAAAAGCTTGGCGCCATGGCCCTGTTTGGCGAAAAATACGGCGATGTTGTTCGGGTGGTTTCGGCCAAGGATTATTCGATTGAATTTTGCGGCGGCACCCATGTTGAAAACACCGCGCAAATTGGCCTATTTAAAATTGTTACCGAAAGCTCGGTTGCGGCCGGCGTACGCCGCATTGAGGCCGTAACGGGCGAAAATGTTTTGCTCTTGTTGGAGGATTACAAATCCCAGCTGACCGAAACCGCCGCAGCCCTTAAAATTGGCAATGTGCACGAGCTGGCCGCTAAGGCAGCCGCCGTTGCCGCCGAGCTAAAACAAAAGGATAAATTAATTGAAAGCTTAGAGGGCAAGCTGGCAGCCGGCAAAACCGACGCTTTACTGCAAAAGGGCACGCCGCTGAAAAACTGCACCCTAATTGCCGAAGTGCTGCAAAACACCGATTCGGCCGCCGCCCGCACCGTTTGCGAGCAGCTGAAAAGCGCCGAGCCCAACGCCGTAATTGTTTTAGCGGCCTTGAGCGGCGAAAAGCTAACCTTTGTTTGCGGCTGCGGCAAAAATGCCGTGCAAAACGGCTGCCACGCCGGTAACTTAGTGCGCGAGGTTGCCAAAATTGCCGGCGGAAACGGCGGTGGCCGGCCCGATTTTGCCATGGCCGGCGGCAAAGACCTTAGCAAAGCCGCCGAAGCAATTGCTGCCGCCAAAAATTTGGTAGAATAGCTTTGGTAAATCCACAAGGCTAACCGAACAGAAAGGAATGAACACCGAATGGATTGTTTGTTTTGCAAAATAGTGGCGGGCGAAATTCCCAGCAAAAAGGTGTACGAGGACGAAAGCGTTTACGCCTTTGAGGATATTGACCCGCAAGCCCCTTTTCATGTAATTGTAATTCCAAAGCAGCACCTTGCAAGCGCGGCCGAAATTAACGGCCAAAACAGCGCTGTTATTGCCAAGGTGTTTGAGGCCATTGCAAAAATTGCCGCCGAGCAAAACCTTGAAAAGGGTTTTCGGGTTGTTACCAATTGCGGGGAGGATGGCGGCCAGACCGTTGGCCACCTGCACTTTCACCTGTTGGCGCGGCGCAACCTTGCCTGGCCCCCGGGCTAATTAGGCTTTTTTGCCGTTTAAGGCTGCCCGCTAAAAACGCTTTATTTTTGCTTTACACTTTATTTTTGCTTTATATTTTATTGGTTCAACGGCTTATTGGTTGGCTTATAGGTTTAACGGCTTATTGGTTGGCTTATAGGTTCAACAGCCGGTTAAATTAGCTGCCCAAAACAGCGGTTTTTCGCTGCCTTTGGCAGCCGGCAAGCCTTTGGCGCTAAAACGGGCGACTTCTACCCCCTAAGGTAAACAAAAATTTTAACACTTTTTTAAAGCAGGTTGATTATTATGGTCAGGGTTTTCTTTTATTCCGGCGCGGCAATTTTGCTGTGTTCCGCCGCCTTGACCCTTTTACCACCCTGCTTTTGTTTTATTTTAGGCGGAATTTTGGCCCTTGCGGCCCTTATTTTGCTAACGGTAAAGCGTTCGGCCGGGCTGCGGTTTGGGCTTTGCCTTTTGCTGGTTGCGGCGTTTTGCTTTACCGGGTATTACAATTTTTTAAAAAATGTGCAGCCCGCTTTGCAGCTGCAAACACGCACCGCCACCGTTATTGGAACCATTGTAGACTACCCGGAGGATCACGGCGACATTTTTACCTACACGCTAAAGGCCGAGCAACTGCTTTTAAACGCCGCGCCGGGGCAGCAAAAAATTACTGCCTTTCCGCGGCAGCTTAAAATACAGGTGGTAGACAGCACCAAAACCAGCCTGCAGGTTTTTGACCAAATTAAAATTCCGGTAAAATTTTACACCTTAGATGAAAATAAAAACAGCCTGTATTCTAACGGAATTTACGCTTCGGCCTGGGTGCAGGGCAGCGTAAATAAGCTGGGGCAAAACCGCCCGTTTTACGCGGTGTTTTACAGCTTTCGGCAAACGGTTACCAAGGCCTTTTACCGCTATTTTTCAAAAGAGGCGGCCGATTTTTCCAGCGCCCTGCTTTTGGGGGACAGGCAAGCCTTAGACGCCCGCTTTTTAGCCTGCGCCCGGGTAACCGGCGTAAGCCATGTATTAGTAGTTTCGGGCCTGCATTTAGGCATTATTTTTCAGGCCTTTGATTTTGTTTTTCGGCTATTGCGCCTTTCTAAACGACACTGCGGCCTGCTGCAGCTATTGGTTGTTTTTGCTTTTTGTGCGATTTGCGGGTTTTCCCCCTCTATTATGCGGGCCGGGCTTACCTACGCCGTTATTGCCTTGGGCCGCGTTTTGCGCTTAAAGCCGGAGCCGCTGAATTCTTTAGGCTTTGCCGCAACGGTTTGCTGCTTTTTAAACCCCTATTTAAGCTTTAATGTAGCCGCAATGCTCTCGTTTTTTGCTACCTTTGGGCTGCTGTTTGGCTGCCCTTATGTAATGCGGGTATTTTTACTGCCGTTTCGCGGGCACTGCAAAAAGCCTGTTCGGGCGGTGCTGCTTGCCGTTGCGCAAACCCTAACGGCCGAATACTTTACCTTTCCCATTGTGGTATTGGTATTTGGCTACATTTCGCTAATAGCACCGGTAACCAACCTGCTAATTGGTTACCCCACCACCGTTACCCTTTGTTTATTGCTGGTTACCGTGCCCGTTTTGTTTTTGCCCCCAATTTTTAACCCCTTAAAAAAGCTGTTGGTTTTTTGCTGCGAAAAGCCCATACAGTACATTATAACGGTAATTCGCCGGTTAGCGGAGCCGGAGGGCATTGTTTTTAATACGACCTTAGAACAGCTGCTGCCTTATTTTTTGGTAACGGCTGCGTTTGCCTGCCTAATTATTTTTACCCACCTGCAAAAGCAGCGGCTGCGCTTTTTGGCGGCTGCCCTTGCGGGCTTTTTTGGGCTTAGCACCGCCCTTAGCTGCGGCTATTTAATTTATTACCGCCCTGTGCTAACGGTGCAGGCGGTAAAGCTGGGGTACGGGTTTTCGGCCGTTATTACAACGCCGGGCCAAACCGTTTTGGTTGGCGCGGGCGACAGCAGCCAAAACTGCAACACCCTGCAAAACGCCCTGCTAAAAACCGGGCGCAGCTCAGCCTCGGTTTTGCTGCTGCCCGAGCTTAGCCGCAGCGTTGCGGTTGGCACAACCGCCTTAGTGCAGGGCAACAAGGTAAGCGCTGTACTTTACCCCAAAAGCGGCGCCCTTTTAAACGAGGTAACCGAGCTGCGCCGCCAAAGCACAGCAAAGCTGGTGGCGTACAACCAAACCGCGTTTTACGAATACGGCACGGCGCTTGACGCCGTTTGCGTAGCCTCGGCCGGCGCAGTAATTAACCTTAAAAGCTGCTCGGTTATTGTTTTAACCAACCCTTCGGCACTGTACTCCCTTACCCGGCACGCCACGGCCAAGCGCAAAATTTTGGTTTGCTACGCCGCTTTGCCGCCGAACCTAAACTCTGCCGAGTTTGAAAAAATTTTAGTATCCTGCGCGGCGGCGCAAAAGCCGGCAATAGAGGCCTTTGCCCGCTCGGCCGGAATGAAAAACATTGCGTACAACGCCAACGCCACCCAAACCGTTAAATGGAGGAAATATTATGTGGAGTGAAAGCGAGCTGAAAAGCAGCCTGCAAAAAGAAAGCCCCAAAAGCGTTTACCTGCTGTTTGGGGACGACCCGTATTTGGTAAAGCATTACAGCAGCCTTTTGGTGCAAAAAATTGTGGGCGAAAACCGCGATTTAAACCTTGTTGAGCTGCCGGATTCGGCCGGCGTGAACGACATTTTTGCCGCGTTAAACCAGCTTTCGTTTACCGGGGAACGCCTGTGCGTGCAGGCAACCGATTTTAATTTTGAGGGCTGCCCCATAAAAGAATTTAAAGCCCTGCAGCAAGCGGTGGCCGAGGCCCCGGCGCAAAACACCCTGCTGCTAAGCTTTGAGGCCACGCCGCTCAACCCTAAAAAGTCGGACCGCTGCAAAAAGCTGATTGCTTTAGTAGAGCAAACCGGGGGCGCCGTTTGCCAGTTAAACCACAAAACGGGCGCCCAGCTTACCAAAATGCTGTGCGAGGGGGCCGCGCGGCGGGGCTGCTCCATGCGGCCGGAGGTTGCGGCTTTTTTAATTGAAACCTGCTCGAACGATTTAAACATTTTAATTAACGAATTAGAAAAGCTTTGCGCCTATGTGCAGTCGGGAGAAATTACCCAGCAGACCGTGCAGGCCGTTTGCCCCAAAACGGTAGACGCCTCGATTTACGATTTAGCCAAGCACATTGCCGCCGGCCGGGGCGATAAAGCCATTTGCCTGCTGCAGGAGCTAAAGCAATCCGGCTTAAATAATATTGAAATTTTAGCCAACCTTACCGGCTACTACACCGACCTTTTTAAAGCCAAGGCCGCCGCCAAAGCGGGCCTTTCGGCCGACCGCGCCGCAAAAGAGCTGGGCTACCCGCCCAATCGCGCTTTTGTTTTAAAAAACGCCATGCGCGACGCGGCAAAGCTGCCCGACGCCGCGCTTTCTAAAATACTGCAGCAGCTGCTGGAAAGCGACAAAATTGTAAAGGCCGAATCTAAGCTTAGTACCGGCAGCGGCACCACGCAGTTAGAGTACCTAATAACCCGGTTAATGCTGCTGAGCAGGGGTTCGCGCTAATGCTGCACATTGAAATGCCCATTATTGTAGAGGGCAAGTACGACCTAATTAAGCTGGCAAACCTTACCGACGCCGTTTTAATAAAAACTAACGGCTTTAACATTTTTAAAAACAAAGAAACACAAGCGCAAATTAAAAGGCTTGCCGCAAACAAGGGCGCCATTATTTTAACCGACAGCGACAGCGCCGGCAACCAAATTCGCAATTTTTTAAAAAATTTGCTTTGCGGCTGCCCGGTCTACCATGTATTTGTGCCGCCAACCAAGGGCAAGGAGCGGCGAAAAGCCGCCCCCTCGGCCGAGGGGCTTTTGGGGGTTGAGGGCACGCCGGACGAGGTGATAATCGCCGCCTTAAAGCGGTTTGTTTGCAGCCCAAAGGCCCAAGGCAACTCCCAAATTACGCCGGCTGTTTTAATGCAGCTTGGCCTTTCGGGCTGCCCCGGCAGCAAGGCGCTGCGCCAACAGGTTTTAGCGGAACTGGGGCTGCCCGGCAGCCTTTCTACCAACACGCTGTTAAAGGCGCTGAACACCCTTACCACCGCCGAGGAATTAAGCCGTTTAACCATGGCGCGCACACCAAGCACCGATTTTAAAGAAAAAATTTAAGTGCAAGCATTGTTAAAGGCCGCGGTAATCCGTTAGGATTCCCTGCGTTTTTGCCGCGCCCACCCGTAAATTTGTTCTCTTTAAAACTCTGCAACCTAAAAGGCACAAAATGGCGCGCAGCTTTTTGAGCAAAAGGCTGCCGTAAGGCTAATGCCTTACAAAGGCAACAAACAAAAAAGCTGTTATTTTGCCCTTTTAGGCGGGTTTGGCCGCGTGCGCTATTGTTAACGCCAGCGCAACAGAAAAAAAGGAAAAGAGGAGCTTACTTGAAAAAAAGGGACCAACGAACCCGCGTGATAAAGCTTTTACACATTTTGCAGCGCCAAACCGACGAGGAGCACCCCTTAAACGCCACGCAGCTGGCCGCCGAGCTTTTACGGCAGGGCGTAGCGTGCGACCGTAAAACCATTTACGCCGACCTTGCCGCGCTGGAAAAAGAGGGGTACGACATTATTTACAGCCACGCCCGCCCTACCGGCTACTTTTTGGCTTCACGCTTGTTTGAAACGGCCGAGGTAGGCCTGCTGGCCGACGCGGTGCTTTCGGCCGATTTTATTACCCGCAAAAAAACGCGGGAGCTAACCAAAAAGCTTAGCGCCCTGTTAAACAATTTTAAGGCAAACGAGCTAAAAACCCGGTTTTGCTTTTTTAGCAAGGACAAAACGGCGAACGAGCAAATTTATTATAATATTGACGCGTTGTGGCAGGCCATTCGCCAAAAGCTTAAGGTAACCTTAGGGTACCAGCGGCACCTGCTGCAAAACGGCACCAGCCCCCAAAAAACAACGCGGGAGCTAACCGTTAGCCCCTACGCCATGCTTTGGGCGAACGACCATTATTACCTTGTTTGCAACTACCAAAAGTACAATAACCTAATGCACCTGCGGTTAGACCGCATTGTTGGCGTTACCCTGCAGCCCGAGCCGGCGCGCCCGTTTTGCGAGGTAAGCGAATACACCAACACCTTTGACATTGCCGACTACGCCGCAAAAACCTTTAATATGTTTGGGGGCGAGCCCGCAACCGTAAAGCTACAATGTAAGGCGGAGCTGTTAGAGCAAATTTTAGACCGCTTTGGGGAGGACCTTTACATTCAAAAATGCAGCAGCGAAAGCTTTATTTTTACCGCCAAGGCCCGGCTGAGCGAGGGGCTGACCGGCTGGATTCTACAATTTGGCAGCGGCATTACCGTGCTGCAGCCGGCAAGCCTTGCAGCGGCTGTTACCACCGCCGCTAAGGAGCTTTTAAAAAACTACAAAAGCGTTTAAATAACGGTTTAAATACAGCAACACGGCGGCAGCGTTACCAAAAAGGGCGCGTGCCGCCGTTTTTTAAAACCCAACGCCGCCCTACCGCAAAATTACCAGGCCTACGGGCCGTTTTGGGTCGCCGCCTTACAAAAATTGCAATTGCAAAGCCCCCCGGCGTTTAAAGTTTTTGGCCAATTATTAAGCCTACTGCCCGCCCAACCTAAAAGGTTTGACAAACGCTTTAAAAATCGGTATAATAAAAGGGTATATTTGCGCCTGGCGCAACGCTTATTTTTGGGCGGCCGAGCAAATTTTGCCGCCTAAATCAAACCGCTGAAAGGAAGCTGCAAAAATGAAAGACCTAACCGCCTGTTTGCACGCCGGCTACACCCCCAAAAACGGGGAGCCGCGCGTAATGCCCATTGTGCAAAGCACCACCTACGCCTTTGACTCTACCGAGCGCATTGGCGAGCTGTTTGATATGCCTACCGCACACATGTACTCCCGCTTTTCCAACCCCACAACCGACGCCGTAGAGCAAAAAATTGCGGCGCTGGAGCACGGCGTGGGGGCCATGTGTACCTCCTCGGGGCAGGCGGCCTCTTTGCTTAGTATTTTAAACCTTTGCTCGGCGGGGGAAAGCTTTTTGTGCAGCAGCACGGTTTACGGCGGCACCTTAAACCTGTTTGCCGTAACCCTAAAGCGCTTTGGCATTGAGTGCATCTTTTTTCAGCCGGACGCCGAAAGCAGCGAAATTGAAGCATTAATAAAGCCAAACACCCGCGCCGTTTTTGGGGAAACGCTGGCCAACCCGGCTTTAACCGTGCTGGATATTGAGCGCATTGCCGACCTGGCGCACCGCCACGGTTTGCCGCTGATTGTAGACAACACCTTTCCCACCCCGGCGCTTTGCAAGCCCATTGATTTTGGGGCCGACATTGTCATTCATTCTACCTCAAAATACATGGACGGCCACGCGCTGCAGGTTGGCGGCGTTATTGTAGACAGCGGCAATTTTAACTGGGAAAACGGCAAGTTCCCCGAATTTTGCACGCCCGATGAATCTTACCACGGCGTTGTTTACACCCGCGATTTTGGCAAGGCGGCCTACATTGCAAAGGCCCGAATGCAGCTAATGCGCGATTTTGGCTGCTACCCGGCGGCACATTCCTCTTTTTTACTGAACCTTGGGTTAGAAACCCTGCCGCTTAGAATGAAGCGGTACTGCGAAAACGCCCTAAAGGTTGCCGAATATTTTAAAAGCTGCGGCTATTTTGAGGCGGTGGAGTACCCCGGCCTGCCGGAGGATAAATACCACGCCTTAGCCCAAAAGTACTTAAAAAACGGCTGTGCCGGCGTTATTTCGCTCACCATTAAGGGTGGCCGCCAAAACGCCGTAAAATTCATGGACGGTTTAAAGCTTGCAACCAACGAGGTGCATGTGGCCGACATTCGCACCTGCGTGCTGCACCCGGCCAGCGCCACCCACCGCCAGCTAACCGACGAGCAGCTCATTGCCGCCGGCATTAACCCGGGCATGATCCGCTTTTCGGTAGGGCTGGAGGATGTTGATGATATTTTAGCCGATATTAAAAATGCATTAAAAAATCTTCAGGAGTGAGGGCATGAATAAACAAGAAATTTTAAGGCCGCGCGCCCATATTCACGGCGGGGTACGGCTGCCGCACCTAAAGGCTGCCGCCGAAATTGAAACGGCCCAGCTGCCGGTGCCGGAGCAAGTAATTATTCCCATGGTACAGCACATTGGCGCCCCCTGCGCCCCTTTGGTTAAAAAGGGCGACCCGGTTTTTGTTGGCACCAAAATTGGGGATAGCGACGCCTTTGTCAGCGCGCCGATTCATTCTTCGGTTTCCGGCACGGTAAGCGAGGTTAAACCCATTAGCCTGCCAAACGGCAGCGAGTGCCAAGCCGTTGTAATTTTGGCCGACGGCAACCAAACCCCCGACCCGGCCCTAAAGCCGGTAACCGTAACAAACGCCGAGCAGCTGGCCGCCGCCGCGCGAGATTGCGGGCTGGTTGGCCTTGGGGGAGCCGGCTTTCCCACCCACATTAAATTAGCGCCCGGCAAAAAAATTGATACCTTAATTGTTAACGGCGCCGAGTGCGAGCCCTTTATTACCTCGGACTACCGCGCCTGCATGGAGGACGGCGCCGAGCTGCTTTCCGGCATTTACCTTATTCAAAAGCTGCTGAACATTGAGCAGGTTATTATTGCGGTAGAAAACAACAAGCCCGCCGCCATTCAAAAGCTTTACGAAATTGCGGCCGACAAGGCCGACGCCGAAAACCGCGTAAGACTTATGAAGCTGCCGGCCCGCTACCCGCAAGGGGCCGAAAAGGTGCTTATTTATTCGGCCACGGGGCGCAAGCTGCCCGCCGGCAAGCTGCCGGCCGATGTTGGCTGCTTAGTAATGAATGTTACCAGCATTGTAATTTTAAGCGTTTATTTAAAAACCGGTATGCCGCTAACCCAAAAGCGCATAACGGTAGACGGCAACGCCGTAGCCGAGCGCAAAAACCTGTTTGTGCCAATTGGCACCCCGGTTTGCAAGGTGTTGGAATTTTGCAAAGCGCAGGACGCGCAAAAGGTGCTGCTGGGCGGCCCTATGATGGGCATTGCGTTAGCCAACCCCGAGCAGCCGCTTACCAAGCAAAACAACGCCGTTTTGGCCTTTTGCGGCAAAGCGGCCCAAACGGCCGAGCCAACCGCCTGTATTCGCTGCGGTCGGTGCGCACGCGTCTGTCCTATGCGGCTAACGCCCGCCAAGGTAGACGCCGCCGTTTTACCGCCGGATGAAGCCCTGCTGCAGCAGCAAAATGTAAACTACTGCATGGAGTGCGGCTGCTGCGCTTATATGTGCCCGGCACATCGGCCGCTGGTGCAATCTATGCGGCTAGCAAAAAATATTTTAAAAAAGGCGGCGAAAAAATGAAGCTTTTAAACCTTTCCTCCTCCCCGCATTTGCACCACCCGGATTCTACCACCGGCGTTATGCTGGATGTTATTATAGCTTTAATTCCGGCAACCATTTGCGGCATTTACCTGTTTGGTTTTCACGCCGCGCTCATTGTTGCCGTTTGCGTAGCCTCGGCCGTAATTGCCGAATATTTGTGGTGCCTTATTTTAAAAAAGCCCCAGCCGGTTAAAGATTTAAGCGCCGTTTTAACCGGGCTGATTTTAAGCTTGAATTTGCCCGGCACCCTGCCGCTTTGGATGGCGGCCTTAGGCAGCGTAATTGCCATTATTATTGTAAAGCAGATGTTTGGCGGGTTGGGGCAAAACTTTGCCAACCCCGCGCTTACGGCGCGCATTGTTTTAATGGTTTCTTTTCCCAGCTACATGACGCGCTTTTGCTACCCGTTTACCGATACCGTTTCGGCCGCAACGCCCTTAGCGGGCGGCAGTGTGCCAAACCAAACCCTGTTTTTGGGCAACTACGCCGGCTGCATTGGCGAAACCTCGGCCTTGTGCCTGCTTATGGGCGGGCTGTACCTTGTTTGCCGCCGCGTAATTTCGCCCGCTACGCCGCTTAGCTACTTTGCCACGGCCGCCGCAATGGCGCTGCTGCTGGGGCAGGACCCCGTTGCCGCGCTGTTCTCGGGCGGGTTAATGCTGGGCGCTATTTACATGGCAACCGACTACGCCACCACCCCCAACACCCTTTTAGGCAAAATTATTTTTGGGGTTGGCTGCGGCGTAATTACCATGGCTATTCGCCACTTTGGCAACATGCCGGAGGGGGTTTCCTTCTCGATTTTACTAATGAACATTTTAACCCCGCACCTAAACCGGTTAGGGGCTAAAAAACCGTTTGGATGGGAGGAAAAAGCCCATGCGTAAAACCCTAAAAATGCTGGCTCCCGCCTTTATTTTGCTGGCTATTTCCGGCATTATGGCACTGCTGCTGGGCGGCACCAACCTGCTTACCGCGCAAAAAATAAGCGAGCGGGCAGCCGGGGCGCAGCAGCAGGCAATTGCCAAAGTGCTGCCGGCCCAAAGCTACGAAGCCAAAAAAACAACGCTGAACGGCACCGAGTACGAATACACCGTTGCCAAAAACGGCAGCGAGATTATTGGCTACGCCTTTACGGTTAGCCACAACGGGTACGGCGGCGCCGTAGAAACCGTTATTGGCCTAACGCCAAACGGGGCCGTAACCGGCATAGAGGTTTCAGATGTTTCGGGCGAGACCCCCGGCCTTGGCCAAAACGCCGGCAAGGAGGAATTTCGCCAGCAATTTAAAAATAAGTCGGGCAAGCTTTCGGTAGTAAAGTCCGGCGCTAACGAGAATGAAATTAACGCCGTTACCGGCGCCACCATTACCTCTACCGCCGTAACCGAGAATGTAAACACGGCCTTTGAGCTGTTTAAAACCGTGAAAGGGGGCGAACCGCATGAGTAAGAAAAACGGCAATTTGTTTCCTGTTTTTTCTAAGGGCTTAATTAAAGAAAACCCTGTGCTGCGCTTAGTTTTGGGCACCTGCCCTACCCTTGCGGTAACAACCTCGGCCATAAACGGCATTGGCATGGGCCTGGCGGCAACCTTTGTGCTGGTTTGCTCCGGCGCGGCGGTTTCGCTGCTGCGCAAAATTATTCCCGATAAAGTTCGTATTCCGGCCTTTATTACCATTATTGCCGGCTTTGTAACCATTGTGCAAATGCTAATGAAGGCGTACTTACCGGCAATTGACAAGGCCTTGGGCATTTTTTTGCCGCTGATTGTAGTAAACTGCATTATTTTGGCCCGGGCCGAAATGTTTGCCTCTAAAAACCCGGTGCTGCCCTCTATTTTAGATGGCCTTGGCATGGGCCTTGGCTTTACCGCCACCCTAACCGTTATGGGCGCCATTCGCGAGCTGCTGGGCGCCGGCAGCCTTTTTGGCCTGCCCGTTACCGCAAAATTTATCGATCCCATGCTGGTAATGATCTTACCCCCCGGCGGGTTTTTTGTGTTTGGTATTTTGGTGGCGGCCTCTAACGCGCTGGCCAAACGCGCCGGCAAAAAGCCGGTAACGGCTACCGGCTGCCAAGGCGGGTGCGCCGGCTGCCCCTTAGCGGCACAGGGCGTTGAAGCTGCCGAGACGGCTAAAATTGAAAAAGGCGCTAAGGCTAATGAAAGCACCGAAGTTGCCGAAAAAGCTAAGTCTGCTGAGGACGCTAAGGCTGACGAAAAAGCGAAAGCTGCTGCGGCCGCAGCGCCTTTAAAGGAAGTACCGGACGAGCCGGAAAAGAAACCTAAAAAGCCCAAAAACGCGACGCCGGCGCCCGAAGCGCAAAGCGCCGAAACCGCTGAAAAAGGCAAAAACAAAGGGGGTACTGGGGAATGACAAACCTTTCTTTTGGCAGCGTTATTGTAAGCGTGCTGCTTGCCGGGCTGTTAACCGACAACATGGTGCTTTCTAAATTCTACGGCATTTGCCCGTTTTTAGGCGTTTCTAAAAAACTGAATACCGCCGTAGCAATGGGCGCGGCCGTTATTTTGGTAATGTTGCTTTCTACCGCGGTAACCTACCCTATTTATGTGTTTTTGCTCATCCCCTTAGGGTTAGAGTATTTGCAAACCATTGCCTTTATTTTAGTTATTGCGGCGCTGGTACAATTGCTGGAGACCGTAATGAAAAAATTCATGCCGCCGCTGTACAAGGCGCTGGGCATTTACTTGCCGCTTATTACCACCAACTGCGCTGTATTGGCCATTACCCTGCTAACCTTTACCAACGAAAAGCTAACGGCCTACGCCAACGCGCTGGGCGGTTACCGCAACGGTAAGGTTTTTGCCGCGGCACTGTTTAACGCGCTGGGCAGCGGGCTGGGCTTTTTGCTGGCCATGCTGCTGTTTGCCGGGGTACGCTCCAAGCTTGAAAAATGCAACATTCCCGAATTTTTAAAGGGGCTGCCAATTACCCTAATTGCCGCCTCTATTGTTGCACTTTCCTTTTTGGGGTTTGCCGGCATGGCTTAAGGGGGTAAATTATGACGAATATTCTTTGGGCCGGGCTAATTATTGGCTCTATTGGCCTGCTTGGCGGCATTTTGCTTTGCGTAGTTTCAAAGCTGTGCCAAACAAACAAAACAAACGAAAAATTAGAAAAAATTCGCGCCGCACTGCCGGGGGCCAATTGCGGCTCCTGCGGGTTTGCGGGGTGTGACGCCTACGCCGAAGCCGTAGAGCAGGGCACGGCCGAGCCGGGGCTTTGCGCGCCGGGCGGCGCGCAAACCGCAGCGGCCCTTTCGGCAATACTGGGCGTTGAGGTAGATACCACCCCAAAGGTTGCCTTTGCCGGCTGCGGCGGCTGCAACGAAAAGGCGGTGCCGCGCGCAAATTACACCGGCCTTTCCTCCTGCGCGGCGGCTGCGGCGTTGGGCGGGCAAAAGCTTTGCCAAAACAGCTGCTTAGGCCTTGGCGATTGCGTTACCGCCTGCGAGTTTAACGGCTTACAGGTGCAAAACGGGCTGGTTAGCGTTTTAAGCGAAAATTGTGTTGGCTGCGGCAGGTGTGTGGCTGTCTGTCCACGCGGGGTGCTTAGCCTGCACCCTGCCGGCAAAAAACACGCCCGCGTTGTTTGCGGCAACACACAAAAAGGGCCGGCTGCAAAAAAGGGCTGTGCCGTTAGCTGCATTGGCTGCGGCCTTTGCGCCAAAAAATGCCCCGCCGGGGCCGTTACCGTGCAGCACTTTTTAGCCCGTATTGACCCCGAAAAATGCACCGCCTGCGGCAATTGCGTTGCCGCCTGCCCACAAAAAGTTATTGTGCTGCAATAACCCTATTTTAAAACTGTTATTGTAAAACAATTGTAGGCCAAAGCAAAGCAACACCAATTTTTTTAATTTTTTGCAAATACTATTGAAAAATCGGTAAAAATTTGGTACAATGCTTTGTGGAAGTTTTAACAATGTATTTTATAAGAGAGGATGTCTTTTAATATGGCAGCTTTAAACAAAAAAACAATTGAGGATATTGATGTATCCGGCAAAAAGGTTTTAGTCCGTTGCGACTTTAATGTACCGCTGAAGGACGGGCAAATTACCAGCGACAAGCGCATTGTTGCCTCCCTGCCCACCATTCAGTATTTGCTGGATCACCACGCAAAGGTTATTCTTTGCTCCCACTTAGGGCGCCCGAAGGGCGAGGTTGTACCCGAGTTTTCTTTAAAACCGGTTGCCGCCCGTTTAAGCGAGCTTTTAGGCCTGCCGGTTAAAATGGCTGCCGATGTTGTAGGCGAAAGCGCCGTTACCTTGGCTGCCGATTTAAAAGAGGGCGAGGTTTTGCTGCTGGAGAATGTTCGCTTTGAAAAGGGCGAAACCAAAAACGACCCCGAGCTTTCTAAAAAATTTGCCGCCCTGGCCGATGTTTTTGTAAACGACGCCTTTGGCTCAGCCCACCGCGCACACTCCTCCACCACCGGCGTTGCCGATTATATTCCGGCTGTTTGCGGCTATTTAATTCAAAAAGAAATTAAATTTATTGGCGGCGCGCTGGAAAACCCGAAGCGCCCGTTGGTTGCCATTTTAGGCGGCGCCAAGGTTGCCGATAAAATTGGCGTAATTACCAATTTAATTGACAAGGTAGATACCTTAATTGTTGGCGGCGGCATGGCCTACACCTTTATGAAGGCTTTAGGCCACCAAATTGGCGATTCTTTGCTGGATGCCGAAAATGTTGAGCTGGCCAGCCAGATGATGCAAAAAGCCAAGGATAAGGGCGTTAAATTCTTAATTCCGGTAGATAACCGCATTGGTAAAGAATACAAGCCCGACACCGAAAGCAAAATTTGCCCTTCGGACGAAATTCCGGACGGCTGGATGGGCTTAGATATTGGCCCGAAAACCGAGCAACTGTTTGCAGACGCCCTAAAGGGTGCCGGCACCGTTATTTGGAACGGCCCGATGGGCGTTTCGGAGTGGGATAATTTTGCCAGCGGCACCATTGCCGTTGCCACTGCGGTTGCCAACTCCGGCGCAATTTCTATTATTGGCGGCGGCGACTCGGCAGCGGCCGTTCAAAAATTAGGCTTTGCCGATAAAATGTCGCACATTTCTACCGGCGGCGGCGCCTCTTTAGAGTATTTAGAGGGTAAAGAGCTGCCCGGCATTGCCGCACTAAACAACAAAGATTAATAAAATTTTAAAAACGCCTGGCAGGGTACCCCTGCCGGGCTAACTGTTTGGAGGATATTTAAAATGAACAAAGCAAAACGCGCCGCCATTATTGCCGGCAACTGGAAAATGAACATGACCCCTACCGGAACCACCGCCTTAATTAACGAGATGAAGCCCTTGGTTGCCGGGACCGACTGCAAGGTTGTACTTTGTGTTCCGTTTGTAGACCTGTACCCCGCTTTAGAGGCTGCCAAAGGCTCTAACATTGCTATTGGTGCCGAAAACTGCCATTTTAAAGAGTCGGGCGCCTACACCGGCGAGGTTTCGGCCGTAATGCTGAAGGAGATGGGTGTAGAGTATGTAATTATTGGCCACTCGGAGCGCCGGCAGTACTTTGGCGAAACCGATGTTACCGTTAACCTGCGCACCTTAGCCGCGTTAGAGCAAGGCTTAAAGGTTATTGTTTGCGTTGGCGAAATGTTAGAGCAGCGCGAGCAGGGCGTTACCGCCGAGCTGGTTGCCATGCAAACCAAAATTGCCTTAAACGGCGTTACTGCCGAGCAGCTGAAAAACATTGTAATTGCTTACGAGCCGGTTTGGGCCATTGGCACCGGCAAAACCGCCACCGCCGACCAGGCCGAGGAGGTTTGCGCCCTTATTCGCAAAACCGTTGCCGACCTTTACGGCGCCGAGGCTGCCGAGGCCTTAACCGTGCAGTACGGCGGCTCTATGAACGCCAAAAACGCCGACGAGCTTTTAAGCAAAGAGAATGTAGACGGCGGTTTAATTGGCGGTGCCTCGTTAAAAGCGCAAGATTTCTCGGTTATTGTTAAAGCTGCAAGCAAGTAATTTTTTAGCGTTTAGCGGGAGGAAACAAAATTGAAAAAACCGGTTGTTTTAACCATTATGGACGGCTTTGGCATAAACCCCGAAAAAAAGGGGAATGCTATTGCCGCAGCCAATACCCCTAATTTAGACCGTATTTTTACCACCTGCCCTACCACCAAAATTGGCGCCTCCGGCATGGATGTTGGTTTGCCGGACGGGCAAATGGGCAACAGTGAGGTTGGGCACACCAACATTGGTGCCGGCCGCATTGTTTACCAGGAGCTTACCCGCATTACAAAATCGGTTAGCGACGGCGACTTTTACCAAAATCCGGCCTTTAAAAAGGCTATTGAAAACTGCCGCCAAAACGGCTCTGCCCTGCATTTAATGGGTCTGCTTTCCAGCGGCGGCGTACACAGCCACAACACCCACCTGTACGCTTTGTTAGAGCTGGCGCGGCGCAGCGGGCTGGAAAAGGTTTATGTACACTGCTTTTTAGACGGACGCGATGTTCCCCCGGCCTCTGGCGCAGACTTTATTACCGAGCTGCAGCAAAAAATGGCCGAAATTGGCGTTGGTAAAATTGCAACGGTTATGGGCCGATTTTACGCCATGGACCGCGACAACCGTTGGGAGCGCGTAAGCAAGGCCTACGTCGCCCTGTGCTACGGTGAGGGTGAGCAGGCCAGCGACCCGGTTGCGGCTGTTAAAGCCTCGTACGAAACGGTTGACGCCGACGGCAAGCATTTAACCGACGAATTTGTTTTGCCAACCGTTATTGCGGGCGGCGAAGCCATTAAAACGGGCGACAGCGTTATTTTTTACAACTTTAGGCCCGACCGTGCGCGGGAAATTACCCGCACGCTGGTAGACCGCGAATTTACCGGGTTTGAGCGCCGAAACGGCGGGGTTACCGTTACCTTTGTTTGCATGACGCAGTACGACGCCGAAATGCCGAATGTTGAGGTAGCTTTTAAGCCGCAGTCGCTGCACAATACTTTAGGCGAATATTTAGCCAAAAACGGCAAGACCCAGCTGCGAATTGCCGAAACCGAAAAATACGCGCATGTAACCTTCTTTTTTAACGGCGGCGTAGAGGTTAAGTTTGAGAATGAGGACCGCATTTTAGTGCCCTCCCCCAAGGTTACCACCTACGATCTGCAGCCCGAAATGAGCGCGCCCACCGTTTGCGAAAAGGTTTGCAGCGCCATTGAAAGCGGTAAGTACGATGTTGTTATTTTAAACTTTGCAAACTGCGACATGGTAGGCCACACCGGCGTATTTGAAGCAGCCGTAAAAGCGGTAGAAACCGTTGACGCCTGCGTTGGCAAGGTTTGCGAAAGCGCGGTTAAAATGGGCGGCTGCGTGCTGCTTACCGCCGACCACGGCAACGCCGACCGTATGCTGGATGAAAACGGCAAGCCCTTTACGGCACACACCACCAATTTAGTGCCCTTTTCTGTTATTGGGCAAAATTGCACCCTGCGCGAGGGTGGCCGGCTTTGCGATCTTTCCCCCACTATTTTAAAAATTATGGGGCTGCCGCAGCCGGAGGAAATGACCGGAAAGAGTATTATTGAAACCTTAGACTGAGCAAAAAACTTTAGGCTAAGAAAACCTTAGGCTAAGAAAACCTTAGACTAAGAAAACCTTAGACTAAGCAAAAACTAAGATAAACAAAATAAAACGGGCCGGCTTACACGGCCGGCACCGCTAAAAAAGGAGCAACAAAAATGGAAATTACGAAAGAAAGCATTATTGGCGATGTTTTAGATTTTGACCCGGACACCGCAAAGTATTTTTTTGAAATTGGTATGCACTGCTTAGGCTGCCCTGCCTCCCGCGGGGAAAGCATTGCCGACGCCTGCGCCGTTCACGGAACCGACGCCGACGAGCTGGTTGCCAAGCTAAACGCACACTTGGCAGGCAAATAATGCCCGCGCTAAACAAACGGCTTATTTGCGCGGCTAATATGCTACAAAAAGGGCGGGTTGTTGCCGATATTGGCACCGACCACGCCTTTTTGCCTATTTACCTGGTGCAAAACGGAATTTCACCCTTTGTAATTGCCTGCGACATTGCCAAAAAGCCGCTGGCGGTTGCCCAGCAAAATATTAAAAAACGCGGCCTGCAAAGCAAAATTCAACTGCGTTTAGCCCCCGGCCTAACGGCGGTTGAGCCCCAAGAGTGCGGCGCCGTTACCATTACCGGCATGGGCGGCGAAACCATTGCCGACATTATTGCGGCGGCACCCTGGCTGCAAAGCCCAAGCTACCAGCTTGTTTTACAGCCTATGAGCTGCACCGACCGGCTGCGCCGTTACTTAGACCAAAACGGGTTTGAAATTTTAAGGGAAACCGCCGTTTACTCGCAAACCCGCATTTACACCGTGCTGCACGCCGAATTTACCGGCAAATTGCCCGAAAAAAACGCCGCCTTTGCCTATGTAGGCAAGCTGCCGCAAAACGGCGACGCACTTTCTAAAAAATTAATTGAAAAACAAATTTGCACCCTGCAAAAATGCGCGGCGGCGCTAAAGCAGGTGCCGCAAAAGCAGGCCCAGTACCAACAAATTGCAAAGGCGCTGGACGAGCTTGAACCGCTTTACCGCTAACGCTTTGGCTTTAGGTTTGGGTAGGCCCTAACCGGCCGGGTAAACAAAAAACTGCCACCGGGCAAAAAAGCCCGTATTTGCAAAAAAGCGTAGTTTAGGGTAAGCCCCCACCCTGCAAGGGGAAAAGTATTTTTGCAAAAAACAAGGCCCTGCAAGCAAAAATAAAGCCCTTAGGGTAAAAAACCTTAGGGTAAAAAATTAGCCGTTACGGCAAAAAGCTAACGGGCAAAAAAGGCCGCACAAAGGCAGGAATTGGCCTTTGCTAAAAAATTGCGCCCTGCAAGCCCTTAGCAAGGCCGGAGCAAATTGCGCCGAACAACCAAACATTACTTATTAAAACAACGAAACGGCAGCCAAAAGGCTGCCGTTTGCTTTTTTACGCCGCTATTTTACGTACCGTTTTTTCACACACATTTTCACACACATTTTTACACACATTTTTACTCGCCGACATTTTTGCCGCTAACGCTTTAAAAGCCCGTCTTAAAGGTAATCGCGCAGGTCTTTTGTCAGGCCGCTTTCAATGCGAATCAGCTGTTTTGCAATATCCTTAGACTGCTCGTCGGCCGCGGCGTATTCGTTTAAATAACGGCTTAGCGATTTTACCCCCATATCGCACCCCGTGGTTAACAGGTCGGCAATTTTTTGGTCCGAATGGTCCATCATCATGCCAAATTCGGTTTTAAGCTGCGCCATGCCTTCGGCCATGGGGTGCGGCTGCTTGCCATCGTCGCCGTAAGCGTGCAGCAGCTGCTCGGTTTGCTGCTCCAACTTTGCGTGGTGTGCGCGGCTTTTTTGCACCAGCTGCTTTAGCTCGTCTTTTTTAATATTGTCGGTTACCCCGTCTATTGCGCGAATACCCATTTTAATGCCGGCGTTACATTCCCGCAGCAGGCGAACGGTATCTGGTTCTATCATAAAAATCACTCCAACTTTTTTTGTTAGTATGCGGTAATTTTTTAAAAATATGCAACGCCCCGGGCAGCCTTTTTGTTTGGCCGCCCGGGGCGTAAATTATTTTAAAAGGGTTACATCTCGTTAAATTCCTGCAGCTGCAAATTCTCGTTGCGTTCCTGCGCCCAGTTAATGGTCCACTCGCCTGGAAAAATAAGGTAATTTTTTCCGCGAACATCCTGCACCCAGCGGGTATCGGTTGCCAAATTGTAATCCTCGGCGTTAAAATCGGGGTTCAGCACCCGGCGAATGTGCTCGTGCGGAATGTCGGTGCGTAAATATTCTACCCCGTATTCCGACTTCATGCGGAACTGCAAAACATCATACTGCAGCACGCCAACAACCCCTACAATAACCTTTTCCATACCAAAACCGGGAATAAAAAAGATTTGTATGGCGCCCTCCTGCGCAATTTGGTTCATGCCCTTGGCAAACTGCTTGCGCTTCATAGAATCAATTTGCTCTATTACGGCAAAATGCTCTGGCGCAAAGGTTGGAATACCGGTGTACTGCACCTTCATGCCGGGGTCGCAAACCGTATCGCCAATAGAAAACACGCCCGGGTCAAACACGCCAATAATGTCTCCGGCAAAGGCTTCGTCTATAATATCCCGCTCCTGCGCCATCATTTGCTGGGGCTGGGAAAGGCGCATGGTTTTATTCTGCTGCACATGAAAATATTCTTTTCCGCGCTCAAACCTACCGGAGCAAATGCGTAAAAACGAAATACGGTCGCGGTGCGCCTTATTCATATTGGCCTGAATTTTAAAAACAAAGGCCGAAAAACCGTCGCTAAACGGACTAACAGTTTCGCCGCTTTGGGTTGTGCGCTCCAGCGGCGGGGTTGTTAGCTTTAAAAAACTTTCTAAAAACGGTTCTACCCCAAAATTGTTTAAGGCCGAGCCAAAAAACACCGGGCTTAGCTTGCCGCGCGTTACCGCCTCTTTATTAAAAGAATATCCGGCGCCGTCTAACAGCTCTACCTGGTCGCAAAGCTCCCGCCGCAGCGGTTCGCCAATCAGCTCATCCAGCTTTTCGGTGTTGGTAATGTCACACTCAATAGCCGCTAAGCGCTGGCGCCCGCCGTGGAAATTATCAAAGGTTAAAATGGCCTTTTTTTCGCGGTCGTAAACCCCTTTAAAGGTTACGCCGCAGCTAATGGGCCAGTTCATGGGGTAGGTGCTAATGCCAAACTCGGTTTCAAGCTCGTCCAGCAGCTCAAACGGGTCGCGGGCTTCATGGTCTAACTTATTAATAAAGGTAAAAACAGGAATACCGCGCATGGCGCAAATTTTAAAAAGCTTGCGGGTCTGCGGCTCAATGCCCTTTGCGGCGTCTATAACCATAACGGCGCTGTCGGCCGCCATAAGGGTGCGGTAAGTGTCCTCCGAAAAATCCTGGTGGCCGGGGGTATCTAAAATATTAATGCAGTAATTTTCGTACTCAAACTGCATTACCGACGAGGTAACAGAAATACCACGCTGCTTTTCCAGCTCCATCCAGTCGGAAACGGCGTGCTTATCCCCTTGCTTACCCTTTACCGAGCCGGCCGATTGTATAGCCCCGCCGTACAGCAGCAGCTTTTCGGTCAGGGTGGTTTTACCGGCGTCGGGGTGGGAGATGATGGCAAAAGTGCGGCGCCGCTCAATTTCTTTTTTTGTTCTTGCGTCCATAAATTACAATAGCCCTTTCCTACGCAAAAATTACCGCCGGCTGCAAACAACGCTTAAGGCCTTTGGGCCTAACAATTCCGGCACAACAGTAATAGTTTACCATATTGCGGCAAACTATGCAATAGTCCAGCCCAAAAAACCTTAAAATAAGCGCAAAGGCGGTTTGTGCAGCCAAAGTTTTAAGGTAAAAGCAAAATAAAACCAGCTCGGCAAGCCGCCGGTTTGTAAAGGGTGGGCCACCGAGCTGGTTATATTACAATTTTTATTTTGGCCTATTCGGCCGGTTTGTTTTTTGCCTTTTCCGGTTGAAAGCCGTTTATTTTTGCAGCAGGCGGTTCATAATATCCGGCCCGTGCTGCACAAAAATGCCGGTGGCCTTGGCGGTTTCTTCGTTAATAGAGGTAACGCCGTTGGCCGGTGCGGTGCTGTCGTACAATAGGTAGGGCACCGGGTCGCCCACATGGGTTTTTAAGCTAAGCGGGGTTGGGTGATCCGGCATGATCAGCACGCGATGCGGGGTGTTTTTTAAGTAATCTAACAGCGAGCCTACTACGGTGCTGTCAATTATTTCTATAGATCGAACCTTGTTTTGCACCTCGCCGCGGTGGCCGCACTCGTCCGGCGCCTCCATGTGTACATAAACCAGATCGCAGCCGTTTTCAAAAAGCTCTTTGGCTGCCTGAGCCTTGCCGGCAAAATTGCTGTCAATATATCCGGTAGCGCCGGGAACCTCCGGCACCTGCATATTGGCGCATTTGCCAATGCCTTTTAATAAATCTACCGCCGAAACAATGCCGCCGTGCACACCGTTTTTTTTGTAAAAATCCTGCAGCTGGGGTTTTCGGCCCTCGCCCCACAGCCAAATGGAGTTAGCCGGGTTCTTACCCTCGGCAATGCGTTTTTGGTTTAAGGGGTGATCTTTCAGCAGCTCGTAGCTTTGGCGCATAAGCGCTAACAGCGGCGCCGCGTTGGGGCTTTGGCTTAAATAAGGGCCAACAACCCTGCCGCTAATGTCGTGCGGGGGCGTCATGGTGCCTAAATCGGTAGTTCCGTTTTGAATTACTAAGCAGTGGCGGTAGCTTACCCCGGCGTAAAAAGCGTAAGGGGCAACCCCCAGCTTTTGCTGAATGTAGCCAATTAATTCGACAGCCTCGGCGGTGGAAATATCCCCCGCGCAGTAATCTACCATAGTTTTATTGCAATAATCTTCCTCGTTAGAAAGGGTAACCAAATTGCAGCGCATGGCAACATCGGTTGGGGCAAGGTTAATGCCAATGCTGGCAGCCTCTAACGGGGAGCGGCCGGTGTAGCAAACCTTGGGGTCGTACCCTAAAACCGAAAGGTTGGCAACATCGCTGCCCGGCTTTAACCCCTCCGCAACCGTTTGGCAAAGCCCCACCTCGGCGGTGCGGGCCAAGCGGTCTATATTCGGTTTTTTGGCTACGGCCATTGGCGTTTTTCCCTGTAACTCGGGTACGGGGTAATCGGCCATGCCGTCTAACAAACAAACAAGGTACTTCATACGGCGCCCCCTTATTGGGCAACCGAAGCCGCCGGAGCAGACGACACCGCAGCGCCGGTAATTGCAACATTGTGCGTTTTTTCTACCAAACAAACCCAGGTGTTGCCCGCGTTGTAGGTGCAGGAGGAACCGTCGGTTAAGGTTATTTTAAGCGGGCTGTTGGCCGCGCCCTTAGACCATTTAATTGGCACATAGCCGCCGTTAGAAACATAAAATCCCTCGCCGCCGTCTAACCAGGTCTTTTTTAAATAATCGGCTTTTTTGCCAATGTCGGTAACGCTGGTTTTAAGCACCAAAATGTTTTTAAACTCTAACTGCTTGCCGGTGTTTAAATCTACCGATTTATTATTCCCGCTAAAGCGCTTGTACTTGCCGGTTTCGGCGTTGTAAGTAAAGTTAGAAACATAAGAGGAGGACATTTCTACCCTTAATTTTTCGCAGCTGCCGCCGGCCGGGGTAATGGGGCTGGCCTCGGGGGCAAAATCCTGCCAATTGGTTGCGGTAGATTTTAAATCGCGCCGGTAATTTAATTTTGCAAAGCCGTTGTTTAAAAGCTCGCCGGTGGTGTACAGGGTGTGCTCTAAGGCCTTGCCGTTTTTAACCCGCTTGCCGTAATTGCTTTGCTGGCCGGTTAACAAATTAAAATTGTCAATTCCCGTTTCTTTAACATGGGCGGCGCACTCGGTTGGGTCCATGCCGGCGTGAACATATAACGCGTCGTGCCCTAAGGCTAAATCTACATAAGAATAACGGGCCGAACGAACCGTGCCAACCTTAGATATTTTAGAAATATCTTTAAACACGGCCATAAAGCGGGTAATGCCGCCCTCGGCCAGCAGCTCGTAAACAATATCGGCCTGCGAAAGACCGGCCTGCACGCTTTGGGCAACGGTAATGTTGTTTACCATAACCGCAACCGGGCGCTGCTGCATTTTAGCAGAGTCAAAATCCGCCAAACCGGTTAAGGGGTTAACCTTTGGTTTTTCCGGCTCAGACGAAACCGGAACCGGCGTAGCCGTACTGCTGCTTTGGGCGTTTTTACCGCAAGCAGAAAGGGTAAACAGCAGCACTGCCGCCGTTAAAAGTGATAACAATTTTTTCATACAAAAAAACCTCCGAAAAATAGGTAGAGCAATACGCCGAGCCGGCTGTACACCAAGCTGCGGCGCCCACCTACCAACATACCAAAATATTATAATACAGTCCCCTTTATTTTTCAAGTGTAAAACCCTACAAATTTCCCCCATTAATTTTAGCAATAAAACAGCTGTTCAAACAGTGGGGTGCAACGGGGTGCGGCAGGGGCTATAATACAATCCGGCCGGGAGCTCACGGCCCAATTAAATTAGGAGGACTGAAAAATGCCAGAAACAAAAACCATTGCACAGTTAAACAAGGAAATTAAGCAGCTAAAAGCGCTGCTGGAAAGCCAAGCAAAACCGGCAGCCCGCCGGCCGGCAGCGCCCCAAAGCGTGCAGGCAAACGAGGACTACATGCACCAGCCGGTAACCATTAAGCTGTTTAAGGATAACGGCCGTTACCGTGATGATGTTTATGTTGCGGTAAACGACCGCTCGTACCTTATTCGCCGCGGCGAGACCGTAACCGTGCCGCGTTTTATTGAGCAGGCTTTAAAAAACTCCCTAACGCAGGATGAATATGTGGCCTCGTTAGTGGACGGCTTAGTAAACGACTACGCACGCAGCACACGGCTGCAGGAGGGCTGAGCATGGCGGGGTACACTGTAAATTTTAACATTAATGCCGGTAAAATTGGGGCCGATACCAGTGTAATTACAGCCGATTCTGCCGAGTTTGTAACCGCAAGCTTTAGCTTTGACGACAGCTGGAACGGCCTTTACAAAACCGCTGTTTTTCGCTTTGGCGAAAAGGTTTACCATGTAGTACTGGAAAACGATACCTGCAAATTTCCGCAAGAGGTGCTTTTAAACGGAATGTGCTATGTTTCGGTTTTTGGGGTGCTGAACGCCACCCGCGCCACCACGGCCGAGGTTGGAATTGAGGTTGAAAAAAGCGGGTTTGTTAAGGTAGAGCCCGCAGCCCAAACGCCCGACCCCTACAACTACTTTTTGCAGGCCGCAACCGCCCAAAAGCAGGCGGCCGAAGCCGCAGCTGCCGAAGCGTTAGAAAGCCAAAACAAAGCGCAATTGGCCGCCACAGCGGCTACCGAGCAAAGCAGCGCCGCTTACCAAAACGCGCAATCGGCCGCGCAAAGCGCCAATTTGGCCGAGGGTTACAAGGCTTTGGCACAGCAAAATGCAAAAGCCGCCGAAAGCGCTAAAAGCAGTGCCGTTACCGCGGCCGAGCAGGCGGGGGCAAGCGCCACCGCCGCCCAAAGCAGCGCCGACCAAGCCGCGGAAAACGCCGCCACCGCCCAAAGCGCCAAAACCGCTTGCTTAGCGCTGGCACCAACCGAAATTGCCGCAGCCGAGCTGAATGTAACGCAGCTGCCAAGCTCTGCCAGCGGCTACTACAAAGCGGCGCAAAACCTAAAGCTGGTGCGCGAGGCCGGCAGCACCGAAAACTACTATATTCCCAAAGACGCCGTTTTTGCGGTTTACAAAAGCTACGATTCGGAAATTGGCGGCGACTACACCTATTACGAGCTGCAGCTGCTGAACAGCTGCCTACTGGGCGAGGTTGGCGAAACAATTTCGCCATACAGCACCGGCAACCGCTATTTTTACGCCCGCACCCTACTGGGCGACAGCATTGAGTACACCTTTGCCTCTACCCTTGCCACCAAAAGGGAAACAACGCTGGCCGTGAATAACTTAGAGCAAAAGCTGAACACCGCCGTTTTAACCGGGGCGCAGCAATTTTGCGGCGCCTTAACGGGCCTTAGCCGCGGTGAGGTTTTGTGCCTAAACAGCATTAGCCCGGTAGAACACCAAATTGGGCTTTTAGCCGGCAGCAAAAATTTGTTAGACCTTACCTTAGCCAAAAACGCCCAGTTTTTTACCGTAACCGAAAAAACCGAAAATAAGGTTTGTGTTACGGCGCCAAACTCGGTAAATAACCAGCCGGTGTTAAACCTATTTAACGCCAAATTACCGGCCGGCAGTTACACCCTTTCGTGCAGCATTAGCCTTGAAAATATTCCGGACGCCGACGACGATGTTAGTGCCGACCGCAGAAACGAAATTTTGGTATTTAAAGACGGAACCTTTATTACAAAAACCGATGCAATTATTGCGGACGGCACTTATTTTAAACAGATAGGCTTTACTTTACCTGCAGAAGCGACCGTCCGCGTTGGCTGGTACCGCAATGTTTGCGATATTAAACCGGATGACAGCCTTTACAAAGCAACGCTTTCAAATGTCCAGCTGGAATTTGGCGAAACGGCAACGGCGTACACCCCCTACCTTGCCAGCTTAGCGGGCGTTCGCGTTACAAGGTACGGCAAAAACCTGTTTAACCCGGGCACGGCCGAATTAACCGGCGCGCAGAAAACAGCAAGCGGCGTTACCTTTACGGCTGCAAGCGGCAATGTAGATGTTAAGCTGCCGGCCGGAACCTACACCATAAGCTTTAAACGCAACAAAAACGGTGTGCTTTATTTGCGCAACGGAAAAACCGAAAGCGGGTACCTTTTGCAAATTGGGGCTGCCGAAACCTTGGCAACCTTTAACTACACCGCAGACGCCGACGGCTATTTAAGAATTGGCAACACCACAGAAGGGTTGGCGCTTACCGACCTGCAAATTGAGCGTTCAAGCGCCGCCACCGCTTACGAGCCGTTTACCGCAAAGGTTTACACAGCCGACCAAAACGGCAGCTTTACGGGCGTTACAAGCCTGTACCCGGTTACAACCCTTTTGCCCGGCAGCACCGGCGTTAGCTTAACCGCCGAATACAACAAAGATATTAACAAAGCGTTTGCCGCATTGCAGCAAGCCATTATTAGTTTAGGAGGAAATTTTTAAAAATGTTTAGCTTAAAAAATTTTGTTAAAACAGGGCTGTTACAGGCCGTTGGCCAAATGGCCAATTATCAGGTAATTTTAAACGCCGCCGGTTGGCTGGAAAAAGGCGTTTTAACCGAGAGCGACTTAGCCGAAATTAACACCGCTATTGCGGCTGCCGCCCCGCTTGAAGACGGCGCCTTAGGGGAGCCGGAAAAATGAACAGTGACATTTTAGTAGCCGTAATTACCGGGGTGCTGGCCCTGTTAGGTACGGCAACCGGCACCTTTGGCGGCATTAAAGCGGCCCAAAAGGTAAACGAGGTTAAAATTGAGGAGCTGACCCGCGAAGTGCGGGAACATAACAATTTTGCCAAGCGGATGCCGGTAGTGGAAGAAAAAATCAAAATTATAAATCACCGCATAGAATGTATGGAGGAGAGGATCTGATTTTATGAAAGATATTATGAAAAGATTAAAGTCCCCGGTGCTGTGGGTTTCGGTTATTGGCTTAATTTACGCCACGGTTTTAGTGCCAAATTACCCCCAACTGCCAGATTGGACTGCCATTGTGGGTTACCTTTGCACCATTTTTGGTATTGCCAACAACCCCTGCGATAACGGGCATTTTTAAAAAAGGAGGAAAGTTTTAATGAGCAAAGTATTTTTAGGTATTGGGCACGGCGGCACCGACAGCGGCGCCACCGGCAACGGATTTAAGGAAAAAGATTTAAACCTGGCTATTGGCCTTGCCTGCCGGGAGGAGCTTGCCCGCCACGGCGTAGCGGTTAAAATGAGCCGCGAAAAGGACGAGGCCGACCCGCTAAAGGACGAAATTAAGGAGTGCAACGCCTTTAACCCCGATTTGGCGCTGGATATTCACAACAACGCCGGCGGCGGGGACGGGGCCGAGGTTTACCACTATTCTAAAGGCGGAAAATCGAAAGAGCTGGCGCAAAACATTTTAAACGCCATTGTGGCTCTTGGCCAAAACAGCCGCGGGCTAAAAACCAAAATTGGCAACGGCGGCACCGACTATTTTGGCTTTATTCGCGAAATTAAGGCCCCCAGCGTTATTGTAGAGTGTGCGTTTGTAGATAACGCCACCGACATTCAAATCATTAACACGGCCGAAAAGCAGCGCAAAATGGGCGTTGCGGTAGCGCACGGGGTGTTAAAAACCTTAGGCGTTGCCGTTAAAGCGCAGCAGCCGCCCGTAAAACCGCAGCCGGCCCCCGCCAAACCGCAGCCGGCCGCCCCGGCCGGAACCCTTTACAAGGTAACCGGCCAGTGGTGCTGGGTACGCAAAGGCCCCGGCACCAACTACGCCAAAAACGGCAAGGTGCAGCATAATGAGGTTTACACCATTATGGAGGTTAAAGCCGGGCCGGGCTCGGCCAAAGGCTGGGGTCGGCTAAAATCCGGCGCCGGTTGGGTTGCGTTAGACTTTTTAACCAAAAAGTAACCCCCTCTACCCTTTTAGCTAAAAGCAAGGCCCCTGCCCCGTTTATTAAAATAAGACCCCTATGAAAGCAAAAACAACCCCGAGGTTGCCCTATTACGGTAGCCTCGGGGTTTGTTTATTTTGTTTGCTGTTTTAAATAGGTTACATATTCCTCTAAACAATAGCCAAGCTGGTTCATTTTAGCGGCGTGATCCTTACCCACATAGCGGTAATGCCACGGCTCGTAAATAACGCCGGTTAAGCTTTGTTTAGATTTTGGGTAGCGCATTACAAAGCCGTATTCGGCCGCGTGAGCCTGCAGCCAGGCAAACTGCTTGGTGTTTTCAAAGGTTTCCTCCACCGAGTTAAAATCTACCGCCAGCCCCAGCTCGTGCTCGCTGCTGCCGGGGTAGGCCACAACGGTTGCGGCTTTATCTATAGCCGCCTGCTCGGAAAGCTGCGGATTATTGGCCTTAACCTTTTTTAACTGGTTTTGAAACAGGGTAACCTGCCGGGAGTGTAACCGAAAGCTGGAAATTACCAGCAGCGAAACGCCGTCCTTTTCTGCCGCGGCGCACATGGCGTTTAAATAGCTTACGGCGCGGGCGTCGTACTTCATGCCAACATCGCGGGCAAACCGTGCCTCAATTTTAGCGGTTTGAATGTTGGTGTTGTTTTCCAGCAAATTTTGCCGGTTTACCAATTTTAAATTCCACTGCCCCAGCTGGCCCGAGGCCGGAACGGTTTTGCTGCTGCTTACTATTTTAGAGGAGGCCGCGGCGGCAGAGCTTTTGGGGGCGGAGCTTGCCGCAGCCGACCCCGCCTGGGAGGAGGAAGAAACCACCTCGGCAGCAATGCTTTCCTGCGAAGAATCAACCGAAACAACGCTAAGGGAGGAGGTCTCCCCCACCGAAGCGGTGCCCTTGGCCTTTTTTGCGGCACTGCGCCACAAAACCGTTAGGGTAATGCAGGCAACAAGCAGCACAATTACCGCAACGCCTAACACGCGAATGAGCTTTTCGTACCGTGAAATGACGGCCGCAGAACGATACCTTGCCATACTTAAATAACCCGCACGCGAATAATATCATCCAACGCGGCAATTTCGTTTGCAATATCGTCGGTAATATCTCCGGTAACATCTAACAAAGTGTAGGCGTACTGCTTTTTAGAGGTGTTTAACATATTTTCAATGTTCACACCCTTAGCGGCCAGCACCTGTGTAATTTTGGTAATCATGGTGGGCACATTTTTGTGGATAATGCAAATGCGCTTTTCGCCGCTGCGCGCCATGGCGGTATTCGGCAGGTTTACCGAATTGGTAATGTTGCCGTTTTCAATATAATCGGTCAGCTCGTCGGCGGCCATGCCGGCGCAGTTATCCTCCGACTCCGGCGTAGAGGCCCCTAAGTGCGGAATGGCAATAACGCCGTCGTGCCCTAAAATTTCATCGTTCGGGAAGTCGGTTACATAGGCGGCTACCTTGCCGTTTTCCAAAGCAGCTAAAATGTCGGTAGAATTAACCAAATCGCCGCGGGCAAAGTTTAAAATGCGCACACCGTCACGCATGGTGGCAATGGTCTCGGCGTTAATAAAGCCCTTGGTTTCGGGGGTTAGCGGAACATGAATGGTAATATAATCGCAGTTTTCAAAAATTTCTTTAATATCTATGGCGTGAATGGCGTTGTGGGTAAGGTTCCAGGCCGCGTTTACCGAAAGGTACGGGTCGTAGCCGTAAACCTTCATGCCAAGGTGGTTGGCGGCGTTTGCCACCCGAACGCCAATGGCGCCCAGGCCAATAACACCAATGCTTTTACCGCTAATTTCCGGCCCGGCAAAGGCGCTTTTACCCTTTTCAACCATTTTGCCAACCGCTTCGCCGTTGCCCTTTAGCCCTTTGGCCCACTCAATAGCGGGTACAATGCGGCGGGAGGCAATTAGCAGCCCGGCAATTACCAGCTCTTTAACCGCGTTGGCGTTGGCGCCCGGCGTGTTAAAAACAACAATGCCCTGCTCGCTGCAGCGGTCAATTGGAATATTGTTGGTGCCGGCACCGGCGCGGGCAATTGCTAACAGCGAATTTGGAAATTCGGTTTCGTGCAGTGAGGCCGAACGAACAATGGCCCCAACCGGGTTTTCAACCTCGTCGCCGTAGGCGTAGCCCTTAGCTGCCAGGCGGTTTAGCCCGGCGGCACTAATTTTGTTATAGGTTTTAATATTCATTTTAAGTACCCCCAATAAAGCTTATTGATGCTCTTTTTCAAACTCAGCCATAAAGGCAACCAGCTTTTCAACGCCCTCCATTGGCATGGCGTTGTAAATTGAGGCGCGCATACCGCCAACGGTGCGGTGGCCTTTAATGTTTACAAAGCCGGCCTTTTTGGCTGCGGCAACAAACTCGGCGTCTAAATCGGTGTCGCCGGTAACAAACGGCACATTCATTAAAGAGCGGTCCTCCGGCACTACGGTGCCCTTAAACAGCTTGCTTTGGTCTAAAAAATTGTACAGAATAGCGGCTTTTTTCTCATTATGCGCTTTTAAATTTTCTAAATTACCAAAGGTTTTTTTCACCCACTTCATTACCTTGCCGGCAATGTAAATGGTGTAGCAGGGCGGCGTGTTAAACATAGAGCCGTTATCGGCATGAATTTGGTAGTTAAACATGGTGGGGGTTAATTCCATGGCGTGACCAATTAAATCCTCCCGCACAATAACAACCGTTAAACCGGCCGGGGCCAGGTTTTTTTGTGCGCCGGCGTAAAGCAGCGCAAATTTGCTTACATCAATCGGCTCCGACATAATGCAGCTGGAAATATCGGCCACCAGCGGAACCTTACCGGTTTCGGGCAGCTGATGATATTTGGTGCCGTAAATGGTGTTGTTCATGCAAATATGCACATAGTCGGCGTCCGGCCGAACATCGGCCGCCGTAACCTTGGGGATGTAGGTAAAGGTTTTATCCTCGCTGGAGGCAATGGCTTTGCAATCGCCGTAGCGGGAGGCCTCTTTAAACGCCTTTTTGGCCCACTGGCCGGTAATAATGTAATCGGCCTTGCCGTTTTGGGTCATAAGGTTCATTGGAACCATGCAAAATTGCGAAGAAGCGCCGCCCTGCAAAAACAGCACCTTGTAATTGTCGGGAATCTGCATTAAATCACGCAGGTCGGCCTCGGCCTCGTCAATAATGGCTTGGTACTCTTTCGAGCGGTGCGACATTTCCATAACCGATTGGCCGGTTTGGCCGTATTCGCACATTTCGTTTGCGGCCTCCTGCAAAACCTCTAACGGTAACATAGAGGGGCCTGCGCTAAAGTTATAAACTCTGGACATTCGTAATTCCTCCAAAAATATAGTAAAGTGCGGCCAAAGCGCTGCGGTGCAACCCTTGGCCGCGGTACTGTTCTATTATATTCGCATTCGGGCCGTTTGTCAATAGGTTTGTTAAAATAATAACAAAATTTTTGCAGAAAATTGCGTTTTCGGCTTAAAAATCTCTTAAAGTTTGTTAAATAATTAACAATTAAGGCAAAGTGAAAGTGTCTGGTTTTGTTTGCTTGCGGGAAAGCGGTTGGTTGCGGTGCAAAGGCCGTTTGTTTTTTACCGGCAGGCAGCGCAAGCCGCTTTTAGTGTGGCGAAAAAAACATTTACTTTGTGCGGATGGCCAAAAACTTTTCTTGGCGCAGTGGACAGTAAAATTCACTTTGCACGGCCAGCCAAAACTTTTCTTAGCATAGCTGGCAGCAAAATTTTCTTAAAACGGCTGGCAGCTGTTTTTTGGGGTTAGGCGGCCGAAAACGCTTTTAGGCTGTAAAGGCAGTGGTTTTTTTAAATTTTTGGCAGCACCTTTAATTTGCCGCCGGCAAGGCGTTGGGGCTTAGCGCGGGCAAAGGTCGTTTTGCTTTTGCCGGCAGGCAGCGCCAACCCCCCTTTAGCGTGGTTGGCCGAAAAATTCACTCAGCACAGCAGGACAAAAAATTTGCTTTGTGCGACGGGCAGTAAAATATACTTTGCGCGGCAAGCCCAAACCTTTCTTAGCGCGGCAGGCCGTAAAAAAAGGGGCTTGCCCCAAAACCGCGCCAAATTGTTTACAAAATTTGCTTGAAACCCTTTTGCCGCTGTGCTACCCTGTTAGTAGGTTAGGGTTGTGCCAATTGCACGGTTTTAAGCGGCCCTGTTTTTGCATAGAATAATACTATTAACGCAGGAGGTTTTTAGCATGAAATTCACCAAAAAAAATGTTGCCGAATTGCAGGAGAATTTTATTAACGCCATTGGCAGCGAGTGGATGTTGGTTACCGCGGGGACTACCGACGGCTTTAACACCATGACGGCCAGCTGGGGCTTTGTTGGGGAAATGTGGGGCAAGCACTGCGCCATTGCCGCCATTCGCCCCCAGCGCTACACCAAGCAATTTGTAGACCAAAACGAATACTTTACCCTTTCCTTTTACGGGGAAAACAAAAAAATTCACGCCGTTTGCGGCAAGCAATCCGGCAGGCAGGTTAACAAACCGCAGGCTGCCGGGCTAACCCCGGTTTTTGACGCCGAAACCGGCGCCCCCTACTTTGCCGAGGCGCGGTTGGTTTTAATTTGCAAAAAGCTTTACACGCAGCCGCTAAAGCCAAATTTCTTTACCCCCGCCGGTAAAGAAATTCCGGCCACGGTTTACCCGCAAAATGACTACCACGAAATGTACTACGGCGAAATTGTAACCGCCCTTTTAAAAGAGCAGGAATAAACCTTACCCCTAAAACGGCCGGTGGGCAGAGCCTTGCTTTGCCCGCTTTGTTTTGGGTTTTAAGCGCTAAAGCGTTTGCCGGCCAAAGGGCAAAACGGTTGGCAGCTGTTTGCTTTACAAAAATTTTGCGTTTACCGCTTAGGTACCTGCCTGTTTACGGTGTTTTATTGGGCAGCCGGCCGCCTTTTTAAGGCTTACAAAAGCCAATGCTGCAGCCGCGAACGCACCAAAACGGTATACCCGCAAAAGCTTTAAAAATGCAAGCGCCGTAAACGCGCAAGGCCCCGCAGCAAAATGCTGCGGGGCCTTTGTACCTTTTAAAATAAAGCAGAATAACCGCGCGCTTTATTTGCTAACCTGCGGGGATTGCTGCTTTAAGGCGGCGCGGGTTTTGCGAACCTCAGCCAAATTGGCGGTTAAGCCATCGTCGGCGCGGCGCATAATTTCGTCTACAAAATCCTGCGCGGCTTTGCGCATTTCGCGGCTTTTGGTTTGGGCGGCCGAAATAATTTCGGCGGCTTTTTCCTGCGCTAATTTGGTAATTTCCTGCTGGGCTACTAAGGCGTTAGCCTTTTCCTCGGCGGTGCGAACAATGCCGTCGGCCTCTACCTTGGCTTTGGTAATAATATCGGCCCGGTCAGCAACAATGCCGCGTGCCTGCTTAATCTCGCTTGGCATATTCAGGCGCAGCTCATCTACCAGCGCGCGCACCTTTTCGGCGTCAATCATGGTGCGTTTGCCGGGCAGCTTCATGCCACCGTCCAGCACCTCGTCAATTTGCTCTAACATTTCTTCAATACTCATTTTTACAACTTCCTTTCTAAGCGTTCAATTACTTTTTGGTGAATACTTTCCGGAACAAAATCCGATATATCTCCGCCAAAGCTGCCAACCTGCTTTACCATGCTGGAGCTTAAGTACATATATTCTGCCTTAGTAGTAAAAAATACGGTTTCGGTGTTGGGGTTTAGCTTTTTGTTGGTAAGCGCCATTTGGAATTCGTATTCAAAATCCGACATAGCGCGCAGCCCCTTAACAATGGCGCCGGCGCCAATGGCCTTGGTGTAATCGGCCAACAGCCCGTCAAACACATCTACCGTTACATTCGGCAGGTCGGTAGTGGATTCCCGTATCATTTGGGCGCGCTCCTCGGCCGTAAAAAGGGGGGATTTTGCCGTGTTTTTCATTACCACTACCACCACTTTGGCAAACATAGAAGCCGCACGGTGAATAATATCAATATGCCCTACAGTAACAGGGTCAAAGCTGCCGGGGCAAACAGCAATAATGTTATTCAAGCTCGTTCCCTTCCCTTTTGTAAAGTGAAAAATGCACCCTGCCGTGCTTGTAAAGCTTTACCCGCTGCAGGCTGCCAATAGTGTTTGGCAGCTGCTGCTCTTTTGGGTGCTCGCAAATCAACACCCCAACCAATGAAAGCACCCTCTCGCAAAGCTCGGCTGCTTTTGGCAGTAGCCCGGCGGCGTACGGCGGGTCTAAAAAAATAAAATCAAAGGTGCGGTCCAGCCCGGCCAACACGGCGGCGTAATCGCCCCGTATTACCTTGGCCTGCTCGGTAAAACCGGTGTGCGCCAAATTGGCACGCACCATTTCGGCGGCCTCGGGGTTGGCGTCGGAAAACAGGCAAAACGCCGCGCCGCGGCTAAGCGCCTCTATGCCCATTTGGCCGGAACCGGCAAATAGATCTAAAAAGCTGCGGCCCTCCAGCTCAAATTGAATGGCGCTGAAAACGGCCTCTTTTACCCGTTCGGGCGTTGGGCGAACATCATTGCCCTCCAAAGTGTTTAGCCGCTTACCCTTGGCTAAGCCGGTAATAACGCGCATAGCTTTCTCCTTTAAAAATCGTAAAAATTGTAAAATTAATCGTGCGGGCGGTAAATGTTCTTTTTAGCCGGTTTTTTGCGCGGGGCCGGTTTGCGGCTGCCCGCTTTGTAGGTGTGGCTGCCGCCTGCGGCCTTACTCCCGCCGTGGCCGCCCTTTTTAGCCGCGGCATTTTCCGGCTCGTTTAAAAAGGACTTTTTGTTTACATGGATCAGCGCCGCAACCGAAGCAATGATCAAGGCAATCGGAATCCAAATAATAATCCAAATCAGCTTGGCTAAGTTAAACATTTTTTTGCCCGTGGCAGTATCCCCCGCCATACCAACCGACTGTGTTGCCGACGAAGTTTCGGCCGCATTAGAGCCCCAACCTGCGTTGTTTACCGAATCGCTAATAGTGCCGCCCGTATTGCTTTTTTGGCTGGCAGCCGACTGCGAGGTTACAGTGCCGGTATTGCTTTTTTTAGAGGAGGAAGCCTGCGAAACGGTGGTTTGCCCGTTAATGCTGCTAACTAATTGGCTGGAGGTTTTCGAGGAGCTTTGCCCCTCGGTGCTGCTGTGGTGGCTGCCGGTTTCCGACTCGTTCGGGGTATCGGCAGACGAGGAGGAGCCAATTTCGGACGGATTGCCGGAGCCGGAGGAGGAACCGCTGTGGCTAACATCCCCCTCTACCGCGCCAACCGTTACCGTAAAGGCCAAAAATACCGCGCACAGCACCGGCCCCAAAAACGCAAATGTTTTGTGTAGTCTTTTCATTTTAACACTCCTGTAACGCACAAAAATTAGTACGCCTTGCCCCAATAAAGCATTTTAACGGCCGGTTTACCGCAGCAAACGCAGCGGTTAGAAATTTGGTGCTGCTCAAACGGAATACAACGGGAGGTTACGCCGGCTTTTTCTTTTAATTCATCCTCGCATGCGCGGCTGCCGCACCACATGGCGCGAATAAACCCGGGCTTATGCTCGGCAATATCCTGCATTTCGGCCATATTATGTGCGTCAAAGGTCATTTGCTCGCGGCGGGCTAAGGCTTTTTCAAACATACCGTCCCGCACGGCCTGCAACAACTGCGGAATTTTTTCGGTTACTTCACTTAATAGAACCTCATGTTTTTCGCGGTTATCCCGCCGAACAATAACGCAGCGGTCGTTTTCCAAATCCTTCGGGCCAATTTCCAGCCGAAGCGGAACACCCTTCATTTCGTGCTCGGCAAATTTCCAACCGGGGGATTGATCTCGGTCGTCTAAATTCACGCGGCAAACCGATTTTAGTTGCTCTTTCAGCTCCTGTGCCTTTTGCAAAACGCCCGCCTTGTGCGAGGCAATGGGAACAATTACTACCTGAACCGGGGCAACCGCCGGCGGCAGCACTAAACCGTTATCGTCGCCGTGCGTCATAATAATTGCGCCAATTAACCGGGTAGTAGTGCCCCAAGAGGTTTGGTAAGGGGTGGCGGGTTTGTTTTCGCGGTTGGTAAACTCAATGCCAAAGGCCTTGGCAAAGCCGTCGCCAAAATAGTGCGAGGTGCCGCTTTGCAGGGCCTTACCGTCGTGCATTAAGGCCTCAATAGTGTAGGTATCCTGCGCGCCGGCAAACCGCTCTTTTTCGGTTTTAACGCCCTTTACAACCGGCATAGCCAAATACTTTTCGCAAAATTCGGCGTACACATTCAGCATACGAATGGTTTCCTGCTGGGCCTCCTCGGCCGTTTCGTGAATGGTATGCCCCTCCTGCCACAAAAATTCGCGCGTACGCAAAAACGGGCGGGTAGTTTTCTCCCACCGTACTACTGAGCACCACTGGTTGTAAAGCTTTGGCAGGTCGCGGTAGGAGTGAATAATGTTTTTGTAATGCTCGCAAAATAAGGTTTCAGAGGTGGGGCGTACACAAAGCCGCTCCTCTAACTTTTCGTTGCCGCCGTGGGTTACCCAGGCAACCTCGGGGGCAAAGCCCTCTACATGGTCTTTTTCCTTTTCCAACAAGCTTTCGGGAATAAACATTGGCATATAAACATTCTCGTGGCCGGTTTCTTTAAACATACCGTCCATAATGCTGCGAATATTCTCCCATATTGCGTAACCGTACGGGCGAAACACCGTGCAGCCCCGCACGCCGGAATAATCTACCAGCTCGGCTTTAATAACAACATCGGTGTACCATTTGGCAAAATCCTCGTCCATAGCGGTAATATTTTTTACCATTTTTTGCTGATTAGCCATAAAAATTAACTCCGTATTTTAAAAAATTATGCTTAGATAATTTATTATAATAGATTTTAGCGCATTTTGCAATAGCTTTGCCTTATTTTTACCCTTTTACGCCAAAATTCCCGTTAAAACGGCAGGCCTAAGGTAGCGTACCCGGCAAAGCAACCGTTTTTTATAGCTTTGAAAGCGCCTCGTAGCTTACCCTAACGGCCTCCTCGCTCATATCGCAGCTAAGCTCCAGCACCGGAACCGTGCGCAGCAGCTCGTCGGCCGTTTGCAGCATGGCCGACATTAGTTCGGGGCTTTTGGGCTTTACTGTTTGCTCGTAAAGCAGCGGAACCGCCTGGGCCCCGGTAAGCGGCCGAACGGTGTTTTTTTGCCCCCGTTTAATAAAAACAATGGCCTTTAACGGCACGGTTACATTGCGGTTTAAATCGGTCTTGCCGCTCCAGGGCGTGCCGCAGGCAAAAAACTGCTCCCCGTTGCGGCGCAGCAGGGGTTTATCGTCGTTAATCAGGCGCACCCGCTGCTCCCCTAAATATTTTTGCCACAGCCCGGTGTGGGTAGATTTACCGGTGCCGCTGTTGGCCGAAAAGCAGTAAGCCCGGCCGTCTACCTCAATAGCCGAGGAATGCAGCAGCAACGCGTTAAACTGCACCGCACGGTGGTAAAAAACCGAGCCGGTTACCATGTAAGCCACCTCGTCGGGCGGCAGGTAGCTGTACTTTTCCTGCGCACGGCGCATGGCCTCGGCCGAAATTTTAATTTCAATATCCGGGCAGCCGGGTTTAGCGGTTTCGTAAAGCTGGCCCAGCCGCTCTAACCGGGCGCACTCGGCGTCAACCTCGGTAAGCAGGCCGCCAATTAAATATCTGTTCATTTTTGCCCCCAAAAACTTTATTTGCTTTTGTCATATTGTAACTGATTTTTTGAAAAAAAGCAAGGGAATGTTATATTTTTTCTTTTGCTGCACAAACTACCAAAAACATTTGGAGTGATAAAAATGGAAAGAATTATTGCAGTTAAAGGAATAGAATTGTTAGACTCCCGCGGGAACCCAACGGTTGGCGCGCAGGTGCTGCTCTCAAACGGCAGCGCCGGGTTTGCCATTGCGCCATCGGGTGCTTCTACCGGCGCGTACGAGGCCTACGAGCTGCGCGACGGCAACAACGAGCGTTACCGCGGCAAGGGCACCCAAAAAGCCGTTAAAAACATTAACGGCCTAATTGCCCAAAGCCTTTGCGAGCTAAACAGCTGCGAGCAAAAGGCGGTAGACAGCCTGCTGCTGGAGTTAGACGGCACAAAAAATAAAGAAAATTTAGGCGCCAACGCTATTTTGGCCGTTTCTATGGCAACGGCGCGGGCGGCGGCCGGGGCCTACGGGCTGCCGCTTTACCGCTACCTGGGTGGCATTACCGAGCACCGTATGCCCACCCCTATGATGAACATTTTAAACGGCGGCGCTCACGCGGCCAACAATGTAGATGTGCAGGAATTTATGATTGTGCCGCGGTTTAACACCTTTGCCAAAGCCCTGCAGGCCGGCAGCGAAATTTACCACGCCTTAGGCGACCTGTTAAAACAAAAGGGGCTTTCTACCGGCGTTGGGGACGAGGGCGGCTTTGCCCCGGATGTAGACTCGGACCGCGCCGCGCTGGAGCTGATTTGCGAGGCCATTACCCGCGCCGGCTACAGCTTTGGGGAGGTTGGGCTGGCGCTGGATGTTGCCGCAAGCGAATGGTACCAAGACGGAAAGTATTATTTGCCCAAACGCCAAAGCTTTTTAAGCGCCGATCAGCTGATTTTGCATATTAAAGAGCTGTGCAACGATTTTCCCATTCTTTCGGTAGAGGATCCGCTGGCCGAGGACGACTGGGAGAACTGGGCCGCTTTAACCGCCGAACTGGGCGACGCGGTTCAGCTGGTTGGGGACGACCTGTTTGTAACCAACACCGAACGGCTGCAATACGGCATTAAAAACGGTGCGGGTAACGCCATTTTAATTAAGCCCAACCAAATTGGCACCGTAACCGAAACGCTGGCCGTTATGAGCCTGGCGCGTAAAAACGACTACAACACCGTTGTTTCACACCGCTCCGGCGAAACCGAGGATACCTTTATTGCCGACCTTGCGGTTGCAACCGGTGCCGGAATGTTAAAAAGCGGCGCCCCCTGCCGAACCGAAAGGGTAGCCAAGTACAACCGGCTGTTAGCTATTGAGGACACCCTACAAAGCAAATGACGGCGCACCGCCCAAGCCCAAAGCCGGCTGCAATTTTTTTTAAAACGCTTAGCGCGGCATTAGCCGGATTTTTACTGCTTTCTACTCCGCTGCTAACGCCCGTTTTTAAAACCCAAACCTTAGCCGCGCCCGCCGCGGCCGAAAACAAAGAGCAGCCCTACGCGGCGCAAAATTTTGGCGGAACAACGCTGCTGTTTTATTTTAAAGAGCTTGGCTGCTACGGCCTTTGCACCCTAAACAGCGGAAACCAAACCTTAGCCCTACAGCTTTTGCCGCAAACAGCGGTTTTAAAAAGCAAAACGGTTTTTAACAGCGAAAGGCCGCTGCAAAGCGCAAAGCTGTTTTTTGGCTGCACGGCCAACTATTTTGTGCCGCTTAGCAACGGGGAGCTTACCGCTTTGGTAAACGCCTGCGGCGGCGTTGCGGCAACCGCGCAAAGCCTGCCGGCCGTAACCGGGGCCGAAAAGCTGCCCGGCGGCACGGTTAATTTGTACGGCACACAGTGGCTAAAGCTGCTTTTGCAAAGCAGCGAAACCACCGTAGAAGGGCTAAACGCCCGGGCTTTGCTGCTTGGCAATTTGCTGCTGCAATGCTGCAATGCGCCCGAGCAGGCGCCGCTGCAGCTGCTGCTAAAGGCCAACAGCAGCCTGAGCAAGGCCGACCTTTTAAAATTTAAGCAGCAATTTAAAGCCCCGCTGCAAAGCGGCGGCTTTGGGGTTTTAAACGGCGTTTTTATGGGCAAAAGCTATTATTTGCAATAATTGCTTTTTTAGGGCGGCTGTTCCCCGCCCTTTGCTATTTTTTCTCCCGTTTTCCTGCCTGCGGCAACGCTTTAAAGGCGGGAAGCCGCCTTTAAAGGGCTGCGGGGCGGCACGGTGTTTAGCGGCCCTTTAACTTTCAAGGGCTTAACCGACCCGGTTCTTGCTACCCTTTTTAACGCAAGGGCTTAACCGCCCCCCATTTTTTTGGGAGCCTTTTAAGCGCCAAAGGTTTTGCCCGTTTTGGGTTTAGCCCTTTTCGTACCAAAAGCAACCCTGCCCCGGCGCCTAAAGGCAGCAGCCGTAGTTTTTAAAGGCAACAACCGTGGTTCTTAAAGGCAACAACCGTGGTGCCTTTAGGCAGCAGCCGTGGCACCTTAAAGGTAACGGTTCCAAACGGGAATTTCGCCCTCTCCGGCGCTTTGCTCCTGCTGCGAAAAGCCCCAAAGGCCCAGCGCGTTAAATTCGGCCAAAACCTCGTTATATTCTGCCGGCGTTACGGTGCGGTTCAGCGGCTGCGGCAGGTTGGGCACGGCCGGGGTGTACTGCCGCATTAAGCTAACCGGCACACTGCTGCCCCAGCGTTTGTAAATGGCCCGCAGCACCTGCTTGGCGTTTTGCACCTGCCCGGGCAGCACCAGGTGGCGAATTAACACGCCCTTGCAAAGCAAGCCGTCTTTATTAAATTCCGGCTGCGGCTGCCGGCGCACCATTTCGTTAATGGCTGCGGCTGCAGCGTCAAAATAATCCTCGGTGGCCGAAAGGGTTTTGGCAAGGTACGGGCTAAAATATTTTAGGTCCGGCAGGTACACATCTACCAGCCCGTTTAAAAGCTGCAGGCTTTCAAGCCCCTCAAACCCGCCGCAATTGTAAACAACCGGCAAATTTAGGCCGTTGGCTTTGGCCAATTTAAGGGCTTTGGCCACCCCGGGGGCGTAGTGCGTAGCGGTTACTAAATTAATGTTATGCACCCCTGCCTGCTGCAGCCGCAGCAGGCTTTGGCTAAGCTGCTGCGGGGTAAATTGCAGCCCTTGGGCTGCCCTGCCGCTAATTTTAAAGTTTTGGCAGTAAACGCAGCCTAAGCTGCAGTGGCAAAAAAACACCGTGCCGGAGCCGTTTTTGCCCGAAATAACCGGTTCCTCCCCAAAATGGGGCGCAATACGGCTAATTTGCATTTGGGCACCGGCCCCGCAAAAACCGGTTTTTTCGTACCGGTTTACCCCGCAGGCCCGCGGGCACAGCCGGCAATTTTGGTAGGCGTTAAAACGCCCGTTTTGGCTATTTTGGTTCTTGTTTTGCAAACGGTTTTCCCCTTTTAATAATTTGGCTTATTTTGCAAATAATAGTGTAAAACAAATTCTAAAAATAGGATGTGTAGGTATGAAAAAAAGGCTGAAATTACTGGTTGCCGCGCTAACCGCGGCGTGCCTGTTCGGGGGCACTATTTGCCTTTCGCCCGCGGCGCTTTCAAAAATCGGCTCCCGCGGGGACGAGGTTCGGCAAATTCAAACCCGGTTAAAAAAATGGGGCTATTACAGCGGCAGTGTAGACGGCATTTACGGCACCGCCACCAAAAAAGCGGTTCAAAGCTTTCAACAAAAAAACGGCCTAACGGCCGATGGCATTGCCGGCCCCAAAACATTAGAAAAAATTGGGATTTCCTCCGGCTCGGCCAGCACAGCTACCGGCGCCTCTAACGCCGATTACAACCTGCTGGCACGCATTATTTCGGCCGAGGCCCGCGGCGAACCGTACAGCGGGCAGGTTGCCGTGGGGGCGGTCGTGCTAAACCGGGTAGAGCACCCCTCCTTCCCCAACAGCGTTTCGGGGGTCATTTACCAATCGGGCGCTTTTTCCTGCCTTTACGACGGGCAATTTGAAAAGCCGGTTGCCGACAGTGCCTACCGCGCCGCGCGCGACGCCCTAAACGGCATGGACCCCAGCGGCGGCGCCATTTACTACTTTAACCCCGCCACTGCCACCAGCAAGTGGATCTGGTCCCGCCCGTTAATTACTGTTATTGGCAAGCACCGTTTTTGCAAATAAACTTTAAAAAATTGCCGGCACACGGCGCTGTTAGTGCGCCTTTTTAGCGGGCTTACAGCCGGGTACTGCCGCTTTGCGGGTTTACGCCAAGCGGCAGGAGACCTCACCCGAGGAAAGCACCCTTTGCTGCCCGTTTGGCAGCTGCACCACCAAGCCGTAATCGCGCGCAACATCTACCGCCGTTGCGGTTTGCTGCACCCCGTTTTGCTCAAAGGTAACCTTGCGGCCCAGCAAAAGCTGGCGGCTTTTGTAGTCGTTGTAAATATCCGGCCCGGCCGGGTTTTGCAGCAAATTAGAAAGCTGATTTAAAACCTCGGCCGTTAAGCGATTTTTAGCGTTGCCCTGCGGCGCTTTAAAAATGCTGCCGGCAACCTTGGCAACCTCGGGCGGAAAGCCGCCGGCCGGCTTTGTAACATTTAACCCTAAGCCCAGCACCGCGTATTCTACCATGCCGGTTTCTAAATCGGCGGCGGCCTCGGTTAAAATTCCGCACACCTTTTTACCGTTTATAAAAACATCGTTTACCCACTTAATTTGCGGGTTTTGCCCGGTTAGCTTTTCTACCGCGCGGCAAACGGCAACCGCCGCCGCCGTTGTAAACAAAACCGCTTGCTGCATTTGCAGCTGCGGCCGCAGCAGCAGGCTAATGTAAACCCCGGTGCCGGGGGGCGAAAAAAAGCTGCGCCCGCGCCGCCCGCGCCCGCCCGTTTGCTGCCCGGCTACCAGTACAGTGCCCGCCGGCGCCCCTTGCTGCGCCAAAAGCTTAAGGTCGCTGTTGGTAGAGGCGGTGCAGTCAACCGTTTGCAGGTTCAAACGCAGCGCCTCGCCCTGCAAATACTGCTGTATTCCTAACGCGCTTAGGGTGTCGTCCTCCGGCTCCAGCCGGTAGCCGCACCGGGGTGCCGCCGTAACGGCAAAGCCCCGGCTTTGCAGGGCTTGAATACTCTTCCAAACCGCGGCGCGCGTTACCCCGGCCTGCCGAGCCAGGGCCTGGCCCGAAACAAATTGGCCGCGGTTTTCGGTTAAAATTTTTAAAACAGTTTCACTTAGCATTTTTTGCCCTCCGCAAAAGTTCTATTACCAGTATAAAGCCGGCCGGCAAAAAGTTCAATACCCTTTTGTAAAAACCAACTTTAAATTAGGCGGTAATTGTATGCTTAGAATTATTTTTAGAACCGTTTTAATGTATCTGGCGGTTTGTGTAGCCGTGCGGCTAATGGGCAAACGCCAAATTGGCGATATGCAGCCCACCGAGCTGGTGGTAACGCTGCTGATTTCTGAAATTGCGGCCATAGCATTGCAGGACGCCTCGCAGCCGGTGCTAATTGGCCTGGCCTCAATGTTAGTATTGGTGGTTTTAGAAATTCTTGCCTCGGTTTTAATTTTAAAAAACACCCACCTGCGCCGCATTTTTGGCGGAAAATCTATTGTAATTATTAAAAACGGAAAAATTGACCAAAAGGCCATGAAAAGCGTTCGCATGACGGTTTTTGATTTGGTTGAAATGCTGCGGATGCAGGGAGTTTTTAATGTTAACGAGGTAGACAGCGCCATTTTAGAAATTAACGGAAACCTTAGCGTTCGGCCCAAAGCGGCCTTTGCCCCTGCCGTTAGCCGGGAGGTTACCCAAAACCCGCAGGACGGCGGCCTGCCCATGCCGGTTATTACCGACGGCATTATTATGGATTCCTCCTTGCAGTTTTTAGGGCTGAGCCGGCAGGATTTAGATTTATTTTTGCAAAAGCGCAGCCTAAAGGCCCAAAGCATTTATTTAATGACGCTGGATTTTGCACGCACCGCAACCATTGTTTTAAAGGAGCCAGACTTGTGAAACGCTTAATTGCCGCTGCGGCGGCCGCCGCCCTGGTTTTAGGGCTGGCCATTTTTTGCAACCTGCAAACCAAAAGCACGGCCAAAGCCGTAGCCCAAAAAACAGCCGCCATTCTTGCAAGCGCCACCGCCCAAAAAACCACCGGCCAAGAGCAGGAATTTTGCCGCTACTGGGCGCAGCAGGAGCCGGTTCTTAGCCTGTTTATGAACCACGCCACATTGCAGGAAATTGGCTTGGCGGCCGTGAAAATGCAAACGGCAGCTAAGAACGGTGAATTTTTTGAGGTTTGCGCCGCCGCGCGGGAAATTGAATATACCGTACAAAAAGCGTACGAGGATGAAAAGCTGCGCTGGGCGGTTCTTTTTTAAAAAACTAAAACTTTTTTACAATTTGCAAAAAATAATGCTTGACAAGCCGCCCGGTTCACGCTATAATATATAGGTCCCGCGCAGAAATGGCGGCATAGCTCAGTTGGCTAGAGCATTCGGTTCATACCCGAAGTGTCGTTGGTTCAAATCCGACTGCCGCTACCATTTTTGAAGGGCGGCGAAATATTGCCGTCTTTCTCATTTGTGGCCCGGTGGTCAAGCGGTTAAGACACCGCCCTTTCACGGCGGTAACACGAGTTCGATTCTCGTCCGGGTCACCATTTTACAATTACATAAGCGCCGGTAGCTCAGTTGGATAGAGTGTTTGGCTACGAACCAAAAGGTCGGGGGTTCGAATCCCTTCCGGCGCACCATGAAAAAAAGCGACTGCAAACTGCAGTCGCTTTTTTCAGTTATATTCGCCTTACGGCGGGCGGTATTGCTTTGCAGTGATATTTGGCTTTCTGCCGGGTGATATTCGCTTCGCGAGTGCAAATGACGAATAGTATATCGCTGTATATTATCGCCGGGAGCAAAGCGAACAATACTATTTTTGCCGCAGGCAAAAACATTACGCCCAGCACGGCAAGGTATATTGCTTACCTTACCCCCTATTCATAAGCGTAAGCATACACCGTTTACCCTTTTGCCACCCCGCTGTGCAGATAAAAAACAACAGCCAACTTTGTTGGCTGTTGTTTTTTATCTGCACGCCCGAAAGGTATTCGGGGCAAATGCGTAAATAAACGGGCACCCCTGCGGCGTAGGGCTGTTTGCCCGGCTTAAAAGGTAACGGGCTTTAAAAATTAAAAGGTATATTTATTTAATAAAATATTCCGCTCGTCCCACAACCGTTTTGAAAGGTCTACATAGTAGGTGTGCGGTTTTTCAAAACGCTTTACCTCGTCCCACAAGGTATCCTCCACCTGCGCCTTGCAGTAAGCGGCAATCTCCCGCACGGTTGGGTTTTGGTAAACCAGCTTTCCCTTTTCAAACAACCGCACCGCCAACGGCTTGGCGGTAAAATCTGTCACGGTTTTGCGTTTCCAGGTGTGGTCCGGGTCAAAAATCTCGTACGGGGCAGTGTCGTCAATTACCTCGTCGTTTAAAGTAATTACATCGGCAATGGCCTTGCCGGTAGCGTTGTCGTACAATCGCCAAACCTTTTTAAAGGAGGGAATGGTAATTTTAGCGGTATTTTCGCTTACCTTAATTTTGGGAATAATGTTGCCCTTAGAATCCTCAATAGCGGCCAGCTTGTAAACCCCGCCGAACACCGCCTCGGAGGAGGCGGTAATTAACCGCTCGCCTACGCCAAAGCTATCTACCTTAGCGCCCTGCATTAGCATATCGCGAATTAAATATTCATCCAGCGAATTGGAAACGCAAATTTTGCAATCCTCATAGCCGGCGTCGTCCAACATTTTGCGCACCTTTTTGGTTAAATAGGTAATGTCGCCGCTGTCAATCCGCACCCCAAGCGGCCGTTTGCCCAGTGGCTTTAAAACATCGTTAAACACTTTAATGGCATTTGGCACGCCGGATTTCAGCACATTGTAGGTATCAATTAACAGCAGGCAGCTGTCGGGGTACATCACGGCGTATTGCTTAAACGCGTCGTACTCGGTTTTAAACATTTGCACCCAGCTGTGCGCCATAGTGCCGGAGGCCGAAACGCCATAATCCATTGCCGATTTAACGCACGAAGTGCCGGTGCAGCCGCCAATAACCGCGGCCCGCGCCCCCATAACCGCCGCCCCGGCCCCGTGGGCACGGCGCGCGCCGAACTCCATAACCGCGCGGCCGTTGGCTGCGCGCACAATGCGGTTGGCTTTTGTTGCAATTAACGACTGATGATTTACGGTAAGCAGCACCATTGTTTCTACAAAAAAGGCCTGCATAGCCGGGCCGCGAACCGTAACAATTGGCTCGTGCGGAAAAATTGGCGTTCCCTCCGGAATGGCCCAAACATCACAGCAAAATTTAAAATTTTGCAGGTAGGTTAAAAATTCCTCCCCAAACAGGTTTAAGCTGCGTAAATACGCAATATCCTCCTGCGTGAAGGAAAGGTTTTGCAAATAATCGATCAATTGCTCAATACCGGCCATAATGGCAAAGCCGCCATCATCCGGCACGCGACGAAAGAACATATCAAAATAACAAATTTTGTTGCGCTCCTCGCTGTAAAAAATGCCGTTTGCCATGGTAAGCTCGTAAAGGTCAAATAGCATGGTGTAATTTTCTTTCATTTTCATCCCTCTTAAATTTTGTTGGTCTAAAATTAACCAAATTTGTGCGGCAGCTCGGCGCCGTTTGTTTTTTGGTCCCGCTCCTTGCGCTCCCTGCCCTCTTTAATTAAGGCCTTTAGCGCGGGGGCGTTGTTTTGCTCAATGGCGGTTTGGTAAGCCTTTAAATGCTCAATTAGCCCGCTCAGCTCGGGCAGTAAAAAGGTTTTGTTCTGCAAAAAAAGCTGCGTCCAAAGGTTTTCATCTACCGTGGCCACGCGTGATACATCATGAAAGCTGCCGGCCGAAAACCCCTCGTGCTTTGTGCTGTTTTTGCTTAGCATATAAGCGCCGGCAATAATGTGCGGCAGCTGAGAGGTAAAGGCAATCATTTCGTCGTGCTCCTGCGGGGTGGTAAATTTAATGCCGCTAACGCCCAGCTCCCGAATAAGGCCGCAAAGGGCGTTTAGCTTTTCGTGGTTGGTGTTTGGGTGCACCACCAGCAGGTAGCTGCGGTTTTCAAACAAATTGTAGTCGGAATTAAAAAAGCTGCTGACCTCGCGCCCCGCCATAGGGTGCCCGCCAATGTAGCACAGGCCGTTTTGGTTGCAAAGCGGCTGCGCAACCGATTCTACCAGCTGCTTAATGCCGCAAACATCGCTAATAACGGCGCCGGGCCGAAAGCGTTTAATGTTTGCCTTTAGGTAGCTGCAAACAACCTCGGGTGACATACACAAAAAATAAAGGTCGGCGTCGGGGCAAAAATCGGTAATTTCGTCTACCGCGCCGCAGGCCAGCGCTGCTTTGGTAACCTCGGGGTTTTGGTCTACCCCTATTACCGTGTTGTTTGTGTAATGTTTAATGGCTTTGGCTAACGAGCCGCCTATAAGCCCTAAACCAACAATGTTAATTCGCATCATTTTTCTCACCAAAAAAGGCCAGATCATAAACGGGCAGCCCCCGCATGATCCGGCCCTAAAATTTTACTGGTTTTCGGTTTCCGGCTCGGCAATATCGCTGATTACAACATCAACGCGGGTAACCGCCTTGCCCGTCATACCCTGAATTTTTTCTTTTACGCTTTCCTGCACGCGCTCGGCAACATCGTTTACCGTTGCGTTTGCTTTTACAACAATGTAAATTTCTACTTTAATAATGCCGGCGTCGGCCAACACATTAACCGCCTTGGTGCCAACGGTTTTGCGAAAAACCGTGTGCAGATCTACCGGCTTTACGCCTAAAGCGGCAACCCCCTCGGTCTCCATCGCGGCCATTTCGGCCATTTGGGCAATAACCTCGGTATTAATGTTAAGTTCAAAAGACTTTGCCATTCTTTTAACCTCCTAAAGAGTAATAAAAAACCATTTTGTTTATTATACTCTATTCCGCCCCGTTTTTCAAGAAGTAAAACTATTTTATATTTACAATTTTAATATTTTCAACCGCAATGCTGCTGTTGGCGGTTACGGCGTCTTGAATTTGCAGGGTCTGGCTTTGGGTCAGCTCCCCCGATTGCACCATAACGGTAATGCCCTTTTCGCCAATTACCGCAACGGCCTGCTCAAATCCCTTGGCCTTAATAACCGTTTCAATGGCGGCCTCTTTGTCCATATTATCGGCAATAGCGGCGGCTTTTTTGGCAGCTTCGGCCTTGGCCTCGGCCGTTGCTTTGGCGTCGTTTGCCGTCTCCTTTAACAGGGCAATGGCCTCGTTCCGGGTTTTTTCGCGGTCGGCCTTAGCCTTGGTAAAATAATCGGCCCCGGCGGCCGAGGTTTCGGTGGCTTTTTTTTCGGTGGTGTTGTTTACATACTCGGTGTCGCCCAAATTTTTAACCTGCGAGCTGGCCGTTTCACTTTTTACAAACCCGCCCGAAGCGGCCGAATAGTTCATATTCAGCCAAACCGCCGCGCCCAGGGCAACGGCCAACGCCGCCATAATAACAATTTTTTTGGGTTTACTGCTTTGCTTTTGTTTCATGCTGAATCGCTCCTTAAGAATTATTTGCTTTCTCGGTTATGCTAATGCGGCGGGTAGAAAGCTCTAACATGGCCGCAATTCCGGATTGTATTTTTTCTTTTCGCTCCGGCGTTATGCCGGCCGAAACAATGGCAACGCCGCGCACCTCCGGCTTTTTTTCGGTTACCGTTAAGGGCTGCTCGGTGCCGTTTTCCGACTTCATAATAATATACTGCTGCTCGTTTTTTCGGCTTTCCTTCGTGGTAGATTGGCCGGAATTGCTGTTTTCGGTTACATCGGTATCGGTTGTAACCTGATTGGCGTAAACATACTCGGTGCCCGTATTCAGCGTTACGGCAACCACACAGGCCTTGTCGCCCGTAATGGCGGTTACCAGCTGTTTAATTTTTTCCTCGGTCTCGGCGCAATACTCGGTATCGGTTTGCGGCGCGGCCGTTTTGGTTTGGCTTTTGCTCTCGGTGCCGCGCAGCTGCGAAAGCCCAATTAACAAAATGCCGGCCAGCCCCGCCAAAAAAAGCAGCTTTACTTTATCTAACTTTGGCAGCCGCTGCTTCAATTTAGTTACCAGTTGTTCCATAGGCTTCTCCTTGCTGCAAAATTTCGGGCGACAGGCCGGCCTGCCGGGCCAGCAGCTGCGCCGCCGCGTTATAATCGGCGCTGTTTTTGGGCCAAAGCACTACTTTGGTAATATTTATGCTGTTGTCCTCCAAAATATCCGCCTCCACAGTAATTTTTTCTGCCGGGTAACCGGCGCTTTGCAGCAGCAGCCCAAACCCGTTTTGCAGCGCCGTGGTTTGCATTTGCAAGGCGTTATGCTGCGCCGTTTGCGTAAGGGTGCCGGCCTTGGCGGCCTGCAGGCTGCTAAAAGCGGCTTTTCCCCCAATAATAACCGACCACAGAAAAAACACCCCCAGAGCAAAACGGGCAGTTTTTTCGCCCCGGCCCTTTGGCACCAGCACCCAAAAAGCCGCCGTAAACAGGCTAAGGGCCGAAAACAGCCGAATAAACTGTAACAGGCCATTCACGCCGTCACCCCCGTTTTTAAAACAACCCCAACCGAAAGGAATACCAAAAGCCCAACCAACAAAAGCGCACCCAGCATTACCGAAAGGCAATAATCTAACATGGTAAAAAGCGGCGTTATGGCGTCTTGCCCCAAGAGCCCGGCCGTAAGCCCGCAAAGCCAAAGCCCAAGGCGCCAGCAAAGCAGCTGCGCCACGGTTGGCAGCAATAATAAAAGCAGCACCAATAGCACATAAACCCCGGCCGAGGAGCCCATAATTGAAATAAACCCTGCGGCCGTGCTTAACGCGCCCGAAACCGCGCCGCCCAGCACCGGCAGGCTGCTGCCCGCCAGCATTTGCGCGGCCTTTACCCCCAGCGATTCCCCCTTTGCGGCAACAACCGTTTGCAGCGAAAGCACCGTTTCAAACAAGGCCAGCAAAAGGCCCATGCCCTTTACGCAAACCGAGCGAACCGTGCCAACCAGTTTTTGCAGGCCGGCAATTGGGGTAACGGCGCTGCAAACGCTTAGGCAAAGGCACCCCCCGGTAAGCGGCACAAACAGGTAGGCAACCGCCTGGCTAACCCCCTCGCACGCTGCGGTTAACAGCCCGGCCGAGGCCGAGGCCGTTGCGGTTTTGCCCAGCGCAATTAACAAGGTACACAGCACGGGAACAACCGCCAACCCAAAGGCTGCCACCGCCCGAATGGCCCCGCCGCAGGTTTGCACCAGCCCAAAAAGCGGCCGAAAGGCCAGCACCGTTGCGGCAAACAGCAAAAACACCGCCGGCGAGCGTCCCTGCTCCTCTAAAAACAAGCCGTTTGCCGCGGCGGTTACAATAAAAAGCGCCACCGCAATTGCCGTTGCCCGCAGCGGCTGCGTAAGCCCGCTTTGCAGGGCCAGCAGCACCAACTGCCCAACCTTGCCAAAATCAACCCGAAACAGGCTTTGCGGGTTGTTTAAATCAACCTCCAGCTCCTGCAGCGCCTGCAAAACCTCCTGCGGCAGCTCCTGCCCTAAATTTAACAGGCCGCTTTGCTCGGCAAGCTCGCTGTACTGCTGCTCCCCCTGCTCCTGCGTTTGCGCGGCAGCGGGCAAAGGGGCGGCCCAAAGCAGCGTAAAAAGCACCCCAAAAAGGGTTAAAATTTTAAAAAGCTTTTTCATTTTAAATTAAACTAAGCGCCGTTTGCAGCACCTGCGTTACCAGCGGAATACTAAGTAAAAACACCGCCGCGCGGCCCGCCAGCTCTACCTTAGCGGCTAAGGCCGACTGCCCAAAATCGCGGCAAAGCTCGCAGCAAAAACGCGTTAAATAACAAATGCCCAGCGTTTTTAACAGGTAGGTTATTGCAGTATTTTCTACCCCGCATTTTAGCAGCGCACCGCAAAATGCCTGCAAGGGCGCGTAAACACAAAGAATTATTTTTAGCAGCAGCATTGCCGCCGCCACCCCTGTTAGCACCATTGCCATAGCCGGGTGCGATTCTTTTAAAAACACGGCCAGTACCGCCGCCACTACGGCAAAGGCCACCATTTGCGTTAACCCCATTTTAAAGGGAAAACAGCGACTTAATGGTTTCAAACAAGTCGGAGATGACCTGCACCACCATAAACAGCACCACCACCAACCCGGCCAGTGTTGTCAGCATAGCCTGATCCTCCCGCCCGGAGCGAATTAAAAGCTGATTGAGCACTGCTACAATAATCCCAATGGCCGCAATTTTAAACACAAAATTAATATCCATTTTAAACCTCTAACAAAGAATAATAAACACAAAAAGCGAAAGGGCGGCAAACAAAGCGGTGTAAAGCTTGCCCTTGCTTTTTAGCTGCTCTAAGGCCATGGCCAACTGCTTTTGCAGCACATAGGCGTAATAATCGCACTGCTGCAGCGCGCCGGCTTGGTCGCTGTTGCCTAAATTGTTGTAAAACGAAAGCAGCAGCGTAATATCGGCCGGCTGCAGGGCGGTTGGCAGCCCGTTTACCCTTTCGGGGCTTAACGGGGCGCCGCAAAGGTTAAACAGCTCGCTAAAAGCGGCGTCGGTTAAATTCAGCATTTTGGCAGCCTTAAAAATTTCGCCCTTTTCACGGTTGGCGTAGCGAATTTCCTCCCGCACAAAATCCACCAGCCGTTCAAACTCCTGCAGTGCAGTTACATACCGCTTTTTTTGCAGCAGCAGCTTTAACAGCACCGCCAGTGGCAGCAGCGCGGCCAAAAAGACTCCAACCGTTCTCATACCGCAACGGGCGCTAAAGGCGCCTGCAACAGGCTGCTGGGGTTTAGGCTTTGGTAGGTAAAATGCGGTCCGCAAAACAAAACCCTGTGAATGGTGCCGCTTTGCAATAGCGAAAGCACGGCCTGCCTCTTTACCAGCTCGTTTACCGAGCCGGCGTGCGCCGTGGTAAGCACCGCCGCCCCGGCGCTAAGGCTTTGCAGAATTTTTTCTACCTCCTCTAAATTCCCCAATTCGTCAAACGCAATAACTTCTGGAAACTGGGTTCTTAAAGCCATTTCAATGCCCCGGCTTTTTGGGCAGCCGGCAATAATATCGCAGGTTTGGCCCAAATCGGCGGTTGGAATCCCGCCCGAAACAGCGGCCAGTTCGCCCCTGCTATCTATAACCGAAACACGGTAATTTTTTTGAAATGCCCCGCCCGCCAAACGGCGAATTACATCGCGCAGCAGGGTTGTTTTGCCCGAGCCCGGCCCGCCGCAAATTAAAATCGATTCCCCATTGTAGCTTGGCAAAATGCTGTTGGAGCACCCAATTACCTCTTTCGCTATGCGAATATTTAAAGAGGAAATATCTCGAACGGCGGTAATTTTTCCGTTTTGCTCTACAAAGGTACCGCAAACGCCAACCCGGTGCCCCAACGGCAGCATTAAGTACCCCTCGCACAGCTCCTGCTGGTGCGCGTAGACCGAATGGTTGCAAAGGTTTAAAAAGCACTCCTGCAGCTGCTGCTTTTGCAAAATAATGCAATTAGGCTTAAACAGGTAGCTTTGCTGGCCGTTTTGCAGCAAAAAAAGCTGCGTGCCCCCCACCGTTACTGCCAGCGGCAGCCCGGCCCTAAGCCGAATTTCCTGCAACTGCAGCTTTAGCTCCGGCTTTAGGGCCAAAAGCGCGGCCGAAACCGGGCCGGGAAAATAATTGCACAGCGCGTTAAACCGCTGCAGCACCTTTTGTTTGTTCATAAAACAACCCCTTTTCACTGGCGGCAACCGTTTAAGCCGCCGTAACATCCGCCGGGCGTGCCGGCGTTTTTTGTGCTTGTCTAATTCATTTTATGATTGTTTGTCCTGTTTTAGAAGTTAAAAAACAAAACCACCGTAAGCGGTTAAGCCTACGGCGGTTTAAAACAATATTTTAAAAAATAAACGGTACCAAAGCAACGGGTAAGGCAAGCGGCGTTTGGCCAACGCCGCCGAAAGCCGGCCGGCAAATTTGGCGGTTTTAAGGGGCTAAAGGCCAAAATGGGATTTATTTAATCCACATATTCTCATGCTCATCGCGGCAGGGGCGGCCCATTAGGCTGCGTACCGCGCCAAGAACATCCTTGCCCTCGTACATAATGCGGTAGCATTGCTCAATAATAGGCAGCTCTACCCCAAGCTTTACGGCGTTTTCAAACGCAATTTTGCAGGCGTAATAGCCCTCTACCGTGCCAACGGCACGCAAAGCGTCCTGCACATTGGCCCCGCGCCCAACCAACACGCCAAAGCGGTGGTTTCGGCTGTGAACCGAGGTGCAGGTTACAATAAGATCCCCCAACCCGGTAAGGCCGGCAAAGGTGCGCTCCTTGGCCCCAAGCTTAACCCCCAGGCGGGCAAATTCGGTAAGGCCACGCGTCATAAGCGCCGCTTTGGTATTGTCCCCCAGCTCTAAGCCGTCACAAAATCCGGCGGCAACGGCAACTACATTTTTTAACGCGCCGCCCAGCTCTACGCCTACAATATCGTCGTTTGTGTAAACCCGCAAATACTCGCAGGCAAAAAGGTCGGCCGCTTTTAGGGCGGTTTCGGCCTGAGCCGACGCAGCCACCACCGAGGTAGGCACCCTGCGCGCCACCTCCTCGGCGTGGGAGGGGCCGGAAAGCACCGCCAGCGGCGCAGAAATTTGCGCCTGAATAATTTGGGAAAGCCGATTGCCGGTTTCGGGGTCAAACCCCTTGGCAACATTAATAACCATGCCAATGTTCGGCACGCCCTTTAGCTTTTGGGCGGTTTGCGCAATAGCAAAGGAGGGCACGGCAAAAACAACGGCGTTACTGCCTGCAGCGTTTTCAATATTCGTAGTTATAGCAATTTCGGCTGGAATTTTAACCCCGGAAAGCAGTTTGGTCTCGCGGTTTTGGCGCAGCTGCTCAGCCTCCTGCTCAAACGGGGACCAAACCGTAACGCTGTGCCCATTGTGAAAAGCGGTAAGCGCAAGCGCAAGCCCCCAACCGCCGGCGCCTAAAACTGTAACCTGCATGGCTTAATGCTCCTTTTTTTTGTTTTTAAAAATAGCCTTTTCCTGCCCTTTTAACAACCGTTTTATATTTTCGGTGTGCTTTAAAAAAACGGTTGCGCACATTACAAAGGTTAGGCTGCCAATAACCCAAATGTTGCCCGCCGGCCGAAAAACCAGCATTGCAGCAAACAGCGCCACCGTAGCGGAAAGGGAGGCAACCGAAACAATTTTGCTAATTAGCAAAACAATTAAAAATACCCCCAGCGCCAAAGAAATTGCCTGCCAGTTAGAAACATAAAAAATACCTACGGCAACCGCAACCGCCTTGCCGCCCTTAAAGCCAAAAAAAACCGGAAAAACATGCCCCAGCATACAAAACACGCCGCACAGCAGCGCCCCGTAAACCGGCACAAACAAAGTGGCAGAATAGTGCGCGCTAAGGTAGGTAAAAATTAGCTTGCCTACCATGCAGGCGGCAAAGCCCTTGGCGGCGTCGCACAAAAAGGTTAACACCCCGGGCAGCACGCCAAACGCCCGCATTACATTGGTGGCGCCGGCGTTGCCGCTGCCAAAATTGCGTACATCTTTTTTAGCAAAAGCGTTAGAAAAAATTACCGCAAAGCTAATGCTGCCAATTGCGTAGGCCTGCAAAACGGCAATAACCGTTAGCATAAGCTCCAAGTTTATTCCCCCTTTGTATCGCCCCGTTGGCGAATTACAAACCGCACCGGCGTGCCCTCTAACCCGAAGGTGGCGCGAATTTGGTTTTCTAAATACCGTTGGTAAGAAAAGTGAAACAGCTCGGCCTTGTTGCAAAAGCAAACAAAGGTTGGCGGCTTGGTAGAGGCCTGCGTCATGTAGTAAATTTTAAGGCGGCGGCCCTTGTCGGTAGGCGGCTGCACGCGCGCGGTGGCGTTGGCTAAAATATCGTTCAGCATACCGGTAGAAATGCGCATGGTATTTTGCGCGTGTACATATTTAATCAGCTCAAAAAGGCGGTCAATCCGCTGGCCCGTTTTGGCCGAAATAAAAATAATCGGCGCGTACGGCATAAACGAAAAATCGTTCATTAGCCGCTTGCGGTAGCTATCCATCGTGGCGCCGTTTTTTTCAATTAAATCCCACTTGTTTACGGCAATAATGCAGGCCTTGCCCTGCTCTAAGGCAATGCCGGCTACTTTTGAGTCCTGCTCGGTAAAGCCCTCGGCGGCGTCTAATAAAATAACGCAAACATCTGCCCGGTCTACCGCCATGGTAGCGCGCATAACGCTGTATTTTTCAATTTTATCGTTAATTTTGCTTTTGCGGCGAATTCCGGCGGTATCAATTAAATTGTACCGCGTTTCTCCAACCGTAACGGCGGTGTCAATGGCGTCCCGCGTGGTGCCCGCAATGTTGGAAACAATTAAGCGGTCCTCGCCCAAAACGCGGTTGACTAAGGAGGATTTTCCGGCGTTTGGCTTGCCAATAACCGCAACCTGAATTACGCTGCTGTCGCTTTCCTCCTCCCACTCCGCCGCGGGAATGTTCTGAAAAACCGCGTCTAATAAATCGCCGGTGCCGTGCCCGTGTATGGCCGAAACGGCAATGGGCTCCCCCAAACCTAAATTGTAAAATTCGTAAATATCATCCGGCGCTTTGCCAACCGTATCGCACTTGTTTACGCAAAGCACAACCGGCTTGCCGGAGCGCTGCAGCATGGCCGCAACCTCCATATCCGCCGCCAACACGCCGGTTTTAAGGTCGGTTACAAAAATAATAACATCGGCCATTTCAATGGCAATGGTTGCCTGCTCGCGTATTTTAGAAAGAATAATATCGCTGCTTTTTGGCTCAATACCGCCAGTATCTACCAGCGTTACCGCGTGGCCGTTCCACTCTGCCTCGCTAAAAATGCGGTCTCTGGTAACGCCGGGGGTGTCATCCACAATAGAAATTCTGCGCCCAACCAGCTTGTTAAAAAGGGTAGATTTTCCTACATTCGGGCGCCCTACAACGGCAATAATCGGTTTTGCCAAAATTTACACCTTCGTTTCGTCCTCAAGTTTCGTCTCCAATTAGTTTGGTTACTAAATCAAATCCGTCGTTCGCTACAACGGTTACCCTTACCCCCAGCTTTTGCTCCAGCTGCGGCAGGGTCATGTCGTCTAAAAATAAATCCCCTTCGCTGCGCAGCATGGTTTCGGAAATCAGCAGCGTGCTGCCCAACGGCTTTCCGCTTAGCTCGGTTACAAGGTCGCTGCCGGTAAGCAAGCCGGTAACGGTTATTTTACCGCCAAAAAAGCGGTTTTTAACTTTATAAGCGTTTACATTTAAATTATGCCATTTTTTGCAGGCCGTGTCAACCACATATTTAATTAACGGGTAGGCCGCCTCGCCCGTTGCTACCGAAACGGTACGCGGCTTTTGCAACAGCTCGTCGCTCAGCTGCAAAAACGCCTGCTGTGCCTGTTTGCGAAAAAGCGCCCACATGCCAACGCCGTTTTCCAGCTGTAAAAAATCGCCGTACTGCTCCGCCGGCGGAATTTCCCGCTCGGCCAGCAAATAAAACTCATCGGCCGGAAAAACGCGCCGCTCCCCGTATTTTTCAAGGCACTGCCGGCCAAACCGCTCCATAATATCTACCACATTGCCCGCCGTTTGCTTGTTAAAAGGCTCTAAAGGCTCTAACCCCTCGCGGTAGGCCGTTAGCCCTACCGGCACCGCCGCAATGCACTGCACCGTTTCGTAAGCGGTTAAGTCGGTTAAGGTGCGCTCCAGCTCGGCTCCGTCATTATACCCGGGGCAAAGCACCAGCTGGCAGTTAATTTTAATGCCGGCCTCGGCCAAGCGGTAAAAAATCTGCAGCGCCTGCCCGGCAAAGCGATTATGCATCATTTGGCAGCGCAGCTGCGGGTTGGTGGTGTGTATAGAAATGTTTACCGGGCTAATGTGCAGGCGAATAATGCGGTCTACCTCGTGCTCGGTAATGTTGGTTAGAGTAATGTAGTTGCCAAATAAAAAGGAAAGGCGAGAGTCATCATCTTTAAAATAAAGGCTTTTGCGCAGCCCGGGCGGTAATTGGTCTATAAAACAAAAAATACATTTATTTTTGCAGGCGTGCTGGCGATCCATTAAATAGGTTTCAAACTCCAGCCCTAATTCGTCATACTCGCCCTTTTTAACGGTGTAATGGCGTTTTTTGCCGTTCATTTCAACCAGCAGGCGCAGCTTTTTCTCGTTTTGGTAAAAGCGGTAATCCAGCACATCGTCAATTTCGTGGCCGTTTATTTGCAGCAGCCTGCCGCCGGCCGGAACCTTGGCCTTTTCGCAGGGGGAGCCGGGCTGAACCGATTGAATTGTAACTGCCATTTTACACACCGTCCCTTTATAAAGCCGCCAAACCGCCGGCCGCCGTATTTTTGCTAAAAAAAATAGAGAAGGTAAACCCCTTCTCTATTCGTCCGAACATAAAGCGGAAAATTAATCCTCCGCTTTAACTACCTCGCGGCCATTGTAATACCCGCAATTCGGGCACAAACGATGCGGCCTTTTGTACTCACCACAATGGGAGCATTTTACAAGAGCGGGTGTTTCTAACTTCCAAACATTAGAACGCCGTTTGTCGCGTCTGGCTTTAGAAACTTTTCTCTTTGGTACTGCCATCTTAGGGCACCTCCTGTTTTTCAGTTGACAGTTGTTTTTAGAAGCTTCGCCGAACTTCAAGCTTTGGGGTTACCGTTTACAGTTGCAATCTCCGTCGTTCAAATTGTGGCCGCAAACCGGGCAAGCACCCTTGCAGTCGCTTTTGCACAGGAATTTGCTGGGTAACGATAAAATAATTTCCTCTAAACAAACAGCGTAAAGGTCTAACTTTTCGTTGGGCAGCAATAAATAATCGCCGTCGTCCTCGCCCTCCAGCGCGGTAACCAGCACGCGGTCTACCGTAACCTCAACGGTTTTTTCGGTATCTCGCCCGCAACGGTCACACGGTAAAAAAACCTGTACCGGAAAGCGCAGCAAAAGCCTTGTAACCTCTGCTTTGTTTGTAACCGAACCTACAACCCGAACCGGTTGTTTGAACGGGTGGCAGCCGTAGTATTCCTCGCCGGTATAATCTAAAGTAGCATCTACCGCTAAGGTGCGCGCGCCGCCGTTTATGAAACCTTTTAAATCAAGAACCATAGGTTCACCCCAATTGTCACAAACACTATTATATAATTATTTAAAGCCTTTGTCAAGGAATTTTTTTGCCAAAACGCACATTTCGCCCAAAATTTGCAAATTCAGCCTTTTTGCGGAATAAACCGGCGCAGCTTTTGCCCTAAAAAGGCGGTTAAAACCAGGGCAATTACATCGCTCGGAATAAAAATGACCCAGCAGTACAAAAGCATTTTAGAAAGCGCAACCACCCGGCCAAAGTAAAAGGTGTTTAGGCAAAAGTAGTAGCTTAAACCAAACAGGTAAACCAGCCCTACCCCGCACGCGTTGGCCATTAGGCTTTTTAGCAGCCCCGGCTTGCCGCAGCGGGTAATTAGGCTAACCGCCACCGCCGCCGCCAAAAAGCCCGGAATGTACCCAAAGGAGGGCTGCAGCACATAGCCAAGCCCGCCGCCGCCGGCAAAAACCGGCACCCCCAACAGCCCCAGCAGCAGGTAGGTAAAAAGACTGCCGGCCGCCGCCAAGGGCGACAGCAGCTGCCCCGCTAACAGCACAAACATTAATTGCAGCGAAAAGGGAATTACCCCCACCTGCACCTTTAAAAAAGCCCCAACGGTTATTAGCGCCACAAACAACGCCGCCAGCACCATTTGCACGGTAGAAAATTTTTTTGCCATAAAAATACACCCTTTACAGATTGTTCTCTGTAAAGAGTATATCACAGTTTATTGTAATTGTAAACCAAAAAATTGATTTTAGTTTACAATCAGCTTTACGGGTAAACGGTTCACTTCTTCAAAGACCTACCAAAGGCTTAGTTATTCAGGTGCGAATGGTGAAAGGCCGGGCTGGCCTCGCTCAGCACCTCAAACCGGTAGCCGCGGTTTTTCAGCTCTTTAATAATGGTGGGCAGGGCCTGCACCGTTGTTTTTTTAGCCGGGGCATCGTGCATTAAAACGCAAATATTTTTAACACCGTTAGACTCCCTTAAAACATTACTTACCAGCTTGGCGGCCGGAACATTGGTGCCGTTGGCGTCGCCGGAGTCTACATTCCAATCAAAATAATAAAACCCCTTGCTTTGCACGCCGGCGGTCAGCTTGGTCATAATACCCTTACAGTGCTTTAAACTAACCTTATTGCTGCTGCCGCCCGGGAACCGCATTAAATGAACGGTTTTTCCCGTTTTATCTTTAATTAAGGCCTGCATTTTGTAAAGGTCGTTGTAATAGGCGGCCTCGCTTTTGTAAATGGTAGGGTAATCGTGCGTGTAGCTGTGAATGGCCAGCGCGTGCCCCTCGTCGGCAATGGTTTTTATGTACTCGGTTCGGCTGCGGGCAATTACAAAAAAAGTGGCCTTCGCGTTTTCACTCTTTAATATTTTTAATATTTCAAGAGTATTAGCCGAAGGCCCGTCGTCAAATGTTAAATAACAAATTTTGCTGTTTCCGCTGTTATTCAGGTGCTGCTTCTTCATGGCCTTAATACTGGCGTTTTCGCTTTGCAAACGCCGATTTTCCTCCTGCAGGGAGCTATTGTTGCTTTCCAGTTGGCCCACCTTGCTTTCGGCCTCGGCAACGCGCTGCTGCATCTCGCTGTTTTGCTGCCCAACCGAGGATACCTGCTTGGTAAGCTCGGTTACTTTAGAGTCGTGCTTTAGGCCTAAAGCCACCACGCCGCAGCCCAGCAAAGCCACTAAAACCAACGCCACTATGGTAGGCCAGGTGTTTTTGTTTACTTTTGTGCTCATGCTCTTACCACCGTTACTGTAAAATAAATTAATAATAGAATAGGTGCCAAACCGGCCTACCGCAATTACTTTAATTAGTTTAGCATACTTCGCTACAGTTGTAAAATTACAATTAGTTACAAATATAATACAATTTGAAACCGTCTACCCCCATTTTATGCCACTTGGCGCGCGGGTATTCGTACCGGCTGCCCAAAGTTTAAAGCCAACCGCCGCACCAAGCCAACCGCCGCACCAAGCCAACCGCCGCACCAAGCCAAACCGCCGCACCGAGCCAAACCGCCGCACCGAGCCAAACCGCCCGCTTAAAACGCCAAAAGCTTAAAAATTTATTTTTTACCGCCGCCTGCTTTTTGGTACGCGCTGGGCGAAAGCCCCGTTTTTTTGCGAAACAGGGTAGAAAAATAAAAGCTGTCTACAAATCCGCATTTTAACGCAACATCCTTTACGCTTACAAAGGTTTCCTGCAGCAGCAGTTTTTTTGCAAGCTCAATACGCAGTTCGGTTAGGTAACCGGTTGGGGTCTTTCCCATTTCCTCAAAAAAGCTGCGCCGAACATAGTCTACATGGTACCCCGCAAAGGCGGCCATATCCGTTGCGCAAAAATCGGGATTAGACACATTTTCGTAAATATAGTTCTTTAGCCGGTAAACAAAGGGGTGCTTGCAATGTACCGCCAAATATTTTTTAAGGTACAAAACAATAGCCTCTAACAACGCGTCACAAATTTCACGGTAATTCTGGTCTTTTTGGGCAAAGCAGCTTAGCAGCATTTTAAAAAGCACAAAAATGCTGCCGTCGTAATCGTGAATAACCGCGGCGTCGTAAAAATCAAGGCTTTCGGCCTGTAAATACATATCGGTATATCGGCCGTCCGATTCGGCAGAATGTACCACGCCCGGCGGAACCAGCAAAACCTCGCCCACCCCAACAGTGTAACGGTTATTGCCAATAACCGAGCGGTTGCTGCCGGTTAGGTGGTAAATAACCTCCCACCCCGTGTGCGTATGCGGCCGGCAGGCGCGAATAGGAAACGGCGTTTTACTGCAAAAGCTAAGGTTCATTCAATCTCCCCCATTGAAAGGCGGCGCAGCCAGTTTTAACTGCTGATTTTAACAGTCGGTTTTGGCGTGCTGCCCAATCCTTATCTTTACAATAATGCAAAAAGTCGTTTTTGTCAAGGCTTTTGTCGCAATAATCTATTTTGTTTTTAAGCCCGGTGTGCTACACTGTAATTGCCCCTTAAAAAGGGGCGCACTTAGCACACGGGCCGGTAAGGGTTGAGGCTTATCTGCCTATTTTAAAACTGGGGGATTTTTATGAAACAGTTAGTATCGGTTGGCCCTTGCAGCAGCAAATTGATTGAAACCGAAATGCCGCAGCTCAGCACCGAGTACGATGTTATTGTAAAATTAAAATACTGCGGCGTTTGTATGTCGGAGCATTACGACTGGGCGCACGCCGGCCCCGGCCAAAGCTTTGGGCACGAGCCGGTTGGCGTTGTTTTTAAGGTTGGCCCAAAGGTTACAAGGGTTAAGGTTGGCAGCCGGGTAAGCGGGCCGTTTGGCGGCTACAGCGAGTACAGCTGCACGCACGAAAATAATTTAATTCTTATTCCCAACACGGTAAAAGATGAAGAAGCCGTGATAGAGCCGCTGGGCTGCCTTTACAGCGCCGTTAGCAAGGTGCGTATTCCCGTAGTGGGCGACAGGGTTGCCGTTGTTGGCTGCGGCTACATGGGCTGCGGGGCCATTAGCCTGTTAAAAAAACGGGGCGCCTATGTGGTAGGGTTTGATATTCGCCCCGAATGTTTAAACGACGCTAAAAAATACGGCGCCGACGAGGTTTACACCCCAGAGCAGTGGCTTAGCCAAAACAGCAGCGATTTTAAAAGCACCGGCGTTGGCACCTGGAACGGGTCGGGCGGCTTTGCTTTGGTAATGGAGTGGGGCGAAACCAACGAATCGTTAGATTTTGCCATTCAAATTACCGCCATGTGCGGGCAGTTGGCTATTGGCGCTTACCACACCGGCGAAAAACGGCTGGTAGATGTTCGGCTGCTGAATGTAAAGGCCGTTGACTGTTTAAGCACCCACCCGCGCGAGTGGGATTTGCTGCTGCGCTCCTGCCAAAACGCCATGGACGCCCTGGCCGCCGATTGCTGGAGCTTTAAAAAGGTGCCTACCAAAATTTACCCCATTACGCAGTTTGACGCCGCGCAGGCCGAGCTGACCCAAAAATACGGCAGGTTTATGAAGGCTATTGTAGACTGGACCCGTTTAGACGGCGAGCCTTACCTGCTGAACGAATAAATAAAGCAGCCCTTAAAACGGCCGTACCAAAAAGTGCAAACGGCTAATGCCAAATAAAGCGCCGCCGTCACGCCGGGGCAAGGGTTGGCACGCCGAAAAAAACAAGTTAGCAAGCAAAAAAACGGTGTACTTCAAAAACGGCGTACCAAAAAATTGACGCAAAAATTGGCGGACCTCAAAAAGCTTACACCCTAAAAGGCAAAATGCAATAAACCGTTTTTCAAATGCTTGGCTTTTTTAAAGCATTGTGGTATAATTGTTACAAAGCTTTTGTAAACACCTTTCGCCAACAGCGCAAAACCAATTTTTGCTGCGGTTTATTATTACGGCAAAAGCGTAAAACGCTGCAACCCAAAGCAGCGCCGATTTAAGGGGTGCCAGCCTTGAAAATTGCCATTGTAGACGACGACCGTTTGTTATTTGAAACCTTAAACAGCTACTTAACCGAGCTATTAGGCGGCTCGATTAAGATTTTTTATTTTAAAAGCGGCGAGGAATTTTTAGCCGCCGCGCCCAAAGAATTTGACCTGTTGATCTTAGACATTTTTATGGGTAAGCTTAACGGCATAGAGGTTGCCAAAAAGGTGCGGCAAAGCAACCGCACCGTAAAAATTGTTTTTTGCACCACCAGTAACGAGTTTGCCAGCGAAAGCTACGAGGTAAACGCCTGCTACTACCTGCTTAAGCCCTTTACGCGCGCCGGGGTAAAGGCTATGTTAGACCGCTTAGACCTTGCCGCGCTGGAACAGCTGCGCACCGTAAGGCTGCCGGACGGAACCGACCTTGTGCTGCGCAGCATTATTTACGCCGATTGCGCCGCCCACCGCGTGCAGCTGCACTGCAAGCAGCAAAAAGTTTTAACGCTGCGCGCCCCGTTTGCCGAAATAGAGCAGCTGCTATGCGCCTACCCGTATTTTTTTAGCCCAACTAAAGGGGTTATTATTAATTTTTACGAGGTTACAGCCCGAACCGGCAACCTTTTTACCCTAAGCTGCAACGCAAATATTCCCATTAGCCGCCGCAAAGCCAAAGAGGTTTTAGAGGCTTACTCGGCCTTTCGGTTTGAGCAGCTACGAAAAGGGGGGCCGCACTAATGCCGCCGCTTTACCGCTGGGCCGAGGTTTCGGTTTACGCTTTGTTAAACTTTTTTCCGTTTTTAGCACTGGCGCTTTACCCGTTTCGCCGCAGCCTGCGGTTTTCGGGCAGGGTAACCGCCGTGTTTATTGCCGTTTTAACCCTGCTGCAGCTTTTGCTGGGGTACTGGGCCGCCTTTGCCCCGCAGGCCAACGCCGGCCTAATTAGCGCCGTTAGCACCCTGCTGTACGCCGCCTTTTACTTTTTGGCGGTTAAAAAGCATTTTGGCAAAACCTTTTTTACCCTTTTAATGCTTTCTAACCTGGCCAATTTAGCGGTTATTACCGCCAAAATGTTCGAGGGGCGACTGTTCCCCGCCCTGGCGCTGCAAAGCTACCGCTGGTCGTTTTCGCTTATGCTGCTGTTGGTAGAGGTTGTATTGGCCGTTCCGCTGTTTTTTTACATGAAAACCGTTTACACCCCCGCCGTAGAGCGGGAGCCCTCGGGCTTTGAGTGGCGGTATTTGTGGCTGATTCCCGCAACCTTTTACATTATGTGGTACTATGCCTTTTACGGCAACATTGCCCGCAGCAGCCTTGAAATTGCCCTGCGCCCCAAAAACGCCCTGTTTTTATTTATTGTAAATGTTGGGGCCGCTTTTATTTATTACATTGTTACCCGCCTAATTTTAGAGCAAAACAAAACGCTGCAGCTTACCAAACAAAATCACCAGCTAACCATGCAAACCCTGCAGTACGAAAATTTGCAAAACAAAATTAACGAGGCGCGCCGTGCCAAGCACGATGTTCGCCACCACATTGCCTTAATGCAGGAGTACCTTAACCGCGGCGAGCTAACCGCCCTAAAAAATTACCTAAAGCAATACAGCGCCAGCCTGCCGGACGATTCCTTGGTGCAATTTTGCAGCAACATTGCCGCCAACGCCGTGCTGCATTACTTTGCGCAGCAGGCTAAAAACAACGCCGTAGAGTACATTGTTAAAACCGAAATTCCAAACACCCTTAAAATTTCTAACACCGACCTTTCGGTGCTGCTGGGCAATTTGCTGGAAAACGCGCTGGACGCCTGCAAGGCCGAACCGGGGCCGGAGAAAAAAATTGTTGTTCGGGCCGGCTGCGAGGGCGGCGCGCTTTGCATTACGGTAGATAACACCTTTACCGGCAGGCTGCAGTACAACACCAAAAACCAATTGCTTTCTACCAAACACAAGGGGGTGGGCCTTGGCACCGGCTCGGTGGCCGAAATTGCCAAAAAGTACAACGGCTTTTGCCGGTTTGAGGCCAAGGGCCAAATGTTCTACGCTTCGGCCATTTGCTTTTTGCCAAGCGGCCAAACCAACTAAAGCGGCAAAACGGCTTTGTAAAAATTAACAGGCTAAAACAAAAAAGGGTTAACCGGCATTGCGGCACCGGCCAACCCTTTTTTGCTTTTTGTTTTAAGCCTTTATTTGTTTGCCGTTTTAAACGCCTTTTTCTTTTGCGCTAACAATGCTGTAATAGCTGTTTGAGGTTACTTTGTAAACAAAGGCGTAAATGGCCGCAAAAACGGCAAAGGTGCCGGCGGTAACCCCCGCCATAAGCCAAACATTTTTAAACATAAAGGTTTGCAGCAGCTTCCAAATAATTGGGAAAGCCACAGCCAAGTGCGCGCCGGCCAACAAAAGCGGAAAAAAGAAAACGGTTAAAACCTGCGCGTTCACGCTGCGCCGTATTTCGGCTTTGGTCATGCCAACCTTTTGCATAACGGCAAAGCGCTTTTGGTCCTCGTACCCCTCGGAGATCTGCTTGTAATAAATAATCAGCACCGCGGCAAACACAAAAACAACGCTTAACAAAACGCCAATAAAAAACAGAGCGCCGTACAGGCTGTAAAAGGCAATGCGGGCGCGCTCCCGCGTTTCTAAGCTGTAAGAGTAGCTTTCGTTTTGGTCTTTGGTAACCAGTTCGTCCATTTCGTTCAGCAGCTTTTCGTAAACGGCGTTTTGGGCAACCGCGCCGCCCCCAACATTAAAATCGCAAGACCAGCTGGGCTGCAAAACCGCTTCGCCCAGCTTGTTTTTTTGCGCTTTAAGGGGCTGCAAAAAGTTTAAAACATCTTGCACCACTAAGGTTAGGCAGGGCACGCTTTGCCGTTTTAAAAAGCTTGGCAGCTCGGTGCTTTGCACCTGCTTTTTTACCTTTAACGGGCGGCAGCCCTCTACCGTTAGGGTGTTTTGCGTAAACTCGGTGCGGTAGCCAAAGGTAAAGCATTCCCCCTGCTGCAGCGTTAAATTGCTTTGCGCCAGCCGGTTGTATTCCGAAAGCGGAATAACATTTAGGTAGCACAAATTTTTTAAGGCCGAAACATCCAGCTCGCTGTGCGCGGTTTGGTTTACCAAAAAATAATCCTGCTGCAGCAGGCCGGCAATTTCTACCCCGTGGTACGCAAAGGCGTTTTTTTGCCCCGGCACCTTTTGGGCCAGCAGGCTGCGCTTTGCTTCAAAGCTTTCGGGCTTAAATTCGTCTAAGCCGTTTAAATTAATTTGCAGCGAAATTTCCTGCGGGTAGTTGGCGCTTAAAGTATCCTCGGCGCCAATGTACATACTAAGGGTGGAGGAAAGCATAACCAGCACCATGGTGCTAAGCACGCAAATAGAGGCCAGACCGGCGCCGTTTTGCTTCATGCGATATTTCATAGCAGAAACCGAAATAAAGTGGTTTGGGCGGTAGTAGTAGCGCTTGTTTTTTTGCAAAATTCGGCACAGCGCAACCGAGCCCGAAACCAGCAAAAGGTAGGTGGCAACCACCACCAAAATTGCCGCCGCCATAAACCAAACAATTGCCGAAAGTGGACTTTGAATAGTAAGGGCAATGTAGTAGGCTGCGCCCAGCAGCACAACGCCCAAGCCGGCCAACAGCCAATTGGCCTTAGGCTCCCGCTCGCCGGCGCCGGTTGTTTGCAGCAGCTCTAACGCGCTGCTGCGCCGCACCTTAACAAAAGCGTTTAAAAGCAGCACCGTGTAAATAGCCAAAAACTGCAGCGCCGTTTTAGCAACCGCCGCCCCCGAAACGGTAAAGCTGTAGGTAACGGTGCCCTTTAACAAATTAACCATGCAAAGCTCGGCCGCCTTAGAAAGCGCAATGCCAAAAAATAAACCAACCAAAAGCGCCGCAGCAGCCGCCACGGTGTTTTCCCAAAGCATTACTTTGGCCAAATTGCGCTTATTTAAACCTAAAACATGGTACAGCCCAAATTCCCGGCTGCGCTGTTTTAGCAAAAACGAGCTGCTGTAAAACAAAAACACAAACGAAAAAATGCCAACCGCCACACTGCCAATAGGCAGCAGCATTCGCAGTATTCCGCCGCCCTTCATGTAATTCAGCGCGTTACACCCGGTTAAAAAGAACAACAGGTAGGTCATTAAAACCATAACCGCGCCGCTCAACAAATACGGCCAATACATTTTTTTGTTTTTTAACATTCCGCTTAAAGCAAGCTTAAGGTAAAAGCCGGTTTTCATTTGGCCTCACCCCCGGTAGTCAGCAGGGTAAGGGTATGGGCTATCACTTGGTAAAACTGCCCCTCGGTACATTCGCCGCGGTAAATTTCGTGAAAAACCTCGCCGTCCTTAATAAATAACACGCGCGAGGCGTGGCTGGCCGCCTTTACCGAGTGCGTTACCATTAAAAGGGTTTGCCCCGCCCGGTTAATTTGGGCAAAAAGGCCCAGCAGCTCGTCGGTTGCTTTCGAGTCTAACGCGCCGGTAGGCTCATCGGCCAAAATCAGCTTGGGGTTGGTAATTAAAGCGCGTGCCACGGCCGCCCGCTGCTTTTGCCCGCCCGAAATTTCGTAAGGGTATTTTTTCAGCAGCGGCGTTAGGCCCAGCTGCGCCGCAATGGGCTGCAGGCGCTGCTGCATTTCGGCGTACGGCCGGTTGGCCAGCACCAACGGCAGGTAAATGTTATCCTCTACCGTAAAGGTGTCCAGCAAATTAAAGTCTTGAAAAACAAAGCCCAAATGCTGCCGCCGAAAGGTTGCGGCGTCGGCCTCCTTCACGGCGGAAAGGTTTAGGCCGTCTAAAACAACGGTGCCGGCGGTTGGCCGGTCTAAGGCGGCTAAAATGTTTAACAGGGTTGTTTTGCCGGAGCCGGATTCCCCCATAATGGCAACATACTCCCCCGGCTCTACCGAAAAGGTAACGCTTTTAAGCGCCTGCACCTTGTTGGCGCCAAACCGGGTGGTGTAAACCTTTTGTACCCCGTTTACTTGTAAAATGCTCATGGTAATTACTCCTTTTTTGTAATGTACCCATTATAGCAAAGGGGAATTTGCACCGCCATAGCCTTGGCTTACAAATTCCCCCTAATTTCTAACACTTTTGTAAGAAGTGCGCTGCCAAACGCAGCCGCAAAAAATTGGCTACTCTACCAAACGGCGCTGCTTTGCAAAGCTAATTGCAACCGTTGTGCCCTTACCGGGGGTAGATTGCACGGTAATTTCGTGCCCTAATTTGCTGCAAATGCGCTTGCAAAGGTAAAGGCCAATGCCGCTGGCCCGTTTATCGGCCCGGCCGTTGTAGCCGGTAAACCCGCTTTCAAAAACGCGGGGCAGGTCTTGCGGGGCAATGCCAATGCCGGTATCGGCAACCGTTAGCCTTTGCGGCTCTACCAAAACGGTAATGCTGCCGGAGGGCGTGTACTTCAGCGCGTTGGAAAGCACCTGCTCTATTACAAATTGCAGCCACTTTTCATCGGTTACCACCGTTGCTTTGGCGGGCAAATAGTTTAGCTTTAACCGGCGGTTAATAAACTCGCCGCGCAGGCGTTTAATGGCGCTGGCGGCAATATCGGCCAGCGAATACTGCAAAAACAAATAATCGGTGTGCTCAAAATCTAACCGCAGGTAGGTCAGCGCCATTTCAACATACTGCTCAATGTGCAAAAGGTCGGCCGAAAGGGCGCGGGAAAGGCCGGTATCCTCATTTTGCAGGCGCAGCCGCATGGAGGAAATTGGCGTTTTAATTTGGTGCACCCAAACCGTGTAATAGTTCACCGTTTGCGCCATGGCGCTGCTTTGGCTGCTTTGGTAGGCTTTAAATTCGGCCAGCGTTTTAGTAAGCAGGCGGTTGTAATCGGCCCCCTCAACGGTTTGCGGTTTTGGCAGCTGCTGCGGCTCTGGGGTTGGCGCTTGGGCCAGGGCGCTAAGCTGCCGGTGCCGTTTTAACACGCGCCAATAGCTGCCCCCTAAAGCCAAAAAAACCAACAGCGCGCAAAGCGCCGCCGGGTAAAGCACCGCCCGCACCGGCAAATGGTACAGCGCAAAGCTGCCTAAAAAAATTAAAACGCAAAGGCCGCCGGTTACAAGGCCTTTGCGGCGCTGCTTTAAAAATTTTAAAAATAATTCCATTTATTTTGCCCCCGTTTACCGCCGCCGGTGCGCTCAACCGTTTTCAATAAAATAGCCTACCCCAAATTTGGTGGTAATAAAATTTGGCAGTCCGGCCGCGTCCAGCCGCCGGCGCAAGCGGTTTACATTTACCGAAAGGGTGTTTTCATCTACAAAGCTTTCGGTTTGCCACAGCTGCTCCATAAGCTTTTCGCGGCTAACAACCGTGCCCTTATTTTGCATTAAAACCAGCAAAATTTTAAACTCGTTTTTCGAAAGGGGAATTTTTTCCTCCCCGTAAAAAAGGGTATTCTCCCCCAAATTCAGCAAAGCGCCCCGGTGTTCTAACACCGTAGTGCCGCCGGCAAAATCGTAAGTGCGGCGCAAAAGGGCCTGCAGCTTTGCCATTAGCACGCTTTGGTCAAACGGCTTGGCAATAAAATCGTCGGCGCCCATGTTCATCGCCATAATCATATTTAAATTATCGGCCGCGGAGGAAATAAAAATAATTGGCACCTTAGAGGCCTTTCGAATTTCTTTACACCAATAATAGCCGTTGTAAAAGGGCAGCGAAATATCTAAAAGCACTAAATGCGGCTGAATTTTTGCAAATTCGGTTGTAATCTCGCTAAAATTCTTTGCAAGGTACGCCTGTATTCCCCAGCGCTCGGCCTGCGTAGCAACGGCCTCGGCAATGCCTAAGTCGTCCTCTACAATATAAACCCGGTACATAAAGCCGCCCCCTTTTTGGTTTTGTTTTACCTCTTAATCCCTTAATGGTGCAAATGCACATCCATTTGCGGAAAGGGAATTTCAATGTGATTTTCATTCAGAGCTTTGGTTACCTGCTCGGTCAAATCAATTTTAACCGGCAGCATATTGCCCGCCGACGCCCAAACCCGCACCTTAAAATTCATGGCAGAATCCTGCAGCTCTGTCATACGCACAAAGGGCGCCGGGCTTTTTAAAATGCGGCTATCGGCCCGAATTACCCCTAAAATAACCGTTTTTACCTTTTCTAAATCGGTGCCGTAGGCAACGGTAAAATCTAAATCTACCCGGCGGTTTTCGGTGCCGGGAAAAAAGTTGGTTACCGTGCTGCTCGTCATAGCCGAATTGGGAATATGCATTTCAGAATCGTCCACCGCCCGAATCACGGTGTAAAAAATGCCAACATCAATAACCGTACCCTTTTTATCGCCGCTTTCAATGTAATCGCCCATTTTGTAGGGCTTAAAAATTAAAATCATTAACCCGCTGGCAAAATTGGCTAAGGAGCCCTGCAAGGCTAAGGAGATTGCCACCCCGGCCGAGGCCAGCACCGTAATAACCGAGGACATTTCGACCCCCAAGGTGCCAACAACACAAACCGCCACAATGGCGTACAGCACTACTTTAGAAAAATGCAGCAAAAATTGGCGCACGGTAGGGTCAAACGGGTGACGCTTGCTCCCCTTTGGAAAAAACCGAACCAGCAATTTTGCCGCAATTTTACCCGCCAGCAAAATTAAGGCGGCCAAAACCAGCCTGCCCGCTATGGCAACGCACCAATCTACCAGCTGCTCTAAATATTTTTCCATTAAAATACCCCGCTTTCTGCTCAATATCATACACCAAAAAGGGGGCGCTGTCAACCAACGCGGTTGACGCACCGGCAAAAAAAACAAACACCTTGCGGTGTTTGCCGGTTTAGGTTCTCCTGTTCATACTTGCCGGTTCATACTTTCCGGTTGTGCCTTTTGATTTATACCTTCCGGTTGTACTTTCCGATTTATACTTTCCGATTTATACTTTCCGGTTTGTACTTTCCGGTTTGTACTTTCCAACTTATGCTTTCCAACTTATGCTTGCCGGTTTGTGCTTTCTGACTTATGCTTTCCGACTTATGCTTTCCGGTTGCGCCTTTTGATTTATACTTTCCGGTTGTACTTTCCGGCTTGTACTTTCCGGCTTGTACTTTCCGGCTTATGCTTTCCGGCTTATGCTTTCCGGCTTATGCTTTCCAACTTATGCTTGCCGGTTTGTGCTTTCCGCCTTTTGCTTTTTGGCTTATACTTTTGGGCTTACGCCTTTTAATTTACGCCTTTTTGGTTTGTGCCTGCCGGTTAAAACAAAAGCCGCCCTGCGCCAACGCCCGCCAAAAAGGCAAGCAGCGCAAACGGCGGTTAAAGCCGCCGGGTAAACGCCTTTGGCACTTTGGCAGAAATTTGCCCACAAAAAAAGCAGGGGCCGCCGCAGGCCCCTGCCGCCGGGTTAAAACCGCACAAACGGCTTTAACCCGGTTGGCGAGTTTGGCAAAAACGCTTTGCCCGCCTAAAAAAGTACACGCCCCAAAAAAGCAATGCTTTATTTAGAGCTTTAACAAGCGGCAACTAAACAAACGCGCCCCAAACCGCATTTAAGCGCAGGTTTTTTACGCCAGGCTGCTTTAGCGCCAACCGTTTTAAGCTCTGTTAACATTATAGCGCACCGTTCATTATTTGTCAATATAGAATTAGTGTTTTTGGTAAAATAATGTCAAGATCTTATTAAAAATTGGAGCGAACCTGTTATATACTCCTATAATTGTAAAAATATAGGAACTTTAGCCGGAAAAGCTTTCCTGCATTTTCTAAGTTTATTGTTTAGTTAATTTAAAATTATTAAGATTATGCGCCGACATTTTCACATTTTTTTAGCGTCGGTTCTGCCCGTTTGCCCGCAATAACAGAGAATTTCGGCCTGCGGGCCCCACCAAATGCCGCCTAACCTTTTTTTAGTAACGGTTTTAAAAACTGCCCGGTAAAGGATTCGGCACAATCGGCAACCTGCTCGGGCGTTCCGGTGCAAACAACCGTGCCGCCGCCGTCGCCGCCCTCCGGCCCTAAATCAATAATCCAATCGGCCGTTTTAATAACATCTAAATTGTGCTCAATTACCAACACGCTGTTGCCGGCCTCTACCAGCTGCTGCAGTACATCAATTAACCGCTGCACATCTGCCGTGTGCAGGCCGGTGGTGGGTTCATCTAAAATATAAATAGTGCGCCCGGTTGCCCTGCGGGAAAGCTCGGTAGCCAGCTTAACCCGCTGCGCCTCGCCGCCCGAAAGGGTGGTAGCCGGCTGGCCAATTTTAACATAGCCCAAGCCAACCTCGCACAGGGTTTGCAGCTTACGCTGAATTTTAGGCACGCTTTCAAAAAAATGCAGGCCCTCCTCCACCGTCATTTCCAGCACATCAAAAATGTTTTTGCCCTTGTATTTTACCTCCAGCGTTTCGCGGTTGTAGCGGGTGCCGCCGCAAACCTCGCAGGGAACATAAACATCCGGCAAAAAGTTCATTTCAATTTTTTTAATGCCGTCGCCCTGGCAGGCCTCGCAGCGCCCGCCTTTAACATTAAAAGAAAAACGGCCGGCGGTGTAGCCCCGCATTTTCGCGTCCTTACTTTGGGCAAACAGCTCGCGAATATCGTTAAACACGCCGGTGTAGGTGGCGGGGTTTGAGCGCGGCGTGCGCCCAATGGGCGACTGGGTAATGTTAATAACCTTATCTAACTGCTCAATCCCCTCCATTTTTTTAAACTTACCCGCAAAGGTTTTGGCACCCATTAGCTCGGCCGCCAGCTTTTTTTGCACAATGCCGTTTACTAACGAAGATTTGCCGGAGCCCGAAACCCCGGTTACCGCCGTTAAACAGCCCAGCGGGAACCTTACCGTAATGTTTTTTAAATTATTTTGTGCCGCGCCGGTAACCTTTAAATAGCCCCTTGCCTTACGTCGGGCCGCCGGTACGGCAATTTTTTTGCGGCCGGAAAGGTAATCGCCGGTTAGCGAATTTTTGCTTGCCGCCACCTGTGCCGGGGTGCCGCAGCAAACAATTTCGCCGCCGTGTACCCCCGCGCCGGGGCCAATATCAACCAAATAATCGGCCGCGCGCATGGTATCCTCATCGTGCTCTACCACAATTAGGGTGTTGCCAATATCCCGCAGCTTTTTTAGGGTGTTAATCAGCTTTTCGTTATCCCGCTGGTGCAGGCCAATGCTGGGTTCATCCAGCACATACAGCACGCCGGTAAGCGCCGAGCCAATTTGCGTAGCTAAGCGAATACGCTGGCTCTCCCCGCCCGAAAGGGTGGCGGCCCCGCGCGAAAGGGTAAGGTACGAAAGGCCAACGCTTTTTAAAAACTCCAGCCGGGCAATAATCTCTTTCACAATGGGTTTGGCAATCAACTCGGCGGCGCTTGACAGCTGCAAATTTTTAAAAAATTCAATCTCCTCGCACACCTGCAAACAGGTAACCTCAAAAATATTTTTACCGCCAACCGTAACGGCCAAAATTTCGGGCTTTAGGCGCTTGCCTTTGCAATCCGGGCAATCGCACTCGCTCATCACCGTTTCAATGTCGTTACGAATCCAGTCGCTCGTTGTTTCTTTATACCGGCGCTCAATGTTGGGTATAACTCCCTCAAAGGTGGCGGAATACACCCCGTTTTTCCACTCGTTATTACGCTCAAATTCAATTTTTTTGCCCTTGCTGCCGTACAATAAAAAGTCTTTAGCCGGTTTTGGAATATTTTTGTAGGGGGTGTTGGGGTCAAACCCAAAATGCTTGGCAATACCCTTGTAGTAAACGGCGGCAATGGTCTCCCCCGTGTTATTGCCAAAGGGCACAACGCTCCAGCCGCTGGCGCGAACCGCCCCCTGCAGCAGCGATTTATTTTCTTCGGGAACAATCAGGCTCGGGTCCGCTTTCATAAACATACCAATGCCGGTGCAGGTTGGGCAGGCGCCAAACGGGCTGTTAAAGGAAAAATTGCGCGGCGAAAGCTCCGGAATACTAATGTTATGCTCCGGGCAGGAAAGCTTTTGGGAAAACAGCTGCTCCTCGCCCCCTATTACATCAATCAGCACCAGCCCGTCGGCGTGCTTTAGGGCAGTTTCAATGCTGTCGGTCAAGCGGCCGCGAATTCCCTCTTTTAAAACCAGGCGGTCAATAATAATATCAATATCGTGGCGAATATTTTTGTCCAGCGTAATGGGCTCGTCCAACAAATAAACACTGCCGTCTACCCGCACGCGGGTAAAGCCGGAACGCTTTAGCTTTTCCAGCTCCTTTACAAATTCGCCCTTTTTGCCGCGGTACACCGGCGCTAAAACCTGAAATTTAGTGCCGACCTTTAGCTGCAGCACGGCGTCGGTAATTTGATCAACCGTTTGGCCGGCAATCTCCCGCCCGCAAACCGGGCAGTGCGGCACGCCGGTTCTAGCAAACAACAGGCGTAAATAATCGTAAATTTCGGTTACCGTGCCAACGGTGGAGCGCGGATTTTTAGAGGTTGTTTTTTGGTCTATTGAAATAGCCGGCGAAAGTCCCTCAATGCTATCTACCCGCGGCTTGCTCATTTGCCCTAAAAACTGCCGCGCGTAGCTGGAAAGCGATTCCACATACCGCCGCCGCCCCTCGGCGTAGATCGTATCAAACGCCAAAGAGGATTTACCGGACCCCGAAAGACCGGTAAAAACCACGAATTTATCCCGCGGAATTTTAACCGTTACATTTTTTAAGTTATGCTCCCGCGCACCGCGTACTTCTATAAATTTATTGCCCATTTTAAACTCCAAATTTTAACAAAAATAAGCCGGGCAAAGCACCCTTGGCTATTGTAATATATTATAGTATACCTCAACCAAATAAGTCAATACCAACCGCAAAAAATAAACGCCCTACACTGCCGTAAAAGGGCTTGAACCGGGCCGCAGCTTACAAAAGTTTACCTTTATTTTGCGCTTTACAGTGTCATATTTTGGACAAGTGAATATATTATTAAAGACAAACCCGTTATTCGGCCGGCAAGGTAAAACCCTTCATTACGCCCCCAAATAATCAGCCTTTGTTTTTTAAAAGTGGATTTTTGCCGCCCGCGCAGTTTAACAGGTTTTATTTTATTGTAGGAGCTGAATAAATTGGACGATTATTTAGATAAATTTGGTTTTACACCGGAGGAATTCGGCTTAAAACCGGCAGCTGCCCCGGCCAAGGCACCGGCCGCCACCCAAAAGCCGGCCGAACGGCCGCGCAACAATTTTTGCGACACGCCTTTGCAATATCTGCCGCTGGCCATGGCCTATGTGCCCCTGCAGCACGGCATTGAAAGCTATGACCCCGCCATGGCTCTAAACACCGGCACCCTTTTTCCCGCTTTAAACAAACCGTTAACTTTAAAAAAAGATTGAGGTGTTTTTATTGGAAACCAGAGAACAACTATTACGCAAGCTTTCCGGCGCACAGTTTGCCGCGCAGGAAATGCGCCTGTATTTAGATACACATAACGCCGACGCCAAAGCAACGGCAGCCCACCAAAGCTACTGCAAAGCGGCTGCCGATTGCAAAGCCGATTATGAAAAGCTTTACGGCCCGCTAACCGCCTGCGACCTTTACGGCGAAACCAATCAGGGCTGGTTAAACGCCCCCTGGCCCTGGGAAAACGAAAGCGAGGCGAACCGCTAATGTGGCAATACGAAAAAAAGCTGCAATACCCCATTAAGGTTAAAAACCCCAACGCCAAATTAGCCCAGGTTATTATTAGCCAGTACGGCGGGCCGGACGGCGAGCTGGGCGCCAGCCTGCGCTATTTAAGCCAGCGCTTTACCATGCCCTACCCCGAACTAAAAGGTTTGCTAACAGATATTGGAACCGAGGAGCTGGCACATTTGGAAATGGTTGGCGCTTTAGTGTACCAATTAACACGCAATCTAACCATTGAGGAAATTAAAAAATCGGGCTTTGACACCTATTTTGTAGACCACACAACCGGTATTTTTCCGGTTTCGGCCTCCGGCTACCCCTACTCGGCGGCACAAATGCAGTCGAAGGGCGATTTGTTGGCCGATTTACACGAGGACTTAGCCGCAGAGCAAAAAGCCAGGGCAACCTACGACAACATTTTGCGCTTGTGTGACGACCCGGATGTGCGCGATGTGATTAAATTTTTACGCCAGCGCGAGGTTGTACATTACCAGCGCTTTGGCGAAACAAAACAATCAACATAGAATGGCTAAAGCGGAGCAGCTGACAAACCACTTAAAATTAGATCATTCACGGTTACTGCCGTTTTAGTCACCACCGATATTGAAATTTACAAAAATACTATTTCTATGTTTCTTTTTAACACTTTCCCATTTTACAACAACCAAAATCGGTTACAAAAAGTAGAGTCCTTATAATATACACCATCTTGCTTAGAGACTTTCGCACGCCCCCCTCTTTTCAGAAAAAATTAGGCTGCCTTTTTTAGAGAGCCAGCCACTTTTTTTGATAATTATTACAGTTAATTTTCTATTTCTAATTTATTTTAACATAAAAAGGTAGACACATGGTGGCTTTCCATGTATCTACCTTTATTTTGTTGCTGCATTTAACAAGTGGTTGTAATTTAGCTTAAAGCGGCCCTTTTGTTCCGTTTAAAAATTAGCGGGCTCTTTACGGTTACTGCAACGCCCTATCTTCAACGCCTTTACACCCCTTTAAAAAGCAGTGCACATTTTTTTGAATACATTCAATTAATTCTTTGCTTGCGGTTTCGGTCTCGGTTTTTGGTACAAACAGGCATTGTTCCACATTTAGGCCAAACAAAACCTCGGCCCAAACGCAAGCAGCCAAATAGCGGCCGTACAAATAGCTTAAATGAAACCCATCTCTGTTCAATGAGAGCCCACCGTTTTGGTAATTGAATTCGCAAACATGATTTCTAAAATACTGCACCGTGTCGCCAACCGGAATAAGCTTGGCACCAATTGCTTGAGCCGCAATTTGGTAGGCGCTTTGCAGGCTGCGAAACATTACCTCTTGGTTATTTTGGTAGTTGGCAAACCCGGCGTGCGTGCTGTTAACTTCATAAGCCCAGGTTTCGTGCAAATACAGCTTGGCCTGCGGTTGCTTTTGCTTTAAATAGGCTGTGATTTTTTCCAAATATGGCTCGTAGGTTTGGGGCAGCCCGCTAAAATGGCTTGCCTGCTGTAAGGTAATAATATCCCACTGTTGCTTTTTTACAATATCGGTAATGCAAACCTTTTCTTGCGGCTCCCCGTTTATTTCAAGAACATACTGCTCCGCGTTGCGGTCAATGTTGTTCCAGTGCTGCTCTAAAGAGCAGCCCCCAATAAATAAATTGCACAAATAAACCTCAAAATTCAAGCTGCTGCAAATGGCCTGCAGCCATTTGTGCGCGTCCTGCGAAAAGCTGTTGCCAATTGAAAGTAATTTAAGCATTGAAAAAAACTCCGTTTATTTGTTTTGGTAAATTTTATGTTTTGTTGGCAAAATACGCTCAGCCAATTATACTGCGTATAAAAATTAAATTCAAGGGTTTACCGTAATTTGCAGCGCGTTTGGGGTAAGACAGCTGTTGCCAAGGTACAGGGTAAAGCAGCCCGGCTCTAAAACCTGCTTTCGCTCGGCGTTAAAAAAGCTAAGCTCCTCAAGCCCTACGCTGAATTGCAGGGTTTTGCTCTCGCCCGGGTTTAAATAAACCTTTTGGTAGCCCTTTAGCTCCCGCAGCGGGCGAACCAGGCTTGCAACCTCGTCTTTTACATAAAGCTGTACCGTTTCGCTCCCCGGGCGGGTGCCGGTGTTTTTTAAGTTAGCCGTTACGGTAAAGCTTTGCCCCGCCTGCAACTCGCCCAAGGGTAAAGCGGTTTGCTCGGCTTTAAAATTAGTTAGCTCAAAGGTTGTGTAGCTAAGGCCAAACCCAAAGGGAAACAGCGGGCCGTCGGGCAGGTCGTGGTAGCTGCGGCCGCGGCCGTAGTAGCTGTTGCAATCCCGCGCGGCGCGCAGGTGGTTGTAGTAAATTGGAATTTGCCCCGTTGCCCGCGGCAGCGACATTGGCAGCTTGCCGCCGGGGTTTACCGCACCGTACAAAATATCGGCAACGGCGTTGCCGGCCTGGCTGCCGCTGTGCCAGGCGTACAAAACCGCGTCGCAAAACGGCAGCAGCTTTTGCAAAGCCACCGGCCGGCCAAAGCACAAAACAGCCACCACCTTTTTGCCCTCGGTTTTGGCGCGTCGGGCAAACTCAATTTGGTACTCCGGTATTTCAATTTCGGCTAAGCAGTTGTTCTCGCCCGAGGAAAACCGGCTTTCGCCCAAGCAAAGCACATAGGTTTCGTGCTGCCAGGGGTTTATTAACTGCCGGTCGGTAAGCCAGGCGTGGTGTAAAACAATATTCTCCCCGCCGTATTGCCGCATACCGGCCTCTATGGTGATCACCTCGGCCATATCGCCGTCTAAGCACCAGGCGCCCAAGTGGCTTTCCTGCATGGCGGCCATAGGACCGGCCAGCGCCACCTGCTCGGTTTTAGCCAGCGGCAGCGCACCGTTTTCGTTTTTTAACAGCACCATGCTTTCGGCCGCTAAAGCGCGGGCGTGCTTTTGGTGCAGCACCGTATCTACTTTATACTGCGGGGCGTAAGGGTGCTCAAACAGCCCTAACCGGAATTTTACCCGCAGCACATTCCGCACGGCGGTATCTAACGCCGCGGTAGAAACCTTGCCTTCGGCAATAAGCTGCTCTAAATAATTTATGTAGCAGCGGTCAATCATATCCATATCCAGCCCGGCGTTTAAGGCCAGCTCGGCGCACTGCTTTTCGTCCTTGGCTACGCCGTGGTTGGTTAGCTGCTTAATGGCTTCCCAGTCGCTAATCACAAAGCCGTCAAACCCCAGCTCACCCCGCAAAACATCGGTTAGCAGATACTTGCTGCCGGCAACCGGCTGCCCGTTTATTTCGTTAAACGAGTTCATAACCGTTTGCACGCCGGCCTTTACCGCCGCCCGAAAGGCCGGCAGGTAAAAATTGTGCAGCGCCGGTTCGCTGATCTCGGTATGGTGGTAGTCGCGCCCCGCTTCGCTGGCGCCGTAGCCAATGTAGTGCTTGGCGCAGGCGGCAATGCAGTCCTCGGCCGAAAGGTTTGGCCCCTGAATACCCGTTACAATGGCCTTGGCCATGCGGGCACCCAAATACGGGTCCTCGCCCGGGCCCTCAATACAGCGGCCCCAGCGCGGATCCCGCGAAAGGTCTAACATTGGGGTAAAGGTCCAATGCACATGGTCCAGCGCCGCTTCGCGCGCAATATCCCGGTAAGCGGTTTGTACCAAATCATCATCAAACGAGGCCGCCATTGCCAGCGGAACCGGGAACACCGTGTGATGCCCGTGAATCACATCCCGTCCAAAAATCAGGGGAATGCCCAGCCGGGTTTGCTCTACCGCAATGCGCTGCAAATTCTTGTAATATTCAACGGTTTTTACCCGCCCCTCCTCGCTGCCGGCAAAGCAGGTGCTGGCCATAATTAACGAGCCGACCTTACCGCTTTTAATTTGTTCGGGCAGCTTTTCGGGCTCGGCCGTGGCCGAAACCTGGTTTAACTGGCCAATTTTTTCGGTCAGCGTCATTTTTGCCAGCAATTCGTCTATCCGCTTTTCAAGGGCTGCGTCTTTGCTCATGTAAAAAATCCTTTCCGTCCGTGCACTTCAAAAAATGCCGCAAAGGGTTAGCCTTTGCGGCACGGGTTGTTTTGTGTTCTGCCGTATTACTCGCCAAACAGCACGCTGGTTAGGCAGTAGGTGCCGGCGGTGCAGGTAATGCGCACCGTTACCTGGCCTTGCTCGTTACAGGTGTAGGTGCCGGAGGCCCAGTTTAAAATAGCCCCGGTTGCCGAAACCGAATCGGTTAACACCTTTTGCCCGTTTACCGTTACCTCTACGGAGCTGTTTTCGCTTAAGGTTTTATTGTTGTTTGCCTCGCCGTTAATATCTTTCATTTCGCCCGGGCCCTGCACATGCATTAAAGTAATGCATTTTAAGGCGTCTAAGGTAAACTCCAAATACCCGCCCTTTTCAATTAACCAGGGGTTCCAGTTGGTAATGGTATTCGCGTCCCGGTTACCGTACAGCGCGTAGCTTACCTTGCTGCTGCCCGTTAGCTTTTGGCCAACATTGTTTTTGGTGTACATGGTAACGCCAAGGTAGGGGTTGGTCTCGCTGTGCAGGCAGGCGGCCGGCAGGGCCGGAACAGCGGTATCAATATTGCTTAACCCGTTTAATACGGTTTGCAGGTAGTAATTTACCGCGTTGGCCGAAAGGGTGTGCCCGGCAATACTGGGGTGAATGTAATCGTACCACAGGGTGCGCCACTGGGCTAAATCGCTTTCGTTGCTTTGGCCGTCGCCGTTGCTGTCTAAATAATCCCACATGGCGGCGTAGTAATTAATTGTTGGAACATTGTAGTAGGTTAAAATAGGCAAATGCATGGCCTCGCGGTTTTGCTCCCGCACGCAGGGGCCGTTGTTATTGTACTTGCTTCGGTTTACACAGCCAAACAAAAGCCCCACCGTTGCAATCTGCTTTTGCAAAAGGGTACGAATAATTGCCTCGTAGCTGTAGGCGTAGCGCTGCTCGTTTTGGTCGTTAATTGTAAAATCTACAATAACCAAATCCGGGTTGTAGCTTAGCACCTGCTGCTCCATGCGGGCCTTCCCCAGCAGTGAGGTGGTAGCGCCAATGCCGGCGTTTACCACATTAATTTTAACATGCGGGAACTGCTTTTGCAGCCATGCGCCGATTTTGTTAATGTAGCGGGTAGAAGGTTCGCCCCAGTTAGCGCCGGCGCCCTGGGTAATAGAGCCGCCAAGGCCGGCCAGGGTAAATTCGCCGCCGCCTGCCGCCTCTAACGCCTTGGCCTTTTGCAAGGCCTTTGCCAGCAGAGCCCGGTTGCCTTTATTGGCAATTGCTTTTTGAAACAGGGGCTCATAGTAACCGTCCTGCTGCAGGGCTTTGGTAATGTTGTAGTGCGGGGTGCGGTTCTGCCAGCCGGCAAGGTGTTGGGCTAAATAGGCCGCGTCTTTTAAATCTATCCTGCCGCTGCCGTCGCAGTCGGCCGCATTTTCATCGGCAAGGGGTTTTTCGTTATTTAGTGCGTACTCCGCCAAAATAATAACATCCTTTAAATTTATTTCGCCGTCGGCGTTTACATCGCCACCAACTTTTTCGGGTACGGTTTCGCCGGGCTCGGGAAAGGTAGAATCAATAATATTTACCGGAATATCTACCTCCGCATTTAAGGCAAGAGCTTGAACCGGCGTTAGCAACAGCGCGGCTGCCAGCAAAATTGAAATTGATTTTTGAAACATGAATTTTATATACCTCCTACCAAAGTGCCGCAAAGGGTGGGAGAACCCTTTGCGGCGGAGATTATTGTGCCGTACAAAATTGCAGGCAAACGCAGCGCAAGGGAGAGTGCGCCGCAGGCGTAATTAAATTGATTTAGCCCTTAACGGTGGTGTAAACCGCAACGCTGTAAGGCTTTAGAACATCGGTAAATCCGGTTTTAACATTTAAAATTGTTTTGTTGGCCGGAATTATTTTAGCAGCGTTGGTGGGCTTTACCTCGCTTGCCACATACTGGTGGCGGTACAGCTTTAGGCCGTTTAACTGCTTTTCAAAATTCAGCTTAAACAGGGTATTTTCAATGTTGGTGTTGGTAACAATAAAGGTCCAGTTGCCGTCGGCCAATTGCCGAGCCGAAACGGTAACATCTAAATTTTCACACTCGGCGGTATAAACCGTGTTGCCTTTGGTGCCGGTATATTTTGAAAGCAGGGAAAAGGCATAATACTGTGATTTTGGCACCATAGTTTTGTTCATATCCGGCAGCAGGCCGTGGAACAGTACGCCGTCGTAAAAGCCGGCCTGTTTGTTGTTGCCGCGGTTTTCGGGCCACTGCTGGTCGGCAAGGGTCCAAATCATCATGCCGTTTACCCCGCCCATGTTCATGCAGGAGTTGTAAATTACGGCTTGCTGCAGCCCGCGATAAATATTGTCAAACCCTATGGTGCTGGTACCGTAACCGTCCTTTTCCAACTCGGCCGAAACATTGTATTCGTCGATCCAAAACGGTTTGTTTGCCTTATTTAGCTCTTTAACCTTTTCAACAAATCCACCGTACTCGCCGGCCGCAACATCCGGGCCGGTATTTGAGGTTAACTCTTGTAAATTTGCGTATCGGTGCTGGGAGAAAATATCCAAACAATCGTAAGCCTCGGTCATGCATTTTTCTATTAAAAGCGTGTCGGTGTTAGAATAGTTTGGCCCCATTAGGCGAATGCTTTGGCGAATACCGGCTGCCTTTAGCTTTTTATCTACCAGCTTTACCATGTAAACATATTTGTTGTCAATGTCGGGGTCGGCCTCGCGCATATCTGCATAAATAGGCTCGGTAAACAGCAGCACGCCGTTGGCGTTGGTAAAGCCCTTGGCCTGCAGCTTTAGCATTACTTCGGTCATGCCGTTGGCCCAGTTTTCAATAGTCTTCTCGTAGGTGTCGGCATATAGGCCTTTGGTATCCCAATAACGGTAAGACTCCATATTATTGATATGCCCGAAAGACCACGGGTTGATAAATACATTAATATTGCGGTCTTTCATTGCCTTTAGCCATTTGTAAAGGGCTTTCATTTTGTAGCTGTCCCAGTTCCAAACGCCGTCGTTGCGGCCCTCATCCAGCCATTCAAACTTAAACAAACTGCGCACGGTGTGAACGCCCATGTTTTGCAGGCGATCAAACTCGGTATTGGCTACCTCGTCGTCGGTTACCCTTGTATTATCGGTAAAAGCAAAGGGGTTGTACAGCCCCATGCCTGCACCCATTACATTTTGGGTTAAAGGCGCAGTGTTTTTTACGGTAGCCTCGGCAATAGTGTCCGGTTCCTCCTCGTCAATCGGCTCCTCGTCTACCGGGTCGTCCTCCTCAACCTGGTCGTCGGGTTCGTCGTCGATCCACTCGTCAGAGGAAGTATCGGACGAAAGATCAGATGAAAGCTCGGACGAAACCGAGGTGTTCTTTTTGCTTTTTTTGGTTTTTTTGCCGGTGTTTTTGCCCTTACAGCCCGCAAAAGCGGAAAGCGCCAGCGCCAAACACAGCAGCAAACAAATTAATTTTAAAAAATTATTTTTCATGGTTCACTCTCCCCTTTCTTAGCGCTAAGGCGCAAACGGCGGCACAGCTTAATAAAATGAACACGGCCGGTAAAACAGGCTTTTCATCGCCGGTGGCAGCGGTATTACTGTCGTACTCTATCGGGGCGCCGCTGCCGGCGCCAAAGGCTTGCTGCATGGCGGCTTTGTATTCAACATCTAAACTGTCGCTCAGCACGCCGGTGCCCTCGTAGTCGTAAACGGCGGCCGGGGTGGTGTCGTTCGGGTCGGTCTCATGCGCAAAGTCCCCGTAAAAGAATTGCAGTTGGTCTAAATACAAATCGTTACTGCCGGAATAAATAACCACCCAAATTTTAGTAAAGTTGTTGGCGTACATTTGCCAACCGGTGCGCTCCCAGCTTGTGGTAGGCTTGCTGTTGTAAATACCTAAGGTTTCCGGGTTGGCAAAATCGGCATTTTGCGCCGGCTCTTTTTCGGTTAGCCCAATATAAGAGGTGCCGGCCTTGTTGGTTTTAAGAAAAGCGGCCAGAACGCTCCAGCGCATGTTATCTACCGTCATTTCTTTTACATACACGCCGCTGTTTGCCGGAATTTTAAGGTAGGCCTCCTGCTCGGGGGCGGTGCCATCTTTTACAATTTGCCAGCTTTGCGGGGCGTTTAGGTCGGTTGCCGAAAGCGGTTTTTCAAACCCGCGTGTGCGTAAACGGTTTACATTCCATTCGCAGTAGTTTGCACTGGTTTTTTTGGTAGAAAAATCTAGCGGCTTGTAGGTAACGCTTAAATCGTCAAACCAAACGGTACCAAGCGATTTCTGCAGCCCAAGCGTAATGTTTAAAACGCAGCCGGCGTCAACTACCGAAGTTACAAAGGTTGTTTTAACCTCTACCCAACCGTTGCTGTCGGCACCGGTGTACCATTTAGAGGCGCGCGTAAAGCTGGAGGAGCTGTAATAACTATCGGCCGAATAAACGGTTCCAACCTGGTGGGTTACCTTGGTAGCGGGGCGCAATTCTTTATCTACAAAAACAAAATCGTTGGTGCCCTCGCGGTAATCCTCCAACTCGCCGGTAAAAAAGCCGGTACGGGCTACGCCGTCATCGTCGGTTTTCACCCAAACCGAAACGGTGTATTCGCTGTTGGGACGCAGCAAAATGCCGCGCAGCGACTGCACCCGATAGGTGCCAATTTCGGCAGCCGAAAGCTTAAAGCTGTAATTGCCGCTGTGTTTTTCGGTGCTGTCTACCGTAAACTGGGCCGATTTTTCGGGGTAACGGTTTTTCCAGTAGCTTAAATCGCCGGTTTCGGCACCGGCATTTAAAAATTCATCAGAGCTGACATTTTGCCCGTTTTGGGTAAATACGGCCAGCAACTTTAAATTTTCGGTAACCGTTGTTTGGTAAACCGGGTTGGTAGAAACATAAGGCTTGGTGCTGTCCCCGCCGTTTAGCCAGCCAACAAAGGTACAGTTTTCATCCGGCTTAGCAGTAAAGGTAACCGTATCGCCCAAATCGGCGTACGGGGTGCTTACCTCGGCTTTGCCGCCGCGGTAACTTTCAGCGTCTACCGAAAGGGCCGAAAGCTCGTACAGGCCAATATCATCTACCAAAATATTTTTGGCCGTAACAGGAGAGGAGATCATGAAAGAATAGTGCTTGCCTTGTGGCAGCTCGCCGGTTTTAAAGGTTGTTTTAACCAACTGCCATTCACCGGTGGAGCTGCCTTTATAATCGTTTCTGGCGGCGTTGCCAACGGCTTTAATAGTACCGGATTCTACTACCGAAAGTAAAAAGTCGGCGTTGGTGCCCTTGGTTTCCGGGTTATTTTTAAACCGATAGGTTAAATAATACTCGGTATTGCTTTTTAGCTCCGGGCAGTACTGCATCAGCGAAAAATCTAAAACCGCACAACTGTTATTGGGGTCGGCAGGGTCCTCAATTATTTTAGAACTACCGGCCCAAATTTGGTTGTTTTTTGCATTGTTGGTGCCCTGGTCCTCTAAATCACCAATATAAGAGGCGGAAAAATCGCCGCCGCGCAGCAGGCCGTTTTTGCTGGCCTCGGGCAGAGTGGGGGTTGCCAGCTCGTACAGGGTAAAATCGTCTAACAATACATTGGTAACCGAAATTAAGTAAATGTAATACTGCTTGTTTGGGTTAACGGTTTCGGTGGTAAAGGAGAATTCGTTATTTAACCATTTGGTAGAGGTGGCGCTGCCCCATTTTTCCCACTTTCCGGGGCAGGTAAAGGCATCACCGTTTTTATCCTTACTTGCACCTTTGGCAGCATTGTAAACGCCGCCTACCCCGTCTTTCGCGCCCCACTGCAGGGTGCCGTCGGCGGTGCGAACATCCTCGCACACGGTTACCATAATGCCGTTTAGCTTTTGGTTTTCATCATTACCGCGAATTTTAAAATTCACAGTGTACTTGGTGTTGGATTTTAAAGTAACCGCACGGGCGGCGGGGCGCACAATTGCCACGCACTTATTTTGCTCATTGCCCGGCTCGGAAACAATATTAGCCGCATTCAGGCTGTTATTGCCCCAATCGGTTTTAGCGGTTGCGCTGCTAAAATCATCTTGAACCAGCACATTTTTTGTTGTTTTGTTTACCGCGCCGGAAGCCGGTACAACGCCGCACGCAAAAATGGCGGTTGCCACCAGCAAAACCGACAGTAAAACCGAAACTGCTTTTTTCATATTCTTACCTCCTGTAGTACTTAAATTAATCCATATTCGTGTACGCCGCCACGGCGCCGGCCGGTAAAACATCGGTAATACTGCCGTTTACCACAATTTTTTCCGGCTTTTCCGGCGCCGGAATACCGGGTTCACCGGTTGCCGTTGCCGGGTTGTAAATATACCGGTTTAAGGTAGTCGCCACCTTGTTTTCAAAGGTTAGGTTTATTGGCTGCTCGGTGTTGCTGTTGTTTACCACCAGCACGGTTAGCTTGTCGTTTGGCGCCTGCGACATAGTACAGTGCACATTTTTAGTACCAACGCCCTTGTAAACCCTGGTGCCAACCCCGCCGCCTACCCTATCGGTTAAGCGCACCGCCTTGTAGGCCGGGTAGGTCCAATCCCGCCGCATGGGGCAGGCGGCAACACCGAATTTATGCACGCCGTCTTTAAAACCAAAGTCATCTTTACTATCGCTGTACCCGTGGTTGTTCGGCCACTGCTGGTCAAACAGCGTCCACAAAAGGGAGCTTTGTATACCGCTGTTCATAAACGCTATGCGGGCAACAGCCAAATCAGTGCCGTGACGCGGCTCCTCCAGCCCGGCCAAATTGCCGTTCCCCCCGTGGGAAAGAATGTTATATTCATCAAACCAAAAATCCTTGCCCTGCGGAATATGCTTTAGTGCCTTTTCTACAGCGTGAACCCAAAAATCGTAAGCGTTTTGCTCCTCGGTTTGCCGCAGCAGGTACGGGCAGCGGAACCAATGGTTAAATCCGTTTAAATTACCGTTTTGCAAAAGCTCGGTATTACTCCCCTTTTCTTTCAGTGAAAAGCCGGTGGCGTAAACCGAGTATTTTTGGCTGCCTTTGACATCAAAAAACACACCCACTACCGCGTCCTGGACATCTTTTTCGGTTTTAAAGGTGCATTTTAGCTGCTGCCAATCTTCCGGTAGGCGGGCTGCCTCTACCATTTCGGTGGTGTAACGTCCCAGGCGGGTGGTGTCGTCCCCGCCGGAGTGGAACACCCGGCCGTTTCCGTCCTTATTTACGGTTTTAAACGCCCCGTGCAACACATATCCGCTGAGCAGCGCCGGGCTTTGAACATTCAGTTTTACATAGTAGCTAAATTCGTACTCGGTATTCGGCTTTAGCGCCACATCCTGCTGCAGGCGCACCCCGGGGTAGGTGGCCAAAAAAACGTGGGTACCGTTTACCGGGGTTTCAACCTTCGGCCATAAAAAGTCTAAATAAGTGTGATTGGTGTAAACATCTAACCAATCGGGGTTCTTTTCTTTAATATAATCGTAAAATTCCGGAAAACTGCCGTTTAAAGTAGCGTTTGGGCCAACCAGCTTTACCAGGCTGCGGCGGCCGTCCTGCACCAGGCGGTTATGCACGGCCTCGGCAGTTTGGTACCAGCCGTCCTGCATGCTATGTACTTCGTTTTTTACGCCGCTGTTTTCGTAAGAATCGCCAATGTTGTTCGGCTCGGTCATAATTACCAAATACTTTACATTGGTCAGCCCCCGAACCTCTATGAGCTGGTGCACTGTTTCGCTTACAAACCAGGTAAAGTTTTGCAGCGACTGCTGCCAATTGCCCTTTACCGTTCCGGGAAACGGCGCGCGCCAGCTGCAGCTCATAATTTCGCCTATGTTTAACCAGCCGGTGTTCAAGGCAATGTCAATGCCGCGGTCTTTCATCCGCTGCGCCCAGGCGCAAAAGGCGTTAAAATCCGGTGTGTTCCATGTCCAGCTTTGCTTTGCCTTATCGTAGCCCCAAAAGTTGTAAATGGTTCGGGCAATTTTCAGCCCCAAATCTTTGGCGCGGTCGGCCTCTAACTCGCACTGCTCGTGGTTAAACACCCGGCCGGCGTCATCGCTAACGCCGGCGTAGCCGTGGTACACGGCGTTATGGCCCAAAAAGTTGGTTTGCACCGGCGTAGCATTTTCAATTTTTAAATTGTTTTGCATAAATATGTACTCCCCCAACATTGCAGCTAAAGCGTAAAAGAATAAATTTTAGGCGCTAACCGTTTCCCTCGGCTGCACAGTTATTTTCTTACGCTTTAGCTGCCTTGGCACGGGCCGCTTAAAGGCAGCCCGTGCCCGGTTTCTATTCCCCTTAATATCCCTTAGCTTTTGCTAAAAATTAGAACTGGTCTAATTCGTCAGCGCCAAAATCTACCTCTTGCCCGCTGGCACACAGCGGGGTGGCAGTTAAAATCTCAATTTCAAGTTCGGGCGTTAAATACTTTTTCATATCTTTTGCCCTCCTTTAAGCTTGCGGCTGCGTAATGCTATCTTTATAGCTGCTGCCCTGCAGCAGGTTATAAAGCACGGTGCGAGTCTCAAAGCTTTCGGCGTAACTGCCGTCGCTGTTTGTAGCGGTAAAGGCCGCGTAGGCTAAATCGTAAACGCCAAGGCCGGTGGTGTCAGAAACATATACGGTTAATTCAACCCCGTCGGCATTTTTTAGTTTGGCGTAGGTGCGAACCAAATAGGTTTTATCGTAATTAGTTACCTTAAAACCGGTTAAGCGGGCGTAGAACTGCTTAGCGGTGTCGTCCTCGCTGAACACAATATCGGTAGTAGAATTTCCGTTAACATCTGCAACATAGGCCGGTTTTTGCAAAGTGGCTTTTGTGCTATCGTCTTTAGCCGTAACATTAAGGGTCAGTTCACTGTCCCCATCTTTTAAATAGTCTTTTCTAAAAGCCAAAAAGCCATACTCGGTAACGGTAAAGCCGTTGTAGTGCTCGGCGGCTAAAGCCTCTTTGTTCACCTCGGCCTTAAAGCGCAGCTGCTGGTTGTTTTCAGATTCGGGAGTAGCCTTAATAGCGGTGCCGATAAAACCAAAGTCGGCAGAAACTTCGCTGTCGCTTACCAGCTTAGTTAGGCTAAAGTCATCGGCGTACATCTGCGTTCCGGTAACAGTCATTTTTAAGGTCCAGGTTTTGGTTGAATCTACTTCGCCGGTTTTAAAGATGTAAGAGCTTTCCTGCCAATCGGCTGCGGTGCTTAGCTTTGCTCCGCTGTTAAAGGCGGTTGCACCGTAACCCGTATTAACTTCGCCTTTTGTATCAAAAATTGCTACGCGATTACTTGCTGCACTGTTACCGGAATGATAAATAATACAATATAGATTGCTTTCTTTGTCGGCTTCGTCAATTCTTTTATATTTATAAGAGAATTTGTAGAAAGTGTTGCTTTCTACTGCAAGATTTGAAACGGTAGGTGCATTCCACTTGGCTAATTTTAAACAGTGATTTTCAGCATTATCAGGGTCTTCAACGGCAGTAGAACCTTTTACGGTATTGGTATATTTGGCAGTTAACTTTAAATTGTCAATCAGTAGCCCGCGCCAGCTGGTAATGGCGGTTAAATAGCGTTCATTACTTTCTCCCAAATCGGCCGGAGTGGTAAAGGTTTTGGAATACTCTAACCAGTTGTCACCGTTTTTGGAGGTCCACTCGTCAATGCATACAAGTCCACCGGCAGAGTTTGCCGCCATAACACTGCTCCAAGAAAGCTTGCCGTCTGCGTGGGCATCTCCGGCAATAATAACCAGGAACTGGTATATAGCCTTGCCGTCAGCCTCAGCAACATTGGGGTCACCAATAATTTTAAAGCTCAAGGTATATTCGGTATTGGGACGCATAGTTACCTTGTGGGTGGCACCTTGCTGAATACGCAGGGTTTTATTTGTTGCATTTTCAATGGTAGGAACTTGCTGAATTTTAATGGTATCCTCCCATGTGGTTCCGGTAATATTACCAGAATTATAGCCTTCAAAATCATCAGCCAGTACAACTGTGTCGGCGCTCTCAAAATCGCCGTTGGCTATCAGCTCGTTGTTGTTTGCAGTGTCGGCAGCACCCTCGGCCGAAACAGAAAGGCTTTTCAAGCCGGTTACGGTTGTGAGCAACAGGGTTGCCGCCAAAAGTGTTGATAAAACTTTTTTCATAACTTTAACCTCTCCTAAATTAGAATTTTATATATATAAACAATGCAGCGCATTGGAAAGCGTAAATTCATTCTAACGCGTTTAACCGTAAAACATCAACCGGTAATGATTTCCTAACCCAATTAATATATTCTTAAAAGCCCGTTTTTTGGCGGCGGGCTTTTAAGCGGTTGCACAAAAATATTTGTTTTTTAATGTTTTTACTGTTAAATTAGCAAAATCGCTTATATTTTTAAAGCTCTTTGGGTTTTAGCCGGTTACGCCATTCCAAAGCATTTTTGGGATTATCCTCGGTAAACATGGCGCAGCCGTAGCCGGCCAGCTCAAAAAACACGGGTTCCGGCGTGTCGCTGCCCGAGCAGGGGGCAACCCCTTGGTTCAGCAGCGTTTGGCAGCATTTTTTTGCCTGCTCGCCGCCGGCCCAAAAGCAGGCGTAATCTAAATACTCCTCCGGCTCAACGGTAACATTACGCATAATTTCACGGTAGGGGTAGTAGCCGTGGTACAAAAAGCGGTGCCCGTGGTTTTTGTAAATGTATTCCAGCACGGCGGCGTCAAAACAGTTAAATAAAATGCGGTTTTCTAAGGGGTAGTTATTACAAAGGGCAATGGTTTTGTCTACCGCCTCGGTCATAATTTCGTACCCCTCAGCGTCGCAGTAAACCTTTATTTCAAGGTCTAACAGTAGGCCCTTTACCGGGGCGCAAAGGTCTAAAAATTCTTTTAGTGTTGGCACCTGCAAATTTAAGGCTGGGTCCCCTACCCTTAGGGCGCGAACCTCCTCAAAAGTCATGTTGCAAACGCGGCCGCTAACGCCGGTCATGCGTTTTACATCATCATCGTGCATTAGCACCAGCTCGCCGTCTTTGGTAATGTGAATGTCGGTCTCCAGCATATCGGCCCCAAGCTCAATGGCCGATTGAAAGGCCGGCAAGGTGTTTTCCGGCAGGAACTTTGAATTACCGCGGTGGGCGGCAATAACCACACCGTTTTTGGCTTTAAATTGCATAATATTCCCTCCTTAATTATTCGACCGAAAGGCACTGCTGCTCAAATTTTAACCATGGCACCTCGGCGCTGTGCTGCTTGTTTAAAATAGAATCAATATGCATCAGCAGCGGAAAATCGGCGGTGTTCATAAGACCGCGCCGCTCCAGCGTGCGCAGGGCGTTGGCCACCAAAGTAGCCACGGCAACCGATTCTAAGGTTACGCCGGAAAGAATTTCCCGCGCCTGCGGGTAGGTGTTGCCGCGACCCAGCAAAATGCCAATGCGGCGGGTACGGCCGCCAAACACGGTTACATAAAGGTCACCCGCAAAAAAGGCCAGGGTTTCCATGTCGGCGTGCATAAACTGCATTAGCTTCATGGCCTCGCGCGTGGCTTGCTCAAACAAAGCGGCCTGCGGGTTGTAACGCTCGGCACAGCCTTCGCCGTTTTTCTTTTCATTCAGGCCAATGGCCAGCGCCACGCCTAAGGCGTAAGCGTTTTTCATGGCAACGGCGCACTCTAAGCCGTTAATATCCTGCGTTAGGCTAATGTGGTAATAATCGGTTTCCAGCAAATCTTTTAACCATTTTAGGGTTTTAGCGTCTTTGCCGCAAAAGGCAATTTCGGTTTGTTGGCGGGCAGCCAGCTCAAAGCTGATTACCGGGCCGCCAACTGCGTTTATATTCACACGGTTGCCGGCGCGCTGCATCATTCCGTGGGGAAAGGTGCAAAGTTCGCCGTTCTCATTGGCCTCCAGCCCTTTGGTAACCGAAAGCACGGTTGCACCGTTTGGCAGCAGGGGCAATACATTCTCCTCAAACCAGGTTACGCCAAAGCTGCTAACGCCGCTAATTACCAAATCGGCACCCTGCAAAGCCTCCTGCAAACCTTCAACATGGTAAGCCTTAATGCCCTTTGGCAGCTGACATTTTAACATGGGGTGGTAACCGGTTTTTAAAACCTCGTTAATGCTGTTGCGGTTATGTATGCCAACTAAACGGACTTCGTGGCCGTTATCGGCCGCTGGAAAACACATGGCGGAGCCCATCATGCCCGCGCCTACAATTGTAATAACGCTCATAAATACTTTGCGCCGAAAACGGCACAGCCTTTCTAAAAATTTAGGCAGAAAGCACCGGCGGTTGAACGGCGGTGGTAAAAAATAGTGCGAATTTAATATTTTATTATAAAATACACAAAAGTTATTGCCTATTTATTTACTTCATAATACAATGGGACAAATTCAAAGTCAATAGATATTCGCAATGTTTATAAACGAACATTTTGTCGAACATTTTTCGGCTTTTTAGTTGTACAATCTTGCGGCAAATTTAACTGGGCAGGCTGTTAATAAACTGAACCAACTGCGTAACATAGCGATAGCTGCCGTCGGCCTCTTTTTTAGAGGAGCCGGAGCAATGCGTGCCGGCCAGTTCCTGCAGACGAATATCGGCCTTTGGCAAAAAGCGTTTTAAGCTTTGGTACATTAATTTGTTTTGCTCGGGCCGGCAGGGCATATCCTCTTTGTAATAAAGAATAAGCAAATGGTTTATGTTCAAATCGCCGTTTACATAGTAAAGCGGCGCGGCCTCGGTAATGCGCTCCAGCCGGGTATCCAGCCCCTGCTCGCGCAAAATGTTATAGTGGGTTGTTTGCTGAGCGCTGTCGGCAATAAAGCCGCTAATGCTTTGGGGCAAAACGCCGGCGTTTTTTAGGTAGCTTGGACAAAGGCAAAGCATCATGGTTAAATAGGCCCCGGCCGATTGCCCCGAAACAAACAGCCGGTCTACCCTGCCGGAAAGGGCGGCACTGTTTTGTACAAAAGCAATGGCCGCCGCTGCGTCCTTAATATAATCCGGGAATTTGGCATCCGGGTACATACGGTATTCCACCGAAACAAAAGCCAGCCCCTGCGCTACCACCGCCGCTGCCAGCTCAGGCTTTTTGCGGCTGCCGTTTTCCAGTCCGCCGCCGTGAAACCAAATTACCATATCAAACTTTTCCTGTTCCGGCAAATAAGCGTCTAAATAATTCGGCCCGAACGGCCCGTATTTTAAATTTTCTATTACCTGCATTTTAAGCGCCCCCAATTTTTGCGGCAATACCGCTTGCGAACTCACAGGTTTTATGATACAATGAAACAAAATCAAAATCAATAGATGTTAGAATTGTTTATTAACGAACATTTTGCCAAACATTTTTGGGGGGAATTGAAATGGTTTTAAACAAGCGGCAGGAGCAAACGGTTGAGCTGGTAAAAGCGGAACACCGTGCAAGCGTAAAACGAATTGCGCAGCATTTTTTTGTAAGCGAAATGACGGTGCGGCGCGATTTAAAAATTTTGGAGGAAAGCGGTTATTTAAAGCGTTACAACGGCGGGGCGGTTTATAATAAAGAATTTGACCACCTGCCCATTGAAAGCCGCAAGCTGTTAAACACGGCCGAAAAGCGCAAGCTTTGCGAGCGGGCGCGGTGCTATTTGCGGGATAATTGCTCTGTTTTTATTGACAGCTCCTCTACCTGCTTAAACTTAGTGCCTATGCTGGCCGATTTTAAAGGCATTACCTTAATTACCAACTCGGTACAGTGCCTGCTTGCTGCTGAAAGGCACCACTTAAAATGCATTATTGCCGGGGGCGATTATAATGAATATGACAGGTGCACCGTAGGGGTAGAAACGGTTGAATTTTTAAGACGTTTTAATGTTGATGTAGCATTTCTTTCCTCCCGCAGTATTTCGGACGAGGGAATTATTAGCGACTCGGACGCACCGCAGACCGCCGTGCGGCGGGCTGTGATGCAAAACAGTAAAAAAACCGTTGTTTTGCTGGAGCGCACCAAGCAGCACCAAAAGCTGCTGTACACCCTTTGCAGAAGGGTAGAAGTCGATGAAATTATTATGCTGAGCAGCAAAGAAGAGCAGGAATTATAAAAGATATATTGTTACTGAGAACGCACTGCAATATTATTTAAACTGCACGGTGCTTTTGGCGGGTGTTCGGTGTAAAAATCGTTTTGCGAAGCGGCAATAACCAATACTACGCTTTGCCCGCTTAAAGCCTTTGCCGGCAAAATCCAGGGCACGCCATTATAAAAATGATCGTCAAACAGTTCGCCATTTACATAAATCTGAGCGCTGTCACCGTAATAATCTACATACAGCCAACCGTTCTCCCCTGTTACCGTCAGCTTATAATATTGCATTTCACGCTTTACAATATCGTAGCGGTTTTGCTGTTCGTTTAAGCTTTTTTCCAGCTCGTAAAAGTATTTTTTATTTATGTTGTCACCGCTGCAGGAATCAACCGCAACAGTTGCCAGCGGCAGGTTTTGGCCGGCGGTATATTCTTTAAAGCTGCCGTTTTCAAAGGCAAGGTAGCTGCACCTTTTACAGCCGCAGGGAGTAATTTCCCCGTTTTTTTCTATTAAATCGGTATTGGGGCTTAACAATACCTTACCGTTTAAACGGTAAAGGCCTTGGGCCTGCTCTAAGCTTAAGGTAATAAACCGCTGCCCGTTTAGCTCAAACCCATTTTGCGGGCCAACGGTTGCCGTTATTGGCGCGTGCCCCTTAAAGCTAAACACGGGGGTAATACCGGGTATTGCCAAAAAGAAAAAGGTGTTGCCGGATTTTAAAATTGGCTGCGCCGTAACGCTATTGGCAATTAAGCTGCCGTAGGGCAGATTAAACGGAAAGAAAAACGAAACATTTGCCGGAATATTCAGTTCGACTTCCGGCACAGGTGCCAGACCGGGCAATTTAAACTGTACATTATTTACGCCCTTTAGCTGCAGCAAATGCGCGTAGGTGTTTACAAAAATGTAACCGCCGCCGTTATTTACCCGAACGGCATAGCGCAGACTTTCATTGTCCTCATACTTTGGTATTTCCGGCTGCATAAAGGGCTGCATTTTAGCCAACTCGGCACCGTAATCTTCACAAAAATAATTCAGCAGCTTTAGCAAACGGTAGGTAGGTTTAATGTTGCCGTACTCGCCAACCGGGGCTTGAAAATCGTAATTAACAATGGCGTAATTGTTTGCCGACGGGTTTGCATAATCGCAGGCATTTAAGGTGTGCCGCTTTGGCAGGCGATTTTTGCCGCCGCAAAACATGTAGTAGCCCGGCAGGTTGCAGCCGCTGCCAAGCTTAACAATTGCCATGGCGTAATTATCCCGTTCGGTAATAACCGGGCGGCGGTGTTTAGAGTTTGGAACCCCGGTGCCCAGCTCACAATAGGTGTAGGGGTAACGGTCCCGCGGGAGGTGCACCTCGCGGTCATCGGTTTGAATTAAATCGTTCCCAATCTCGGCTGAATTGCGGGTGTGGGAAAACACATAATGCCCGCTTAGGGCAATTTTGCGGATGTGCCGGGTCCAGGGTTTGGCGGCATAACCGCCCCACATTGGCAGCAGTTCATCCTTCGGCAACAAGGCCCCGCCAATCAGGTTCCAGCCGGTTGCGGTAAAAATGGGGGCGGTTAACCCCAATTCCACCGCCGTTTGCTTTAACTTCAACAAGTGCTCCGGCCGGCGGGTCAGCTCATTTTCCAGCTGAATAATTATAATATTTCCGCCGTTTTGAAACAGGTAAGGCCGCACCTGCTCTAAGATTTTTTTGTACCAGCGGCGCACATAAAACAAGTACTGCTCGTTATTTTCGCGCAGGGGAATATTTTTTTGAACCAACCAATCCGGAAAGCCGCCATTACGGCACTCGGCTGTAATTTGCGGGCCAATACGCAGAGAAAAATACAACCCGTTTTCTTTACAAAGGCGAATAAATTCAGCAATATCATTTTCACCGGTAAAATCAAACTTGCCTTCGTCGGGTTCGTGGCAGAGCCAAAACAGGTAGGAAGATATAATATTAATTCCGGCCGCTTTCATTTTTAAAATGCGGTCTAACCAATCCTCCCGGCGGGTGCGGGCAATGTGAATTTCACCCATGGTTGGCAAAAAAGGCTTGGCATTACGGGTTAGGTACAGGTTGGTAACATTAATTTCCTCCCCGGCGGGATTTGTTTGACCCATTTTAAGGTGCCCGGTTTGTAGGTTAAAGGGCTTTATGGGTTCAAAGGTGTACAGCATTTATTTTCCTCCAAACGGCTTCGCGTTATTCGAGCTCTAACTCGCTGCGTTCTACAATAAAAATGGGGTATTCGGCCACCGGCAAACCGTAAAGCAAAGTAAGGCTTTTAAAATCTTCCCGACTTTCCGGCTCGTAAATATCGCCGGTAAGGCTATCTACCGCTACCGGATCCTGCATTTTGTCGTTCTTGAAAATATTTTGAATACGAATGCAAACATCAGGCTTTAAAATGCCGCTTTCCTCCTCTAAATAAGTGGGGTAATAGTAGGCGTAAAAGGGCTTGCCGTTTTTTTCAAAGGCCGCACAAAACGGCTGCTGCGGCATATTTACATAGGGTCTGGTATAGTGCGTGGTCAAAGCAATAAAGCGGTCGGAAACTGTAAAACTGTCACCCAACAAATTTGAAATGTTTGCCAGAGCCTGAAAACCTAATTTCGGGGTGTAATGCTCTCCGGTTAAAAGACCGAAAAGTGAAAAATTCTGCATTACGCCGGTTGCGGTTTGGTAGGGCCTGTTGATATAATCTGCAATTGTGTAAAAGGATGTTAAGCGACTGCCAACTGCCGCGTCGGTCACATAGTAACGCAACAAGGCTACCGCCTGAATATGCTCGTCGCTTTGTCCGGCCGGGTAAATAGTATGATCTAACGGTAAGGTGGATGGGTAACCGCACTCACCGCCCCACAGTTCTACATTATTTAAACCGTTTAAGGCAAAAACCTTTTTAATATACGCAACATTTTGCATTAAATCCACTTCAGCGCGTGTAGCGTAACGGTGGTAGCTGAAAAAATCTAACCGGTTAACATTTGCGGCAAAATTCCAAAAATAATCTTTATTATGCTCGCTGGAAGATGAAAATGCCTCAGACATACAAGCACCTATTTTTGCACTTTTGTGGTGCTTTAAAATAGCGGCGGCGGTTAAATTAACCAGCTCAGCGTACTCCAAAGGGTTAGATTCACCGGGCGCCCAAAAATTTACTAAATCCGGCTCGTTCCAAATTTCAAAATATGTAACCCGGGTTTTGTAGTGCTTGGCCAAAGCCGCTGCGTAATTTTTCCAAGCCTCCAGCACTTCCGGCCCGTAACATATTGGAACCTGTCCTACAGCTGACGGTGTTTGGGAGTCCGGCATATACAGCGTATTGCCAAACCCTACATTAAACCAGGGCTGAATTCCCCGCTGCAGTAGATTATCTACAATACTGTCCAACCAATTAAAATTGTAAACCCCTTTTTCGGTTTCGCACTTGATCCACCCTGTTTGCACTCTGGCGTATTTAACGCCGGTTTTCTGCAATAAATCGTAGCATTGTTCCGGGTCAAATAAATCACGGTCTAAGCACTCAAAACCAATGCTGGCGTGACTGGCAAGTGAAAATTTATTAGAGGGTTGAATTTTTAATTTACCTACAAATCTCATGTAACAGTAATCTCCTGCTGTTTTTAAATTTTAATAAAAAGCTGCTTGACAATTGCAAACTTTTATTGTATTATACCCTAAAAGTTGTAAACATAACAGAAATAAAAACACTATTTTTTTCGCATATCTTACTGTAAAAGGTGGGTCCGAAATGCTTCTGCTGCCAAAAAATATTTTTTGCGGATATTTTGATTGTAGCTGCTTTGGTGGTTTGCTGCAATCCAAACCGCGCAAGTGTGAACTTTTTGAAATTGAATTCTATTTGGAAAATGCTCAAAAAACCGTGGTAGACGGCACGGAATACCACATACTGAAAAACCACATTTTAATTGCAAAGCCGGGTCAAACAAGGTACAGCCAGTTGCCGTTTAAAACTATGTATTTAAAATTTCCAGCAGAGGATGACCTTGCCGAGTTGTTTAACAAAATGCCAACCTACTTTTGCTGTAGTCACCCCCAAAAAATATACGATACGATTAATGAAATGGTGAAATACCAGGAACGCAACGATTTTTTGCTTTTTTACAGCAGATTTCTTGATTTAGTTAGCGTTATAAAGGTCGACTCCGTTATTCCGCCCAATCGAAACGGCAAAAATTATGCTGTTGTTTCCCAGGCAAAAAGATTTATTTCTGAGCACTATAATGAGCCATTAAAACTGCAGGACATAGCCGGAAGTGTGTTTTTAAGCAAAACCTATTTTCAAAACATTTTTATGGAGGTTTGCGGCAAAACGCCACATCAGTATTTAATTGAAAAACGCGTTGAAAATGCCAAATATTTTTTACGCAACAGCGATTCTTCCATGTTAGAAATTGCCGAAAAAACCGGATTCACCTGCCAACAGCATTTTAACCGAATGTTTAAAAAAGAAACGGGAATTACCCCTCTTGCTTACCGTAAAATCAATCAAAACAAGTATTTGCACTTTTAGCTGCATTGCCAATTTTAACCATAGTGGGCCATTTTTAATGTGATTTAAGGCTGTTTGTAAGAACTTTTTTAAACAAAGCTATTGACATTTTAGCTGCCGGTGTTATAATGTTATTGGAGAATGTGAGATGTAAAGCTGGGGCAGCTTTACATCTTTTTTACTATAAGGGGGAATGTTATGGACCTGCAGCAAATAACCAACGCGTTGCTTTCGGCCCCGATTATTGCAGCCACCGACCACCGCGGCTGGGAAACGGCACTGCCAACCAAGGCGGCGGTGCTGTTTCACTTAAACGCCAGCATTTTAACGGTAGAAAACGATTTAAAAAAAGCCAAAGCGGCCGGTAAGGCAGCGCTGGTGCATATAGATTTAGCCGACGGTATTGGCAAAGACAAAACCGGTATTTGCTGGTTGGCCAACCTTGGGGTTGACGGCATTATTACCACCCGCAGCCAGCTGATTCGCTGCACCAAGGAGTGTGGGCTAATTGCCGTGCAGCGTTTTTTTGTGTTAGATTCTAAGGGAATGCACGCTATTTTTGAATCGTTAGAAAATACCCGGCCGGATTTAATAGAAATAATGCCCGGAGTAATTCCAAAGGCGTTAAAGCTTTTTTCGGCCCAAAGTATTCCGGTAATAGCGGGGGGATTGGTTGAAACCAAAGCGGAGGTAACCGCGGCGCTTGGCAGCGGGGCCTTAGCTATTTCTACCGGGCGGCAAGCCCTTTGGAACATGGAATAACGGCGTAAAACTCTTTGCGCCGCCATTATAATTAAATATTCTGCAGAGAATTGAGAGCGGAAAACAGCCTGGCAGCTTTGCCGGGGTTGTTTTTCGCTTATTTTTTTGGCAAGTTTAGGAGGAGCTTTATGAATATTCAGGTAATTCTGGCAGTTGTTTTGCGTAGCCTTTCGGCCGTGCTGGTTGGCGGGGTAATTGGCTGCGAGCGGGCGCGGCACGGTCGGGCCGCCGGAATGCGCACCCACATTTTAGTGTGCCTTGGCGCGTGTATGACCTCTATGACCAGCATGTTTGTTGCCAATGTAGTCGGCAGCAACGGAGATGTTTTTCGCATTTCGGCGCAGGTGGTTTCGGGCATTGGCTTTTTAGGTGCCGGCATGATTATTTTAAAAAACAACAACATGATAACCGGATTAACAACCGCTGCCGGCGTTTGGACGACCGGCACCATTGGCGTTGCCCTGGGCTACGGCTTTTACCTTGGCGCCTTTACCGTAACCGCCCTTTTTTTGCTAACGGTTATTTTGTTTGCAAGGTTTGAAAGGCGGCGTAAAACCTCAGAGGCAATTTATTTAGAGGTAGAGAATCCCCATTTGTTAAACGCGGTGCTAAAAAGCTTAGAGCAGCAAATTTCCGAGCCGTTCTCTTACCAAATTACGGCGCCAAAAAGCGGCTGCAACGGCCATATTGGGGTAAATTTGCTGGTAGAAAAAAGCATTGCGGTAGAACCGCTCTCCCTTACACAAATTAACGGCGTTGTTTTTGCCGTGCAAGAATAGGAGCATTGAATATGATTTATGATGTTGCAATTGCCGGCGCCGGTGTAATTGGCGCCATGGTAGCGCGGGAGCTTTCCCGCTATCAGCTGCGGGTTTGCGTGCTGGAAAAGGGCAATGATGTTGCCTGCGGGGCCAGCAAGGCAAACAGCGGAATTATTCACGGCGGGTTTGACCCGGAGCCGGGCACCCTAAAAGCCGAGCTGAATGTTGCCGGCGTGCCGCTGCTTTACGAGGCGGCCGAGGAGCTAAGCGTGCCGTTTAAAAACAACGGCTCGCTGGTAGTGGCGTTTGGTCCCGAGCAGGAAAAAACGCTGCAAATGCTTTATGCGCGCGGGGTAAAAAACGGGGTTAAAAAAATGCAGCTGTTAAGCGGCAGCGCGGCGCGGGCGTTAGAACCGCAGCTTTCTAAAAACATTACCGCCGCTTTGCTGGTGCCAACCGCCGGCATTATTTGCCCTTACGAGCTAACCGTTGCCGCATTGGGCAACGCCATGGACAACGGGGTAACGCTGCTTTTAAATTTTAACATTACGGCCGTTCAAAAAAACCAACACTTTACTGTTACGGCCCAAAACGGGCAAACCGTGCAGGCAAAGTATTTCATAAACTGTGCCGGCGGAGGAGCCGACGCTGTAGCCGCTGCGGCAGGGGAGCCGTTTTTTAAGATTATACCCCGCGCGGGGGAATATTTGCTATTAGATAAAACACAGGGCAGCACCGTTGCCCACACGGTTTTTGGTGTGCCGGATGAAAACGGCAAGGGCGTGTTGGCCTCCCCCACGGTAGACGGCAATTTGCTGCTGGGGCCAACCGCGCACCGGGTGCCCTCGGCCAGCTGCACCGGTACCACCCAAAACGGGTTAAATACCGTGCAAAGCTTAGCGCAAAAAAATGTGCCCGGTGTTCAGCTACGCGCCGTTATTACCAGCTTTGCCGGGGTGCGCGCCTCGGTTAAGGACGGCGATTTTATTATTACCCCCTCTAAAACGGTGCCCGGCCTTATTCACGCTGCGGGAATAGATTCCCCCGGCCTTACCGCCTGCGTGGCCATTGCCCGCAGAGTGGTAACGCTGGCGCAAAATTGCGGTTTAGCGCTAAAACCAAGCCCCAATTTTAACCCCCTGCGCGAGAACCCGCACGCCTTTCGGGCAATGTCGGTTGAGGAAAAGGACGCCTACATAAAAAAACACCCCGATTACGGCAAAATTATTTGCCGGTGCGAGGGCGTTAGCGAGGGGGAAATAAAAGCGGCCCTGCGGCAAAACCCCAAAGCGCACGATTTTGACGGCGTAAAACGGCGAACCCGTTCCGGCATGGGGCGGTGCCAAGGCGGCTTTTGCACGCCGTACATTTTGCAGCTGCTGGCTAAGGAAACCGGCCAGCCGGAGGAAAAAATCACAAAAAACGGCCCGGGCTCTGAATTTATTGTAGGGGAGTTATAATACCATGGAACAAATAAAACATAATATTGTTGTAATTGGCGGCGGCCCGGCTGGCATGGCGGCTGCGGTTGCGGCCTTTGACGCCGGCGAGCAGGATGTAGTTATTTTAGATCGCGAGGAGCAGCCGGGCGGCATTTTAAAGCAGTGCATACATAACGGTTTTGGGCTGCATAAGCTTGGCCGGGAGCTTACCGGGCCGGAATACGCCGCCGTTTACGAGCAGCAGGTGTTAAGTCGTGGCATTAAAATTTACCGCGAAACAACGGCAATCTCCCTTTCAAAAGAACGGGTGGTGCTGGCCCAAAGCAAGCAGGGCATTTTAAAAATAAAGGCCGGAGCCGTTGTTTTGGCAATGGGCTGCAGGGAGCGCAGCCGCGGCGCTTTAAATATTCCGGGTACACGGCCGGCCGGGGTCTACAGCGCCGGAACCGCCCAAAAGCTAATGAACTGCGACGGTTTTGCCGTTGGGAAAAGGGTTGTTGTTTTAGGCTCGGGAGATATAGGGCTGATTATGGCACGCCGGCTGACCTTAGAGGGGGCCAAGGTAGAGGCGGTATGCGAGCTGTTGCCGTATTCAGGCGGCTTAAAACGCAACATTGTGCAGTGCCTGCAGGATTATAACATTCCGCTGTACCTTTCTACTACGGTTGCCGAAATTCACGGAGCAAAGCGGGTAGAGGGTGTAACCGTTGCCAAGGTAGATGAAAACCGGCAAATTTTGCCTGAAACCAAACGGTTTATTCCGTGCGATACGCTGCTGCTTTCGGTAGGCCTAATTCCGGAAAACGAATTGACCCGCGGCGCTGGAATTGCGCTGGACCCGGTAACCGGCGGAGCAGCGGTAGATGAAAACCGGCAAACCGGGGCACCCGGCATTTTTGCCTGCGGTAATGTGCTGCAGGTGCACGATTTGGTAGACTATGTTTCAGACGAGGCCGAGCTGGCCGGAAAGGGCGCTGCCGGTTTTGTGCTGGGCAGTTTGCCGGGCGGCGATTTGGCTGCAACAAAGGCCGGCCCCGGCGTGCGCTATGTGCTGCCGCAAAAGGTTCACAGCGGCTGTGTCAAACCGGTTGCGCTGTTTTTAAGGGTAAGCCGGCCAATGGGTAAAGTAAAGTACACGGTTTGCAGCGGCGGGGTAGAGCTAACGCATTGCACTCGTCTAAAAGCTGCTCCCGGTGAAATGGAAAAAATTGTTTTACAGCCGCAGCAGCTGCAAAAAGCCGAGAACGAAATTACCGTAAGCCTGGAGGAATTAAAATGAGCCAAAATTTAACCTGTATTATTTGCCCGCGCGGCTGTTCGCTAACGGTTACAAAGGGTGAAGGCAGCTTAACCGTTGCCGGCAACAGCTGCCCTAAGGGCAAGCAGTACGCAATAGAGGAATGTACCAATCCCACCCGCACGGTAACTTCGGTGGTGCGGGTAAAAAATCGGCCGCACACCATGGTTAGCGTTAAAACCGAAAAACCTATTCCAAAAGGGGAGATTTTTAACGCAATGCAGCAAATTCGGCAGCTGCAGGTTTCGGCCCCGGTGCAAATAGGCGCTGTTTTAATTAAAGAACTTTGCGGTACGCGGCTGGTTGCCACCAAAAATGTTGAATAAGCTTTTTATGGGCGCCGGCAGTACCACAATTCCGCCCCCGTAAGCTTGCAATTTTAAGGGTTAGGGGCCAAAAAATACGGTAATATTGCCCGGGAAAAAGCTGACCGAATAACTCATTTAAAAAAATAGGCCTACCCGTTTACCGGCGGTTTTTTAAACAGCGGGTAAACGGGTAGGCGGCTTTTTGGGGGCATTTTGGTAGAAGACACTTTGCAATTTTTTAAACTTGACAGATTTTATTAGGTAAATATAATTACAGCAGTGTAAGAATTAGATTAATTTATTTTTGGCCTTGGGGCATTTTTATGCGCTAAGGCCTTTGTGTTTTTACAGGGCAATTGGCCCTTTATTTTGTTATAGGTGTTGCGAAAAACAGCAAGAAATTTGTTGCTGTTAAAGCTTCCGCAAAAATTGGAAATTTGTCTGCCGGTTTCAAGGCCTTTTTGAATAGATTTTAGTCGCTTAGCTGTCGGTCTTGCAGCGACTTTAAATAACCCACCGATTTTTGAACTTAACAAAAGCCTTGTGATAAATACCATTTCATTTTTTAAAACTTTTTAGTTTTAAAATCCATATCTTTCAGCTTGTGCCAAAGCTGTCAAGGGAAACGGAATTTGGCAAATTTCTTTTTAAAAATATAATTTAAACAGTACAAAAGCGGTTGCTTTTTAGCAGCCGCTTTTCAATTTAGCCAAAAAGGGGGAATAATTTATGTCAAACAAAGATTTTGCTTTTAAAGCGCAAAAAAGGCTCCAAAAGCTTTGTGCTTTTGGAACCTCAAAATACCAAATAAAAAATAAGGCCAAGGCCTTGGCTAAGGAAAACGGCAGCAATAATTGGCTGCCGATCTATAATAACCTGATACGGGGCAAGATTTTTTCGTACTCTACCTTTAAAACCTACAACAAAAATGCCACCCGCTTTTTTAAGTGGGCTGCCCAAGCTCACCCCGAAATTAAAAACATAAACGGTTGTAAACGCTGTATTCGGGAGTATTTAAACCGCAACTGCCCCTCGGCCTGGACGGCCGCCACCACCCTGGCTGCGCTTGGCAAGGTTTACGGGCAGCCCTCTACCGAATTAGCCAAAGTGCCAAAACGCAGGCGGGCCGATATTACCCGTTCCCGCACGGAACCAAAAAGCCATGCTTTTTCGGAAACTAAAAACAAGGAACTGGTGCATTTTTGCTTAAACACCGGGCTTAGACGCAGCGAATTGGAAAAGCTGTGCGGCCGCGATTTAGAATTTGACGGCACAAAGTACCAATTGCGCATTAAGGGCAAGGGCGGTAAGGTGCGTTTGGTTCCGGTTTGCGATAAAGTGGTAATAAACCGCATGAAAAACACCGAACCGGAGCAGCGGGTTTGGGGTAAAATTCCCTCTCATGCGCCGATCCACCGTTACCGGGCCCAGTATGCGGCCAACCTTTACCGTGAGTTGGCAAGAGAGGTTCAAAACATTCCCAAAAAAGAACGCTACATTTGCCGGGGCGATTTAGCCGGCCGGGTATTTGATAAAAAAGCAATGGCAACCGTTTCTAAAAACTTAGGCCATACCCGCCTTTCGGTAATCAGCGGCCATTATTTATACGATTTTAAATAACAGATTAAATCGCCCGCCCATTTCGGCGGGATTTTTTGTGTTACTATTGCCTTTTTTACTCCGAATTTTTTAAAACTTGGCAAAATTTTTAAAGTAAATAAAATAGTAGCGTTAAAGCCAAAGGCAGGACGGTAGACTGAGCAAGGCCCTACTTCCCATGCCAGGGAAAGTATTCCCTCAATTATTATACTTTAGTTAAAATAGGGGAATTTTTTGTTGTGTTTGGAAAGATAAAATCTGTCCATCTTTTGGCCCTTAACAAATTAAAAATTTAATTTAGGGGGGATCTTATGCAGTACGAAAACACAAAAACTTTTACCTTTTTGGCATTGGTTAATTACCGGTGCTTTCCCAAAAAGCCAACAAACATTGAAACAGCGGGAATTCAACAACATTTTATTTTAGATCGATTAGATGTTCCAACATTACGAAAATGGTTACTCCGGGGAGCCACTATAAAGCCGGCCGTTACGGATACCGAAAAGCATTTTATTTCACAACAGGTATTTTTTGTAGATATTGATCACAACCGCCGAGTGTTAAAAAATTTAAGAACGGCAAAAAAAACTGAAATCATTCCGAATCTTGTTTACAAAACCTTTTCGTCAACAACAAAAGAGCAGCGGCACCGCATTGTGGTGGTGCTGGATCAGCCGGTAAACGATATACAGCTGCGCGATGAAATTCAAAAAAAATTAAATCTGTTATTTGGCGGAGACCAAGCGTGTTCGCACTACAATTGCATTTTTTACGGTGGAAACGCCGGATATTTTTACAATCCGTACCTTTACTCTTCTATAGAACAGATAAAGGAGGCCGCACTTTAAGATGAAATCAAACGTTGAACTGATTAAGGAAAAGAATATTGAAGCCTTTCGGGAACGACTTGGAATATCACAGGAGATTCGATTCTACAATACCCAAAAAGAATTTTTGGACTACGCATTAGCCTTTGACCTAAAAGAGTTTTTAGGGCTGCCCTCAAATTGCCGCTGCATTTTTCATACAGACCATCGGCCCTCTGCAAAAATATCCCTTTATAACGGTGTGTACCTATACAAATGCTTTTGTGAAAATTGCGAGGGCTACAAGGCAACAAATATTATTGGCCTGATAAAACGGCTAATGAATTACTCGGCCGGAGAAGCGGTTCACTATTTGGCAGAGCTTTTAAGTTGTGCTATCCCACCGGATAAAACGGGCCCAAGGGCCGGTGTTTTAAAAACAGTTCGCAATAATCTGCAGTTGCTTAGCGGCATTGAAACGAAAGCGCCAACCGCTTACAAAATACTTCATTCGCAGCTGGAAACATTGTACTGTTTGTATGATATTGCAAAAGTTTCCGGCAATACAGCCCCGGGTGGTCATGTAATTGTAAGCGCCAGCACCCGGTTTATTAACAGCAGACTGAAAAAGCAAAAGAAGGTCTCAAAAGAGTTGGCCGTGCTGGCCTATTTCGGGCTGCTGCAAAAAATCCAAAACTATTTGTTAGAGCCACAAATTTTAGCCGATTTAATTGAATACAATCGCCGCTGTGAAAACTTGGAAAACATACGGTTAATTTCGCAGATTAAACTAAAACGGTTAAATGCCAAAGCCCTCACTTATATAGAAAACAGGGCAAAACGGTACCGGGAAAAAGGCTTTAAAATATCTGAATTCACATTTGAGAGCGTTGCACAAAAAGAAGATATTTTTTTAGCAAACGAGCTATTTCCGCAAAAATAATACGCCATGAGGTGCGCTGCAAAAAAAATTAAATTTTTTTTGCAAAACCACCGTTTTTTGCTTGGCAAAATTTTTAAAGTAAATAAAATATTAGCGTAAAAGGTT
>CABQLY010000002.1 GCA_902465155.1 uncultured Oscillospiraceae bacterium | reverse complement strand
GAGGCGATTATGCAAAGTCAATTTGCCTTGCGGTGCAGGTTGGGTACGACACCGATTGCAACGGCGCCACTGTTGGCTCGGTTGTTGGATTGGCACAAGGTATAAACGCTATTCCGGAATATTGGCAGCAACCCACACACAACACACTGCAAACCACCATTTTTAAGGTTGGCAACGTTAATATTAATGAGGTTGCCGAAAAAACCTTAAAGCACATTAAATATTAAACCAACAAAATTAAAAATTCAGTGCATTATTAAAAACAAAAACACCCCTTCCCCACAATAACCGCAAAAACAGCAAGACCGCCAAGCTGCAGCCTTGCTGTTTTTATGTTGCAAAATGAATTGTTGTTTTAAGCTTAATCTAAATCGTTTTTAATTAAATCTTCGTAGCTTTCGCGCGCCACAATTACACGCGCTTTTCCGTCTTTAACCAAAACGGCTGCCGGGCGTGGAATACGGTTGTAATTGCTGGCCATTGAGTAATTGTAAGCGCCGGTTGACAGCACCGCTAAAATATCGCCCCGCTGCGGCCGCTGCATGGCAATGCCCTCACCAATTAAATCGCCGCTTTCGCAGCATTTACCGGCAATGGTAGCGCAAAAATCCTTGGGGCGGTTGGCTTTGTTGGCAATTTCAACCTCGTACTTTGCGCCGTAAAGGGCGTAGCGGGGGTTGTCGGTCATTCCGCCGTCAACCGCAACATAGGTGCGAATATTTGGAATGTTTTTAATGTGCCCTACCGTGTAAAGTGTTAGGCCGGCCGGGCCGGCAATGCTGCGCCCCGGCTCAATTAAAACAAACGGCAAAGCAACCTTTAGCTGGTTGCATGCGGCTTTTAGCCTGGTAGAAACCATTTCCATAAACGCTTCGTAGGCTAGTGGGTCGTCTTCTTTGGTGTAGCGAATACCAAACCCACCGCCAAGGTCTAAACACTCGGTCTCGCAGCCAAGCTCGCTTTTTAAGCGGGCCATTACCTCGACCATTACCTCGGCCGCGGCGCAAAACGGTTCGGTGTCAAAAATCTGGGATCCAATGTGGCAGTGCAGCCCGGCATAAATCAAATTCTCGGAATTTAAAACGACCTTTACCGCGGCAGTTAACTCGCTGCCCTTTAAAAACCCAAATTTAGAATCTACTTGCCCGGTCTTAATAAAGTTGTGGGTGTGGGCGTCTATGCCAGGCTTTACCCGCAAAAAAACGCGCTGCCGGGTGTGGTATTTTGCGGCGGCGGCCGAGATCATGGCAATTTCGGCCTCGTCATCTATAACAATGCAGCCAACGCCGCTTTTTACGGCAAAATCAATTTCCTCGGCCGATTTATTATTGCCGTGAAAATAAAGCTTTTCGGGCAAAAAGCCGGCTTGCAAAGCGGTGTAGATCTCGCCGCCCGAAACAACATCGGCCCCCAACCCCTCCTCGGCAATTACTTTGTAAATTGCTTTACAAGCAAAGGCCTTGCTGGCGTACAGCACCAGACCGTGCCCGCCGTAAAACTGCTTAATTGAACGGTTAAAGGCCCGGCAAGCCGAGCGAAAAACCTCCTCGCTAAAAACATAAAGCGGAGTTTTATATTCGGCTGCCAAGGCGGGCAGATCGGCCCCGCCAAAGCTTAAATGCCCGTTTGGTTCAATGTTCATTCCCTGCCGCTGCAATGTCTTCAATCCCTTCAATAATTTCTTTAATTTGCGCACAGCCCTCGCCCGTTACGGCCGAGAATTCAATAACCTTTACCTCACCGGGCAAAAAGCTTAAAAAGTCCCGCAGGGCGGCGCGCTGCCGCTCCTGCTCGGTTTTTTTTAGTTTATCGCACTTGGTTAGCACAACATGAAACGGGTACCCCGCCTGCAGCAAAAAGTGCAGCATGTTTAAATCGTCGGCCGTGGGGGCGTGGCGCATATCAATGAGCGAAAAAACAGTGGCAATTTTTCGGTTTTGGGCAAAAAAGCCTTCCATTAATTCGGCAAAGCGCTGTTTTTCGGCGCTGGAGATTTTGGCGTAGCCGTAGCCCGGCAGGTCTACCAAGCGCAGCCCCGGCAGCTTGTAAAAGTTAACCGTAATTGTTTTGCCCGGCTTTTGGCTGGTACGGGCAAAGGCCTTGCGGTTTAAAATTTTGTTGATTAGGCTGGATTTACCTACATTCGAACGGCCGGCAAAACAGACCTCAGGCACGGTGCTTTCAAAAATCTGCCCGGCGGTACCAAAGGCGGCCTCAAATTCTACTTGATGATAATTCATGGCGCCACCGTTTGACCGGCCGGCCTTAACACCGGTTTTGGCTTTGCGCTTTTAGCGCCCTGCCCTTTTACGGGCGCCGGTTTTTGCTTTATCAGTGCGCCGTCTAACACCTGCTCTACCCGGCTAACCGGCACAAAGGCAACATGGCTGCGCACAATGGGGTCAACTTCTTCTAAATCCGGCAAGTTTTGCTCAGGAATAAATACGGTTTGAATACCGGCGCGGTAAGCGGCCATGGCCTTTTCTTTTAATCCGCCAATTGGCAGCACCCGGCCTAAAAGGGTAATTTCGCCCGTCATACCAACAAGGCGGTTTACCGGAACGCCCGAAAGGGCCGAAACCACCGCGGTTACCATAGTAACGCCGGCCGAGGGCCCGTCTTTCGGTACGGCCGACTCGGTTGCGTGAATGTGAATATCGGTGTTTTTGTAAAAATCAGGGTTAATTTTAAACAGCTCGGCATTGGCCCGCACAAAGGAGACGGCCGTAGTAGCAGATTCTTTCATTACATTGCCTAAAGAGCCGGTTAATTCAATTTTGCCGGAGCCGGGAACCGCTGCCGCCTCCAGCTGCATTAAAGTGCCGCCAACACTGGTCCAGGCCAGGCCGTTTACCGTGCCAACCGTATCTTTTTTTAGCAGCTCGTCGCCGGTAAATTTGCGGGGGCCTAAGTAATCGGCCAAATTGGCCGGGGTAACGGTTAGCTTTTCGCGCTCGCCCTCGGCAACGCGCCGCGCCGCCTTACGGCAGATTTTTGCAATGCAGCGCTCCATAGAGCGAACGCCGGCCTCGCGCGTGTAGTAATCGGCAATGCAGGCAAAAACCTTTTTGTTCATGCTAAGCTGTTTGGTGCTAAGCCCGTGGCGGGCCAGCTGTTTTTTGTATAAATATCCGCTGGCAATGGCGCATTTATCCTCCCTAGTGTAGCCGGGAAGCTCAATAACATCCATACGGTCTAACAACGGGGTTGGCACCGTGCTAATGTTGTTGGCCGTAGTAATAAACATAACGCCGCTTAAATCAAACGGAAAATCAATGTAATGGTCGGTAAAGGTGCTGTTTTGCTCCGGGTCCAGCGCCTCCAGCAGCGCGGCGGCCGGGTCGCCTTTATAATCCCTCCCCAGCTTATCAATTTCATCCAGCAAAATAAGCGGGTTCATTGATTTGGCGTGGATCATGGCTTTGATCAGCTTGCCGGGCATAGAGCCCAGGTAGGTTTTGCGGTGACCGCGAATTTCGGATTCATCGGCAATGCCGCCTAAGGAAATGCGCTCAAACCTGCGGCCCATACACTCGGCCAGCGATTTGGCAATAGAAGTTTTACCAACGCCGGGCGGACCCGAAAGACAAATAATGTGGCCTTTTGAATCGGGGTTTAGAGTTAAAACGGCAAGGGTTTCTAAAATCTGCTCTTTTACCAATTTTAGCCCGTAATGCTCCTTATCTAACTTAGCGGCGGCTGCTTTAATGTTGGTGTTTAGCTTGCTGCTAAGGCCAAACGGCAGCGAAAGGCAGGTATCTAAGTAATTGCGTACCACGGCGGCCTCTTGCGCGCCGGCCGGCATGGCGCTAAGCTTTTTAACCTCGGCCTTTAAAAGCTCGGCTGTTTCCTTTGGGGCGCCAAGCTGCTCAATTTTTTGGTAGTATTGTTGAATTTCGTCGTCCGGGTCGTTGCCTTCGCCGTACAGCTCCGAATTAATGGCACGAATTTGCTCGCGCAAATAATACTGCCGCTGCTCCTCATCAATAAACGCGCGGGTGCGCTCCCCTATTTTATTTTCCAGCAGGCAAATTTGGTACTGCTTTTCTAAAAGGTCCCGTACCAGCTCTAACCGCAGCTGCGGCTTTACCTCGGCTAAAACCTGCTGTTTGTCGGCAAAATCAAGCGGCAGCAGACCAACAACCGCATCGCTTAAAGCGGCGGGGTCTTCCCGCAGCTTTTGCTCCGGCAAAGCGCCGGAAAGCTTGGGGTAAAAGCGGGTCAGGCGCTCTAAATCGCTGCAAATAACGCTGCAAAGGGCGTCGGCGTAGCTGGGGTCAAAATCGGTAAAATCGTCCTGCAGCGGCTGCACCTCGGCCGATAAATACACCCCGTTATCGGTAAGCTTTAACAGCCGGGCACGCTGCAGCCCCAGCACCAAAAGGTGACAGTTTTTTTCCGGCAGGCGGGCCATGCGGCTAATTTCGGCAACCACGCCGGTTTCGTATAAATCGTTTTGCTCGGGGTCTTCATCCTCCGGGTCTTTTTGCGCTACAATAAAAAATCGCCGATTTTGGCGCATAGCCAAGCGAACCGCCTCATAAGATTTTGGGCGGCCAATATCAAAATGAACCGTTTCCCCCGGCATAACGGTTAGCCCCCTTAGGGCCACAACCGGCAGCTGCAGAGTGCTTTCGGTTAAATTGTTAAAATCCTCTTGCTTCAAAAAATCAAATCCTTTATATTTTCAGGCCAAAGCAGCGGCCTATACCAAAACATTATATACGAAAACCTCTGTGCCGTCAATATTCCATACCCGAAAAACCTGTGAAATTTCGGTAAACTTTTAAAAAAACACACCGCCGCAAGGCCTGCAGCGGTGTGTAACACCGTTTAAAAGTTCAATTCTACTGGTTTAAAAAGTGGTCTACAATGCCTTTTACAATGGCGTCGGCACATTTTTCCTGCTTAGCGTCGTCCAGCATGGCGCTGTAATCTTCGGCGTTGCTCATAAATCCGTTTTCGGTAAGCACAACCGGGCAGGTAGAAATTCGGGAAAGGTAAAAATAGTGCCAGTCGGTATTGTAGCTTTTGTAAACGCCGGTTTTTTGCATTTGGGCGGTAATTTTTCTGGCCGGGTTTACCGTGTAGGGGTTAAAGTAAAAAGAATAATAGCCGTTTGCCGAGGCGCTGGTTGCGGCGTTGCGGTGTACCGAAACCGCTAAATCTGGCATGGCGTTGCGCACGCGCAGCACACGGTCATCCTGCGACATACCGGTGTTGCTGGTACGCGTCATGGTAACCGTTGCGCCAATTGATTTTAACTTGGCCTCTACCTTTTTGGCAAGCAATAAGCTGCGTTCGGCCTCGTTAAAATTCTTGTTCGAGCCGGAAGCCCCGCCGTCGCTGCCGCCGTGCCCGGCGTCTACCGTAATTTTAATGCCGTTTAGGGTGCCGCCGTATTTATTGGCTGCGGCCTTGGCGTGCACGGGGTTTAAAAAGGTAAATACTAAATCGCCGGAACTGTTATAATCGGCTGTCCAGCCGTAAAAAGCCCCGGTTCGCTTTAAGTAAAACCGCAGCGTGCAGTCGCCCGAATTTTGAATAACCTGAACCCTACTGAACAGCGGATTATTGGCTAAATTAATTTTTTCGCTGTTTTTAACGCCGGCGGCGTAGCAAAGGGTAATATCAATGTAATTAAAAGTAACACTGGAAACCCGGCCGCGCTTATTTACATTGTTTAGGTTGTACTTTTGCGGTAAAACATCCAGCAAAAAGGGTGCTTTCCAATCAACATCCAGCGTTAGCACCGAGTGGTGGCCGGATATTTCAAACGATTTTACCGAAACATTATTTTTGCCCGGCAGCGTTTTGGCGTAGGCTTTAACATTGGCGCCGTTTTTACTTTTGGCGTAAACACGCCGGCCGCAGCGCAGCTTGTAGTAGGTTCCGCCGGATTCGGGGTCGTAAACCGTTTTGGGGCTGCAGTAGTCAATGGTCCCTTTAGGAAAATAGTTGTTAAACGGCTGCGAATAATCGTCTACCGTTTTGCCGCTAAAGGTTTCGGCCTGGTATTTTGTAACCTCGGCCACATAGCCGCTGCCAACATTAATGTAACCGCCGCCCGAGGGGGTTACGCCGGTATCGCTATTTCGAATACTGCTGGGCAGCGTTGTTTTACGAACGGTAATTTTACCGCCGGTTGCCGATTCGGTTACGCCGTTATGCGTGCCCTTAAAGGTAACCTTACCTAAAGAGGTATCCTTCGCGTAGCCGTCCGGCAGAGCAAAACTGCCGGTGTAGTAAATAAATTCCGAACCCTGCGTTTCCTCGGCACCGGCGCTAAGCTGAACGGTTGAGCCGTTAAGCGTGGCTGTAACCTCACTGCCGCTGCGAGCCAGCGCTTTAACAACCAAGGTAGAGCCGCCGTCTAACTTTAAGGCGGATCTTGGCGCAACCTCTTTAATAACCACATAGCGGTAGTTTATTTGAAAGGTTTCGGTGCTGCCCTTGTGCGTAAAGGCAAAGGTATTGTTGCCGCGGTTTAATTTTTCCTCAAAAACAAAATAGCCGTACTCGTTGCGCTCAACCTCTTTGCCGTTTAGGGTTAGCTTAAATTTTGGGTCACTGGCGCCGTTAAAGGTAATTTTATCCTCAAAAACGGTAAAGCTGCGTTTGGCCGGCGCGGTAAAGCTTAGGTTGGTTAAAATGTAGTCGTTTCCGTAATCGCCGGCAATGTAATCTAAGGTGGCGGCAGCCGCCTCGGAATTTTTGGTTTCTAAGGCCTTTAGGCTGTCTACACAAAAAACATAGCGGTTTAAGCTGTTTAAGCATTTTAGCTGGCGCGCCAATTGGTCGGGATTTTTCCAAGCCCCCTGCTGCTTTACGGCCGCCGTGCCGGAGAGTATGTACCCAATATTGCAGCTGGTTGGCAGCTGCTCGCTCCACCATTTTGCAACCGTTTCAAACGGCATATCTTTTGCATCGATAGTGGTATCAGCCCGCACAAAAACGGTATCAAAATAGCCTTGCTTGGCCCAGGCCAGCACATCGGCATTTTCGTCCCGCAGCAGCTGATTTTCGGCTTTTACGGCCATGCCGTTTTGTAATAGGTCAGATGTGGCGTAAACATCGTTACAAATTAACCCCAAATACAGCGCCGGGTTGGCCTCGCGAACCGCTTTGCAAGCGGCCTGCACCGCGTTGCTCAGCACACCCTGGCTGTAAGCGGTGTAGCCGTTTAAATTGCCGGTTTTAAGGTACTCGGCGTAATCGGCCCCTTTTTTGTTGCGGGCGTACCCGGTTAGCATTAGGCCGGAAAGGTCGGCCGTTTTGGCCAGCGCCCCCACCTTTTGGCAGGTGCTGCCCAAAGCGCTTTGTGTAATTAGCTCGGGGTTTAATTGGCTTACATCTACCGTGGCAAAAATGCTGATCTGCTTAGATTTTGCAAGGGCTAAGATTTCGTGAAAGGCGGCGGTGCCGGTTTCAGAGTCGGTCAGTAATACGCCATTTGTGTTAAGGGAAAGGAACAGGGTTGTAAGCCCTTTTTCGGCTGCGCTGTTAACTGCAGCTGAAAGCTCTGCCTGCGGGTTTTCGGTGTTATACTCTACCCCCGCGGTTAGCCCGGCAGCAAAAATTTTTTGCGGGGCAGTGGTTTGCTGCCCGGCGGCACTGCTGCTTTGCCGGGCGGGCGCTTCGACGTTGGCTGCCGTTTCGGTTCCGCTGCCGGAACTTTCAGCACTTTGGTTTTCGTTTTCATCGGTTACCCCCTCCTGCTCTGGCACCGACTGCGAAACAACGGTTTTATTTTTGGTAACCAGGGCTGAAAGCTGCCGCCCCCAGCCTTGCAGAATGCCATAATGGTACAAAATGCTGCCACCCATTACCAGCAGCGCAACCAACAGCAGTACTCCCGGCCAAACCGGAAAACGCTTTGGCCTGCGGCGGCGTTTTTTTAAGGCCTTCTCCTTCTCGTCTAACCCGTTTATAAAATCGTCAATAAACTGCTGGGTCTGCTCTTGCTCATTATTATAATTATTTTGTTCTTCCCTCAACGGTTCCACCTCAAAAAATCCTGCTTATTTTAGTTGTTCCAGCGCCAATTTCAGCGCTTTGTTTTCGCTTTGGTGTGCAGCGTCGGTTTTCACTAAGTCGCCGTACGAAAAATTAATAACCCCGTTGCACCCTGCTGCTGCGGCGTCCTTTGTTTGGCGTGCCAGCAAATTGCCGGAACAATAATCGGCTTTATCGGCAGCATTTGTGCTGCCAATTTTGTACCCCGCAAGGCCAATGTAAAGCTGAACACCGGGCGCCCGCTTTAAGCTGCACCAGCCTTTTAATAATTCGGCGTATTGCACAGCCTTGGTGGGGTTACTGTAACCCCAGTACAGCTGCGGGGCTAAGTAATCTACATATCCTGCGGCGGTAAGCCACAGTTTTAAATCGGCATACTGTTGGGTGTAGTTTTTATCGTTATATCCGTTTGGCAAATGGCCCGAGGGGCTAACGCCGAATTTTACCCCGTATTTTTTGCAAAGGCGCCAGGTACTGCTAATTAAAATATTAACATTGTTGCGGCGCCAGTTTTCAAGCGTTGTTTTTTTGCCGCTGGCGGCGTAGGTTTTTTGGTCAAATTCAGCGCCGGTGGTAGGGTAAAAATAATCGTCAAAATGAATACCGTCTACCTTGTAGTTTTTTAAAATTTCCTCCACCCCGTTTAAAACCAGCTGCCGAACCGCCGCGCTGCCGGGGTTGTAGTAAATGCCGTTGCCGGCGTAGCAGGCGTTTTCGCTGCCGTCGGTTAACCACTTTTTTGCCGGGTCGTTTTCGCTCAGCGGCGGCGAGTTTTTGTTTAGCCGCACCCGGTAGGGGTTAATCCAAGCGTGAAAGGCAAGGCCGTTTGCTTTGGCCGCCTGCAGCAAAATGGCTAAGGGGTTGTACCCCGGAGATTGCCCGGCCACGCCGGTAAACGCCGCGGTAAACGGAAAGTACTTAGAGGGGTAATAAGCGTCGCCAAATGCGCGAACATGGCAAAAAACAGCGTTATAGCCGGCGCTGCGAACGGTTTTCATAACCGCGGCGGCCTTTTGCTTAAACGCCGCGGCGTTTAAGCCCTTAACGCCTAAACCGGCAATATCGTAGCACGAAAGCCAAACGCCCTTTAAATAGCTGCTGCTTTGCACCGGCAAATTAGAGCTAACGGCTTTAGAGGAAGTGTTTTTAGAAGAAGCCCTGCTGCTTGCCGGGGCAGAGCCCGCGCGGCTTACCGCGCTAAGAGAGCTGCTTTGCGCCGGGGTGCTGGAAACAGCCGAGCTTAACAGCGCCGATTGCTCGAGCTCGGCCGTTGAGGCAAGGCTGGCGGCGCTTTGGGTGCTTGCGGCTAAACCGGTAGAAGCTGCGGCTTTGCTGCCGCTTTGGCACCCGCAGGCGCCAAGGCTAAGGACAAGGCACAAAACCGCCACGGCCAAAATTCGGCAAATTTTTGCAAAGTTCAATAAATCACCCCGGTTTAAAACGCAATTAATAATACTATTTTACAATTTTTGCGCCCCAATTGCAAGGCTTTGTAAATAAATAAATTAGAAATTTTTGCAAACACACTTGGTTTGCCAACGCTGTAATTTAAAACTATGCGCCCGCCTTAAATTTTATGTAAAAATTCTAAAACCCCAAAACCGGCCATACCTTAGTTATAACGGGGTGAAAGAATGAAAAAGGTTTTATTTATTAAAAACACGCTGATCTTAACGGTAACAGCCCTGCTGCTGCGCTCTATTGGCATTGTTTTTCGCATTTGGTTAACCGGCAAAATTGGGGCCGAGGGCATTGGCCTGTACCAAATTGTTTTTTCGGTTTACATTTTGGCCTCTACCTTTGCCTCTACCGGCATTTGCACCGCTGTAACCCGTGTAGTAACCGAGCGCCTTGCCGTAGGCGACCCGCGCGGCGGCTTTCGGGCGGTAAGGGCGGCGGTGCTGCTCTCGCTTTTGTGTGCAGGGGTAACCGCGGCGCTGCTGCGGCTGTTTGGGGGCTTTATTGCCAAAAGCCTGCTGGCGCAGCCGCAAGCCGAACCGGCCATTCGCATTTTGCCCCTTAGCCTGCCGTTTTTAGGGGTTTCAGCCTGCGTGCGGGGCTATTTTACAGCGCGGCGCCGCAGCTTGCCGGGCAGCCTTGGCCAAATTTTAGAGCAGCTGGTTCGCATTGCGGTTACAATTGCTTTAATGGCACGGTTTTCGGGCGCCGAGTTAGGGCAGTTGGCGGCCGTTGTTATGTTAGGCGACTGTGCGGCCGAGGCTGTTTTTACCCTTTTTATTGCAATTTGCTACCAAAAAGATAAGCGAAGGCTGGTGCAGCAGGCTCCCGTTTTAAAAAAACGCGCCGCAGTATTAGAAATTTTTAGAATATCTTTTCCCATTTCGGCCGGCCGCTACCTGCATACGGCACTGCGAACGGTAGAAAATGTTGTAACCCCCTTGTGCCTTGCCGCCTACACCGGCAACAAACAAAACGCCCTTTCGCAGTTTGGTGCGGTTAAAGGCATGGCGCTGCCGCTGCTGTTGTTTCCGGCCTCGTTGCTCTCGGCGGTTTCTACCCTGCTGGTGCCCGAAATTACCGAGGCGGCCGCCAAAGGCAACACCCCGGCCGTACAGCGTGCCGTCCACAAGGTTTTTGGGGTTACAATGCTTTCCTGCCTGCCGGTGGTGGCGGTGTTTTTTTGCTGCAGCGGGCAGCTGGGGCTGCTTATTTACCAAAGCGGCGAGGTTGGCTGGCTGCTGCGCGCCTTGGCCCCGTTAATTCCGTTTATGTATTTAGATTTAATAACCGACGGCATTTTAAAGGGCTTAGACCAGCAAAAAACACTGCTGCGCAATTGCGTTATAGATTCGGCCCTGCGCATTATTTTAGTGCTGTTTGCCGTGCCGCAGGCCGGTATGTTAGGCTTTTTAGGGGTTATGTTTTTTAGCAATATTTTTACAACCGTACTGGCCCTTGCGCGTATTAAAAAAGTAACAAACGCCCATTTTAGCAGCCTGCGTTTAGCGGTAGTCCCCTTTATTTTTGCGGCCGTTTCGGGCCTTACCGCCCACTTGGTTTGCGCGCCGCTTTTAAAAAACAATTTGGCCTACACCGCGGTGAACGCGGCGGTAATTTGTTTTTGCTACTTGCTGCAGCTATTTGCTTTTGGCTACCTAAAGCCCGGCAGGGTGTTAATGCTAAAAAACGGCAAAACAAAACCTTGCGGCAACCACAAACAAACGGTTTAAATTTTTAGTGCAAAATCCTAAAAAATTTAGACTTTTATGTTTTTATTCGGTAGTATATAATGTATATAGTAATTTTTGCGCTGTTACTGCCTTTTTTCGGCAGTGCCGGCTTTGGGAGAAGCTGTTAGCCAAAAATAATTAAAAAGTAGGGAGAACATTATGAAAAAATTATTAGCAATTGTACTAGCACTTTCAATGCTGCTGGCACTTACTGCCTGCGGTAAAAACACGGCAAAAACCAACAACGGCAAAAAAAGCAGCTCCTCTGCTGCGGCAGACGCCTCGACAGTTTCGGAGCCGGCAGACCTTGAAAGTGAGGATCAGGAGCCAATTGTAGACCCGAGCGACGAAGCCAGCGAAGTATACCCCACCGAGCCGGAGGAGCCCATTACCGAAGAACCGGGCGTAAAGCTTACCCCTATGCAGCAACGGGCTGAATCGGTAAAAGGTGGCAGTTATCAGGCTTTGTTTGAAAAATCGGTTGCAAGCAGCGGTGGCAATTCGGTGCGCTTAGCAAACGCTATTCGCAAGCTGCAAAAGGGCCAGAATGTAACGGTTGTGTTTTTTGGCGGTGAAAATACCGCGAACGACACCTATTCTTCCCCCACCGATTCTTACCCCGCGCTTACCTACCAAAAGCTTTGCGCGGCCTACCCCAAGGCCAACATTAAAATGGTTTATTCGGGGTATTCGGGCCTTACCTCGGTAAACGCCACCACCCTTTTAAAGCAAAAGGTTTTAGATTATAACCCCGATATTATCTTTTTAGATTTTTCGGTTCAGGATGCGTTTGAAAACAGCACCATTACCAACTCTATTGCGTTTGACGCCATTTTAATGAAGCTGCTGAAAGGCAGCAACGCCGCAGTGGTAAACCTGCTGCTTACCGGCGCCGAAAATAACGCCTACACCATGAGCATTACTTCGGCCGGCGCCATTAACACCAGCGCCAATTTGCAAAAAAAGATTTGCGCCTACTACGGTGTGCCGGTTGTTGATTTTGAAACCGCTATATGGGAGGTTATTAACACCACCATTCAAGTAGCCCAAACCGGTGATAAGCCTTTGTTAAACTGGGGTGTATTTTCCGACACGAACACCTACATGAACGCGGCCGGCTGCGGCAATTTGGCCGGCTGCATTATGGCGCTGCTTACCAAAACCGAAAAGAACTTAAAAAGCATTAGCACTACTGCCCCGGCGGTTCAAGCCAAAACCTATTACGGCAGCACCCGCTATTTAAACACCGAGTTTTACAGCGTAACCGATATAATTGACGGCAAGACCCAATACAAATTTATTGGCGACAGCGCCGATTTAAACAATTTACGCAAAAACGGCTACAATTACAACACGCCAAAAACAAACAGCACGGTTCTTTCGGCGGTTGCCCCCTCGCTGCAAACCTACAACCACTACATTTCTACCACCGGCAAAAAAGAGGATAAAGAGCTGGAAACCAACCCGCTGTACTTAGAGGTAAATTTACCAACCGTTAGCGCCAACAGCAGTGTAGACTTTTACTTCCGGCCCGGCGCACCGAAATTTACCGTTCCTACCACGCCGGCTTTAAAAGATATTTCGCCCTTACTAATTGTTTTTTACGATAAAGACGGCAATATTTTAGCACAAAAAAAGCCGACCTACGGCACCATACCCGACGCAATGAAAGCCTACCGTTTTTCTACCGTTACGGCCCCGGCCGGTGCGGTTAAAGCCGAAATTAAAATTTACGGCTACTGGTCGCCCATTTATTTTTACGGTATTGGCGTTGTTCACAAATAACTTTAATTTTAAATAGATTTACTTTTTTGGGGAGCCCGGCTGCCGTTTTACGGCGGCCGGGTATTTTTTGCTTTTAACGGCCAATAATAAATATTAATTATGAAGTATTAATTATATAAACCGGCTTTGGCGGTAGGCAATTTGCCCCCTACCGGCCAAAATGCCGACAAGGGGTGCAATAAATGCAAATTAGAACCGACTTAGCCGTTGAACAGCAGGAGCTTTGCGCCGAAAAACCGCGCGGCGTTGAAAGTACCGTAACAAAGAAAAACGGCGTTATTGTAGATAAAATTGTTGTAAAAACCGCCGAGGGCGCCGCGGCGTTAGGTAAACCGGTTGGCACCTACATTACGGTGCAAACTCCCCCCTTCTCGCGGGATGTTCCAACCTTGGAGCAGGTGCAAGCGGTAGCCGGCGAGCTAAAAGCCTTTTTGCCGTTTGGGGGCACCGTTTTGGTTGCCGGGCTTGGCAACACTAAAATTACGCCGGACGCCTTAGGCCCCAAAACCGCCGCCAACATTTTTGCCACCCGGCACATTGGCAAAGAGCTGGCCGAGGCCGCCGGGTTAAGCAAGGCGCGCTCGGTGGCGGTATTGGCCCCCGGCGTTTTAGGGCAAACCGGCATTGAAACCGCCGAGATTATTAAAAGCGTTGCCCAAAAAATTAAACCCACCGCCGTAATTGCGGTAGACGCTTTAGCCTCCCGCCGGATTGAGCGGTTGGGCTGCACGGTGCAAATTGCCGATTCGGGCATTGAGCCGGGTGCCGGGGTTGGCAACGCCCGCAACGAGCTTAGCCGCAAAACCCTGGGCGTACCTGTTATTGCGGTTGGGGTGCCAACGGTGGTAGACGCTTCGACCCTAATATACGACCTAATTGGTAAGGACGATGTAGCTGAGCCGGAAGGCAGAAAAATGATTGTTACCCCAAGGGAGATTGATTTAATTATTGCCCGTGCCTCTAAATTCTTAGCCAATTGCCTAAATACCGCCCTGCAGCCAGATTTAGAGCCTGAGCTGCTAAGCCAAATGTTAGATTAGATGAAACAAACGAAACACAAAAACAAAACCACCCGCAAAACAAAGCTTTACTGGTTTGGCAGGGCCTTTACGGTTACGGCCCTGCTGCTTAGCTGCACTTTGGCGGTGCTGTTTGGCTTTGGCTACTGCGAAAACAAAATTTTGCAAAACAAGGGCGCCCCAACCAGCGAGCCGGTAAGCTTAGAGCAAGGCGGCCTTTATTTTTACGGGCACCGCATTTTTTAACGCAAAGAACCACCCGCTAAAAGCAGGTGGTTCTTTGTTTGGCCTACTTTTAAACCGGCTACGGCCTTAAAAGCTTTAAAACCGCCGGGCTGCAAAAGCTGCAATTCGGCGGTTTTAAAATTAAGCAACACTACGGCTTTAAAGCACAGCTGCGGCAGCGCGTTAAAAGCGGCACCGCAAAAAGCTTATTCGCCTTTTACAATTTCGGCCTCAATGCCTAAAATATCGGCAATTTTTTTCAGGGTTGCCGCGTGGTGGCCAATGCCCAACGCATAGTGGTGGGTGGGGCCCTCCATAACCCATTTTTTAATAAAGGCACGGGTGTTGGGCTCAAAATAGCCGCGGGTATTGGTGTTTCCGGTTGGCGGAATGGGGCCTTTTTTAGATTCGCCCTCGCCAATAATAAACTTAAATTGCCCGTTTTTGCCCTGCGTAATGCCCAGCATGGTAATAGGGCCCTCTTTTAATTTAAATTCAACCGAGGCACCGCAGCCGGGTTTACCGTGGTACTTTAACAGGCTGCGAACCACCGGCTTGCCCTCGGCAATGCGCATGTGGTGGGGGCCGTCGTGGCCTACAAAAATGTAGTCCTCCTTAAAGCCAAACGGGTGGAACTCGGCAAAGCTGCCGCCAATGTCTAAGCGGTCCATAATAAGCATGGCAATGCAGGTTTTAATATCGTACTCCCCGCACATGGGAAAGCCCTGTGCGTTTAAAATAGAATTCCCTACAATAAATGAGCTGGCAACATGGCGCTGAATACTGCCGGGCTGCCCCTCGTAATAGTAGGCCAAGCCGGTTAGGTGAAATTTTTCAATTAAATGGTCTAATGCGGCGGCGGTTTTAGCGGCCTCGTGCAGGTCCTTTTCGGTCAGCTTCACGGTAACCGGGTCGCTTTTGGGCTCCGGCATATCAAATTCCCGCACAATAATCTCTTTTTTGGCGGCAATTTCGGCGTCTGTAACCTCGTTATACGCCTCAACAGCGTCCTCAATTTCAAGCAGCGGCACATGTACCCCAAAGGCGGCCGAAATGGCAGTGGGGTCGGCGTGCATATCGTACATCGCCTCCATAACATGGCCCATTAAGCCCATGCGGGCGCCCTTTAAATCGTGCAGCACCTTGGCAATATCACACCACTCGGCAATTTCGGCCTGCACCTTTTCGTCGTCGTACAACACGCCAATAATAACATCGCGAATTTTGCGGTCTAACCGGTTGGCAACGCAAACAAATTCAGGAACGGCGCAAATCGCGTCATTTTCCAGCTGCATAAAGGTGTTGGCTTTCGAGCAATCTAACGCATCCAGCGGCTGCAGCGCCAGCAGCACCATAGGTACATTTAAATCCCGAATAATTGGCGCGTAAACCGAGGAGGTAGCGTAGGTAACCATGTTGCAAAAAATAACATCTAACGCGTCACCCTGCATTTTTTGCAAAACCTTGTAAGCCTTTTCGCTGCTGTCTACCATGCCGTAATCAATTAATTCAACATCGTTTGCGGCAATCAGCTTTTGGGCGTCGGCGTGAAAGCCTAAAATGCGGTCCTCCAAACCGGGAAACTGCGCCCAGTAAACACCGTGCGCCACCGCAAAAATACCAATTCGCGCGCTCCGTTTGTTTTTTCTTTCAATCATTTTCAGTCCTCCAGTTAAATGTTCAATTAAATTAGTTGTGAATCATATCCATAAACAGCACTGTTCCCGTAACATCCTCTAACTTCAGCGCTTTGCCGTAGCAGGTATCTACAACGCTGTGCCGGCACTCCTGCCCAACGCAGTGCGGGTAATAGGAGTTCAGCAAAAAGCTTGAATTTTCGGGGCAACCGTTTTCGGGCAAAAAGTAAAGGGTGGCGTTTTTTAGGCCGTTAACCTGCAAGCGGCGGCGAACATCAATTTTAGTTGAGATTGCCTCAATGCAGTGCAGGCTGCCAAAGCCCTCGGCCTGTTTTTCAACAAAAACGCGGCACTCGTGCCGCCAGGCACGCGGCAGGTGGTAATGTGCTGCGCCGTTTGCGTCTAAATAGGTTTCGTTCGCCAGCAGCAGCGGGGCGCCCAGCGGGGTTTTTAAGGTTAGCTCAACGGTGGTATCGGGGCAGTAGCCCGAAAACCAAAGCGAATTTTGGTGCCGGTGCATAAGCACTACCGGCTCCTTACACGCGGCCGAGCGTTTTAAAACGCCAACGCCGTAGCCAAAGGCCTTGCAAAGCTCGCGCGGTAAAATTTCTACCGGAAAACGGCCGGCCTTAACGGTAGAATCGGCCATAACCGAATCGTCATTATCCGCCCCGGCGCGGGAGCAATCGGCCCCGCGGCACCAGGCGGCGCTGCCGCCCTGCCAGCTTGGCAAGGCAACCGTAACGGCAATAGCCCGCTCGGCGCCGTTTTGCTCCGCTTTAGCCACAACGGTTAAACCTGCGGCATTTTTGGCTGGTACCTCTAACAGGCCGTCGTCGGTTAACGGGCCGCCGTATTTTAAATTTTCGCTGTAAGCGCCGTTTTTTAGCCCGGTGCAAACCTGCGGCAGCAGCTTTAAGGCAAAGCTGCCGGTTAGCGGCTGCTCCTGCTTTAGTTGCAGCAGGTTTAAAATGGCCGGGTCGCCGTTTTGGGTGCTGCCGTAAAACAACACCTTACCGCCGCTTTGCACAAAGCTGCAAAGGGCGCCCGCCACCTTGCTGCCCCGCTCGGGCACCGGTGTTACCAGCACGCTGTTTTGCAAAAAGCTTGCGTTAGCTTGGCGCAGCCTTGCAAAATTACCGGTTGAAATAACGGTAGAAACCGGCAAACCGCGGTTCATGGCGGCAATAAAAAACCAATCCTCAAAAAAAGATTTTTCCAGCCGCCCGCCGGCCATGGTGCTGTATTCATTAAACGGGTACACCCAAACAAAGGGCGAAGGGGCGTCCGGCGCGTTTTCGTAAGCCGAAACCAAGTAAGGGGTAACCTCCCGCGGAACGCGATCGGGCATATCGCCGTAAGAATTATCTATACTTAAAAGGTTTAGGTGGTTTGCCACAACCGTTTGCCCGTTTTGGTTAATGCGGGCGCAGCTCATGGGCAGGTAAATGTCGTGCGGTTGGCCCTCGTACCGGTCAATCCACGGGCTGTTCAGCCACCAGGGGTCGTGAATATAAAAACGGAACAGGTAATCCTCCCCCGGCAGCTCTGCCGCGCGGGAAAGGTAGCCGGCCAGCTCTAAGCCAAAGTTGCCGTCTAAAGCGGCCCAGGGCGAGTTTGGCGGCGGCAGCAGGTTAAAGTTGCCCTCGTATATCATTTTGTGGTTTACCGCGTCGGTAGAAAAATCTATGCCAACGGTAAGGTTGGTGCCCCGTGTTTCTAACGGGAAGCTGCAGTATTTACGAAAAACCTGCCAAAATTCAATAATCTTGCGCTCGAAATCCTTTAGCTTTTCGGGGTAAAAACGCTCGCCGTCGTACAGCGCGCCGGTAACCTTCCAGGTTTCGGTACCAAAACCAAACCCGTTGGAAAGCCACAAATAATCAAACCCAATATCGGTTAAAAAGCACTGGGCCTGCTTGGCAAAAAATTCCCCAAACAGGGTGCCCTCCGGAATACCCTTGGGGTACGCCGCATAGGCGCGATCATCTGCGTGCAGGGTGTTGTAGCAGCAAACCATGCTTTTTTTGCCCATAGAGCCGCCCTCGCAAATTTCGTTGTGGCGGTTGTATTTAAAATCAGAAAGGGCAAATTCCGGGCCGGGATCAAAGGTTTCCCCCACTAAAATGTTGCAGCCGGTAATTTCCTTACCTACCCGCTTTAAGGCTGCAATAATGTTTTTTAGGTCGCTGTAATGCATTACCGGCGGGTTGCTTATGTAATCGTAATGCCGGGTGTGCAGGCCAACGCCCTCGGGGTCGTTTACCTTATCCCAATTCTGGCGGTTGTTGGCGCCGCCAATAAAACGGTCCCACTCAAAAACAGCCGAAAGGTCGCCGTTGTAATCCAACAGCTCGCTGCCGTCCGAGGTCCACATTAAAACCTTAACAACCTTAGCCTGGGCGGTTAGCCCCTGCCACTGGTAAAACACCTTGCGGCAAACGCTTTCAATATATTCCGGATCTAATTTTTTAAACGGTTTTAAGCTTAGCTCTAAGCTAACACTTTTTAAATTTTGCACTCTCATTCCCCCTGTGCATTGTTTTTTTCTATTATACATGGTACGGCGGCAAAATGAAATGTTAAAAATAAATATTTAACTGTCTTTTTTAAACATTTTATAGGCAAAAACAAACATTTTAGCCGTTTTGGTTGATTTTTAATGTAAGAAAAGCTATAATGAACAAAAGATTACAAACAGAAAGGTTGGGGAATGTCATGGCTCATCCACTACAATTTGGGAAAATTGACCCCTTTGTGCGTTACGGGCAGTTTTTAACCATAACCTCCAACCGGCAGTATGAGGAAATTGCCTCGTACGATTACCGCCTGTTTTATTGCAACGGCGGCGAGGGCACTATTCTTGTAAACGGCACCCCCTACGCTATGAAAATTGGCAGCGTGGCTCTTTGGGCGCCGGGGCTGGAATACAGCCTGCATTTAGCGAGCGGCAGCGACCATGTAGACCTGATTGGCGTTAACTTTGATTACACCCAAAACTACGCCGATTTAGCCGAGCCCATTCCCCCGGCTAAGTGGCGTAATTTTGATGCAAACCAAATTGTAGAAAAAATTGCCTTTCAGGATCACGCCGCGTTAAACAGCCCCATTTACGCAAACGGGCTGCAGTCGCTGCGCAGCCCGCTGTACCACTTAGCATCGGAGTATATTGCCAAAAAGCCGTTTTACCAAAGCCGAGTTTCGGGTCTGCTAAAAAGCAATTTGGCGTTAATTGCCCGCTCGGCCGTTTACAGCAGCAGCGTAACCAAAAGCGAGCTGTTGGCCGACAAGGTTATTCAACACATTAACCGCCACTACCGTGACGATATTACCAACCAAAGCCTGGGCGAGCTGTTTGGCTACCACCCCAACCACCTAAACCGCATTGTGGTGCAGCAAACCGGTATGTCGGTGCACCATTACCTAATTAACTGCCGTATTAACGCCGCAATTGAGCTGCTGCAGGCCAGCGATATTAAAGCGGCCGAAATTGCCGAAGCTGTTGGATTTAAAGATATTTCGCACTTTTTAAAATATTTTAAAAAGGCCACCGGCAAAACCACGCGCGATTTTAGAAAGCAGCAGGAATAACCTTTGTGCCAAACAAAGTACGCACAACCCTTTGTAAGGAAAATGCTACTAATAGCTATTAAACATATTAATAAAAACAAACTTTTAAAATCATTCCCCCAAAAGCAGGCCGTAACGGCTTGCTTTTTTGTTATTTCCGCGCCCCTTAGCGTGTTTTTAAGGCGAACATTCGCCAAAGGTCAGTGAAAGTCAAAATATTTCATAATTTTTTAACAATTATCCTATTGACAAACGGCGCAAAAGGTGGTAAATTATATCATGTTAGCACTCAAGGTAAAAGAGTGCTAAAGGTGCTAAGCACAATTTTTAGGAAGGCGGTTTCAATGGAGTTCACTGATCGTAAAAAGAAAATTTTATGCGAAATTGTAAAGCTTCATATTGCTACGGGCGAGCCGGTAGGCTCTAAAATGCTTTGTAACGCCGCGGGTTTAAACCTTTCTTCCGCCACCGTGCGCAACGAGATGAGCGACCTTTGCGAAATGGGTTACCTGCAGCAGCCGCACACCTCGGCCGGCCGGGTGCCAACCGCAGCCGGTTACCGGTTTTACATTAAAGAGCTGTTAGGCTCCAACACCCTTTCCCCGCAAATGCAGCAGTCTATTGACCGTGTAATTCACAAAATTGCCGAAAGCCCCGAAAACATTACCGCTAACGCCGGGCAGGCGCTTTCCGATTTAACCGGGTTTCCGGCCGTTTCGCTAACCTTGCCCGAAAAGGGCGCCGCGGTAAAACGGGTTGAGCTTTTGCCGGTTGGGCGGCGCACCGCCTTGGTGGTGCTTATTACAACCGATTCTATTGCCAACAGCCGCCTTTGCCGTTTGGGGGAGGAAATTAACCCCCGCCTGTTGGAAACTTTTGAAAGCCTGGCCGAGCAAAAATTGGTTGGCCGGCCGTTAGAAAGCTTTACAGGCGCCTATTTGCAATCGGTAGCGGCCAGTGCCGGGCTGTTTGGCTTAGCGCTTATGCCTCTGCTCTCGGCAATTTTTAACATGGTAGAGGCCTTGTGCCATTACCAGTTAGAGCTAAAGGGCGAAGCAAATATGTACTCCTTTTGCCGCACCGAGGAGGACGCCCGCCGCATGGTAGATTACATTCGCCAAAAAGACGCGGTGTATTCCCTGCTCTCGGGCATTGAGGACCCGGTTGGCGTTGTTTTTGGCGACGAAAGCGGCGTTGATATTTTAAAGCCCTCCAGCTTTGTGGTTGCAAAGTTTGGCGGGGGCGAAAATCGGGCCGGTAAAATTGGCGTTATGGGCCCAACCCGCATGGCCTACGAAGATTTAATTCCAAGCGTTGCTTATTTTGCCCGCCAGTTAGGCAAGGCCATTGAGCAAGCGGGGTTAGACCTTGAAGATTAAAAACGATTGGCAGGTAAAACTATGAGTGAAGAAAATAAAAAAGATTTAAATAACACCGAGCCCGCAGCAGCCGAACAGGCCGAAAAGCCCAAAAAGGCCAAAAAAAGCAAGACCGGCGAAAGCCACTTAAAGGCCGAGCTTGAAAAGCAAAAAGACCTTTTTATGCGCACGGCCGCCGAGTTTGACAACTTTAAAAAGCGCACCGAGCGCGAAAAGCTTAAAACCGCCGAGTACGCCAAAGCAACGCTGATTAAAAAATTACTGCCGGTGGTAGATAACGCCAACCGCGCCTTAGGGCAAGACCCGACCAACCCCGATTACGCCAAGGGCATTGAAATGATTGTAAAGCAGCTTTGCGGCGTTGTAAACGATTTTGGCTTAGAGGAGCTGGCTCAGGTTGGCGACACCTTTGACCCTTCGGTTCACGAAGCGGTAATGCATTTAGAAGACCCCGAAAAAACCGAGAACGAAATTGTTGCGGTTTTGCAGCAGGGTTACAAATTGGGCGACACGGTTATTCGCCCCGCCATGGTTCAAGTGGCAAATTAAAGCCTTTAACCGCTGCCGCTATTGCGGTAAGCGTTACGCTGCTTTTGCAGCAATAAATTAAATTATTTTGTAAATAATTCTATTGGAGGAATTGATTATGGGAAAAATTATTGGTATTGACTTAGGTACAACAAACTCTTGCGTAGCGGTTATGGAGGGCGGCGAGCCGGTTGTTATTGCAAACGCCGAGGGCAACCGCACAACCCCTTCGGTTGTTGCATTTTCTAAAACCGGCGAACGCATGGTAGGCCAGGTTGCCAAACGGCAGGCCATTACCAACCCGGAGCGCACCATTAGCTCTATTAAGCGCGAAATGGGCACCTCCTACACCGTTCCGATTGACGGCAAAAATTACACCCCGCAGGAAATTTCGGCCATTATTCTTTCTAAACTAAAGGCCGACGCCGAAAGCTACCTTGGCACCCCGGTTACCGAGGCGGTTATTACCGTTCCGGCCTATTTTACCGACGCACAGCGCCAGGCCACTAAGGACGCCGGCAAAATTGCGGGGTTAGATGTTAAGCGTATTATTAACGAGCCTACCGCAGCCGCGCTGGCTTACAGTGTAGATAAAGAGCAGGACCAAAAGGTTATGGTTTACGACCTTGGCGGCGGCACCTTTGATGTTTCGATTATTGAAATGGGCGACGGCGTGCAAGAGGTTTTAGCCACCGCCGGTAACAACCGTTTGGGCGGCGACGACTTTGATAAACGCATTATGGACTATATTATTTCTACCTTTAAGGCCGAGCAAGGCATTGACCTTTCGGGCGATAAAATGGCCATGCAGCGTATTAAAGAGGCCGCCGAAAAAGCTAAAATTGACCTTTCGGGCATGACCACCGCCGAAATTAACCTGCCGTTTATTACGGCCGACGCCACCGGCCCTAAGCACTTTGAAACCACCTTAACCCGCGCCAAGTTTAATGAGTTGACCGGCGATTTGGTAGAAGCCACCATGGGCCCGGTTCGCCAGGCTCTGGCCGATTCCGGGTTAGATAAAAGCGAAATTCACAAGGTGCTAATGGTTGGCGGTTCCAGCCGTATTCCCGCCGTGCAGGAGGCCGTTAAAAACTTTATTGGCAGCGAGCCGTTTAAGGGCATTAACCCCGATGAGTGCGTTGCAATTGGCGCGGCTATTCAGGGCGGCGTTTTAGGCGGCGATGTAAAAGGTCTGCTGCTGCTGGATGTTACCCCGCTTTCGTTGGGCATTGAAACCATGGGCGGTGTTTCTACCAAGGTAATTGACCGCAACACCACCATTCCTACTAAAAAGAGCCAAATTTTCTCTACTGCGGCCGACGGACAAACCTCGGTTGAGGTGCATGTACTGCAGGGCGAGCGCGAATTTGCAAAGGACAATAAGACCTTAGGCGTATTCCACTTAGACGGTATTGCCCCTGCCCCGCGCGGCATCCCGCAAATTGAGGTTACCTTTGATATTGACGCCAACGGCATTGTAAATGTTTCGGCCAAAGACCTTGGCACCGGCAAGGAGCAAAAAATTACCATTACCTCCAGCACCAATATGTCTAAGGACGATATTGATAAAGCGGTAAAGGACGCCGAGCAATACGCCGCCGAGGACAAAAAGCGCCGCGAGGAAATTGATGTTCGCAACGGTGCCGACCAAATGATTTACCAAACCGAAAAAACCTTGGGCGAGCTTGGCGACAAGGTAAGCGAAGCCGAAAAAACCGAAATTAACAACGCGGTTGCCGCCCTGCGCGAAGCCTTAAAGGGCACCGATTTAGAGGCCATTAAAGCCAAGCAGGAGGAGCTGCAGAAAAAGTTTTACGCCATTAGCGAAAAGCTTTACAAGGCCGCTGCCGACGCACAGGCCGCACAAGGCGGCGCAAACGCTGCCCCGGGTGCCGACGCCGGCGCAAACGCCGACCCTAATGTTTACGAGGCCGATTTTAAAGACGCCGACGACAACAATAAATAAAACCTTTTGCAAATAGCAAGCTGCACCCGATAGGCGGTTTTTGCCCCTACCGGGTACAGTATTTTGCCCGGCTTTGCCGGGCCTTACTTAAATTAGCAATTGTACAAAGGAGCTGTACCCTTTGAGTGAAAAAAAAGATTATTATGAGGTTTTAGGGGTAGAAAAATCTGCCAGTGGGGACGCCTTAAAAAAAGCCTACCGTAAAGCCGCAAAAGAGTGCCACCCCGACCTGCACCCGGGCGACAAAGCCGCCGAGGCCCGCTTTAAAGAGATTAACGAGGCCTACGAGGTGCTTTCGGATAAAGAAAAACGCGCCCGGTACGATCAGTTTGGCCACGCCGGCGTTGACCCAAATTTTGGTGCCGGTGGTGGCGGCGCTTACGGCGGCGGGTTTAGCGGTTTTGGGGATTTTGGCGATTTGGGCGATATTTTTGGCTCCATTTTTGGCGGTGGATTTGGCGGCGGCCGCTCGGCCAACGCAAACGGCCCGCGCCGCGGCAGCGACACCCAAACCAATGTTAACATATCCTTTGAAGAAGCCGCAAAAGGCTGCACCAAAAAAATTAAGGTTACCCGCATTGAGCAGTGTAGCGATTGCGGCGGCACCGGCGCGGCAAAAGGCTCCAGCCCGCAAACCTGCGCCGCTTGCCACGGCACAGGCCGGGTTACGGTAACCCAGCGCACCCCGTTTGGGGCAATGCAAACGCAAAAGCCCTGCGAAAAATGTAACGGCACCGGCAAAATAATTTTAAACCCCTGCCGCAGCTGCGACGGCAAAGGCCGTATTCGTCGCACCACCGAGCAAACAATTGATATTCCCGCCGGTATTGACGACGGGCAGATTATGAATGTTCGCGGCGGCGGCAACGCCGGCGTAAACGGCGGCCCCGCGGGCGATTTGCGCATTAATGTTTCGGTTCGGCCGCACCCGGTGTTTGAGCGGGAGGGCTTTGATGTTTACTGCGAGGTTCCCGTTACCTTTGCGCAAGCGGCGTTGGGGGCCGAAATTACCGTGCCAACCTTAGACGGTAAGGTAACCTTTACCCTGCGTGAGGGCACCCAACCCGGCGAAAGCGTAAAGCTGCGCGGCAAGGGTATTCAGCGCTTGAATTACAGCGGCCGCGGCGACCAGTATGTTAAAATTGTGCTGGAGGTGCCTAAAAACCTGAACGCCAAGCAAAAAGAAATGATTCGGGCCTTTGAGCAAACCATGAGCGACGCCAACTACAAAAAGCGCAAAGGATTTTTTGATAAGCTAAAGGATTTATTTGAATAAACAAGCTAAGCTAAGCAAAGGCACCCTTTAAGCGCCCTGCTTTTTGGTAAGGCTGGCCACAACATTCTTTTTAACCTTAAAACATTCTTTTTTAAAACCTTAAAACCGGCCGGTGGCAGTTGCCACACAGCCGGTTTTTGCTGCTTTGCTTTTAAATTTTAATTGCTTTTGCGGGCAAACACTGCCAAGGCTTTTTAAATTAGGGCTTTGGGCGGTTAAAGGGCAGCAATCTGCGGGTTAAATATAAATATTTGCTTTAAATGCCTAAACCCCTTATAGCCGCTTTTATTTACCGTTTGCCGGCCTTTTAATTAAGTAATAATAACCTGCAACAGCAACAGCGTAATAACCCCCGGCACTCCCAAAGCGGCGCTGCCCCCTAAGGTGTACCAATTTAGCGGCAGCGCCACCCCGCTGTACTGTGCGGTAAAGTGAATGATAAACAGCGCCGCCAGGCCGGAACCGCAGCTAAACAGCAGCGTTTTGCCGGCTTTTTTGGTGCAGGCCGCTAAAATTAGCAAAATTAGCCCGTAAAGCACGGCTAAAATAATTGCAACGCCTTTCATTCCCTTACCCCCAAACCTTATGCTACTAAATTGTATGCTGCAAAGCGGCAAAAAATGTTAGCTCTTTTTGCTTTTTAGGGGGCAAAGCGGGACGGGTGTTAGCCATCGTCTTTCTTTTTAGGGGCAAACAAGCTAACAAGCCCGTAAAGCAAAACAAGCCCGCCAAACAGGCGGCGCAGCAGCTTTGGCTCTAAAAAATTTAAAATGCAGCTGCCAAGCAGGGTGCCAACAACGCCGCAAGCGGCCATAACCCCAACCCGGCGCCAATTAATAACGCCGCGTTTAGCGTAAATAACGGTAGAAAACAGCGCAATGGGAATAAAAAACAGCAAATTAATTCCCTGCGCCTGCAGCTGCTGCACCCCGGCAAAAACCGTTAAATAAATTAGCAGCACGCTGCCGCCGCCCAAACCCATAGCCCCCGCCACGCCCGAAAAAAATCCGGCCAAAATTGCCCAAAAAACCGTCATTGAAACAATAACCTCCACCCCGCCCAAAGCATAAACAGCGCAAAAATACGCCGAATTAGGTCGGGGTTAATTTTTTTTAAAATTTGTGTGCCAACAAAGGCCCCGGCTAAGCCGCCCGGCAGGTAAAGCAGGCAGTCGGTAAGCTGCACCCGCCCGGCCAGCAGGTAGCTGCCGGCGCTTACCGTGCTAACCGCCAAAATAATGGCAACAGCATTGGCGTGTGCCTGCTTGCGCGGCATACCGCTTTTTATTAATAACGGTACGCAAATTAACCCGCCGCCGGCCCCAAATAATCCGTTTACTAAGCCAACGCCGGCCCCAAACAGCGCATTTTTAGCCGTTTTTAAAATTTTTTTCAAAAAAGCACCCCTTTTTTTCGGTTTAAGTATAGTATTTACCGAAAAAAAAGTGTATAATGGCTAAGTGCAAGTATTTTTTAAACGGGGTGTTCCCTTTTTATGCCAATTAAAATTCGTAACGAGCTGCCGGCCCGCAAGGTGCTGGAAAGCGAGCACATTTTTGTAATGACCGAAACCCGCGCCCTTTCGCAGGATATTCGGCCGCTTAAAATTTTAATTTTAAATTTAATGCCAAATAAAATTGAGACCGAAACGCAATTGCTGCGCTGCCTTTCCAACACGCCGCTGCAAATTGAAATTACTTTAATGCAAATGCAATCGCACCACTCTAAAAACACCTCGCAGGAGCATTTGCTGGCTTTTTACACTACCTTTAACCAAATTGCCAACAACCGGTACGACGGTATGATTATTACCGGCGCCCCGGTAGAGCAGCTGGAGTTTGAGCAGGTTGGCTACTGGGACGAGCTTTGTAAAATCATGGAATGGTCAAAAACCCATGTATTCTCCACCCTGCACATTTGCTGGGGTGCGCAGGCCGGGCTGTACTACCACTACGGTATTCAAAAAAAGCTGCTTTCGCAAAAGCTTTCCGGCGTTTTTAAGGTAGATATTTTAACCGAAAAATCCCGCCTTTTTCACGGCATGGACCCGTTTTTGTATGTTCCGCAATCCCGCCACACCGAGTCGGACCGCGCACAGGTTGCCGCGCACCCGGCGCTTAGAATTATGTCGGAATCGAACGAAGTTGGGCTGCATTTAGTTGGCGATAAAAACGGCCGCCAGTTTTTTATTATGGGGCACCACGAATACGACCGCGACACCATTGCCAAGGAGTATTCACGCGATCTTAAAAAAGGGCTGAACCCCGCCCTGCCGCAAAATTACTTTAAAAACAATAACCCCGCCTGCGGCATTAGCGCCAGCTGGCACATTTACGCCTCGGTTTTATTTACCAATTGGTTAAACTACTTTGTTTACCAAACCACCCCGTACGAGCTGCAAAATTTAAGCAACAAATAATTTATTGGAGCATTTTTTATGAACTTATATGTTGTTTCGGAGCAAATTGGGCTGCAAGGCTACTGGATTACCGACATTTTAGCCGGCATTACCAAAGAGGCAATGAAAAAAAACATTACCGTGTTAGATTATAATAGCCAAAAGCTTGAAATGACCGACGAATTTACCCGCCCCATTGTGCTGGCGGTTGGGTACACGGTGCATTGGCTGGAAAGCTGCTGCAAAAAGCTGCGCCAGTGCGGTATTGAGCCGCTGCTGGTAAACGCCGCGCAGGACCCCTACCTGCAAATGCTTAGCTCGGCCGGCTTTGTTAGTTTTGATATTAAAAAATCTATGTACCGTTGTTTTCGGTATTTAGCCGACCACAAGCGCGATAAAATTGCTTTTTTCAGCGCACAGGACGAAACCCACTCAGAGGACATTAAAATTCACGAATTTTTGCAGCTGAACCGCCATTTGCGCCTAACCTCGGGCGATGTTGATGTTTACCGGGAATCAAACTTGCAAAAATGCGCCGAATGTTTTTACTACAATGTAGGGCTTTACAACGCTGTTATTTGCTCCAGCGACGCGGCCGCTTTGTTTTTAATAAAGTGGCTGGAGGAGCGGGGCGTGCGCGTTCCGCAGGACCTTTTTGTGGTTGGCTTTGGCAATTCGGCCGTTTCGGCCAGGGTTACCCCCTCGCTAACCACTATTGAGTGCAATTATTTTGAGCTGGGGCGCCAAGCTGTAAAGCTGCACCAGTTTTTGCAGCGCAATACCGATGTTAACTGCGCCAGCATTATGGTAGAATGTAAGCTGCTGGTTCGCGGCTCTACCAACAACTGCCCGACCGAAAACTACAATTTTGATTCTTTACGGCCGGTTAATGTGCCGCACTACGGCATGGACCCGGATGTTATGACGCTGCTGCAAATTGAGGAACTGCTGCGGATGTGGGACGAAATTGACAAAAACATTGTGCAGGGCCTAATGCACGACAAAACCATTACCGCCATTGCCGAAAGCCTGTTTATTTCGGTTAGCGCGGTAAAATACCGCATTAAAAAAATGTTAACCGCCACCAGCTTAAAAAATAAAGACGAACTGGTAGAGGTTTTGCGGCACTACCGCGTTATATAAATTTTTTAAAAATTTTAAAGGAGCCTGTTATGCTTAAAATTTCGCCCTCGGTTTTAAACGCCGATTATTTAACCCTTGCCAACGAAATTAAGGTTTTAGAAAACGCCGGGGTAGACATGCTGCACTTAGATGTAATGGACGGTATTTTTGTTCCCAACATCTCCTTTGGCGTGCCGGTAATACAGTCTATTAAAAAGCACACCCGCCTGCCCTTAGATGTACATTTAATGATTGACCGCCCCCACCGCTACATTGAGCAGTTTGCAAAGGTAGCCAATATTTTAGGCTTTCATTACGAGGCTGGCTCGAATGTTGCCAACACGCTGCGCGAAATTCGCGCCCTTGGCGTTAAAAGCTGCCTTACCATTAAGCCCCAAACGCCGGCCGAAGCAATTTTTGAGTATTTGCCGCTGTGCGATATGGTTTTAATTATGTCGGTAGAGCCGGGCTTTGGCGGGCAAAGCTTTATGCCGGGCTCTTTAAAAAAAGCCGCAGCGCTGCGGCAGCAGGCCGGCAAGCTGGGGCTGAATTTTGATATTGAAATTGATGGCGGCATTAACCGCGAAACCGCCGCGCTGGCCGTACAGCACGGGGTTAATGTTTTAGTTGCCGGCAGCTATTTAGTTGGCGCGCCAAACGCGGCCGAGCGTGTGCAGCAGCTAAAGGCGTTAGAAAACGCCTAAGGTACAAGCACCAATTAACCGGCAAAAGCTTTAAGGCAAGCGTAAACAAACCAAAGCGTTTTTTGGGCGCCCAATTTTTTGCGTAGCCGCGTTAAAAACAGCGCAATTCGGCCGGCAAAAGCAAAACCCCGGCACGGTTTAAAATACAGTGTTTAATACAGCGTTTATTAAAATACGGCGTTTAATTGCTCGGCGGCACGGTTGGCAATTAAGCAATTAAAATGCTCTAAAAGCAGGGGCGCTAAAACGCTTTGCGGCAGGCTTTTGCTGCAAAATTCCTGCAGCGTTAGGGTTACCCGGTTGCAGTTGCGGGGCAAGGTTAGCAGTAAATAATACTTTTGGCCGCTGCGGTAAAGGCTGCTTTGGTTTGGCACGCCCTTTAGCGCGTCGGCAACCGCTTTAACCGCCCGAATTAGCTCCTCACTGCTGCTAAATTCAAACGCGTAAGCGGCGTTTTGCTCTTTTAAATACTTGGTTTTAGTTTGTTTGCCCGTGCCGGGGCGCGGGGCCGGCTCGCAGGTAAAGCGAAAAACGCACCCGCCCGAGCCGGTTGGGTACAGCTCGGTTGTAATATCGCCGGTTTGCTCAAACTCAAAATTCTCGGCCGCCAAGGCAAACAGGCGCTCTACCGTTTGCTTAACCAAAGGGTCCTTATAATTAATACTCTCGTAATTTTTAAAATAATATTGCAGCTCTAAACGGTTTAAGTGGATTTTTAAGCAAAGTGGACCTTCGCTGATAATGGTCATTGCAAATTCCTCCTATCAACAACAGCAGGTGAAAGTTATGCATATTACCGCACACAAAGGGGTTCGGATTTTTCGGGAATATTATTTAGATATTGCCACCAAACCCTTTCCCCTACCTAAAACCGCAAAAATTCCGGTTGATTTTTGTACGCACGCCGTGCAGTGGAACAAAAAAAACGGCGACCAGGTTCATAAATTTGAAAAACTGGCTGTTTTACAAAACGGTATTCCGGTTTATTCCCCCTTTGCCGGTGTTTTTAAGGGGTTTAGCGTTGGCCCCAAGCTGGCCCACAACCCGGCCATGCAATATGCCATTATTACCACGCAAAACGATTCTACCCCGCCCTGCCCCTTGTGGGATGTTTCGCAGCTGCCAAGCACCCGGCAGGAGCTAACGCAGCTGGTGCAAAAAGCGGCCATTGCCGACGAGCTGCGCCACCGTTACCTGCTGCCGCTTTTGGGCAGCCAAAAGGTTTTTGAAAGCGTTTTAATAGACGCCGTAGACGACGAGCCATACGACCTTTCGCGCTCGGCAGTGCTGCTGCAGCATTCGCAAGAGGTTTTTGCCGGGGCCCAAATTATTGCGGCGGCGCTGGGGCTGCAAAGGGTGCAGCTGCTGGCCTTAAAAAATTTTGTTACAAAGCCGTTTTTTAAAACCAACACCCCGGGAATTGAAAAAATTGCCATGCGGGGCAAATACCCGGCTTTTCCCGCCATTAAGCTGTACGCCACCAAAACAAAAGCGCTGCGCATTGGGGTGCAGGCCTGCCGGGCCATTTACCGCGCCGCCTTGTTTGGCGAACCGCAGCTTAGCCACACCGTTACCGTTTGGGGTGACGGCGTTACCGCCCCCAGCAATTTAGAGGTGCCAAACGGCACCCCCATTAGCGACATTTTAGCCCACTGCAAAGCCGACGGCGCCTTAGAGCGGGTTGTTGCCGGCGGCATGATGACCGGCTACACCGCCTCGGTATTTTATCCGCTTTACAATTGGGATAGCACCGTTACCGCCCTGCTGCTAAAAAAGCACCACGCGCCAACCCCCTGCACCAACTGCGGCCGCTGCGCCATTGTTTGCCCCATTGGCTTAGCGCCATATTACACTTTACGCAGCAGCACCCACAAAGGTGAAAAACGGGCCAGTGCGCTGTGCGGCGAAATGTGCGTACACTGCGGGGCCTGCTCTTACATTTGCCCAGCCCGTATTCCGCTGGAGGAATATTTACAAAAGGCCGCCCCAAAGCCGGAAAAGGAGCAACCGAATGAATAACCGCGTAAAAAGCTCCCCCTACCTGCACGGGGAGGAAACCAGCAACCACCTAAAGCTTGATTTATTAATTGGGCTATTAGCCGTTATGGTAGTTTCGGTGGTGCAAAACGGGCTGCGCGTTTTAACCGTTTGCACCCTTTGCGCCGCCTTAGCCTTTAGCACCGAAACCTTAGGCCGCGTTATTTTGCGCAAGGGCTTTGGCTCCGGCCTGCGCTCGCTTTCTATTGGGCTGATTATTGCAATGCTTTGCCCGGTTTCGGTGCCGGTTTGGCTGCCGGCCGCCGCAACGGTGTGCAGCATATTTTTTGTTGATGTGCTGCTGTGGCCCAATTACAGCCGCTTATTTATGACGCCGGCCATTGCCTGGATTTTTATGCTCTCTATTATGCCGGCTAAAATTACAACCTACCCGGCCTTAAATGTTGGGGTAGAGCTGCCTTTTTTTCAAACCCCGCAGGAGTTTGAAACCGTGCGCTCAATTGCGCAAAGCCTGCAGTACCGCAGCACGCCGGAGTACAGCATTACCGAAATTTTAATTGGCCGCTACCCCGGCGGCATGGGCACCACCTGCATTTTAATTATTTTAGCGGTTTGCGTTTATTTTATTTTTAGAAAAAGCATGGCGTGGGAGGTCTCCCTTTCCATGATTCTTACCGTAACGGTTTTTGCCCTTTGCTTTAACCGCACCGGCAGCAGCCTTTACTACTCGGTGCTGTACGAGCTAACGGCCGCCTCTTACATTTACATGGCGGTTTTTGTTGCGGGCGATATTATGAACGCCCCCATGCTGCCCTTGGCAAAAGTTATTTACGGGGTGTTAATTGGGGTGCTTTCTATGCTGTTTCGGTACAGCGGTTTGGGCGAGCACAGCACCGCCCTGGCGTTAACCGCCGCAAAGCTTTGCGCCAATTTGTTAGACTTAGCTACCCTAAAGCTACAAATTAAACGGCAGCGCCGCAAAGCAATTGATAAATTTTCGTAAAACGGTTATAAATTTTAATTTTGTGCAAATAACAATGGTAAGCTTATTTTAATTGGTAATTGCTTAGGAGCGTTTATGTACAAAATTAAAAGAACCGGCTACCGCAAAGGTGGCGGCAGTGCGGCAAAAGCCGCGCTAATAATTTTACTGTTTTTATTACTGGCTGTTGGCGGGTTTTTATTAGGCTACTATTTTTTGCAGTAGCATTCGCCGCACCCCTTACGCGGCACCGCTTTGCCGCCGTTTTTAAAAAATATAATACGGTTTGCTATTCATTTTTTTGCAGCAATTTATTTTAAAGCGCTTACAACCAAAATTTCAGGCCCGGTGCAATGTTAAAAATTGCACCGGGCCTGCCTTGATTTTTTAGTTAGTTCTCGCCGCAGCCACAGCCGCAATCGCAGTTTGGTTTTTCCCGCGGGGGAAAGAAATCCTGCGTGGGGAACTGAATTTTTTTAAATACATCGCACGGGTGATCGGTATTGTCGTCGCACTGCTTGCTCGGAATACAATAATCGTAAACCGGAATTAGCATTTGCACATTGCGAATTAACTGCACAATTGAAAACAGGCCAATGGTTGCAAAAACGGTAGGCCGGTTCGGGTCGGTTGAGGTATCAATATTCCCGCCAACACAGTCGCACGCACAGCGCGGAATACGGCAGCAGCAATCGTGGCAATGGTGCAGCGTACCAATTCGGGCCGAAAGCGCAATGGGGTTTACGCACTGTACTACGCATTTTGGCATATTGGTGGTTGGCAGGCGGTTCGGGTCCGGTTCGTCCTCTAATGTTGTTACATTCGAGAACACCTTAACATTCCCTTCGCTGCCGTACAAAATTACCTTTTTGTTAAATACGGCAATGCCGTTTAGCGTGGTGGGCTTGGCGTGCGGGGCGGTAAACAAATCAAATTCCAGCAAAAATAAAAAGGTTAAATCGCAGGAATAGTAGCCGCGGTTAAAGCTTACCGGTTCAACATCTATGTAGACATTGACAACCTCTGCCGAGCGCACGCGCACGCTGGACGCCTGATTAATAACGGTTTGGTCCTCTGCCCGAAAATAGCAGCGTAGGTCCTCCAGGCAGTCTCTGTCGCAGCAGGAATCAAACACCCTGCCGGCGTCAATACATACCGCTTCGCTAAAGCTGTTTGGCAAAGCGGTGCAGTTTTCATCTGCCATACACATTTTCCTCCTTTAAAATTGCCCGGCAAGGCGTTGCACTTTGCCGACCTACCCTATTTTATGAAAGAGGCAAAAATGTGTGACAGCCGGCGCAAAAATTGCAGCCCTTTTATTTTTTAGCTAACTTAAAGCAATTTGCTTGCCGGCGTGGTCTATTTTGTAGTTTTCTTTGTAAATTAAATCTTTAATTAAGGTAAAGCTGTACCCCTCCGAAATCAGCTTTTCTAAAATAATAGGCAAGGCCTGCGGCGTGTGAACCGCCGCGTTGTGAAACAGCACAATGCTGCCCGGCTTTACCTTACCGCAAACATCCTTTACAATTTTGTCGGCCGTGTGGCCCTCCATCCAGTCTTTCGAGTCTACATCCCACTGAATGGTATACATACCGCACTCCTTAACCGTATCGCACATTGTATTGTTATAATCGCCGTACGGGGCGCGGAACAAAAGCGGCGTGTTACCCGTAACGGCCTTAACCTTTTCGTTGCAGCTTTGCAGCTCGGTTACCATTTTTTCCTTAGAAAGCTGCGGCATGTGCGGGTGCGCGTTTGAATGGTTGCCAATATCGTGCCCCGCGGCGGCCAATTGTTGAACCGATTGCGGGTATTTATCTACCCAAGCGCCCACCACAAAAAAGGTTGCTTTTACCTGGTATTTTGCTAAAATTTCAATCAGCTGCTCGGTATCCTCATTGCCCCAGGCAGCGTCAAACGAAATTGCAATTTCCTTTTTTTCGCCTTTATCTACACAATAAATAGGAATTTTGCGTTCCCCCGCGGCGTACGCCTGAAAGGAAAAAACGCCAACAAACAGCAAGCCAACGGCCAAAACTGCCGAAAGTGCAACGCGTAAATGCCGCCGGGTTATAATAATACACCTCATAAAAAGCCCACCCAAACAATTAGTTTTTAATAAACTATATGCTTAGGTGGGGGGTTCTATGCTTGTGGGATATTTGCTTAAAAGCTGTTTGCCCCACGCGGCGCGGGGCATTGCGAAGCCCTGCGCTTTGCAGAGCCTTATACTTTACTGCGCCTTATGCATTACAGAGCCTTATGCATTACAGAGCCTTATGCATTACGAAGCCTTGTGCATTACGAAGCCTTGTGCATTACGGTGCCTTGTGCATTACGAAGCCTCGTTCTTTACAGAGGCTTGCGCCTTACTGCTCCTTGTGCTTTGCGGCGTACTTTTGCGCGGCTTTGTAAATGTCGCCGCCGCCCATGGTAATAACCAAATCGCCCGGGCGGGCAATTTTTTCAATTGCGGCTACTACGCCGTCAAAATCCTCTACCACTGTGCAATGCGGCAGCCCGGCGGCTAAATCGTTTGAGCTAATACCGTAGGTGTTAACCTCGCGCGAGCCCATAATGGGGGTTAAAATAACCTCATCGGCAATTTTTAAGGCCTTAATAAAATCGTTTTTTAGCAGCGCAGTGCGGGAAAAGGTAAAGGGCTGAAAAACCGCAACCACCCGCTGGTGCTTTAAGTTTTTAGCCGCCGTTAAGGTGGCCTCCAGCTCGGTTGGGTGGTGGGCGTAATCGTCCACCAAGGTAATGCCGTTAAATTCGCCGTAGCGCTCAAACCGGCGGCCCGCCCCGGTAAAGCACTCTAAGGGTTTTTTAATTTCGTTAAATTGCAAGCCTAAATCGGTGCAAACGGCAACGGCTGCCAAGGCGTTGTAAACATTGTGCTCGCCCGGAATTTCCAGCTCCAGCTGCCCTAACGGCTGCCCGGCCTTAAAAACGGTAAAGCGCGGGCCGCGCTCCCCCTTTTCTAACCCCTTTGCGCAGTAATGGTTGCTTGGGTTTAAACCAAAGGTAGTAACGGTGCCGTTTACCCCGGCCGCCGCCTTGTGGCACAAGGGGTCGTCGCCGTTAAAGTAAACTTTGGTTGCCATGCTAACAAATTTGTGAAAAGAAAGGGTTAAATTCTCAATGGTTTTAAAATAATCTAAATGGTCGTTATCAATATTCAGCAGCACGGCAGTGTCGGGCGAAAGGTGTAAAAAAGTATCTACAAATTCGCAGGATTCGCAAACCATAAGCTCCGAATTGCCGGCGCGGCCGTTTGCGTTAATTAACGGCAGCTTGCCGCCAATTACGGCGGTGGGGTCTAAGTTGTTTAGGTACAGCACCTGGGTAATCATAGAGCTGGTGGTTGTTTTACCGTGCGTGCCGCAAACGCCAATCATTTGGCTAAATTTGCGGGTAATAATGCCCAGCAGGTCGCACCGCTCCAGGGTTGGAATGTTAAGCCGTTTGGCCTCTACCAGCTCAGGGTTATCCTGCGAGATGGCCGCAGAATAAACCACCAGCTCGGCCCCGTGCACATTTTTTGCCTGCTGACCCATAGTAACCGGAATACCCAGCGCGCGAATACGCTTTAACGGGTCGCTTTCGTTATTATCAGACCCGGTTAAAAGGTAGCCCTTTTGGTGCAAAATTTCGGCCAGCGGGCACATTCCGGAGCCGCCAATGCCAACAAAATGCACCTTTTTTACCTTTGTTAATATCTCATCGCCCGGTTTTACAAGCTTCATAAATAAAACCTCTTTCAAAATGCTATAAAAATAGTATGTTCTAATTATTTACAGTATAATCTATTATAGCAACAAATTTGCGGCTTGTAAAGGGCGGGCAAACAAAAAACCGGGTAAAAACCCGGTTTTGCATTTGTTTTATAAAACAAATTTTATTTTTTTGCTAAATAATCTTTTACCAAAAAAACAACATCTTTTAAATCTACAATCTTGTCATTATTGCAATCGGCGCGGTCAAAATCTTTTAAAACGCTGTCGTCATTTTTGGCGCAGGCAACGGCTAAAAGGTAAGCGTCTTTAAGATCAACAGTACCGTCTTTGTTAATATCGCCCTTCATAACGCCGTCTTCCGAAATTTCGCCAACATTAATTTCAACCTCCTGCCCAATAGCGCCAACCGAGGCCGTACCGGCCGAAAGCAGCAAGGCTGCAAGCATAACGGATAATATTTTTTTCATAAAAATACCCCCAAAATCAGCAAATTAATTTAGTATATTCATATTATACCAAAGCGGCGCCAAAAATGCAAGAGTAATATTAATTTTAACAAGCCGCAGCGCTTAATTTAAAACCTTACGCGCAATTTCAACCGCGTCTTTTAAATCAATGCGGTCGTCGGCAAAGGCGTCGGCGTTGCAAATAAGCAGGCCGCTATCCTGCCCGGCGGCAAAACGGGCAACCTCGTAGGCGTCCTTTAGCGTTACGCTGCCGTCCCCATCGGCGTCGCCCGGGGTTTTGGTAAGAACCTGGCTTTTTAAAAACGCCGTTAGCTCGCCGGCTAAAACCCGGTGCTGTTCTGCCGAGGGGTGGCCGTTCCAACCGCTGTTCCCGCGGGTAAGCTGAACAGAATAATACCCTTTTTCGGCCCCGCCGGCCTGCGCAATCACCGTTTTAATTTGCTCGTTCAAGCCGCCGGTCATCATATTGTAGATCCAAACAATTTTGGCGTTTGGGTTTTTTTCGCGCACCATTTGCAGGGTTTTTGCAAGGCCCTGCTGCACCTGCGTTAGCGTTAAGCCCTTGCTTTGGTAGGTGTTAAAATCGTTCGTGCCAAGGCCAAGCACTACCACATCCGGCTGGCGCGCAAAGCTGTACGCGGCGCTGTTGCCGTTTAGCTTTGCGGTGTAGGGGTAAAGGTCGGACATGATGTGCGACTGATACCCTACCGAGGCCCCAATGCCCATTTGCGCTACCAACGAATAATCGGCATTTAAGGCGTTAGCCGTTAAAAAGGCGTAGCCGCTGGTGGCGTCCTGCCATTTAGAGCTGTTGGCGTTGCCACCTTGCTCCGGCGTGCCCAAATTACCAATGCCGGTGGTAATAGAATCCCCAATAAATTCTAAGTACAGCTGCTTTTGCACCGGCGGCGCAAGAAATTCGCCGTTAAGGCGAATAGAATTTACCCCAACGGTGGCGTACCCGGCCTCGTTTTGTTTAACCACCTTAAAGCTGTAATTGCCCTCGGGCAAATTGGCGGCAATGGTTACATTTTTGGTGCCGGTGCCCTGCAGGTAGCAGGTTTCGCGCGGCTGCAATACCCCGTTTATGTAAACCGAAAACCAGCAGCCGTCGGCGTGGTTTGTTTTTACATTAAATTCCAGCACCACATTCCCGGTGCAGTGCGCGTTAAATTCTAAACTCGCAGCGCTCCAGTTTAACATTAAAGCGCCGTTTTCAACCGAGCCGCGGCCCTGAGTTTTGTACTTACCGGCCAAATCGGCAATGCTGTAGGTTTTCATTTCCTGCGCTCCTTCAAGGTCTGAAACATCAATATCTACATCACCGTTTGCTGCGGCCGGCAAAACGGCGGCCGTAACCAACAGCACCGCAGAAATTAACAGGCAAATTAGTTTTTTCATTATAGTCCCCCTAAATTATTGGCCAAATATCCCGGCCAAATTTGCTTTAATACAGTGTTAATTATAGCAGAAAATTTGTTATATTACAAGAGCTTTGCAATAAATTGGGACAATTTTTTAAATTTAAAACCTACTAAATTGGTAGTTTAAACAAAATTGCTGTTTTGTGCAAAAATTTGGTTGCAAAACGGCCGCTGAATGTTATAATAAAGAAAACTAAGGCAAGCCAAAACTGCGCCTGTTTTGCAGCAAGCGCTTGCCTAAAGAAAGTAGGATTGTTTATGCAAACCAAAGGTAAAACCTTAAAGTATTTGGTTACGGCCGCCATGTTTGCCGCCGTTATTGCCGTTTTTACCGCCTATTTGTTTCATGTACCCATTACCATTGGCAGCAACACCGCCTACCTGCATTTTGGGGATGCATTTATTTTTTTGGCAGCCTCGCTTTTGCCGTCGGGCTTTGCCGTGCCGGCCGCAATGATTGGCGGCGGCCTGGCCGATGTTTTATGCGGCAGCGCTGTTTGGGCGCCGTTTACCATTGTTGTAAAAGGGGCAATGGCCTTTTTTTTTACCGCTAAGGGGCAAAAAATTCTTTGCAAGCGCAATTTGCTGGCCCTGCTGCCCTGCCTTGTTGTAACCGTTGGCGTTTACTATATTGCCGAGGCCGTTATTTACGGCAACTGGGCAGCGCCGGTGCTTTCTATTTGGGGCAATGTAGTGCAAATTGTTGGCAGCGGCATTTTGTACGCGCTGCTTGCCGCCGGGTGCGACCGCGCCAAGCTAAAGCGCCTTTTGTAAGTACGCTTTCCCCTTTTAATTGCTTTGTAATTAAACGCACTGTAATTTTAACCCGAAAAAACAAAACCTTGAGCGCGCGCTTAAAACAAGCCCTAAAATTAGCGCGTTAAGCCGGCGCTATACGCCGTGCCGGCCGCCAACAACAAAACAAACCGCCAAAGCAGCTGCATAAAAAGCCGACCCTGTTTTTTAAAAAACAGAGCCGGCTTTTTACTTTGCAAATTTAATTAATCTAACGGGTAGGTCCAGCCGTAGGGGTCAGGCGTTTTGCCCCACTGAATACCGGTTAAAGTATCGTACAGCATTTGGGTTACCTTGCCAATTTTGCCGCCATTTACAATGCATTTTTTGCCCTTGTAGCTTAGCTCCCCTATGGGCGAAACAACAGCAGCCGTACCGCAGCCCCAGGCCTCTTTTAGGCTTCCGTCATCCATGGCCTGCTCCAATTCATCTACGCTAAGCAGGCGCTCGGAAACCGTGTAGCCGGCGTTTTTTAACACCTCAATGCAGGATTTGCGGGTAATACCCGGCAAAATTGAGCCGGTAAGCATTGGCGTAACAACCTCGTTGTTTATTAAGAACATAACATTCATGGCGCCAACTTCTTCAATATATTTGCGCTCCACGCCGTCTAACCACAAAACCTGAGAGTAGCCTTGCTCCTCGGCCTTTTCGCCGGCACGGTTACTGGCAGCGTAGTTGCCACCGCATTTGGCGTAGCCCGTACCGCCGCGCACCGCGCGAACATCCTCAGCCTCTATCATAATTCTAACCGGGTTTAAGCCCTCGGCGTAGTAGCTGCCAACCGGCGAAGTAATAATCATAAAAGTTGCGTGCTTTACCGAATGTACCCCTAAGGATTCGTCGTTCCCGAACATAAAGGGGCGAATGTAAAGCGAGGTGCCGGGGGCCGAAGGCGTCCAATCCTGCTCCAAACGCACAAACTCAGTTAAAACCTGCAGCGCGTCCTGCTCGGGAATTTGGGGCAAACAAAGGCGCTCGGCCGAATTGTTCATGCGACGAATATTTTCTATTGGCCGAAACAGCTGTACCTTGCCGTCGGCTCGGCGGTAAGCCTTTAAACCCTCAAAAATCTCGGATCCGTAGTGCAGCACTGTGGCCGCCGGGTGTAACGAAATGTTGCCAAACGGCACAATGCGGGCATCGTGCCAACCTTTCTCCGGCGTGTAGTCCATTACAAACATGTGGTCGGTAAAAAATTTGCCAAAACCCAAAGCGTCGCTGGCCGGTTTTTGGGCCGGGTGGGTTGTTTTGGTTACCGAAATTTCCATTTTAACGCACTCCTTTAAATTTAATAAAAGCAATTAACCATTTTAGCATTATTACTATTTTAGGCTTTTTCGCCCATTTCAAGGGCGGTTAGGTTCACGCCTAACATATCACTGTGCTTTGCCGAAATCACCTTTTTTAAGGCGTTTTCAATTTGCTGGGGGTCATTTTCGCCCAATACGGCCAAAACCTTGCCCATTAAGATCATGTTAGCCAGGGTTGGCATATTGTTGTCGGAAGCCATTTGCGTAGCGGGTACATAGTAAACCGTAACGTCCTGCCGCTGCACCTTACGCTCAATCAAGGTGCTGTCTACAAAAATGGTTCCGCCGGGGGCTACGCTATTTTCGTACCGGTCTAACGAAGGTAAATTCATGGCAATTAAAACATCCGGATTACTAACAATGGGCGAGCCAATTGGCGTTTCGCTTAAAACAACGCTGCAGCTGGCCGTTCCGCCGCGCATTTCCGGCCCGTAGGAGGGCAGCCAGCTAACGTTTTTTCCAGCCATAAGGCCTTTATAGGCCAAAAATTTGCCCGAAAACAAAATTCCTTGCCCGCCAAAGCCGGCAAATAAATACTGTGTTGCAGACATTTTTGCTTAATCCTCCTTACCTTGTAGTGAGCGGTCTTTATAAACGCCAAGCGGATAATACGGAATCATTTTTTCGTCAATCCACTCCAGCGCCTTTTTGGGGGTTAAACCCCAGTTGGTGGGGCAGCTGGAAAGCACCTCAACCAGTGAAAATCCCTTGCCGTTTACCTGGTTTTCAAAGGCCTTTTTAATGGCTTTTTTGGCATTTTTAACATTTTTAACATTGTTTACCGTGACGCGTGCCAAATATTCCGGCCCCTCTAACTGGGATAACATTTCGCAAACGCGAATGGGGTATCCGCAGTGGTTAACATCCCGCCCGTAGGGGGAGGTTTGGGTAATTTGCCCGGGCAGCGAAGTGGGAGCCATTTGGCCGCCAGTCATACCGTATATAGCGTTGTTAATAAAAATAACGGTAATATTCTCGTTGCGTGCGGCGGCGTGAACTGTTTCAGCCATTCCAATTGAGGCCAGGTCGCCGTCGCCCTGGTAGGTAAAAACAATATTTTCGGGGTTCGATCGTTTTACGCCGGTTGCAACTGCCGGGGCACGGCCGTGCGCCGCCTCTATCATATCGCAATTAAAATAATCGTACGCCATAACCGAGCAGCCTACCGGCGCAATGCCAACGGTTTTGCCCTCTAAGCCCAGTTCATCCAGCGTTTCGGCCACCAGGCGGTGCACAATACCGTGCGTACAGCCGGGGCAATAGTGTAATGGAATATTAGCCAATGATTGCGGTTTTTGAAAAACAACCATTATTTTGCACCTCCGTTATTATTCAACTCTTTAATTACCTTTAACACCTGTTCGGGTGATGGAATCATTCCACCGGCGCGGTTGCAAAGTACAACTGGCTTGCTGCAGCCCGAGGCCAGGCGAACATCCTCTATCATTTGGCCCATAGAAAGCTCTACCGAAACAAACGCTTTTACCCCTTTGGCTGCGTTGGCAAAAGCAAGCTTTGGAAAAGGCCACAGGGTTATAGGCCGTATTAAGCCAACCTTAATGCCCTCGGCACGGGCCGCGTTAATAGCATTTTTAGAAACACGCGCCGCAATGCCAAAGGCAGCAATGCAAATTTCGGCATCCTCCATTAAATATTCCTCGCACAGCGGCTCAGTTTTTTCAATTTCGGCGTAACGCTCGTAGCGCTTAAAGTTTAGCTGCTCTAACTCCTCAGGAACTAAGGAAAGTGAGTTGATTATGTTGTGCTTGCGCTTTAAGTCGGTGCCGGTAACGGCCCAAGGCTTTTCGGTCGGGGTTTTAATGTCAAGATCTAAGCTAACCGGCTCCATCATTTGTCCCATAGTGCCGTCGGCTAAAATCATGGCTGTCATGCGGTAAGCGTCGGCCAGTTCAAACCCTTTAACGGTTAAATCGGCCATTTCCTGCACCGAGGAGGGAGCCAAAACAATCATGTGAAAATCGCCGTGGGCGCCGCCCTTGGTTGCCTGAAAATAATCGGCCTGCGAGGGCTGTATGCCGCCAAGGCCCGGGCCACCGCGCTGCACATTAACAACCAGCGCCGGCAAATCGGCCCCCGCAAGGTACGAAAGCCCCTCGCTTTTTAACGAAATGCCCGGGCTGGAGGAGGAGGTCATAACCCTTTTGCCGGTGGAGGAAACGCCGTAAACCATGTTGATTGCGGCAATTTCACTTTCAGCCTGCAAAAAGGTTCCGCCAATTTTTGGCATTCTTTTAGCCATGTAAGCGGCAATTTCGGTTTGGGGGGTAATGGGGTAGCCAAAGTAAAAGCGGCAGCCGGCACGAATGGCGGCTTCGGCAATGGCCTCGTTCCCTTTCATTAAAACCTTTTCAGACATAAAATTCCCTACCTTTCTACCGTAATAATGCAATCGGGGCACATGGTTGCGCAAAAGGCACAGCCAATGCAGCTTTCGGGCTGAATCGCCTCTACGGGGTGGTGCCCTTTTTTGTTAATTTTTGTTTTGGCTAAGGCCAGCACCTGCTTGGGGCAGGCATCTACACATAGTCCGCAGCCCTTACACCAATCGGTTTTAAAGGTTAATTTTGCCAATTTTAACACACTCCTTACCATTTTGGCTGCAGTTGCAGCGCAAACAGGTTTTCAATTTTATTTTTAAGGGATTCTGCCAGCCCTTGCTGCACGGTGGTGTACCGCACCGGCAGCCCGGTTTTTTCCGAAAGCTCGCTCGCATAGGGCAGCGAATTTAAAATGTGCCGGGTGGTTGTTTCCTCCCCTAAATTTGAGTTATTTACAATGCCGGTAAATGGAATTTTGCAGGCGTTTTCAATTTCATAAAACACCTCTAAGGTATTGGCCACAGTTTGGGTAAGCGGCCGGTAGCAGTTGGTAACAAACAGCATTTCGTAATTATTTTCCTGCAAAATGCGCTCGGCAATGCGGCCCAAAACAAAGGCACCGCGGTCGTCTCCCCCAATATCCAGCACCGCGTGCAGGCTTAAATCGTCCACCAGGGTATAAATTTCCTGCGGCAGGGCGGGAATATCTAAATTCGTATTGGCATAGGGCGAGCAAATTAGCTGAATACCAGCCTTTTTAAGGGCTTGCTCGCTGTCCTTACTGCGAAAATAGGGGTTTACAATATCCAAATCTGCCAGGGCGGTTTTAGGGTGTTTTTTTTGCAGGGCAAAGGCCAAATTTAACGCAACATTTGTTTTGCCGCTGCCGTAGTGCCCACAAATTAAGGTTAGGCGTTTGTTCATTCTTTCAACATTCCTTTAGCCTTACAGCTTATTGCGCTGAATTTTACCGCTTGTTGTTTTCGGCAGGCTTTCACAAAATACAACAATGCGGGGGTATTTGTACGGCGCAGTATGCTCTTTTACATAATTTTGAATTTCTTTTTTTAATTCCTCGCTGCCCTCGGTGCCCTTTACCAGCACAATGCTGGCCTTAACAACCTGGCCCCGAACCTCGTCCGGTTCGGCCGAAACGCCGCATTCCAGCACATAAGGCAGCTCCATAATGACGCTTTCAATCTCAAACGGACCAATGCGGTAGCCGGAGGATTTGATCACATCGTCGGCACGACCAACATACCAGAAAAAACCGTCCTCATCCCGCCAGGCAACATCACCGGTGTGGTAGTAGCCGTCGTGCCAAACCTCTTTGGTTTTGGCCTCGTCCCCGTAGTAACCGGTAAACAGGCCGCAGGGTGTGCCGTTGGCGGTTTTAACAACAATTTCGCCGCTTTCGCCAACCGGCACGCTTTTTCCGTCGGCGTCCAACAGGTCAATATCGTATATTGGGGCTGGTTTGCCCATGGAGCCAACCTTGTGCGGCGCACCGGTAAGGTTGCCAATCATCATGGTGCTTTCGCTTTGGCCAAACCCCTCTAAAATCTGCAGGCCGGTTGCTTTTTCAAACTGGCGGTAAACCTCGGGGTTTAAGGCCTCGCCCGCCGTTGTCATGTGCTTTACGGTAGAAAGATCGTATTTAGAAAGGTCTTGCTTAACCATTAACCGCAGCATGGTGGGCGGCGCACAAAAGGTGGTAATGCCGTATTTGGCAAACATGGGTAAAATATCCTCGGCGTGAAAACGGTCAAAATCGTATACAAACAGGCCGCCTTCACAAATCCACTGCCCGTAAAATTTACCCCACATGGCTTTCGCCCAGCCGGTGTCGGAAATGGTTAAATGCAGGCCGTTCGGGTCTACATTGTGCCAGTACCGCGCCGTGTGAAAATGGCCTAAGGCGTACTTGTAATTGTGGGCGGCAATTTTTGGGAACCCGGTTGTGCCCGAGGTGAAAAACATCAGCATTAAATCGTCGCCGCCGGCGGCATTCTCCGGCCGCTCAAAGTGGGAGCTGAACAGCGCACTTTCCTCATCAAAACAGCGCCAGCCCTCCCGCTTGCCGTCTACAATAATTTTGTGCTGCAGCCCGGGGCAGGTTTTGGCGGCCAGCTCGGCCTGGGCGGCTGCCTCGCCCCGCGCGGTGCAAAGCAGCGCCTTAACGCCGGCGGCCTTAAAGCGGTATTCAAAATCGTGCGAGAGCAGCTGATTCATTGCCGGAATGGCAATGGCGCCAATTTTGTGCAACCCCAGCATGGCGTACCAAAACTGGTAGTGCCGGCCCAAAACCAGCATTACACGGTCCCCTTTTTGTATGCCAAGCGATTTAAAATAGTTGGCCGCCTGTGCCGATTTTCGCTTCATATCCTTAAAAGTAAAGCTGCGCTCGGTGCCGTCTACCGCAATGTGCAGCATGGCGCGTTTGTTGGGGTCTTTATCGGCAATGGCGTCTACAATATCAAACGCAAAATTAAAATGCTCAGTGTTTTTAAAGGTAATTTTGGTTGGCGTGCCGTTTTCGTTTTCCTCCACCTCTACAAAGCGGTGATAAATGCGGTCGGCGCTGTCCTTTTCCCCTTTGGCCCCGCTTAGCAACGGGGCGCTTTGCAGCTCCGGGATCGGCTCGCCGGTGGGGTTTAGCACAATGGCGTAAAACAGGCAATCCTGCCCGTCAACGGCAATCATACCGTGGGGGGTGGCGCTGTCGTAATAAATGCTGTCGCCCGGCTCTAAAATAACCTTGTGCTCCCCTACCTGCACCTTTAGCTTGCCCTCAATAATTAAATCGCACTCCTGCCCGGCGTGGGTGGTCAGTTCAATATCCCGGTGCTGTGCCGCCTCGCTGTACACGCTGCGAACATAAAGCGGTTCGGCAATTCGGTTTTGAAAGCTGGCGGCTAAGTTGTAGTAGGTCATGCCGTGCGCCTGCTCAATTTTTTGGCCCTTGCCGCGGCGGGTAACGGTGTAAGATTTTAAAGTAGGGCTGCAGCCCTCAATAATATCGGTAACATCTACATTAAACGCCAGCGCACAGCGGTAAATAAAGGCAAAATTCAGGTCGGAAAAGCCGTTTTCGCACGCCAAGTACTCCTCGGCCGAAACGCCGGTTTTTTGGGCCATTTGCTCGGTGGTAAGGCCCTCAATTTCTCTTAGCTCGCGAATACGCGCGGCCATTTCTTTAATTTTGTAGTCCAGTCCGGTAATTTTTTGCATAAAATTTTCCTCCAACCGGGACGAAAAAAGCCCGCCCCAAAGATGTTACTTTGAGACGAGCTGTTAAAATACAAACCCGCGGTACCACTCAAATTGCATGGCGTGCGCCATACCCCTTCAAGGTCTAACAACCTCTATGCTCTAACGCGGCAATCACGGAAAGGCTCTACTTGCCGTAAAACGGTTTTCTTCCTTTCGGCTCAAAAGCTACAAACAACGAACTGTATTTCAGTGGCTTGCACCAACCGCCACCTCTCTGAGAAACCGGGGTTCGCGTTACTCTTTGTCAACGCCTTTAAAAATTTGATGTGGCAATTATAACACATCTTTTCCTACTTTGTCAAGGGCTATTCAGCTTTTTTTAAAAATTAAAGTAAAATTTAGCCAATGCGGCAGCTTAAAATAAATTGTTTAAAGCAAATTGCGCTGAATTTTACCGCTAATGGTTTTTGGCAGCTCCTCCTTAAACTCTACAATACGGGGGTATTTGTAGGGCGCGGTACGGGTTTTAACATAGTTTTGAATTTCTTTTTTTAATTCCTCACTGCCCTCGGTACCCTTTACCAGCACAATACTGGCCTTAACAACCTGGCCGCGAACCTCGTCCGGCGCGGCCGAAACGCCGCACTCCAGCACATAAGGCAGTTCCATAATAACGCTTTCAATCTCAAACGGGCCAATGCGGTAGCCGGAGGATTTAATAACATCATCTGCCCGGCTAACATACCAGTAAAAGCCGTCCTCATCCCGCCAGGCAACATCGCCGGTGTGGTAGTAGCCGTCGTGCCAGGCCTCTTTAGTTTTAGCTTCGTCTAAATAATAGCCGTCAAACAGCCCGCAAGGCACCCCGTTAGCCGTTTTAACAACAATTTCGCCCGGTTGGCCGGCGCCTACCGGCTTGCCGTTATGATCCACCAAATCAATATCGTACAGCGCAACCGGCTTGCCCATAGAGCCGGGCTTGTGCCCGTCGCCCATAAGGTTGGCAATGGCTAAGGTCAGCTCGGTTTGGCCAAACCCCTCGCGAATATGCAGGCCGGTTGCCTTTTCAAACTGGCGGTAAACCTCGGGGTTTAGGGCCTCGCCCGCCGTTGTCATTTGCTTAATAGAGGAAAGGTCGTACTTAGAAAGGTCTTGCTTAATAAGCATACGCAGCATGGTGGGCGGCGCGCAGAACGAGGTAATTTGGTACTTGGCAAACAGGGGTAAAATTTCCTCGGCATGAAAACGGTCAAAATCAAAGGTGAACACGGCGCCCTCACACAGCCACTGCCCGTACAGCTTGCCCCAAAGCGCCTTGCCCCAGCCGGTGTCGGAAATAGTAAAATGCAGGCCGTCGGGGTCAACGCCGTGCCAGTATTTTGCCGTAATGTAATGCCCCAGCGGGTACTTGTAATTGTGCTCGGCAATTTTGGGGTAGCCGGTTGTGCCCGAGGTAAAAAACATTAACATAGGGTCGCTGCCGCAGGGGGTGTCATCGGTGCGGTAATAATGGGCACTGTATAGGTTAAATTCGTCGTCAAAGCTGTGCCAGCCCTCGCGGTTTCCGCCAACCAAAACCTTGGTTTTAAGGGTTGGGCTCTCCTTTTGGGCAAGCTCCACCTGGTGGGCCACATCCCCGTCGGCCGTGCACAAAATAGCGCTAACGCCGGCCGCGTTAAAGCGGTAGGTTAAATCGTGCTCCTGCAGCAGGTTGGTTGCGGGAATGGCCACCGCACCCAGCTTGTGCAGCCCAACAATAGCAAACCAAAACTGGTAATGCCGCTTTAAAATTAACATAACCCGGTCGCCCTTTTGAATGCCCAGCGCTTTAAAGTAGTTGGCGCACTGGGCCGAGGCGCGTTTCATATCCTTAAAAGTAAAGCGGCGCTCGGTGCCAAATTTATCAATATGCAGCATGGCAAGCTTATTTGGCTTTTGTTTTGCAATTTCGTCTACAATATCAAACGCAAAATTAAATTTTTCCTCCCCTTTAAAGCGAATGGCGGTTGGCACGCCGTTTTCGTTCTCGGTGGTTTCAATAAACCGGTTGCAAACAAAGGGTTGGCTTTTGGCGGTGGGAGCCAGCGTTTCGCGCACGGTGGTTGCGGCAACATCCTCCCCCGGCAGCACCACCGCAACAAATTTACATTCGCTGCCGTCTACCGCTATCATTCCGTGGGGGGTGGAGGAGTTGTAGTAAATACTGTCGCCCTCGCTTAAATATTCAACATGCTGCCCAACCTGAACCTTTAAACGCCCGCTTAAAACATAGTCGAATTCCTGCCCGGAGTGCGTAGTTAGGTGAATAGGCTTTTCCTGCAGTGCGGGGTCGTACTCGTAACATACGGCGTACGGCTCGGCAATTTTTTTGCGAAACAGCGGGGCTAAGCTGTTAATTGAAATGCCGTTTTCCTTAGCGGTTTGCTGTCCTTGCCCCTTACGGGTAACCGTGTAGGAGGAAAGGTGCGCGCTTTGCCCCTCTAACAGGTCGGTAATACCAATGCCAAAAACGGCGGCGCATTTGTGAATAAACGAAAAAGGAAAGTCGGCCTGCCCGTTTTCGTAAGCCATGTACTGCTCGGGGCTAACTTCGGTTTGCTTTGCCATTTGTTCTACCGAAATACCGTCAATTTCGCGCATTTCACGAATTCGGCGCCCCACCTCTAATAATTTTTGCGTTTCAATTGCAGACATTTTTAAACCTCCTGTTCCGGCAAGCAGTAAAATATTTAGCTTGCCAAAAAATTAAAAACCCGCCCCAAAGCTATTGCTTTGAGACGGGTGAATAAACAATATACACTCGCGGTACCACTCAAATTGCGCCGCCGACAACAGCTAGCGCCACTTCAAGGTCTAACAACCTCTATGCTCTAACGCGGCAATCACGGGAACGCCTAAGCTAACTGAAAGCTTCAGCCCTCCGGCTCGGAAGTGATGGGCCAAAAAGGAATTACCATTACCGGTTTGCACCAAACACCGGCTCTCTAAAAATAATAAAACCCGACCGTCTTCGTCTCAGCCTTTAATTTTTATTCAGTATAGCACGGTAAAAGGGGTTTGTCAAGCCTTTTTTACAATTTTTTTGCCCAACTGCCAAAAAGGCGGAGCAGCGCCTATTTTTGCCGCTTTTTAAGCTTTAGGTAATAAAACGCCAAAAGCGCGGCCACAGCCAAAACCGGCACGCTAAACCAAAGCAGTTTTATTTTTTTAGCGCTGGTTTGGGTCAATTCGGTACTGCTGCTAAGCTCCTGCCCTGCCAACTCGCCCCCGGCGTTTGGGCTTTTAAATTGCCCGGTAACCAAGCTTTCTGCCGTGCTACTGCCCAATTGGGCGTTGCTTTGCGCCTTGGTGCCAGCACTTTGGCCGGCCTTAGAATTTAACCCGCTTTTGCCGGCACTGCTGCCGGGAACAGCAGCTGCCCCGCCGGTTGCGCTGCCCGTAGCCGAGCCGGCTTGTGCCGGCTTTTGCACCCCGGCCGGGTTTTTAACATCTAACAAATAAAAGCCCGATTGCCCGTTTTGCCAGCGCAGCGCAGCCACCATGGTGTAAAAAACCTGCTCGGTAGCCATGCCGTTGTATTCCCCGCCCTCTTTGTGAGAAAACAGGCCGTTTTTAAGCTGATATTTTAAAATACCACTGAGTAAATTGTTGCCATTTTTTATAAAGCGGGAATCGGTAAACGCATTAATGTTTAACGCCGTAAGGGCCAGCAGCACCTGCGCGGTGCTTTCGGCATTCGGCACCGAGTAGCTGGAATAATCGCCACCCTGCAGCTGTGCCTTACTTAAATAATGCAAGGCTTTGTTGGCAGCGGCTTTAACGGCGGCGTTGCTTTGGTAGTACGGCGCTAAGGCCTGCAGCACCATGGCGGTAGAATCAACATCGGGCGTTTGGCCAATAACGCACCAAGCGCCGCCGGGCAGCTGCAAGCTAAGCAGCTTTTCTACCACGGTTTGGGTTGTGTACTGCAAGCAAGTGTACCCGTTGTTTAACAGGTGCAAGCCAAAAACCCAGCTCATAAGCCCCTGCTTACCAACCGAGCCGTTTATTGCGGTGTAAATGTAGCTGTTGCAGCTGCCGGTAGCCGCCAGAACCAGCGCACATTTTAAGCGGGTTGCGGCGGAACCAACCTTGTTTTTGGCAAGGTATGCCTCTAAATTGACACGGTAAGCTGAAAAATTAAAACGCTGGTACTGCGCCAGAGCCAGCGCGTACCAGGTGTTTTCAAAAGCAGATTTTTGGCTTTTGGCTAAATGCTTTTCAATAAACTGCTGCGCGTTATTTACCCCCGCTTGGCTCATTTTACTGTTTAAAATGCCGTTAAAAACAGTCTGCGGGGTTTGGGGCTGCTCGGCCAGGGCAGGAACAATGCCCCCGCCGGGCAGCAAAAAAACCAACAATAAGCACAGGCAAAGTCGCAAAAGCTTAGTCCTCATTAAACTTGTTTTTACCCTTTAGCAGCACGGCCATTGCGCTAAGCGAAAGGGCAGCGGCAGCAAGGCAAACAACCGTTTCGCCGGCGTAACCGGTTTTGGGCGATTTTTTAACCTCGGTTTTGGTTTGGTTGCCGGTATTTCCATCACCGTCCGTAGTTGGCATATTTTCGGTTTTAGAGGCCTCAACTACGCAAACCGGCGGCACTAAGGTAAGCTCTTTGCTGGTGGCACTAATAACATAGCTGCCCTGTTTGGTCAATTTAATTTTAACCTTGCCGTTGGCGTCGGTTTTGTAGGCAGATTTTTCACCGTTAATGGTAATTTCAGCGTCGGGCAGTAATTCCTCGGTAATTGTCGGAATATCGGTTGAATAGTCAGAACGAATGCATTTCAACTGCAGCTCAAATTCGTTGGTTCTGTCTAAATCCAAATTGTACGTGTTGGCGTTAAAGTAGCTGTAAACGTCCGACCAGGTTTCTGTATCCTTGTAAATAAAAGCAGTAAGGCTGTCGCCGTCGGTTACAGGCTCGGCAGCATTCATAGGGGCTTTATTGTTTAAATAATAGCCAAAGCTGCCGCTGTCATCGCCCCACAGCTTGGTTACACTCAAGCCGTACTGTTCGTGAACGGTTGTTGCAAAGCCTGCGGCGGCACCACCCTTATAATAAGCCTCATGCATGGCGTACAAGGCGTCGGCAAAGGTTAATTTGCCGTCCTTATCGGTGTCGGTAACATGAACGGATTTCTGTGCTAATTCCAGTTTACCGGCGTTAGAAAAATTAACGGTAACATCGGCAGAATTTTTTGGTTCGGCCGCAAAAGCACCAACGGTTGAGGCGCTGCAAAGCAAAACAACCGCAGCAACCAAACTAATAATTTTTTTCATAAAATTTCACCTTTCTTTAAGGAAACAGGCATAACGCAAACCCTGCCCCTAAGTTTTTAGTTTATTTTAAACGATATTTCGCCCGCAAGGCGGCTCTACCCCGCTAAGGCGGTTTACCGTAAAATAACAAAAGTACCCTTTTTAACCGCAGCTAAAAAGGGTACAATCTAACAAAATAACACAATCGGTTACCGAACAAAAACCGGAAAGTACCGCCGCATAGTGTAAATACGATTGTACTCTTCTTGCCCAAGTGTATAAAAATCTGTAAAACACGGCAGTTCTCCTGACTTATGAAACCGCAATGCGGCAAAGCGCCTTCTCGGGCAGTACCGGTGTGCCTATCAGCCAGTAAGCGCCCAATGGCTTGTTGCTTTAAAATTCAATTACAGTAATGGCAGTTGCTCCGGATTTGCACCGGTATTCTCTATTAATCTACTTTAACAGTACTGTTATTTCAAACCGTGTTTCGGGCCGGCAAGGGTTGAACCCCGCCAGCCTGCAACCTATTTAATTTTTAATTAGTATAGCATACCGAAAGCGCAATTGCAAGCAAAAATTGCTATTTCAAAATTGAAATTGCATCGCTAATGGTTTTTTCGTGCGCCTCCATACCGTATTTATCTACCTCGGCACGGTTTTTGGCACCGTGAGTTAAGCAGCCGGCGCCGCCAATACAGCCACCAATACAGGCCATGCCCTCTATAAAATTCGAATCCAGCAAATTCTTGCTTTTTTTCAGCAAAGCAACGCGGCAGGCCTCAATACCATCGCAAGAGCAGGGCTTTAATTCAAAATCGGTTTCGCCGTGCTCCTTCATGCCCTCGGCAACGGCGTCGGCCAAACCACCGCAGCGGGCAAAAATGCGCCCAAAGTACGAGGCGTTATCTAAAACATCCTCCGGCAGGGTGGTAATGTCAATATCCCGGCTGTCAAACAAAGCCTGCAGCTCCTCAAAGGTCATTGCCGCGTCTACATAGGGCTGCACCTCTTTACGCTGCACCTCAGACTTTTTGGCCGTGCACGGGCCAATAAACACAACCTTGCAAGGCTCCTCATGCTCTTTTAGGTATTTAGAGATGGTTGCCATTGGCGAAAGATTGTGCGAAACAAACGGTAATAAATCCGGAAAAGATTTTTCAATGTAGCTTACAAAGGCCGGGCAGCAGGAGCTGGTTAAAAACCCTTTTTCAACCAATTCTTTTGATTCCGCGTCGGCAACCATATCGGCCCCAAGAGCGGCCTCTACCACCGTGTAAAAGCCCAACTTTTTAAGGCCCGAAATTACCTGCCCCAGCTTTGCGTAGGTAAACTGGCTGGAAATTGCAGGTGCCACCACGGCGTAAACCTTGTAGTTTTTATTATTCTCGCTGCCCTTAATTAAATTAATAACATCTAAAATGTAAGATTTATCGGTAATCGCGCCAAAGGGGCATTGGTACACGCACGCTCCGCAGGCAATGCATTTATCGTTATCAATTGCCGCAGCTTTATTCTCTTTCATTTTAATGGCTTTAATTTTGCAGGCATTTTCGCAGGGGCGTTTACGGTCTACAATTGCGGTGTAGGGGCAAACCTTAGAGCAAGCACCGCAGTTTTTACACTTAGATTTATCAATGTGGGCAACATGCTGCATATCAAAGGTAATGGCACCAAATTTGCAAACATCCTCGCACCGGTGAGCCAGGCAGCCGCGGCAGGCGTTGGTAACCTCGTAACCACCCATGGGGCATTCATCACAGGCAATTTCAATAACCTCAATGGTGTTGGGGTTGTTTTTGTCGCCCCCCATGGCTATTTTAACCCGCTCCTCTAAAATAGCGCGCTCCTTATATACACAGCAGCGCATGGTTGGGGTGTTGCCCGGCACAATAATTTTAGGAATATCCAATAAATTTTGTGTTAATGTATCGTTCCAGGCCTGGCGTGCCACCTCACGAAGAACTTTATATTTTAAATGTTGAACCTTTGTATCAAACTTACGCATAGCTTCCTCCAGCTTTGAAAACAACTACAATTTTTGCAGCAGCCGCGCGGGTGCAGCCCGCCGCGGCAAAAGAACGAACTTACAGCTTTGGTATAACCGCGGTTTGTAAAAACTCCTCTACCGTTTCGGGCGAAACGGAGTGAAATTCATCATTTACCAGCACGCACACCCCCTGCTGACATTTGCCAAGGCAAAAGGTGCCGGCCAGCTCTATTTTATTTTCCAGCTTGTTGTTTGCAATATAATCCTCTAACTGCTGTACCACCTGCCGGGAGCCTTTAATGTGGCAGGAGGAACCAATACATACCGTAATTTTCATGCTATTTCCCCCGTTGATCGTTAATTTTTGTGTTTAAATAGGCCAGTGAAAGCGCCATATTCTCGTACTGCACCGGAATATTTTCCGACACCTTTAAGGTGCAGGGTGCAAAGCACCAAATGGCCTGAATACCGTTTTGTACCAAGCGGTTGCAAACCTGCTGGGCGCTTTCGGCCGGCACGGCAATTACCCCAATGCGCACTGCGTTAGCGCTGCAAAAAGCGTCTAATTCGCTCATGCTGTAAATTGGTTTGCCGGTATGACTAAATTCGGTTTTAAAAACAGCCGTGTCAAAAGCGGCCAATAGGTTTAACCCGTATTCGTTAAAGCCGCCGTAATCCAACAACGCGCGGCCCAGTTTACCGGCCCCAACAATTACAACACTGCTGTGGCTATTGGTGCCCAGAAAATGCTCTAACGCGGTTATAAGGGCTTGCACATTGTAGCCGGTTTTGGGTCGGCCGGCGCCGCTAACGGCGCTTAGATCTTTACGAACCTGAACCTCGCCCAGCCCCAACGCTTTGGCCAACGCCGTTGCCGAAATATTTACCGTGGCGGCATTTAAACTTTTAAGGTATTTTAAATAACCTGGAATACGCCCAACCGTAGCGCGAGGAACTTCTGTTTGCTTCATTTTCATCCCCCCAAAAAATTAAGGGTTTAGCGGTGGTGTAAAGGCAGGGTGCAAAAATAAAGGTGCGAGCAAAACGCAACTTCGGCATTACCGGCTTTTGGCCGGTAATGCTTCGCCCGCCCCCTTTTACAGCAATTATTTGCCGGCAGCGGCAAGCTCGGCAGCTTTATCTAACTTTTTGTTGCGGAAGTACAGCCCAACATCAATAGAAATTGCAACAAAGTTAATAATGTAAAAAATAAAGCTTAAAAAGAAAATTACCGTAAATTCCTTGCCCGGCGTGGTCCATTCAATTACCTTTTTTACAATACCAAAAATGTAGCCAATTAGCAAAAATACCTCAAAAAACAGGCTTTTGCCTTTTGCCGTGCGGGAAATGTAAGATTTGCGAATAGAAATTGGCCACGAAAGACCAAAGCAAAGAATCATAAGCGCTTCTAAAATTTCAGTTGTCATAAATAACCGTCTTTCTTATTTTACTTTTTTCTGCGGTAATCGGGCAAAAGCTTGGGTGAAACGGCAGTGGTTACAATACCGGCGGCTTTGCGTTCAGCATCAAACGCCTTTAAATGCTGCAGGGTCAGCTTGCCAACGGTAACCTCTTTGGCCTTTTGAGCGGCGTTTTTACCAGCGCTGCGGCCAAATACAATAATATCTAACAGCGAATTGCCCATTAAACGGTTGCGGCCGTGAATACCGCCAACCGCCTCGCCGGCTACATAAAGGTTTTCAACATTCGGGGTCATGCCGGTAACGTTAATATCTAACCCGCCGTTTTGGTAATGCAGGGTGGGATAAACCAAAATAGGCTCTTTGCGAATATCAATGCCGTAGCTGGCAAACATCCGCATCATTGCGGGAATACGCTTTTCAATGGTGCCCTCGCCGCCAATGGCCTCAATCATCGGGGTATCCAGCCAAACAGCCTGGCCGCTGCCGGTATCTACCCCCTCTTTATTCGTAGAGCACTCCCGAATAATGGAGGCGGCAGCAACATCGCGCGTTTCAAGCGGGTGCATAAACACCTTGCCGTCGCGGTTAACCAGCTTAGCGCCTAAAGAGCGAACCTTTTCGGTAACCAGCGCGCCAAAAATTTGCTGCGGGAACGCCGCGCCGGTTGGGTGGTACTGCAAGGTGTCGGCGTAAAGCAGCTTGGCACCGGCACGGTAGCCTAAAACCAAGCCGTCGGCCGTGGCGCCGTAGTGGTTAGAGGTTGGAAAGCCCTGGTAGTGCATACGGCCGGCACCGCCGGTTGCAATAATAACCGTTTTAGCGCGGGCTACCATAAGCTCCTTGGTTTCCATATTTAAAAGCACGGCACCGGCAGCATTGCCCTTTTCATCTAAAATCAGCTCAACGACGGCGGTAAAATCTACCACCGGAATATTGCGGTTTAAAACCTCATCCCGCAGGGTGCGCATAATTTCGGCACCGGAATAATCCTTAGCGGCGTGCATACGCTTGCGCGAGGTTCCGCCGCCGTGGGTGGTGATCATAGTGCCGTCGGGAGCTTTATCAAACTCCACACCCAAATCGTTCAGCCACTGAATGGCCTCGGGCGCGTCGCAAACAAGTTTGGCTAACAGTTCGCGCTTTGCAGCATAGTGCCCGCCGCCAAACGCGTCAACAAAATGGATCGCCGGGGAATCGTTCGGCTTATCGGCCGCCTGAATACCGCCCTCGGCCATCATCGTGTTGGCGTCGCCCATGCGCAGCTTGGTAACAACCAGCACCTTAGCGCCGGCGTTGTCGGCCTCAATTGCGGCCGAAGCCCCTGCCCCGCCGCCGCCAATAATCAGTACATCAACATCGTACTTTACCTGGCTTAAATCAACCTCATCTGCGGCAATGCGGCTGTTGGCCTGCAGCATTTCGCACAGCTCGTGCGGAACCTGCTCGCCCTTATTGGGGCCAATTTTTAAAGTAGAAAATTCGCTTTTTTTATAATCCGGGTGGTAAGCTGCCAGTAAATCGTCCTTTTCCTGCGCGGTCATGCGCTTGGGCTCGTAAGCAATGTTTGCGGCGCGGGCAGCCTCAACAGCGGCTAAGGATTGCTGAAATTCTTTTGCGTACATATAAATGCTCCCCCTTACTTTTCAATTTCACGGTTGTTGTAAAGCTCTTTCATTTCCTCAATCGGCTTACCCATTAAATTCTCAATAAGTTCGGTAAAGGTGCCGTCTTTAATTTCCTGCACGCGTTCGGCCAAATGGGCGCTTTTAGGGGCAAGGTACTTGCCGTTTAAGCGGCGGGCCAGCATTGCCACCTGCGGGTGCGAAATTCCGGCAGGACAGCGGGAGGAACAAACGCCGCACATAACGCAATCGAAAGATTCTTCGGCGCATTTTTCAAACTCGCCGCGCTGCGCGTAAGCAATGTACTGCATTACATTTAAGCCCTGCGTACAGCTTTTGGTGCAGGCGTTGCAGCCAACACAGGCGTAAATTTCGGGGTAAAGCTGCATCATAATTTGCTCGGTGGGCTGAACCTTTTCAATGTTGTAAACCTGTTTAACCAGCGGAAAGAAAGGCAGCGTAGCAACATACATATTGTTTTCCACCTTGGTTTGGCAGGCCAGGCAGGTTTTTAGCTCGCGGTCGCCCTTAATGCGGTAAATGGTTGCGCAGGCGCCGCAAAAGCCGTTTCGGCAGCCGCAGCCGCGCACCAGCTGGTAGCCGGCGTATTCCATTGCGCGCATAATGGTTAAATCATCCGGTACGCTGTACTGTTTTCCAAACAGAAAAATATTTACCATTTTTTCCATAGTGTTTCCTCCAATCAATACTCGTCCGGCAGCTCATCCAGCTCGTCGCAGCGGAACACCGGGCCGTCTTTGCAAACATACTTTGCGCCAATGTTGCACCGGCCGCATTTGCCAATGCCGCACTTCATGCGCAGCTCCATAGTGGTATAAACCTGCGTTTTGTTAAAGCCAAGCTCCTGCAAACCGGCAAGGGTAAATTTAATCATAATAGGCGGGCCGCACAAAACGGCAACCTTGTTGGTTGAAAAGCCAAGCTCTTTAACAAAGTTTGGTACAAAGCCAACATGGCCCTTCCACTCCGGCTGCTCACGGTCAATGGTAAGGTGCACCTTTACGCCGGCGTCCTTTGACCATTCTTCAATAATCTCGTTGTAATCTACTAAATCCTGCATACTGCGCGAGCCGTAAACAATATCAATTTCGCCGTACTCGCTGCGGTAGTGGCGGCAGTAATTAATTACCGAGCGCAGCGGCGCTAAGCCAATACCGCCGGCAATAAATAACAGGTCCTTGCCCTTAAACGCGGTATCTACCGGAAAGGGGTGGCCATACGGCCCGCGGATGGTAATCTGCTGGCCCACCTCCATGGCGTGCAGCCACTCGGTAACGCAGCCGCATTTTTTAATAGAAAACTCCATAAACTCGGTATTGGTTGGCGAGGAGGTAATGGAAAACATAGCCTCCCCCACGCCGGGAATAGAAAGCATGGCGCACTGGCCGGGCTTGTGCTCAAAGGCCTTTTTGCCGTCCGGCGTTACCACGCGAAAGGTTTTAACATCCGGGGTATCAATGCGAATATCGGTAACCTCGCCAATAACCGGAATTAACGGTTCTTTATTTTCAGGCATTGCGATTCCCCCCTAATTTTTTCATAACCTTTGCAATGTTCATTTGAATGGGGCATTTTGCCAGGCAGCGCCCGCACCCCACGCAGGAGAACATGCCGTTATTGTTGGTTGGAAAATAAACCAGCTTGTGCATAAAACGCTGGCGGAACCGCTCTAACTGCGTTAAGCGCGGCTGCCCGGCCGACATTTTTGTAAACTCGGAATACATGCAGGAATCCCAGCAGCGAAAGCGCTGAATTCCGTGCCCGGTGTTAAAATCTTTAATATCGTAGCACTGGCAGGTGGGGCACACAAAGGTGCAGGTGCCACACCCTAAGCAAGAGGCCGAAAGCTCGGCCCACTCCGGCGCGTTAAAAAATTCCTCGGTTTTATTGGCACCGAATTTTTCGGCCGAAAGGCCGGCAAGCGGCAGCTTTTGCAGGCGCTCGCGGGTTTGCTGCTGCCCGGCACTAACGGCAGCGGTATCCTTATCCTCAGCCGGCTCAAGCAGTTTGCCAAGCTTTTGCAGCAAGGCGGCGCCTTTTTCGGTTTTAGGGTTTAAATAAAGCTCGGTTTCGGTTTGGTGGCAAACAATATCGCCCGCCGGGTCGGCGGCGTCAATGCCAAAGGTGCCGCAAAAACAGGTTTCAACCGGCTTTACGCAGGCAAGGGAGAAAATTACAGCGTGATCTCTGCGGTTTTTGTAGTAGGTATCTACCGGGTCGGCTAAAAAAACCCGGTCTAACACCTCAAAGCTTTGCACATCGCAGGCGCGCACGCCAAAAATGGCAAAATCCTCACACTCGCTGCGGGTGTCGATCACTTCAATCTTTTTGCCCTCGGTTTTAAAATCCATTAAATTTTCGGTTTGGGGAAAGAAAAAGTCTTTGGGGCTGCGAACGGTGTTCAGCGCGTTAGAAAGCGTTTTGCCCTCTTCCCATTTTTCAAATTTTGCGCCGGTTTTGGTATCTACCGGCAGGTACAAGGTCTGCTCGGCGGCAATAGCTGCAAACAGCTCCGGCAGGCGCTGTAAAGCAATTTTAAACATTCCCCTCACCCCTTTCAACGGCTTCGCCGGGTTCTAAGTCCTCGGTGGTGTAATTTACAATTGGGGCGCGGCTGCCAACCTCGGCGCCGGCTTGGTAATCCCCGTAAAAGCTGTTAATATCTTTAATAAATTTGCGGTTTAACAGGTGCAGCGGAATGTGCTGCGGACATACCCTGGAACATTCGCCGCAATCGGTGCAGCGGCCAACTACATGGAACGCGCGAATAATGTGGAACATTTTTTCCTCAAAGCTGTTGGCCGGCGATTTATTTTCTACCCCGGAGTTCGGGTTGTCAAACACGCACTTTTCGCAGGTGCAGGCCGGGCAAACATCACGGCAGGCGTTGCAGCGAATACAGCGGGAAAGCTCCCCTTGCCAAAAAGCGTAGCGCTCGTCGGGCGTCATTTTTTCCAAACGGGCTACCTCGTCAAACCGGGTAGAGTCCAACACCTCGCCGTCGGCACCCAGCAACTCGTCATACGCAACATGTTTTTTAGATTTACAGCTTTGGCAACGCTCGGCCAATAAATCGGTAAAGGCCAACTCCAGCTCGCCGTCGTAAAGGGTTTTAACGGTAACGGTATCCCCCTTGCTTAAAACCGAAAGCACGCCCTCGGCCTTTTGCTTAATTTTGTTTATATCCAACATTCCGTTACAGCCAACGCCAACCGCATAAACCTTTTCGCGGTCAAAGCGGTGCTCGGTAAGCAATTGGTTAAAGCTGTAGGTGTCGCACGGCTTTAAAAACGCTAAAACCTTAGAGGCGGTGTTTTGGGTTTGTTGAATAAGGTATTTAGAAAAGTTTGCGCCGCAAAAATCGCCCCAAACAAAGCTTTGCTTTAGCTGCTCCGGCGTTTCAAACACAGCGGGGGTAATGTCATAATCAAACTCGCCGGCCTGCCAGCCCAGCACGCGGTCTACCGTGCCGTTTTGCAGCAGTTCTACGGCTTTGGCAATGAGAATTTCGCGATTTATTTCTTGCATCGTAAATCCTCCAATCTTTTATTCTCGCCCAAGGCGGCAACGGTTTGCACAAAATCGTTCATAGTGGCGGCAAATTTTGCGCCCTCGGCCGCGCTGACCCACTCTACGCGGGTGCGCTCCTTTTCTATGCCTAAATAATCTAACATAGAAAACAGCAGCGCCATGCGGCGGCGGGTGTAGTAGTTGCCGGAGGTGTAGTGGCAGTCGCCCGGGTGGCAGCCGCACAAAATAACGCCGTCGGCCCCGCGCTGAAACGCGCGCAGAATAAACATGGGGTTTACCCGGCAAGAGCAGGGCACCCGAATAATTTTAACATCGGCCGGGTAATTTAACCGGTTGTTGCCGGCAAGGTCGGCGCCGGCGTAAGAGCACCAGTTACAGCAAAACGCCACAATCAGCGGTTTATAATCTTTTACTTGCATATTGCGTCAACCTCCGCCATAATTTGTTTGCTGGTAAAGCCGCGCAGATCCATAGCGCCGGACATACAGGCAACCGTGCAGGCGCCGCAGCCCTGGCAAACCGCCTCGTTCACAACGGCAACGCGGCGCAGCTTGGTGGTTCTGTTTGGCATACGGAACTCTTTATTCTCGTAGGTAATTGCGCCGTAGGGGCAAACCTTTTCACAGGTAGAGCAACCGTTGCACATCAGCTCGTTAGAATGGGCAATGCAGGGGTTGCCAATTAATTTATCCTTACACAGCAGACCAATAACCTTAGAGGCGGCCGCACCGGCCTGCGAAACCGTTTCGGGAATATCCTTAGGCCCTTGGCAGGTGCCGGAAAGGAACACGCCGGCGGTTGGGCTTTCTACCGGGCGAAGCTTGGGGTGCGCCTCGGTAAAGAAATCGTTGGTATCCATACTGGCGGTTAACATAGTTGCCAGCGGGCGGGCAGATTTATCCGGCTCAATGGCGGCGGCTAAAACAACCAGGTCGGCCTCAATGTGCAGCTGCTTACCGTAAATTAAATCGGAGCCCTGCACCATAAGTTTTTTGCCCTGCGGCGAAACCTTACCAACCATGCCTTTAATGTAATGCACGCCGTACTCCTCTACCGCGCGGCGGTAAAATTCATCAAAATTCTTGCCCGGGGTACGCACATCAATGTAAAAAACATAAACCTCGGTATCGGGGTATTTATCCCGAATTAGCATGGCGTGCTTTGCCGTGTACATACAGCAGATCTTAGAGCAATACTCTTTTCCCTTTTGGGCGCAGGCCTCGCAGCGGGAGCCCACACACTGAACAAAGACAATGGTGTGCGGGTGCTCGTTGTCGGAAGGGCGCAGCAGCGTACCGCCGGTTGGACCGGCAGCATTCATTAGGCGTTCTAACTCTAACGAAGTAATAACGTCTTTAGAATCGGCGTAGGCAAACTCGTTAAATTTTTCCATAGAAATGGGGTTAAAGCCGGTTGCCACAACAATGGCGCCGTATTTTTCCTCTAAAAATTCGTCCTTGGCTTTGTAATCAATAGCCCCGGCCGAACATACCTTCGAGCAAACACCGCACTTACCGGTTTTCAGCATCATGCAGTAATTCGGGTCTATGGTGGCAACCTTTGGCACCGCCTGCGCAAAGGGAATGTAAATGGCGCGGCGGTTATCCATACCTAAATTAAACTCGTTTGGTATTTTGCGTTGGGGACATTTTTCGGTGCAAAGGCCGCAGCCGGTGCAAACATCCTCTTTTACATAGCGGGCGCGGCGTTTAATGGTAACCTCAAAATTACCTACAAAGCCCTTTACCCCGGTAACCTCGGAATAGGAGAAAATGCGGATCTTATCGTTCTGCGCAACATCTACCATTTTAGGGGTTAAAATACAGGCGGCACAGTCTAAGGTAGGAAAGGTTTTATCTAACTGCGCCATTTTGCCGCCAATGGTCGGCTTGGTTTCTACAATATCTACCGGGAACCCGGCGTCGGCAATATCTAAAGCGGTTTGAATACCGGCAATTCCGCCGCCAATAACCAAGGCGCGCTTGGTAACCGGGCTTTCACCCGGGGTAAGCGGCGCGTTTAACTGCACCTTTGCAACGGCGGCTTTGGCTAATATAATGGCCTTTTCGGTGCCAATCGGCATCTCCTTATGTACCCAGGAGCATTGCTCGCGAATGTTTGCAATTTCTACCATGTAGGGGTTTAGGCCGGCGGCTGCAGCCGTTTTGCGGAAAGTAGCCTCGTGCATCCGCGGCGAGCAGGAGCAAACCACAATGCCGGTTAGCTTATTTTGCTTTACGGCGTCTATAATCATGTTTTGCCCGGCTTGGGAGCACATATATTGGTAATCGGTAGAAAATACTACGCCCGGCTCGCTTTTCAGCGCTTCGGCCACAGCTTTCACATCTACCGTACCGGCAATATTGGTGCCGCAGTGGCACACAAATACACCAATTCTTTGCATGACTTTTCCCCTTTCTTACTTTGCGTACTTGCGCATGGCGCTAACCAACGCCTGCTGCGGCATATCGTCATCCAGCAGGGCGGGCAAATCGTTTGCGGTTAAGTGATTTTCGCCCTTTTGCCGAATAACCGTAAGGCGAACCGCCTCAATTAACTTGGCCGGCTCTACCCCGCGGGGGCAACGGTCTACACACACAAAGCAGGAAAGACATTTGTAAATTGATTTTGATTGCATTAAAGCGTTAATATCCCCGGTTTCTACCATGTAAACAAACTGGTGCGGGTGATATTCCATTTCATCGTAAGAGGGGCAGGTGCCGGAGCATTTACCGCAGCGCATACATTTTAACGGGTTTACCCCGCTCATGCGCAGGATCTGCTCCTTTTGGCGTTCGGCTTTACTTTGCATAAACATCCTCCTTTACGCCAAGGGCAATTGCCAACAGCTCGGTAAAATACATTACCGGAATGGTGCCGGCGTTTTTAACTAAATTGTACTTACACAGCGGGCAGGCCGTAACCAACAGCTCGGCACCGCCGTTTAAAGCGCTGCTGCAAACCGCGTTTGATTTTTTTGCCGTTAGGGCTTTATCCTCCAACGCGGCGTAACCACCGCAGCACTCGTTGCGCTGGGGGAACAAAACCGGCTCGGCGCCTAAGGCGCGAATAAAATCCTCTAAAATTCTGGGATTTTCTACATCGTCCATTGCCATAACCTTGCCGGGGCGCAGCAGCATACAGCCGTAGTACGCGGCAATTTTTTTGCCGGTAAGCGGGTTTTTAACCGCCTGTTTTAATTTTTCAAACCCAACAACATCCCGCAGCAGCTCTAAATAATGGTACACGGTGGTTTCCCCGTTATACGGTTCGCCGGGGTTTTTATCCTGCGCTAAGTAGTTATGTACCTTGTTGGCAAACTCCTCGTCATTTTGCAGGGCGTAATTGGTTTGCTTAATTACATTGTGGCAAGCCGAACAGACGGTAACCAGCGGCCGCCCGGCATCTCGCGCCTCAGTTAGGGCGTGCACGCTGGAAAGCTTGGTTGCAATTTCATCTCTTGCGGTAACAAACACGCCGCCGCAGCACTGCCAATTTTCAATTTCGCAAAGTTCAACGCCTAAAATCTTGGCGCACTCCCGCGCGTATAAGTCTAAATCCTTTGCTTTATTGCGCAGGGTGCAGCCCGGAAAATAACTAACCTTCATTACAAACCTCCCGTTTTAAACCATTTGCTCGGGGTGAAAAACCTCATCGAACTTTTCGGCCGTTAAAAAACCTAACTCTACACAAGCCTGTTTTAAAGAAATATTATCTTTAAACGCTTTTTTGGCGGTTTTTGCGGCGTTCTCGTACCCAATGTAGGGGTTTAACGCCGTAACCAGCATTAAAGAGTTGTGCAGGTTGTGGTGCATTTTTTCTTTATTCGCGGTAATGCCAACGGCGCAGTTATTGTTAAACGAAACAATGGCTTCGGCCAGCAAACGGGCCGACTGCAAAAAGTTGTAGGCCGTTACCGGCATAAAAACGTTCAGTTCAAAATTCCCCTGCGAGGCCGCCATGCCAACGGCAACATCGTTACCCATTACCTGCACGGCTACCATAGTAACCGCCTCGCACTGGGTGGGGTTCACCTTGCCCGGCATAATAGAGGAGCCCGGCTCGTTTTCGGGAATGTGAATTTCGCCAAGGCCGTCGCGCGGGCCGCTGGCCAGCCAGCGAACATCGTTGGCAATTTTAAGCATATCGCAGGCGGTGGCCTTAATGGCCCCATGAGCGAACACAATTTCATCTTTAGAAGTTAGGGCGTGGAACTTATTTTGGGCCGTTACAAACGGCTTGCCGGTAAGCTCGGCAACCTTTTTGGCAACCAGCTCGGCAAAGCCCTTGGGGGCGTTTAAGCCGGTGCCAACGGCCGTGCCGCCCAGCGCCAGCTCGTAAAGCGGCTTTAGGGCAGCCTTTAACAGCTCGGCGTCCCGCTCTAAGCTGGCGCGCCAGCCCGAAATTTCCTGGCTGAATTTAATGGGCGTAGCGTCCTGCAAATGGGTGCGGCCGGATTTTACAATGCCCTCATTTTCGGCCTCCAGCCGCTTAAAGGTTTGAATTAACAGTTCAACAGCCGGTAAAAGCTTATCCTCCACCGCTAAAACCGCTGAAATATGCATGGCGGTTGGAAAGGTATCGTTCGAGGATTGGCTCATGTTAATATCATCGTTAGGGTGGCAAAGCTTTTGCCCGGCAATTTGGTTGGCGCGGTTGGCAATAACCTCGTTCGCGTTCATGTTAGACTGCGTGCCGGAGCCCGTTTGCCAAACCACCAAGGGAAAATGGCCGTTTAATTCGCCGGAAATTACTTCGTCGCACGCTTTAGAAATAGCCTGCAGCTTTTCGGCCGTCATTTTTTCCGGCTTTAGCTCGGCGTTGGCCAAAGCGGCGGCCTTTTTTAAAATGCCAAAGGCGTGGGTAATTTCCCGCGGCATTGTTTCAATATCAACACCAATTTTAAAATTTTCGTGGCTGCGCTGGGTTTGGGCCGCCCAAAGCCGGTCGGCCGGAACCTTCATTTCGCCCATGGAATCATGCTCAATACGGTATTCCACTTGTTTCACCCTTTCTTAAATATCCAGCTGTGCAATAACGCCTTTTAAGGTATCGGCGCTGCGGCGCAGCTTTGTAATTTCGTCATCGGTAAGGGAAATGTTTACTTTACCGCGTATGCCGCTCAGGCCAATCATATTTAAAGTGCTTAGGCAAACATCGTCAATGCCGTACTCGCCGTGCATCATGGTAGAAACCGTCATTGTGGTGTCAATTCCGCTCAGCAGGCACTTGCAAATGTGACATACCGAAACCGAAACGGCGTAAAAGGTTGCACCCTTGCGCTGAATTACCCGGCCGCCGGATTTGCGCACATACTGCTCAATTTCTTCAAAATCCAGCTCGGGATTTTTAATGCCGGGGGTGGTAATAAGCTTTTGACATTCTTTAATTGGAACATTAGAGATGTTGGCAACCGACCACGGAATGAAAGAGGAATCCCCGTGCTCGCCGAATACATAGGCATGTACATTGCTTTGGTTAATGTTGTAATACTCGGCCAGGCGGGCACGCAGGCGGGCGGTATCTAAAATAGTGCCGGAGCCAATAATGCGGTTTTCCGGAATACCGGAGAACTTGTGAAATGTGTAGGTTAAAATATCTACCGGGTTGCTAACAATTACATAAGTGGCATTCGGGGCGTATTTTGTAATTTCCGGGATAATTGATTTGGTAATGTTAACGTTTGTTTGCGCCAGCTCCAAACGTGTCTGCCCCGGCTTACGCGCAATGCCGGAGGTTAAAATAACAATGTCCGAATTAACGGCGTCGCGGTAATCGCCCGCGTAAATAGAGCAAGCACCGCAAAACGGCGTGCCCTGGCGAATATCCAGCGCCTCGCCCAAGGCCTTTTCGTTGTTAATGTCGATCATAACAATTTCTGAGGCTAAACCCATAACCGTAAGGGTGTACGCAATGGTTGAACCAACGCTGCCGGTTCCAATAATTGAAATTTTGTTCATAATGCACCTTCCCATGTTACATTTTCAACTGATTATACCATAATTCGCGCATCATTGCAATGATGAGTTTTGCATATCAGTAATACTATTATCGATATACCAGGGGCAGATATGCAAAAAGCTGCCGCAGCCGTAAAAAAAACTTGGCCGCAGCAGCTAAAAGCTTTAAATTTTTAAAATTAAATTAAGTAACATTCGGGGTGCAAATTAACACGGTAAGGCTGCCGGTAAAGCTTAACGGCGGTTCGTTGGCCGCGGCAAAAAAGCAGTTGCCGGTTTGCAGGGCGTGCCCGTTTACGCTGCCCTGCCCTGCAATTACAACGCCCTCGCAAAAGGTGTTGCTTTGCGGCAGGGTTAAGGCGCCGTTTACCGTTATTTTATCCATATTAAATTTATCGCACTCCGGCGCGCCAATAAGGCGCTCAACCCCCGGGGCAATGCTTTTTGGGGCAATAAAATATTTGGCTTTGGTTTCCTCGTAGCTTAGGCCCTCGTAAACAAAGCAATCAAACATCCCGTTAAAGCCCAGGCCGCCGTGCAGCTTTTCATCGGCCAGCCGGTTGCCGGAGGGCGTTACCCGCTCCGGAATAACCATTAGGTCGGTTGGCTCCTGCAGCTCTACCATAAACGAATTTTTATCAATTGCGTGGGGCACGCCGCCGGTAACTAAAACAAGCTCGCCCTTTTGAACCTTAAAATGGTGCAGCATAGAAAGCATTTGCGCGGTGTTTTGGGTTTTAAAAGCCTGCTCCCAGGCGGCGCGGGTAACCCCGGGCTTAAAGCCTAAGTAAACGCTGCCGCCGTTATTTAACATGTACCAACATTCGGTTTTGCCAAAGCTGCTGTTCCAACGCTTTTTGGCAAATTCAACTGTTGGGTGTACCTGAATAACCAAACGCTCGGCACTATCTAACAGCTTTAACAAAAGCGGGCTGTTTTTTTGGTATTTTTCAAAAACCGGTTTGCCTAAAACGGTTACGGGGTCGGCGTTAATAATATCGCGCAGAATACGGCCGTCCGGCGTTTTGCTCAGCCCCTCCCCCGGCGTTACCCGGTCGGGGTTAAAGGCCAGCGCGCAGGAGGCAATCCATTCCTCCGGAAAGCGCGAAACCTGCGGCGTTTTGCCCTGCAGCGCGTCAATGTGTTTACCGCCGGTGTAGGCGCGCCACACCCGGTTTGGCAAAAAAGTTAAAAACATGAAAATCCGTCCTTTACAGTTACCGATTAAAACCGGGCAAAGCCCTACCGCTTTCCCCCTTTGTTTTGCCGGCATTTACGATTTTAATTCTTTTAAATATGCAGCAAATATACGGTTGTTTTAAACTCCCACTTTAGGCTAAAACGCAACGCTTGCCAAAGCGGCTTAAGGCACAAATAAGGGTTGGAGAATTTTAAAAAATTACTGCCATTCCCCAAATGCCTGCAGCAGGGTGTTAAAATCGCAAACAATGCCGTAATCGGCGTAATTAAAAACGGGGGCCTTGCGGTCGGGGTTTACGGCAATTACAGTGCCCGATTGCCGCATGCCGGCAATGTGATGTACCGCGCCGGAAACGCCAACTGCCAAATAAACCTTAGGGCAAACGGTTTTGCCCGTAAGGCCAACCTGCATTTCGTAAGGCAGCAGCCCGGCATCTACCACCGCGCGGGTGGCGGCAAGCTCGCCCCCAAGCCTTTGCGCCAGCTCCTGTGCGGCGGGCAATTGGCCCTTTACCCCGGCACCAACGGCAACCGTTAACGGGCAGGCCGATTTTTGCGCCGTGCGCACCGTTGCCATTTGCGGCAGGGTTTTGCTTTTAATTTTTGCAATAATATTGCCGCCAAAGGCCGGCCGGTACATTATTAATTGGCCGTTTTCGGCGTCTAAGCGGGTGCAATCGGCGCAAAGGCCCAATTGCAGCGCTGCCGCCACCTGGGCCGAAAGCTGTTTAGAGGCCGGGTCGCTGCCCCACAAAATTACCTGCGGCTGCTGTGCTTGAATAAAGCTTAATAGCGGCTGCAGCGGCTGGGGCTCTACAACCTGCGGGCTGCTGCAAATTGTTTTGGCGTATTTTAACGGCGCGGTGCCAATGCACCAAACATTATTTAAGCGCTCGCCGCTGGGCGCCTCGGCTTGCGGGCCTGTTTTGCTTTTTTTTAGGGCTTGCTGCAGCACGCTTGGCAGCTCGCTTGGCAAAATAAACCGGCAATTACGGCGGTCGTTTTGGTTTTCAAAGGTTTTTAACACCTGCGTTGGGGAACCGGCCAAGCCGCAGCGGTTTAAATTAGCCTTTAAACTGGCCGCGGTAAGCAGGGTAACCTGTGCGGGTTTAGAAAGAATACTGGGCTTTCTTAAAGTGTAGCTGCGCTCTAGCGTAAGCAGCGCCGGTGCTGGCAGGTCTGTTTCCTCACCGCTGCGGTTTTTGGTGTACAGCGCATTGCCGTTTTGCGTTACCTGCATAATGTTGGGCTGCAGCGCAAACCCGCAAAGCTGGGCCAGCTCCGGCCCAACCTGCCCTGTGTCGCCGTCTACCGTTTGGCGGCCGCAAAAAATGTAATCGGGCTGCAGGCGCTGCACGGCCAGGCTTAGCGTATAGGCCGTTGCTAAAGTATCGGCCCCGGCAAAGGCTTTGTCGCACAAATGGTAGGCCGCCTTTGCTCCTAACCGGGTAAGGCGCTGCAGCAGCTCGCCGGTTTTTTGCGGCCCCATGCTAAGCAGCAAAACCTCGGCGTTCGGCAGCTGCAAGGCAGCCTCGTAAGCGCTGGCGTCAAAGGGGTTTAATTCGCCGTCGGCGTTTTGTTTTACACAAACTAAAATTTTCATACGCGATTTTGGTAAATGGGCGCCAAAGCGTTGTGCACCTGTTTGTACTCGGCAAACAGCGCCTCGTATTTTTCGTGGTTTTCTAAATTCGGGTGGGTTACCTCTGTTTTTTGCACACAGGCCTGAACGGCTGCCAACGGCGTAGCAAACACTCCGCAGGCAACGCCGGCCAGCATGGCCGAACCTAAGGAGGAATCGCTGCTTTTGGTAACCTGTAAATCAATATTCAGCATATCGGCAATAATTTGCCGCCACAGCCGTCCCTTTGCCCCGCCGCCAATGGCAACAGCTGCCGAACGGTGCGAAATACCAAGGCTGTTCAGGGTTTTCATACTATCCATTAGCGAATAGCCAACCCCCTCCAGCACAGCGCGGGTAAAATGCGCTTTGGTGTGGGTTGCCCGAATGCCAATAAAGCTGCCGCAAAGGGTGGGGTCGGCGTAGGGCGTAAGCTCACCGTTTAAATAGGGGTGGAACATTAACCCCTCGGCCCCCAGCGCAATTTCGGCGGCCCCGGCGTCTAAGGTTTTATAATCCCCGCCAAAGGTATCCCGATACCAGCGGTACGAGGCCGCGCAGGATTTTGTTGCGGTGCCGGGGTACCAAAGGCCCGGCACAATGTGTGGGTAGTTTACCAGGTGTTGGTTGGGAAAGGCTTTATTCGTCATAACGCAAATGCGCCCGGCGGTAGCTAATTTTACGGTAATATCCCCCTCCTGCACGGCGCCGGAGGCAAAAACCTCCATAACCGTGTCGGTGGTTCCGCAAATTACCGGCGTGCCGGCACAAAGGCCGGTTTGCTCGGCAGCGGCCGGCGTAACCGCGCCAATTACATCGGTTGGCTCGCACAGCGGCGGCAAGGCCGATTTTTGAATACCGGCTAAATCGCACAGCTCCTGCGACCACTCCTGCCGGGTTAGGTCGTAAAGCATACTGCCGGCCGCTTCTATACGGTCGGTACAAAATACACCGGTTAAAAAATACCGAATGTAATCTTTCTCAAAAAAAATGTATTGAATTTTGCCAAATACCTCCGGCTCGTTTTCTTTCAGCCACATCAGCTGCGGCAGGGTCCAAATCGTATCGGGCGAATGGTAGCATTTTTTAAAAATTTCGGCCCCGCAGGTTTCTTTTAAGTAGTTAGCCTGTCGGCGGGAGCGGGTGTCTGTCCAATGCATGGCATTGCGCAGCGGCGCATAATCTGCCCCGCAAACCAAGCTGGAATGTGTTGCGGAATCTATGGCAATGCAGGCAATATCCGCCGGGGCAATGTTGCTTTTTTGCAGCAGGCTGTGCGCGTTTTCGCAAAGGGCATCCAGCCAATCCTGCGGGCGTTGCTCGCAAGCGCCAAGGGTTGGGTGCAGGGTTTCGTACTCTACGGTGCTTTCGGCAATAATTGCCCCCTGCTTGCTTAGTAAAGTGGCCTTTGAGGCGCCGCCGCCAAAATCAATGCCCAGCAAGTATTTCATACAGTCATCTCCAAAACAGTAAACTCAAAAACGGGCGGCGCAAAGCGCTGCCCGAAAAAATGTTATTTTGTTAACCATTCGTGCTCCGGGTCGGTAGACATATAAAACCCGCGCTTGGTTTCGCAGCACATCATCCAAAGCAGGTAGCCTTTGTAGCCTGCGGCAACCGTGCAGGGGTGGTACCCGCGCGGAATTTCAACAAAATCGTTGTTGCGAACCGGGTAGGCCTCGTCTAAAGTGCGGTCCGAGGTGTAAACCTGCTGAATTCCGTAGCCGGTGGGTTTATCAAACTCGTAATAATAAATCTCCTCGGCAAAGCCCTCTTTCGGCATATTCTCGGTATCGTGCTTGTGGCCGGGGTAAGAGGACCACTGCCCGCCTTGAATAAAGTTTTCGCCAACATAAATTTTAGAGGCCTGTAAGCGCTCGTCTACTAAAAAGTGCGCCTCCCGCTCAAAGCCCGGCTTGCCCAAAAATTTAACAACAATATCGTCCGGCGTAATTAAAACCGGCTTATAATCGGCCGTGCTGGGGCACTTAGCCGTGCAAATAACCAAGTCGGTTAACGCTTTTACGGTGTATTCGTGCTTGCAGGGAATGTAGGCGGCGTAGGCTTTGCCGTCAAAAACATTTTTGCGTTTGCCAATGTTTTTAAAATCAATATCGCGCCCGGTAATGTCGCAGCTGCCGGAAAGCAGGGTCAATACGCTTTCTTTGGCGTCCTCGTTTAAAGTAACGCTCTCCCCCGCCGCTAAACGCAGCATATCAATTTCCAGGCCCTTGCAAGCGCTGTTTTCTTTTTTATAAATGCTTTGAACGCCGTTTTCGCCGTTCCAATGTCTTTTAAAGTTCATAACCGTTCCTCCTTAAATAATCCTTTACCGTGTTAAAATCGGGCACACTCTCCCGCGCGCCAACGCCGGTGCATTTAAGGCCCGAAACCGCGCTGGCAAAGTGGCAGCATTTAAGGTAAGGGTACCCCAAAACCAGCCCGGCTGCAAACGCGCCGTGAAAAACATCGCCCGCACCGTTAGAATCTACCACCTTAGCCGGGTAAATGGGGTAATCGGTCAACTGCTCGCCGTCGAATAAAATTCCGCCCCGTTTGCCCTGCGTAATAACAACCACCTTGGGGCTGTAACGCCGGAATAAGGTTTTAGCAGCCTGCTCGGCCGTGGGCTGCCCGCTAACCTCCAAAGCAAACTCCTCCGACGGAATTAAAATATCGCAAAGCGGCAAAAGGCGTTCAATGCCCTCGTAAAGGCCGCCGGCGTCGTACAGCACCAAAACGCCGTTTTGCCTTGCAAAAGCGGCAGCCTCTACAGCGCAGTTTAAATCGTTACCGTCTACCATTAAAACCTTAGCGTTTTTAATGAGCTGCTTTTTGGCGTCATCTAAAACGGTGCCGGGCAAATTGCCTTTATCAAAAACGCAGGTGCGGCTGGTGGTTTCGCTGCTAAGCCAAACGGTAGAGCTAAACGGGCGGTAGCCCGGTAAAACATCAATACCACTGGTGCCAACGCCGTACTTTTTAAAATCGTTTATTAAAAAGTCGCCAACGCTGTCCTCCGAAAGGGTGCCAATAAAATCGCAGCAAACCCCCAGCTTTGCGGCCGCAACAATGCCGGTAGCGGTTGGCCCGCCGCCAGATTGTTTGGTAGAGGCTGCGCGCAGCTTGGTATCCTCCTTAGGGTAATGCGGTACGCTAACCAGCGTATCCATCACACAGGCGCCAATGCCTACAACCGCACTGCTCATGCCTGATGCTCCGCACCCAGCAGCTTAATTTTGCTAAGGGCAAACTTTTTAACATTCTGTACGGCGTCTTTCATAAATAAATCTAACGCGTAAACCTCGCGGGAGGTTGCAAATACCTGGTCTAAGAACGAAAAGCAAACATCGGTGCCAAAATTAACCTTGCGAATACCGGCTTTAACGGCGGCAACAATCTCCTCATCCGGCACGCCGGAGCCACCGTGCAGCACCAGCGGAATACCCGCTGCGGCTTTAATGTCGCGAATACGCTCAATATCCAGCTTCGGCGGTTTTTTGTAGTGGCCGTGCGCCGTGCCAACCAAAACGGCCAGGCAGCAAACGCCGGTTTTCTTTACAAAATCGGCCGCCTCGGCAACATTGGTAAATTCGTCCATGGCGTCGTCGTTCGCAGAGCCAACATGGCCTAGTTCGCCCTCTACCTGCAGGCCAACGGCAGCAGCCGTTTCTACCACGCGGCGGGTAATGGCAACATTTTTTTCGTACGGCTCGGCCGAGCCGTCGATCATAACGCCGGAAACGCCGTAGCGCATGGCGCGGGTAACCTCGTATTCCCCTGCGCCGTGATCAATATGAAAACAAACCGGCACGCGCGCCTGCTTGGCGGCCGCCAAAACAATGGGGGCTAAAAAGTAGCCCTCCTCGTTGTGGAACAGGCGGCTGTAAGCCTGCAGAATAACAGGGGCCTTGGCCTCCTCTGCGGCAGCAATAATGCCCATAACCGTTTCCATATTATACACGTTAAACGCCGGAATTGCAAATTCCTTTTTTTCAGCAATATCTAAAATTTCTTTTAAAGTTACTAACATCTTAAATGCCTCCGTTATTTATTCTGCCGCTGCAAGAACCAATTCTTCCAAGCTTAAAACCGTAAAGTCGGCCGGGCACACGCTTTTTAGGCGGGTGTACTCGCTAACGCTGGCGGTTACCATGGTGTTATAATGCATGGCAGTGGCGTTGCGAATACGCTCTTTTGCTACTTTGTCCATAACCTCCGGCTTGTATTCGGCCATTAACAGGCTGCCGGCCCAATTGGTGTCGTCCCGGTTCAGCAGCATTTCTTTCAGCTCACCGCAGGCCGAAATAATTTGCCGGGCCTCGTTGGTCTCCTCCAGCTCGCGCGAAAGCTGGAACGGGTCGTGGTAAGTGTAAACTGTGTTAGATTTTTTCAGCTTTAAGCTACCGTTTTCAACCAGCTTGGCAACAAAGGCCGTAAAGGTAACGGCGGCCGGCTCAAACTGTACGTCAAGCTCTTTAAACTCGTGCCGAACCATAACGGCGTCGGCCGGGTCAAAAAACACGGCGGTTTTAAATTCGGCCGCAGCGGCAGCAAAGGCCTTTGCCTGCTGTACGGTTTCGTCGGCCGCGCCAATTAAAAAGTCCAGCTGTGCGCCGGTGGCCGGCTCGTTGGCCAAAACCGTAAAGCTAACGCCGGCTTTTTCTAAAACCTTAATGGCGTTCACAGCGGCGGCAGGTGCCTTAAAGCGGGCGTCTACCCCCAGCACCAAAAGGGTTTCGGTTTTAGCGGCGTGGTTGGCAATGGCTGCTTTTAGCTCGCTGTTTAATTTGGTTTCGCAGTAGGCGTTGCCGGTGCTTAGGGTGTTTTCTACCAGCTTTTGAATGTACACGGGCAATTTGCCCTCTAAGGCGCAGTTCAGCCGTGCCTCCTTTACAAACATAACGGGCTGCCAGCCGGTAACGCAAAAATGCTCGCAGGCGCGGCAAAATCCACATTCGTAAAGGTTGTCGGCAACATCCTCTAAGGTTAAAGCGCCGCGGTTAACCAGCGAAAGGCCCAAAGCACGGGCACGGGCGGTACAGCGCTCCTGCCCGGTGGCGTTGCCAATTGGGCAAACATGGTGGCACATCCAGCAAAAACGGCAGGAATCAATATGTTGTTTACTTTTTTCGGTCATATTCATTACTATTACCCCCTATTACAGTCCCAGCTTAAATGGGTTCATAATACCGTTCGGGTCTAATTGCTTTTTCAGCCCCTCAAACACCTGCATGGCCGGGCCGTACTGCTCTTTCATTAAGCGGCCAAGCTTAATGCCAACGCCGTGGTGGTCGTTTACAACGCCGCCGTGCGCCAAGGCCGTGCGTACGCCAACCGTCCAAATCTCCTGGTGCAGGCGCAGCGCCTCTACCGGGTCTTTCGGAACATCCTTGCCGTCTACAATAAAGCGGTCGTAAACCATGGCGCCCCACTCGTACCAGTGCGAGAAGTGGGCAATAAATTTAACCTGCGGGAATTTTGATTCTATGGCCTGCTTCATGGCCCAATAAATTTCCTCAATTTTGCCGTACGGCGCAATGGTATCCATGGTGCCGAACATTTGCGGAATATCCATCATATATCCGGGGTAGAAGAAAGTAATTTTTTCGTCCCACCATTTTTCGCCGTATTCGCTGCCTAAGTCCTCGGCGCCGTAACGCTTAAAGGTTTCCAGCAGAATTTTTTCCTCAACAGCTACCATTTCCTTAACGCCTTCAATTGCAACATTCATAAAGGCGCCTTTTTTCTCTACCCCAACAATTTTTTTAATTAGCGAAGCGGTTTCAGCCTCGTCGTACAGCCGCATTACCGAAGGCTTAAATTTTTGCAGCAGCTCGCGCGCGGCTTTAAACGCCCCGGTCATATCCTGGAATAAAAATCCGCGGAACCGGCGCTCCTCCGGTTGGTCAAAAATACGGATCTGTGCTTTGGTAATAATACCCAGCGTGCCCTCGGAGCCAATAAAAATCTGGTTTAGATCCGGGCCGGCTGCGTGCTTCGGTGCGGGCGAGGTGTAAATAATATCGCCGTTCGGCAAAACAACCTCCATTTGTAAAACCATGTCGTCAATTTTGCCGTATTTGGTAGAAACAACGCCAATACCGCGGTGCGCCAAAAAGCCGCCAACGGTAGAGCAGGTTAAGGAGGACGGATAATGCATAGTGGCTTTGCCAACCTCGTTGGCCGCCCATTCAATGTGCTTGTAAATGGCGCCGGTGCCGCACTCTATGTACATCCCCTCGGTGTTAACCTCGTAAATTTTATTCATGCGCTTGGTATCCAGCAAAATGCCGCCACAAACCGGCAAAGCGCCGCCCTGCGTGCCGCCGCCGGCACCCCAAACCGTTACGGGAATTTTGTAGTAGTTTGCAATTTTAACAACCTTAGAAACCTCTTTGGCGTCTTTCGGGCATACTACATAATCGGCCTGCGGCATCATGCGGCCGCGGTCTGCCCACATTCTGGAAAGCCAGTAGTAGTCTACACTGTGTGTGACCTTGTCAATTTCTTTAACCGAACAGTTTTCTTTACCTACGGCGTCTTCCAGCTCGGTTAAGATCATGGAGAATAAAAATTCATTTGTTTGCATAATCTGACTCCTTTAGAATAAAATTTGCGAAAGCAGCCCGCCCTAAAACAAGCCTTAGGTGCGGTACCGGGCGCACCAAAAAATTCGGCTGCCCCAAGCCAAAGGCCCCGGCCTTTTAAGCACCGGCGCCGTTTTAGCTTTTTAGCAAGGGGTTAGGCCCCCGCCAAAACCCAAAGGAGCAAGCGCCCCTTTGCGCTGTTGCCGTTTGCCGCAAGCGCTGCCTTAAAAACACAGCGCTGCACCAACTTTAACACTTTACTATTGTATTCCTTGTCGATTTCTGTTACAATGGATGTAACGATTATTCTATTGTACAAATCAACTTTTTTAAGGAGCCGGCATGAAAGAAATTGCTTTTAAAAGCTTATTTTCGCAAAGTGTACATTTTTACGGCATTGCGGCCGTTCACCGCAAATGGAGCAGCGGCAACAAAAACAATTATTTGGCCTGCGGGCGAGATGAAAATATTCTTTCCTACACCATTCGCGGCGGCAAAAACATTTACACCGCCCCAAACGGCAGCCCGGCCTTTAGCCTTAAAGCCCCGGCCGTTGTTTTAATTACACAGGGCGCGCCCTACCTTTCCGAAACCGTTACCTCCCCCGCGGCCGAATTTGGCGAAACGGTTTGTATTCGCTTTAAAATGGTAAGCGACGCCGGCGAGCCACTGCGGCTAAAAGAGCATTGGCTTTGCTTTACCGGCGACGACGGCTATTTAACCGACTTATTTTTTGAGGTACTGCAAAATTACCTTAAAACCGAAACCAACATTTTAAAAATTAAAATTGCGCTTTACCAAATTTTCGGGATCTTAAAAAAACAGCTGCCGGAAAACAACGCCGAAACCCAAAACGAGCTGCTGCGCCCCGCCTTTTTGCGCCTGCGGCAATACCCCGGTGAAAATTTGCCTGTTAGCGAGCTGGCGCGCCTTTGCAATTTAAGCGAAAGCTATTTTAGAAGCCGGTTTAAGCAGCAGGCCGGCTGCTCGGTAACCGATTACCGCAACCGCCTGCGGATTGAAAAAGCCGAACAGCTGCTGCAAAGCTCACTTTGGACGACCGACCTGATTGCCGAAACGCTTGGATTTTTTGACACCTCGCACTTTTATCGCGTTTACAAAAAAATAACCGGCAAAACCCCGCGCAGCGGGAGCAAGTAACGCCCCCGTTTACGCAAAAAAGGGGCAAAGTACGCCCTTTTACACACCGACAAGGGCATTGCCCAAATTTCGCAAGAATTAGGGTTTAACAATGTACACTACTTTTACAAGTTTTTTAAAGGCAGCATTGGCCAAACCCCCAGCGACTACCGAAAAGATAATAAAGGAGAATGATATGCAACTACTCATTATTCGCCACGGCGACCCGGATTACGAACACGACAGCTTAACCGAAAAGGGCCGGCGCGAGGCCGAGCTTTTAAAACAGCGGCTTGTAAAGCAGCCTATTAACGCGGTTTATTGCTCGCCCTTAGGGCGGGCCAAGGCAACGGCAGAGCCCACCCTAAAGGCCTTAGGCCTAACGGCCGTTACCTGCGGCTGGCTGCGGGAGTTTGACGGCTTTGCCGTTGAGCCCGACACGCAAAAGCCGGCCCACCCTTGGGACAGGCTGCCGGCCTTTATAAACCAAAATAACGATTATTTTGATTACAGCCGTTGGCTGCAAACGCCCTTTTACCAAAGCGGCAATGTTGCCGAAAAGTACCAAGCGGTTTGCCGCGGTATTGACGAAATTTTAACCCAACACGGCTACCGGCATGAGGGGCACCTTTACCGTGTAGAGCAGGAGAACACCAAAACCTTAGCCTTTTTTTGCCACTTTGGGGTAGAGTGCGTACTGCTTTCGCACCTGCTCAGCATTTCTCCGGTGGCGCTGTGGCAAGGGCTGGTTGCTCTGCCCTCCTCAGTTACAACATTAGCAACCGAAGAACGGGAGCAAGGCGTGGCCTCGCTGCGGTGCAGCGGCTTTGGCGACCTTTCGCACCTTTACGCCGGGGGCGAGCCGGCCTCGTTCCAGGCGCGCTTTTGCGAAACCTACTCTAATTTTAATCAGCGGCACTAATTGCCAAGCGGCAGCGCCGCAAAAAAGCGTTAACCCTGTTTGCCGCGGCGTTATTTTTAAAGCTTTACTTTTCGCCAAACGCTGCGCCGCACACCTTTGTTAAAATATGAAAAAATATTAAAAACTTTAAAACCTTAAAAACCGGGGCTGCCCTTTTGCTGGGCCACCCCGGTTTTGTTTTAATTATTAAAGCATCGTATTTTTTAAAAATTAGTTTCATTGCATTGGGCTAATTTAAACTAATTTTTCTGCCATGCGGCCTTTTCTTTTTTATTTAACACTAAAAAAGCAACAACGCAAATTAGCACCGAAATTAGCGAGCCGGCCGCGGTTGCCAGCCCCATTGGCAGCAGGCTGCCCGGGTACAGCTTAGAGGTTACATAAACCCCCGGCACCCGCATACAAACAATGGCAACAATGTTGTGCATAAACGAAAGACCGGATTTTTGGCAGGCGCAAAAATAGCCGCTAAAGCTAAAGTGAATTCCGGCAAAAACACAGTCCCACACATAGCCCTGTAAATACTGCCCGCCGGCGGCTGCCACGGTTTTAGAGGTGGTAAACAGCCCAACGGTTTGCGCCGCAAAAAACTGCATAAAAACGCTTACAACCAGCCCGAAGGCCCCCGCAATCAGCACGGCGTAGCCCAGGGTTGCCTTGGCCCGCTGCGGCTTGCCGGCCCCAAAGCTTTGGGCGCCAAGGGCCGAAACGGTAGAAAGCATTGTAGAGGGAACCAAAAACAAAAAGCTAATTATTTTTTCTACAATGCCAACAGCAGCGGCGTCATTCAGCCCGCGCCCGTTGGCAATAACGGTAATTAAAACAAACGCAATTTGAATTAGGCCGTCTTGCAGAGCGATTGGCAGCCCAATTTTTAAAATGGGGCCCATTAAACGGCGCTGGGGTTTAAAATCGGCCTTGGTTAGCGTCAAGCCAAGCTTGCGTTTTTTAAGCGTAACCAAAGCAACAAAAACGCTGATTGCCTGTGCCAGCGTGGTGCCTAAAGCGGCTCCGGCCGGGCCTAAATGCAACAAGCCAATAAATAAATAATCTAACCCAATGTTGGCGGCGCAGGCAAGGGCAATAAAAAACATGGGGGTTTTACTGTCGCCCATTCCGCGAAAAATGGCGCTAATAATGTTGTAGGCCGTTATAAACGGAATACCCAAAAAGCAAACGGTTAAGTAGGCCACGGTGCCGCTAACCGCCTGCTGCGGGGTAGAAAGCACCTGCACAATGGGCCGCGCCAGCAAAAGCAGCAACCCGGTTAACAAAACCGAAAGCGCTAAAAACAGCGTTACCGTGTTGCCAACGCAGCCGGCCGCCTGCCGGTTATTTTTGGCGCCAACCGCCTGCCCCACGCTAACTGTTGCGCCCATGGCAAGGCCAACCAAAATAACGGTTAGCATGTGCATTACCTGCGAGCCAACCGAAACGGCCGTAGTGGCGGCTACCCCCTCAAACTGGCCAATAATAAACAAATCGGCCATGCCGTAAAGGGTTTGCAAAAAGTACGAAAATAAATAGGGCAGCGAAAAGTAAGTAATGTTTTTTAAAACGCTGCCGGTTGTTAAGTCCCGTTGCATTCAATCACCTTAAATTTGCTTCAAGCATTAAGCGTCGTAATCCTCTAAAAAATGGTGCCGCACCCCGTTTTGCTTGTAGGCAATAACGGTGTTAATATTAACATTCTCTACACTTTTAAAAATGCATTTTTCTACATTGGGGTTGCTTTGCTTCAGCGCGCGAATCAGCTCTTTGGTTTCCTGCCGTTTTGAGTGATTTTCGCCGTTATTGCAGGTGGTGCAGGTATCGGTAAATTTGCAGGCGCACTGAATAAAATGCAGGTTGTTGTAATCGCGCCAAGCCTTAATGCTTTCCTCCCGCACCAGGTAAAGCGGGCGAATCAGCTCCATACCCTTAAAATTGGTGCTGTGCAGCTTAGGCATCATGGTTTGAATTTGCGCGCCGTGCAGCATACCCATTAAAATGGTTTCAATCACATCATCGTAATGGTGGCCCAGTGCAATTTTGTTGCAGCCCAGCTGCTGCGCGTGGTGGTACAAATGCCCGCGCCGCATACGCGCGCAAAGGTAGCAGGGCGATTTTTCTACCCGGTAAACCGACTCAAAAATATTGGTTTCAAAAATCTTAATTGGAATTTGCAGCCGGCGGGCGTTTTCCTCAATAATAGCGCGGTTTTGCGGGTTATAGCCGGGGTCCATAACCAAATATTCAACCTCAAACGGAACCGAGCTGTGACGCTTTAGCTCTTGAAACAGCTTTGCCATAAGCATAGAATCTTTTCCGCCCGAAATGCAAACGGCAACCTTATCCCCCGCGTTTACCAATTTGTATTCCTTTAGCGCTTTTACAAAACGGCTTAAAATATCTTTTTTAAATTTTTTGCGCAGGCTTTGCTCAACCTTAAAGCAATAATCCTCCTGCTCCTGCTGCTGCATGGTAAGCCGCAGCCACGCTAAATAGCCGCCCTGCAGGCTGTAGGCCGAATAGCCCTTTTGGCAAAGCTGCTCGGCAACCTCTACGCTTAAAACGCCGTGCGCGCAAAAAATAACCAGCTTTTGCGCGGTTTGCGGCGGCTCTTGCAGCAGCTGCTCGACCGAGCAGGCAACCGCGCCGGGAATGGTGCCGTATTCCCTATCGGTGCTGTTGCGCATATCAATTAATAAATAATCCTGCGGCGGCAGGGCCAAAAGCTGTTGGGGGGTTAGTTCCATTTTTCGTGCTCCCAAAAAACAAATTCAGTAAACCTACATTTTTAAAAAAATTAATAGTTACGGGCAACCTTTTTACTTACCTTTAAAATGCATTTAGCTGCAAAACAAGGTTAAAAAACGCATTGGTGCCTTTGGCAATTCTTAATTACCTTTTAAGCGCTAAAAGTAATAAGTAAAAATCGGCAAACCTCTAACGAGATTTACCGATTTTTGGCGGAGAGAGGGGGATTCGAACCCCCGAGACGCTATTAACGCCTACACGATTTCCAGTCGTGCGCCTTAGGCCAGCTCAGCCATCTCTCCAAACAGTACCAAGATATTATAATATAAACCGGCGCAAAAATCAAGCATTTTTTTAAAAAAACGCAATTTTTTTGTTCACGCCAAGGTTTGCGCGTTGGCAGGCAAGCTGCCCGCGTTGTTCCCCACCGCTGTTTTACCCGGCCTGCGGCAAAAAAACAGCAGCGGCACACCGCAGTGCGCCACTGCTAAATAAATTAAGCCGTTAAAGCTTAGTCGCTAACATAAGGCAGCAAAGCAACCTGACGGGCACGCTTAATAGCGGTAGTCAGCTCTCTTTGGTGCTTGGCGCAGGTTCCGGTTACGCGGCGCGGTAAAATTTTGGCACGCTCCGAAACAAATTTGCGCAGTCTTGCAACATCTTTGTAATCAATAACCTCTACACGGTCAACGCAAAAATGGCAAACCTTTTTACGGCCTTTTCTGCGAACCGGTCTCTCAGTTTTTTCCATGAGTATAGCTTCCTTTCTAAAGTGTGGCGCTGCACGGGGCAACGCATTGTTTTTTAGAAGGGCAGATCGTCATCCGCGTCGGAAATTTCGGCAAAATCGCCGGAACCGGCATTTGAGAAAGACGGTGCCGGTGCACTGCCGGTGTTCTCAAAATCGCCACCCTCGCGGCGGGCAAAATCGGCAAACTGTACATTGTTTGCAACTACCTCAAAGGCAGTACGGTTTTTGCCGTCACGGTCTACATACTTCCGGGTTTGAATAGAACCCTCAATTGCGATCATTTGGCCTTTTTTAAAGTACTTGGAAACAAACTCGGCAGAAGAACGCCAGGTAACAATGTTAATAAAATCTGTTTGCCTTTCTTCGGCAGATTTGCTATAGCGGCGGTCTACAGCAATAGAAAAGCTGCAAACGCTAATACCGCTGCCTGTGGTTTTCAGCTCCGGGTCGGCGGTTAACCGGCCGGTTAAAACAACAACATTCAGCATTTTGTTTTCCTCTTACTTTCTAACAGTCATAGCGCGAAGGGCGCCATCGGTAATCTTCGCTACACGCTCAAACTCGGCCGGGAACTCAGCACCCGACTCAAAGGTGTAGATGATGTAATGGCCTTCTGTTTCGTCGTTGATTGGGTAAGCCAAACGGCGTTTGCCCCATTCGTCAACATTCTCAACAGTACCATTTGCCTCAATCAAAGACTTAAACTTTTCAGCCAGCGCATTGACGGCTTCATCCCCGTTTTTAACGGAAAGGATCAGCACGGCTTCATACTTATTGGTCATTTGTTGCACCTCCTTTTGGACTTATGGCCCTGCGCAACCGGCACAGAGCAAGGAACCGTTATTGCTAACAGCTAAAATATTATAGCAGTTTACAAACGGCTTGTCAAGCATTTTGTGCAAACTTGCCGCAATTTTGCGCCATTTTGGCAATTTTGCCCGCTTAGCTTTGCGGCAGCTCGGCCGGGCCGCTTTGCTTTGGCGCCGCACTAAGCGAAAACCAAAAGCAAACCCCCTGCTCGGTGTTGTAAACGCCGCACTCACGCTTATGCAGCTTAATAATTGCGCTAACAATTGAAAGCCCTAAGCCAAACCGGCCGCTTTCGCGGTTGTGGGCGGGGTCGCCCCTAAAAAAGCTTTGCCAAATTTGCGGCATTAGCTCTTCCTCAATGTGGCTGCCGGTATTCAGCACCGAAACGGTTAACTGGTATTCGTTGCTTTGCTCTACCTTAACCGTAACGGTTCCGCCGGGGTTCACATGGCTTACGGCGTTTTCTAAGTAGCTTTTTAAAACCTGCTCTATCATATCGCAATCGGCAAAAGCGGTAAGCCCCTGCCCTACCTGCGTTACCAGGGTTAAATTTTTGCCCTGCGTAATGCGTTTGGCCAGCATAACCGCCATTTCAGAAATATTAAAGGCGGTAAGGTTTAGCTGAATTTGGCCGGATTCGTACTTAGAAAGGTTTAAAATGCTTAAAACCAGTTTGTTCATGCGCTTGCTTTCGTCTACAATAATATCGCAATACTTTTCCCGGTTATTCTCGTTAATGCCGGCCTTTAGGCCCTCGGCGTAGCCCTGAATAATGGCAATGGGGGTTTTTAATTCGTGCGATACATTAGCTACAAAGCCGCGGCGCATTACATCCAGCTGGTGCTCCAGCTCAATTTCATCTCGCAGCTGGGCGTTCGATTGCTGCAGGTCCATTAAGGTTTCGTTCAGCTTTTGCGAAAGGTTGTTTATAGAAAAAGCTAATTGACCAATTTCATCCTTCGAGGCGGGCACCAGCTTTTCTTTAAAATTTAAAGCGGCCATGTTTTTGGTAATGGTATTCATTTGCGCAATGGGTTTTGATATTTTTTTAGAAAACCACAATACCCAAACCAGTGAAAGCGCTAAAAACAAAACGGCCAGGCAGCTAATAAAGGTGTTGGCGCTTTTGGCGCTGGAGCGAATGGTTAGCACCGGCACGCGCACCTCGGCAAAGCAGCCGTTTTGAATTTCGGTGCGGTAAACATAATACTCCTTGCCCGAAAACTGCTCCACCGCCCGCTCTAAAACCGAACCATCACTGTAAGACTGCGTTTCTAACGCTTTCATGGGGTGGTGGTTCATGCGCAGGTGCTGGTTTTCGCCTTTGGCAAAAAGGTAAGACATCATTTGCTCGCTGGAGGAGGAGTAAAGCGTGCGGTCGTTATTATCGTAAATTTCAACCTCAAAGCCCTGATTGCTTTGAATTTCGCCAATCAGCTCAACCGTTTCGTCGGCGTTGGTAATATCGGCCTTTTGCAGCGTTTTGGCTACGGCAATCAGATCTTTTTTATTGGTATGAATATAATATTTTTCTAAAAAAACGGTGTTGGCCAGGCAAAGCGCCGCCACAAAAATAATAAATACCACCGAGATTTTAATAAAAATATTAAACCAAAGCTTTTTTGGCAGCCGCCCCTTTTGCGGCTTTTTTTGCGGCTTTACTGTTTTCAATTTGCTCACCACTCAAACTTGTAGCCCATGCCGTAAACGGTTTTTAGGTGGTTGTTGCCGTAATTGCCCAGCTTAATGCGCAAGCGGGCCACATGCGAATCTACGGTGCGAACATCACCTTCGTAATCGTACCCCCAAACCGCGTTTAAAATTTGGTCACGGGTTAAAACATGAGATTTATTATCGGTTAAATACACCAAAATTTCAAATTCCTTTAGGGTTAGCTCTAAAACCTTGCCGTCTAAATACGCAACATAAGAGTCTTTGTTAATAACCAACCCCTCTTGCTTTTCGGCGGGAACCACCTTGCCGTTGGCCCGGCGAATAAGCGCCTCTATGCGCTTTACCAAAACGGCCGGCGAAAACGGCTTGGTTACATAATCGTCTGCCCCGCTTTCAAAGCCCATAAGCTGGTCAAACTCCTCGGCCCGGGCGGTAAGCATTAGCACCGGCACGGCCGAGGTTTTTCTAATTTCCTTGCAAACCTGCCAGCCGTCCGGCCCCGGCATCATAATATCTAAAATAACGGCGCTAAGGTCCTTGTTTTGCTGAAAGGCCTCTAACGCGGCGTTGCCGTCGCCCGCCACTACCGTTTCGTACCCGGCGGCAGTTAAATAATCGCTAATTAAATCGGTAATACGCGCCTCGTCATCGGCAATTAAAATCTTTTTTTTGCTCATTTTAAACACCCCAGCCTAATGTTTTACTGTTTTAATTTTAACCCGCGCCCGCTTTCCCCTTGTGGCGCGGCGGTTAACAAACTGTAAATTTGTGCCAAATAGTTTACAAAAATATTATACCGCCCCAATACAGCCGTGTCAAACAAAACAATTGGCTTTAAAGCTTAAAAAGCGCAGCAGAATATTTATTCTGCCGCGCGTGCAGCTAAAATTAGCCAAACAACCGCAAGCTGTTAAATGCAGCTGCGGTTGTTTGACTTTTACCGTTATAAAACCTTTTACGGTTAAAAAATTAATTGCTACGAAGCCTTATTGGCGCTTTGCTTTGCGGCGGTTTTAACCGTTTCTAACATATTTTCGGCAAAAATGCCGTAGCCGGTGGTAGGGTCGTCTACCAAAACATGGGTAACGGCGCCAACCAGCTTGCCGTTTTGCAAAATGGGGCTGCCGCTCATGCCCTGAACAATGCCGCCGGTTTTTTGCAGCAGGGCTTTATCGGTTACCCGCACCACCATATTTTTAGTTTTTTGGTTGTTGTAGGTAACCTTTTCTAAAACGCAGTCGTAAAGCTGCGGCGCGCCCTCATCTACCGTGCACAAAATTTTCGCCTTGCCCGGCTGCACCTGCTGCTTTAGGGCAATTTCTTTTAGCTCGCTTGGCTCTGCCCGGTTAGAATAGCTGGCGTAAACGCCGGTTTCACAATTGGTTAGCATACTGCCAAGCGCGGTATCCTCAAAAACGCCCTCCAGCTGGCCGGGGCAGCCGTCTATGCCCTTTTTAACGGCAATAATGCGGGCGTTTACCAGCTCGCCGCTGTTTACCGTTAAAAGCTCGCCGGTGTCGGTGTCGTAAACGCCGTGCCCCAGCCCGCAAACAACCGAGTAACCGGGGCTGTAAAAGGTTAGGGTGCCAATGCCGGCGCTGCTATCCCGCACCCAAATGCCGGCTTTATATTTTCCCGAAGCGTAAGAAAGCTCCGGCACAACGGTTACCTGCATTGTTTTGCCGTTGCGCTGCAGGGTAAGCTTTAAGGGGTCGCCGCCGCTTTTTTCAATTATTGCGGCAACCTGCTCGTTGCTGCCAACGGCTTGTCCGTTAATTTTTAAAATAACATCTCCCAGCTTTACGCCGGCGCGCCCCGCAACATCTACCTGCCCGCGCTCGGTATCTACCGTATCTAACTTAACTACCATAACGCCGGCGGTGTAAATTTTAATGCCAAAGCCTGTGCCCAAAACCTTTACCTTGCGGTTGTTAATTACCTGAACAGCGGCCGATTTTACGGGAATAACGCCAAACGCCTTTAAATTAACCGTGTAGCTTTGTGCGCCCAAGGTGTTTTCTACCGGCGCTGCCGCAGCCGCTGTTTTTTCGCAGCTAAGGGGAACCGGCCCCTGAACCGAAAGGCTGCTGCCCTCGTACACATAATAACTGGCAGGCAAGTAGCTTTGCAGGTAAAGCACGCCGGCAAACAGCGCAGCAGCCGTTACACTGCACAGGGCAAACAGCGGCTTTATAACAAACTTTTTAATTTTTTTGCGCAATTATTTTTGCCTCCTTTATATTTTTAGTACCGCGGCACAATAATAGAATATGTAGCCTTTTTTGTTTTTTAAAAATATAAATTTGGCAACCGCGCCAATTATTTTAAAATTTAACCCTGCCTTGCCGTTTGGCAGGCAAATTGCTAAAAATTACTCCCCCATAAAATACCGCCGCGGGCCGCCGCTTTTTTTGGGCGCGGGCTTTGGCATGGGCTCGTATTTAATTAAAACCGAATCCTCGCCAATTACGGCAATGTCCTCCCACCGAACAATAAATTCCTCCTCTTTTGAAAAAACCGAGAACCCGCGCGCCTTACAGCGCACCGTTAAATTTAAAATTTTGCCCTGCTCGGTGTCAAATTCCAAATCGTCTACATACCCTACCAAAGCGCCATCGGCAATGTTTAAAACCTGTTTATCCCGCATTTCGGCAATTCTGCAGCACATTAAAATCACCTCAAAAAAGTATATGCAAAAAACGGATAAATTATTCAAATTCTGCTGCGTTTACCGCGCAAAAACAGCGCCCGGCTACACTTTAAGCGGGCGCTGTTTTAAAAAACTAAATTAAAATTTTGTGCTTTAAAATTAAGCGTTTTCGCCGTTCGGCTCGGCGGGGCTTTGCTCGGCCTGCATAATGGCCCGAAAAGCTTCGCCGTCAATTTTTTCCTGCTCAAACAGCACCTTGGCAACACTGTGCAATTTATCCATGTGCTGCTGCAGCAAATCAACCGCCTTTTTGTACTGATCAGAAATAATTTTGTTAATTTCCTCATCAATAACCGCAGCGGTCTCCTCCGAGTAATTCGGGGTGGAAGAAAAATCGCGGCCTAAGAACACTTCGTTATTATCGGTACCATAGGTAATAGGGCCCAAGCGGCTGCTCATACCGTATTTGGTAACCATTTTGCGGGCAATTTCGGTAGCGCGCTGCATATCGTTTGAGGCACCGGTGCAAACATCCTCCTGCGTTAGCTGCTCGGCGGCGCGGCCACCCAGCATGGCGCAAATCTCCTCCAGCAAATAGCGGCGGGAAACATGGGTTTTTTCGTCGGTAGGAATATACATGGTGTAACCGGCAGCCATACCGCGCGGAATAATTGAAATTTGGTGAACCGGGTCCTGCGTTTCTAAAAAGTAGGAAACAATGGCGTGCCCCGCCTCATGGTAAGAGGTAATTAATTTATCCCGATTGGTAATAACATGGGACTTTTTCTCGGTACCCATTACTACCTTAACGGTGGCCTCCTCAATATTCTTTTCGGTAATGGCCTTTAAATTCTCGCGCGCGGCCAGCAGTGCGGCCTCGTTCAGCAGGTTTTCCAAATCGGCACCGGTAAAGCCGGCGGTAGATTGCGCAATGGTTTTTAGGTTTACATCCGGGCCAAGCGGCTTCCCGCGGGAGTGAACTTTTAAAATTTCCTCCCTGCCCTTAACATCCGGGTAGTTTACGGTAATTTGCCGGTCAAAACGGCCGGGGCGCAGCAGGGCTTTATCTAAAATATCCGGCCGGTTGGTTGCCGCCATTACAATAACGCCAACTTTTTCGCTAAAACCATCCATTTCAACCAGCAGCTGGTTTAGGGTTTGCTCGCGCTCATCGTGCCCGCCGCCAAGGCCGGCACCGCGCTGGCGGCCAACCGCGTCAATTTCATCTATAAAAACAATAGAGGGGGCGTTCTTTTTTGCCTGCTCAAATAAATCGCGCACGCGGGACGCACCAACGCCCACAAACATTTCTACAAAGTCGGAGCCGGAAATGGAGAAAAACGGCACGCCGGCCTCCCCCGCCACTGCTTTGGCCAACAGGGTTTTACCGGTTCCGGGGGGGCCAACCAGCAACACACCTTTAGGAATACGGGCCCCTAATTGCTGGAACTTTTCGGGCGATTTTAAGAAGTCAACAATTTCGCTCATTTCCTCCTTTTCCTCGTCGGCACCGGCAACATCGGCAAAGGTTGTTTTTTTTGCGTCCTCGGCCTTGCGCACCTTGGCCTTGCCAAACATCATGGTCTTATCGGTGCCCATGGCGGAGTTCATGCGCTTCATAGAATAAATAAATAGCACGGCGCACACGCCAACCACCAGCAAGGTAGGCAAAATGTTTTGCAGCCAGGCGCCTTCGTTTCCGCGCTTATAATCTACAATAATAACATTTTTGTTGTTGGGGTCGTTGTTGTACTTTGCGTTATTTTCCATAACAAAGCTGTTCACATCGTTATAAAAAATATCCGGGCTGGCAACCGTGTAGTTATAGGTTTTATTGTCCTTACGCAGGGTGTACTTTAGGTTGCCGGAATAAAGGTTTAGCTGGTACTCGGAAATCTCGTTGTTCAGCACCATGCGAACAATTTCGTTGTACTTGGCTTGGGCTGTGGCACTGGTGTAGCGCATAAAGAAAAACGCTGTGCCAAAAATAATAAGCGGCAGCACAATGCACAAAATAATGTTACGGATATTCTTATTCAAACTCACACATCCTTATTGATATTGTTCCGGCTTTAATACGCCAACATAAGGTAAATTACGATAAACTTCGGCATAATCTAACCCGTAGCCAACAATGAATTCATCCGGAATAACGGCGCCGACATAATCGGCCTTTAAATCTACCACGCGGCGTTCGGGTTTGTCAAAAAAAGTGCAGATTTTTAAAGAACGCGGCTTTCTTAGCTCCAGCATCTGCTTTAGGTGCGAAAGGGTGTTGCCGCTGTCTAAAATATCCTCGATAACCAAAACATCATACCCGTTAATGTCGGTGGTAAGGTCTTTTAAAACGCGAACCACACCGCTGGAGCGGGTAGAATCCCCGTAGGAGGAAAGGGCCATAAAATCTATTTTGCATTTTAAATCAATCTCGCGCATTAAATCGGCCATAAAAACAACGCTGCCCTTTAAAATGCCAACCAGCAGTAGGTTTTTGCCTTGGTAATCGTTGGTAATTTGTTGACCCAGGCGCTTTAAAATGGCACGAATCTGCTCTTGGGTAAAAAGGACTCTTTCAATATCATTATCTAAAACCATTGTACTATTCCCCTGAATTTTTAAACCTTTATTTTTATATTGCTTTAAAGGTAAACTTTTATTTTTATACTGCCAAAACGCCGCTAATTTGGCGTTTTATTTTTTTGCTGCACGGTAAAAATTAAAATTTTTCGGGTTTGCCCGCTAACGGCTACGCGGCTTGCAACGCCAATTTCAAGCCCCCAAATAACGCCGCCGTCATCGGCCGCAAGGGGGGCGTAGCTGCGCTGCTCGGGCGGAATACCAGCCTCGGCCTGCAGGCGGCGCACCGCCTTGGTACAGCGGCTGCCGGCGGGCATAAAACAATCCCCCGGCTGGCGCACCCTTATTTTAAATTCATTTTGTATTTTATCATAGTCTATTGCGTTTTTTAATAACAAATTGTTAATTTTAAGCTCGTGCAGCGGGTTTTCGCTTAAAATTACTTTGGTTTGAACGCTGTATTGCAGCGGCTGTTGCCTCACGCAGTACAAATAACCGCCGCGCACCGCGCAAAAAAGGTTGCCAAACAGCTGAACCCTGCCGCCCCTTTGCCCGTTTAGTAAGGCCAAAACGGCCTCTTGGTGCAAGGCGTCGGCCCGACAGCCAAACAGCGCCAAATACTGCTGCACCACCCTGGCGGCAATGGCCGGGTGCTGCTGCCGCAGCGGCAAAACCAAAAGCCCGCGCTTGGTGTTAACGCTTTTAAAAACCGTGGCTGCGGTTTGCTCTAAAAATTCGCTGTCGGCCCTTAGCAGCTTAAAATTGCGCGCCGCCGTTTGCGAAAAATTGCTGTTAATTTGCTTTAATTCGGGCAAAACCCGGTGCCGCAGGCGGTTGCGGCTGCAGGCGGTTGGCTGCAAATTGGTGCTGTCGGTTACAAAGCTAAGCCCTTGGCTTTTTAGGTACAAAAGCAGCTGCTCCCGGCTAAAGTCCAGCAGCGGCCGTAAATAGCGCCCCCGCCTTGGCGGAATACCGCACAGCCCCTTTAGCCCGCTGCCGCGCGCAAAATTAAGCAAAAAGGTTTCGGCGGCGTCATCGGCGTGGTGTGCGGTAGCTATGTAATTGGCAGGCACCTTTTCAAAGCAAGCGTAGCGCAGGCGTCTGGCGCAAAGCTCGGTGCTTTCGCCCGGTTGGCGCTCGCTTTGGCAATTCACCTTAAAAACGGTTAGCAAAACCTGCTGCTGCCGGCAAAGGCTGCGACAAAATTGCTCATCGCGGTCAGCCTCCGGCCCGCGCAACCCGTGGTTTACATGAACGGCCGTTACTGTAAAACCGCCGGCCTCGGCAGTGCTGCAAAGCAAGTGTAAAAGGGCAACCGAATCGGCCCCGCCGGAAAGCGCCGCGCAAATTGTTTGCCCCTTTAACGGTGCTAAGGCCTGCAGGGCGGTTAAAAAGCTGTTACGGTTCATCGTAAACATCCGTAGGCGCCGTAAAGCGGGTAAACTGGCCGTCCCAGCAAAGGGGAATGGTTTTAACCTCGCCGTGCCGGTTTTTGGCTACAATACATTCGGCTTGGTTTGGGTCACCGGCCTGGTTTGGGTCGGTATTTTCGGCGTCGTAATACTTTTCACGGTACAAAAACAAAACAATGTCGGCGTCCTGCTCAATGGAGCCGGATTCACGCAAATCGGCCAGCTGCGGGCGGTGCGATTTTCCCTTAACCTCGGTTCCACGGCTTAGCTGCGAGCAAACAATAACCGGCACCATAAGCTCTTTTGCCATTATTTTAAGATTCCGGGTAATGTCAGAAACCTCCTGCACACGATTTTCCTTCGCCGTGGCCGAGTGCATTAAACCCAAATAGTCAATAATTACCAAGTCAACCTTTTTCATGCGGCGCAGCTTTGCTTTCATTTCCGGCACCGTAATGTTCGAGGTTTCATCTAAATACAGCTCGGCGTTTGAAAGCTGCTCCGAAGCCTGTGCCAGGCGCGTCCACTCGTCATCGGTCATTAAAGAGGAATCGCGCAGGTGGCTGCTTTCAATAGCCGCCTCGTTAGAAAGCAGGCGCTGAGCCAGCTGGTCACGCGTCATTTCCAGCGAAAAAAAGCAAACGGTTTTACCCGCGTTTACCGCAACATTGCGCGCAATGTTTAACGCGAACGAGGTTTTACCCATACCGGGGCGTGCGCCTAAAATAATCAGATCCGATTTATTCAGCCCGGTCAAGGTTTTGTCCAGCTCCCCTATTCCGCAGGGAATCCCAATAAAATCGCTGCGCGTTTCCGGGTCGGCAATTTTGTGCAGCCGGTCGTAGGTTTCGTTAATAATAACCGATTTTATGTGCACTAAATCGGTGTTTTCGCGGCCCTGCCGAATGTCGTAAATCTGCTGCTCGGCGCGGTCTAAAAGCAGGTTAGAATCTAAGGTGTTTTCGTTAATATCTTTAATAATCCCTTTAGCGGCCGCCAGCAGGCTGCGGGCAAAATACTTGTCCCGCACAATGGCAATGTAGTTTTCAACATTTGCCGTAGAGGGCACCGTTTGAATAATTTGGGTTAGGTAGGCCTTACCGCCGGCGTCGTCGTAAACACCGCGGCCCTTTAGTTTTTCCAGCAGCGTTACAATATCTACCGGCTGGTTTTTTTCAAACATCTCGGTTAAGGCGGCGTAAATTTCTCGATGCTGGGGCAAATAAAAATAATCGTTTTTCAGCATCGTTGCCGCGCGCAGGTAACATTTAGGGTCAATAATAATCGACCCTAAAACCGATTGCTCCGCCTCTACCGAAAAGGGCAAAACGGCCGCGTCGCCAAAATCCAGCGCGTTCACATCCGCACCGTTTTGCGAAAACTTTTTCTCGGCCATATTACGCTTCCTTAACCTGTACCGTAACGGTTGCGGTAATGCCGTTGTACAGCTTAATTTCGGCCGAATATTCGCCAAACTGCTTAATGTCGGCCATGCTCATTTTACGGCGGTCAATTTCTACCTTAAAGGTTTCAAAAATAGCGGCGGCGACTTCTTTGGCCGTTACCGCGCCAAACAGCTTACCGCTGCTGCCGGCCTTGGCGGCCACCGTAACGGTTTTGCCGTTTAACAAAGCGGCCAGCTCCTGAGCGGCCTTTTTCTCCTCGGCTAAGTGGTGGGCTTTAGCCTCCTCCCGGCCGCGCAGCTCATTCATGGCGCTGGCGTTGGCCTCTACCGCCAAATTTTTAGGGAACAAAAAGTTGCGGGCGTACCCGTCGGAAACATTGCAAAGCTCGCCCTTTTTACCCTTGCCTTTCACATCTGCCAGTAAAATTACCTTCATAAAAATCAACCTTTCTCATACTCGTCAATTGCCAAAAGCAACTGTTTTTCAGCTGCTGCAAAATCGCTGTTTTCCAGCTGGCAGGCCGCCATCATGCGGTGCCCGCCGCCGCCCAGCGATTCCATAATCAGCTGAACATTTATTTCACCGAACGACCGTGCCGAAATGTTAACGGTCTGCCCGATTTTGTACATTACAAACGAGGCCCGTATGCCCGAAACATTTAAAAGCTCATCTGCCGCCTGCGAGGAAATAATGCGGCGAGATTCCTCGCTGCCGTCGTTTTTTCCGTTTACCGCAATGGCGCAGCTTTTGTACTGCTTAGAGGTTGAAATAACCGCGCTTTTAATTTTGTATTCGGCCATAGAATCGGAAAACAGCTTTTTTACGGCAATGGGGTCGGCGCCGCGCTGCCGCAAAAACGCCGAAGCCTCAAAGGTGCGCACCCCGGTGTTCAGGCAGTAATTTTTAGTATCTAACACAATGCCGGCCAAAAGGGCCTCGGCCTCGGCCCGGCCAACGCTGTTTTCGTTTAAATATTCCAGCAGCTCGCTAACCATTTCGCAAGCCGAGGAGGCCGCCGTTTCGTGGTAAAAAATAACGGCGTTGTTAATGTAATCTACGGCTTTGCGGTGGTGGTCAATTACAACAATGTGCCCGGCCAGCTCTAACAGCGGCGCAAATTCAACCAGCGCCGGCCGGTGCGTATCTACCACAATCAACAGCGTTTGCGCGTCTACAATTGGCGTTAGCTCGGTAGGGTCAATAATAGGCGGTCGGGCGCCCGAAAGTGCCGTAATGCGCTGCAAAACCGGGTGAATTAAAGCGGTTTTTTCGTTTAAAGCTATGTAGGTTTCGCGCCCGGTGCGTTTTAAAATTGCCGTTGCCAGCGCAAAGGCTGCACCAAAACAATCAGCGTCGGCAAACCGATGCCCCATAATCACAACCCGCTTGCTGTTATCGGCCAGCTCACCCAGCGCGCTGGCAACAATTCTTGCCCGTACCCGGCTGCGCTTGGCCCCTGCTGCGGTGTGACCCCCAAAGAACTGAAAGCTGCCGTCCGGCCGCCGCAGGGCAACCTGATCGCCGCCGCGGCCTAAGGCCATATCTAACGCCAAAGAGGCGTGCTCCTCGCACGCACGCAAATTTTCCCCCTGCCCTACGCCAATAGAAATGGTGGCGTGGCCGTGGTTATTTAGCTCTAACGCGCGCACTACATTTAAAATGTTAAATTTATCTTGAATAAATTTTAATAAATCCCGCTGCTCAAAAACAAATACATAGCGCTCGCCCGAAATGCGGCGGCTAATGCCGTTTACCGAGTTAAACCAATCCTCCAAAGCGGTTTGCACCTTAGAGCTAACGGCGTTGCGCTCACTGTCCCGCAAATTGCGGGTCAGCTCCTCTAAATTATCTAACACCACAAAGGCAACGGCCGGGCGGCTCATACGGTACTCGCGCGAGAGCTGAATGGCAGCGGTGGTTTCAATAAAACAAACAATGCGCTGCTTGTGCCCCAGGTGCCGGTAGTTGGTTACATACAAATCAAAATAGCGGCGGTCCATTCGCAGGGTAACCTTTTTGTTTTGCAGCAGGGCGGTCATGTTATCCTGCCCCAGCAGCCGTTCTAAGGGCTTGCCAACCAGCAAATCGCCGTTTTGGTAAACCTCTTGCAAAAACAGGTTGTTGTACCAAATAATTTCGTCTTTTTCTCCGGTAATTAAAATGGGAATATTAAAAGCCGAAAGCGCGTCGGAAACACCGGAATGTAGGTCGGCGTTAATACCGGTAATTAGCCGGTTCATGCGAACGCCAAAGCTAACAACCTGCCAAATAACCAACGCCAGCAGCCCTAAAAAAACGGTTAACGAGGCAAAAAAGCAAGGCTTACTGTAAAACCAAAAGGCGCCGGTTTGCAGCCCTAAAAACAAAAGCAACACAAAATAAACGGTAAAAAATCCGCTTACCCGTTTAAACAAAAAACCACCGCCTTTTTAGCTTTATTTTTAACCTTAATTTTGCTTAAAATAATTCTTAAAAACTTAAACTTCCATAATAATGGGCAGCACCATTGGGCTGCGGCGCGTTTTTTCGTAAAGATATTTTGAAACGCTGTCCCGCACGCTGCCTTTAATGGTGTTCCAGTCCCTCACGCCGGAAACAAAGCAGTTTTCAATAGCCTGGCAGGCCCGCTCGGTTGCGGCGTCCATTAGCTTTTCCGACTCCCGCACATAAACAAACCCGCGAGAAATAACGCTTGGCCCGGCAACCACCTCTTTACTTATGCGGTCAATAGACATTACTACAATAATAATGCCGTCCTCCGATAAATGAATACGGTCGCGCAACACCACGCTGCCAACATCGCCAACGCCTAAACCGTCTACCAACACGCGGCCGGCCGGAACGGTTTCGGTAACCTTCATGCTGTTTTGGGTCAGCTCAATGCAATGGCCAATTCCGGTAATTAAAATGTTTTCCTCCGGAATACCCATAACCTTAGCCAGCCCGGCGTTTTTGTGCAGGTGCTTTTGCTCGCCGTGTACCGGAATAAAATATTTTGGCTGCACCAGGTTGATCATGAGCTTTAATTCTTCCTGGCAGGCGTGGCCCGAAACATGCACATCGTACATTTTTTCGTAAACTACGCGCGCTTTTTGCTTCATCAGCTCGTTAATAACCTTGCTAACGGTTTTTTCGTTACCGGGAATGGGGGTGGCCGAAATAATAATCATATCGCCCGGTACAATGCCAACCTGGCGGTGGTCGCCGTAGGCCATGCGGTGCAGGGCCGAAAGCGGCTCGCCCTGACTGCCGGTTGTTACCACCACAATTTGCTCCGGCATAAACCGGTCAATCATATCAATGCTGATCATGGTGTTTTCGGGCACCTTTAAATACCCTAACTCCGAAGCAACATTTACAACATTTGTCATACTGCGGCCCGAAACAGCTACCTTACGGCCGCAGCGGTGCGCCTCATCAATAATTTGCTGAATACGGTGAATGTTAGAAGAAAAGGTTGCAACAATAATGCGGTGCTTGCCCGCCTGGCTAAATAATTTTGAAAAGGATTCCCCAACCACACGCTCCGAAGGGGTGTAGCCCGGGCGCTCGGCGTTGGTGGAATCGGAGAGCAGCGCCAATACCCCCTGCTTGCCCAGCTCGGCAAAACGGCCTAAATCAATTATCTGGTCGTCTATTGGGGTGGTATCTATTTTATAATCCCCCGTGTGCACCACAACGCCGGCCGGGGTGGTAATAGCAAAGCCAACCGCGTCCGGAATAGAGTGGTTTACATGAATAAATTCTACCGAAAAATTGCCCAGCTTAACGGTTTGCCCCGCGTTTACCACATTCAGCTTTGCCAAGCTGATCAACCGGTGCTCCCGCAGCTTGCCCTCAATTAAGCCAATGGTAAGCCGGGTAGCGTAAATTGGCACATTAAAGTTTTTTAATAAATACGGAATAGCGCCAATGTGGTCCTCGTGCCCGTGGGTTACAAACAGGCCCTTAATTTTATCTTTATTATTTACAAGGTAGGTAAAATCGGGAATAATAATGTCAACGCCGGGGGTGTCCTCATCCGGGAACGACATTCCGCAGTCTACCAGGATCATTTCGCCGTTATATTCGTAAACCGTTACATTTTTGCCAATTTCATCTAACCCGCCAAGCGGAATAATGTGCAGCGGCGTGCCGTTGGCTTTTTTGCTGTAACGGCGCTTTTGCTGCGGCTTTGCCGCCGTTTTGGCCGGTTGTTTTTTAGCTTGCGCCGCGGCGGCCGGCTTGGCGGCCTGCTTTTTGGCTGACTTTGCCGGGGCAGCGCCCTTTGCGGCCTGCTTTGCGGCTCCGCCGGTTGATTTAGATTTAAAATAGCGTTTTGCGCCGCCAACCTTTGCGGCGTCAGTTCTTTTTTTAGTAGTCTTAACATTTTGGCTACTTTCGTTGTTCATTCAAATAAAACCTCCAATAACAATATGTAATATTAAATAACGCTTCGCGGTGAATAAATTCAATATTTCAAAAACTGCAGCGAAAAATCCCCGCGCCCGCTTTGCTACGGCGCAAGAAAACCGTGTATTGTATCATATCTAAATTCATGTACCGTGCGAATGTGTTTAAAGTAATAAACATTGGCAAAACACTTTACTTTGTTGCCAATTTAACTGTGTAAATTTTAATAATATTTAGGGCAGCAATTTTTAACGGTATTTTGGAATATTTATAGTAATTAGAATATTTACAGTAAATAGTATAGTTAAATTTTTGCCTGTTCATGCAGCCGGTGCAGGGCAAGCGCCAAAAATGTTGCCGTTCGGGCACGCAAGGTACCCTAATTTTGTTCTACAACATTCTTAACATACCTAATTGTTAGCCACCCTGCAGGCAGCAAACCCGTTGTAATTTATTTTTTTAAAATTAATCTCTACGGTTCGAGAATAAAGCAATTAACCTTAACAGCTGCATTACCGAAACCAGCAGTGCGGCAACATAGGTCATTGCGGCGGCGGTTAACACCTTTCGGGCGCCGCCAAGCTCCTCGGGCGCTAAAATGCCCTGCTGCTGCAAAATGTTTAACGCGCGGCGCGAGGCATTGAATTCTACCGGCAGGGTAACCAGCTGAAAAAGCGTAACGGCCGAAAAAAGAATAATACCCAAATTTACTAAAAAGCCAAAGCTAAAAACAAGGCCAAGAATAATCAGCGGCCAGGAAAGCGCCGAGCCAACCTTTGTAATTGGAATAATGGCCGCGCGCAGCCGAATAGGAAAATAATCCTCGGTGTACTGCAGGGCGTGCCCCGCCTCGTGCGCGGCAACGCCAACCGCGGCAACGCTGTGGCTGTCGTACACCGATTGGGAAAGCCGAATAACCCGGGCGGTGGGGTCAAAATGGTCGGTTAAATTGCCGGAAACACGCTGCACGGCAACATCTAAAACCCCGTTGGATGAAAGAATTTTTGCGGCCACCTCGGCACCCGAAAGGCCGCGCGCGTTCATAACCTTAGCGTATTTACGAAAGGTTGTTTTAACCTTAATTTGCGCCACCAGCGCAATAAGCAGCGCTGGCAAAACAAAAACTAAATAGGTGTAGTCAAATCCGTAATAATAGTATGGCATAAAAATTCCCCCTGGCAAAAGCCCGGTTAAAAGCGGCAAAATTGGCATTTTGCCACCCCTTGCAAAAAAAGGTGTGACCCCTGCCGCAATTAAAAGTTAAATAATTAATGTTTTCTTTTCAGCTCGGTTAATTTGCGTTTGTGGCCCGTTTCGTCAATAATGTAGGTGTTCTCCAGCTGGGCAATTAGGCTGGCCTTGTAGGCGTTAATGTACTCTCTTCTTAAAGCCTTTTGCTCGGCCTTTTCGGCCTCGGTAAGACCCTCGGCCCGCTCTTTTTTAGCCAGCTCGTTAATGCGGTTAATTTTTTTCTGTTCCACTTTTTTTCGCTCCTACCTCGTCCAGCCGCTTTAGCTGGCGAACATCGCTGCCGCAAAACTTTCTAATGTTATAATTACCCAAAAAGCGGGAGGTTACACGCGGCGAATACTTTTTTTCAAGCTCGGTTAGGGTTAAATTGGTGTTAATAACCGTTGGCAAGCCCTTTAAAAGCCTGGAATTAATAATGTTGTAGATTTGCGACTGCGAAAACGCTGTTACAAATTCGGTGCCTAAATCGTCAATTAATAATAAATCGCACTGCAGCACCTTGTTTAAAAACGGCGTGCTTTCGCTGTAAGAAAAATGCTCGTTTTCCAGGGCTTGAATCAGCTCCTGCGCGGGGGCGTAGTAAACCCCAAAGCCGCGCGCCAAAACCGCTTTGGCAACACTAAGGGTTAAATGCGTTTTGCCAAGGCCGGTGCCGCCCATAAAAAGCAGGCTGGCCGAATTTTTACAAAACTCCGCAGCGTACTTTTGGCAAAAGGCCAAGTTTTTTTCCATAATTTTGTAGGCCTGCGGGTCGTCGCTGCGTTTGTAGTATGTAAGGTTAAAATTTGCAAAATCACTGTTGCCCATTGGCATTTCCCCGCAAAGGGCCTCGTAGGCCAGCTGGTGCGCCAAGCGGTACACGCAGCTGCACAGCCGCCCGTTTGGCAGGCGGCCGGTATCCTTACAGCTGTTGCAAACCGGCTTGTAAACGGTAATATTCAGCTTTTTCAGCAGCGCGGCTTTTTCGGTTTTTAAAACCTCGCACCGCGCCTTTAAGGCCTCTAACCCCTGTTTGTCGCCCGAAAGGGCCGCAACCCCAAGCTGCGGGCCAATGCGCATCATGGCGTTTTCCAGCTCTAAAAGGCGGGGCTGCTTTGCCCGTGCCTGCTGCAGCTGGTTTTCGTACCTAAGGCTGCGCCGGCGGCCGTTTGCCCGAATTTGCTCTAACGCCTTGGCTAAAGTTTCACTGTCGTAACCCATATCATTCTCCGTTATGAATTTCAATCCCCGTTAATCAGCTGTTCGGCGGCCGAAAGGTCGTAGGCGGCGTAGCCGGTGTTTTCCTGCGCCTTGGCCGCAGCCTTTTCGTTTTCGGCTTTTAAAACCTCATCCAGCGTTTTAAGGCCGTTTTTGTGCCACTTGGTTAAAATAGTTTTAATGTACGAAAGTCGATATTTTCCAATAGAATCTACACATAAATCGTAGGCGTGCTTAAACAGCTCGGTTGAATAACGCCACTCTAAAACCGCTGTGCGGGCAAATTTCAGCTCGTTTTCGCTGGGGGCGCGCTGCTCTAACCCAAAGGCGCGGCGCATTTTGTTCCACGCCCGCTGCGACTCGTTTAGGGTAACAATGCGCTGCTCGGCGTCGGTAATGTTCTGCACGCCGTTTTCTACCCAGTCGCGCGCAAGGCGCTCAATAAATGCCACATTACAGCGGTTGGCCCGCACGGCGTACTCTAACACCATTAAAATTAAAGCGGGCGACATACCCATATCGTCGTAAAGCCAAACCAATAGCGAGCTTTCGCTTTGCTTTAAGGTGCGGCCAAATTTAACCTGCGCTTCTTGCAGTATCATGGCAATATCGTGACTTTCCAGCCCGCGGCGGGCAACCTCCTTGCGGTCGGGCCGGGCAAGCTCCGGGGCCGAAAAAACAGCCCGTTCGGCCTTTTGGGGCGCGGGCGCCGCCTGCGGTGCGGCAATGCCCTCGGCATCTAAAACGCCAAGCTGCTGCCAAAACATTAAAGCGTCGCCCGCGTCCTGCACATTGCAGGAAAGCGCCTCGGCTAATTCCTCCGGGGTAAATTCCCCGTCGGCCCGGCTGCTGCAATACAAAATAACGCGCAGCTGCAAAGCACCGGCTAATTTTAAATGCTCATCTACCACGGCGCGCGGCACCAAAAAAGAGGAGCAGCGTTTTTCTTGATTCAGTTTAAATTTCAACGGTACTCCCCCTTTTAAAAACTTTTGTAACACGCTAAAAACGCTATTATATTATAACAGGAAAATGCCGTTTTGTAAATAGCAATTTTTCTGTTAAGCTCTGAACCCTTTATATTCAATATGGCAATTCTGTTTTAATAAACACAATACTCTCAAAATTGTTGTATAACGAATAAAATTGCGAAAACAACACAAAATAACAAAATAACAAATTTTCCAAAAATAATGCTTGACATTGTAGTTGTTATTTGTTATAATATCAAAGTCGCCTAAAGGCGTACGAGCCATTAGCTCAGTTGGCAGAGCACTTGACTTTTAATCAAGGTGTCCGGAGTTCGAATCTCCGATGGCTCACCAAAAACCGACAAATCTTTAAAGATTTGTCGGTTTTTTCTTAATATTAACTTTTGGCTATATATTTTGCAAGGCGGTGCCTTGCTTTTTTATTATTCTTTAAAAACGCCAACAAACAACCAAATTTACCGCACGGTTTTGTAAATCAGCGGTTCGGGCTTTGGGGGTTCTAAGCCAATTTTAACCGCCGACAAAAACAGCTGTTGCCCTGCCTGTAATGCCGATTTTCGATTGGTGCGCAGCAGTGCAAGCGGCTCGTTTGGCTGCACCGCATCGCCCGGGTGCTTAAACAGGGTAATGCCGGCCAAGGGGTCAATCTCCTCCCCCTTAACGCTGCGGCCGGCGCCCAAAATAACGCAGCACTCGCCAATTTTAGCGCTTTCTAAAGCGGTTAAATAGCCCCCTGCCGGCGCCAAAACCGGCTGCACAAAATCCGGCTGCCGGAACAACGCAGGGTTTGTTAAATAGCCGGGGTCGCCGCCCTGCGCCGCAACCCATTGCTGCATTTTTTGAAAGGCTGCGCCACTTTCTAACAAAGCTGTTACCTGTGCTAACGCCGCCCCAAACGGCTTGTTTAGGGCTAAGCTTACCATGTTGGCCGCAAGGGCCAAGCAAAGCTCCTTCAGCGGGCCTTGCTGCCGCCCCTGCAGCACGGCGGCGGCCTCTAACACCTCGTTGGCGTTGCCAATTTCGTACCCCAACGGCACATTCATATTTGTAATTAACGCCGCCACATTGCGGCCGCATTTTTGCCCAATGCTTACCATGGCGTTAGCCAGCGCTACGGCTTGGCGTTTGGTTTTCATAAACGCGCCGCTGCCGTATTTTACATCTAACACAATATTTTTAGAGCCGGCAGCTAACTTTTTGCTCATAATACTGGCGGCAATTAAGGGCAAGCTTTCAACCGTTGCGGTAACATCCCGCAGGGCGTAAAGCTTTTTATCGGCTGGGGCTAAATTGCCGCTTTGACCCGCTACCGCAAGGCCAATTTTTTCTACCTGCGCAAAAAACTCTTGGGGCGAAAGGTTGGTGCGGTAGCCCGGAATAGCCTCTAATTTATCTACCGTTCCGCCGGTAAAGCCCAGCCCGCGGCCCGAAAGCTTTGCCACCTTTACCCCAGCAGCGGCAGCCAAAGGCGCTGCAATTAAGGTGGTTTTATCGCCAACGCCGCCGGTGCTGTGCTTATCGGCCGTTAGGGCGCCAAAGCCGGAAAGATCCAGCTGCTGCCCCGATTGCGCCATTTGCAGGGTCAGCTCAGCCGTTTCACGCGCGGTCATGCCGTTAAAATAAATGGCCATTAGCAGCGCCGAGGCTTGGTAATCGGGCAAACGATCTGCCGTGTAGTTTTGCACAAACCAGGCAATTTCGGCCGAAGTTAACGCGCCGCCGTTGCGCTTTTTTTCAATAATATTGTACATTCGCATAGCGTTACCCCAAATTGTTTTTAGAAAAGGCCGCCGGCAACAGCTCGCCCAGCGTGTAGCTAAGCGGCTCGTTACTGCCGGCCGCAAGGTAAATTTTAAAGCTTGGCGCACAAAACTCGGCCAAAACCTGCCGGCAAACGCCGCAGGGCGGGTAGGCTCCGGCCTGCACGCCGCCCTTACCGCCGGCCACCGCCAAAGCGGTAAATTCTAAGCAGCCCTCGCTAACCGCTTTAAACAACGCAACCCGCTCGGCACAAACGGTTGGGCCAAACGCGGCGTTTTCAATATTACAGCCGGTAAAAACCCGGCCGCTTTTTGTTAGCAGCGCCGCGCCAACCTTACAGCCGGAATAGGGCGCGTAGGCGTTTTTAAGCGCTTGCTGCGCCATGGCGCAAAGCTCCTGCGGGGTCATGGCTGCTCCCCCTGCTCCAGCCGTTCGGCCGTGTGCAAAGCTAAGGTGATCATGTTGGTAAAAGAGGTTTCCCGCTCGGCGGCGGTCAGCTCCTGCTTTTTAAATAAATGGTCCGAAACTGAGCAAATAGCCAACGCATTTTTGCCGCAGCGCGCCGCGTTCATGTACAGCGCGGCGGCCTCCATTTCTACCGCCAATACCCCCATGCGCTGCCACAGGCGGGCAGCGGTTTGGTTTTCGGGCAGGTCGGCGTCGTCTTTATAAAAAACATCGCTCGAAAGCAAATTACCTACCCGAACCGGCAGGTTTTGCGCTTTAGCCGCGGCAACACAGTGCTGCAGCAGGTTAAAGCTGCAAATTGGCGCAAAGGTGCCCGGCAGGCGGTACTGCTTGGCAAAGGCCGAATCGGTGCAGGCGCCCATGCCTATTACAATATCCCGCAAATTAAGGCTTTCATTGTAAGCGCCGGCCGAGCCAATGCGCAAAATGTTTTGCACGCCAAAGGCGTTGTACAGCTCGTAAGAATAAATTCCCATAGAGGGCATACCCATTCCGCTGGCCATAACCGTAACCCGCGTTTTGCCAAAATAGCCGGTGTGCCCCTGCACCCCGCGCACATTATTTACCGCAACCGCACCGGTTAAAAAGTTTTTGGCAATAAACAGCGCGCGGTTTGGGTCCCCCGGCATTAAAACGGTTTTCGCAAAATCGTTCGGCTTTGCCGCAATGTGCGGCGTTGGAAAAGAAAGTGACATTGTTTTAACCCCCAAGCTGTGTTGTACCGTTTGCGGGCAATTAGCCTTTACCCTACCGCCCGCCGGCGTTTTATTACAATTACATTATACCACCAACCGGGGCAAAATAAAAGCATTTATTTGTTTTAAAAGCAGCTTATTGCAAAATTTTGGGTGCCCCGCAAAGCCTTTGCCGGGCGCCTTAAAAACGCAAAAAATTGCAGCACCAAAAATTAAGCCCGGGCATAAAATGCATTAGGGGCTTTTCGGCGGCAGACCGCGGTTTGTCCACAGGGTACCGAACGCTAACCCCTTTTAGATAGGCCGCAGGCGGCTTTGCCGCCTGCGGTAAATAACCTTTGCCAAAAGGCACCCCAACGGTTTTGCCCGCCGGGGTGCCTAAATTTTTAAAACAAAATTGCTTTATGCAAATTGCTTTACGCAAAAAAGCAACCGCCAAAAGCCGGTTTAAAGCCGTTATTGCTCGGCCGGCTGAATGTGCGGGCAGGTAATCTCCTGCCGGTAATCCGGCGCGGCCCAAGCCACGGCGTTTTGCAAAATTTTAACAACATTTTGGTTGTAAAAAGAGCCAAAGGTTTCGTGCCCCGGTTGAAAATAAAATATTTTGCCGTGCCCGCGGGTAAAGGTTACCCCGCTGCGAAACACCTCGCCGGTAGAAAACCAGCTGGCAAAAATAATATCGTCCGGCCGCGGAATATCAAACGGCTCGGCGTAAACCTCCTCCGGGTCTAACACAAACTGCTGCGGAATCCCCTTGGCAATGGGGTGTTCCGGCTTTAGGCACCAAACGCGCTCCTTAGCCTGCTCGTACCAGCCTAACGAGCCGGTGCAGCCGGTTAAGCAGCGAAACACCTTAGAGTGGTGGCCGGAATGTAAAACAATTAGCCCCATGCCGGCGGTAACGGCGTCTTTAACATTTTTAACAATCTCGTCGGGAACCTTGCCGTGCGCCATGTGACCCCACCAAATTAAAACATCTGTTTCTTTCAGCCGCTGCGGCGTTAGCTCTAAAACCTCGCTTAGCGTTACAAAGCTGTAGCTGTGCCCCGCCGCTTTTACAATTTCGCCCACGCGGCCGTGCAGCCCGGCCGGGTAAAGCTTTTGCACCTCGGGGCTGGTTTTGTCGTGCAGCCCCTCGTTATACATTAAAACACGCATGAATAATCTCCCTGCCTTTACTGCCGAACGGGTCGGCAGAATTAAAATAAATTATAAATTGTTTGTACTTACCCTTTCATTGTTCGGGCTTTCCTTAAATGCTGGTATGAACAGTTTCGCCCGTTTTGCCCGATTCAAACGCCGCCTCCATAACCTGCATAACCCGCATAGCCTCCTCCGGCTTTACCTTCAGCGGAGCGGTGCCGTCTAACACCGCTTGAAAATTGCGGTAATAAATGCGGTGATCCGAAGGGGCAAAATCATCGGGATTTAAAATAATTTCGTCAATGGTATCCTTCGGGCGGGGGCCCATTGTTTTGGTAGGGCCGGCCTTGGTTTGAATAATTTCCTCCTCAAAGGTTACAACCCTGTCTTTAGCGTAAACAATTTTGCCGCCGCAGTTCCAATCGTTTACCGTAACGGCGCCCTTACTGCCAAAGCAGAACCAGCGCGGGGCCTGAATATAGTGACTGGTGCCAACCTCTACCATAGCCATTTTGCCGGATTCAAATTTCATAATCATTTTAAAGCCGTCGTCACATTCCTGGTACGCCACATGGTACAAATCGCAGTAAACCGAAACAACCTTTTCCGGCGCAAACAGCATTACCAGCTGGTCAATTAAATGCACGCCCCAATCCAACATCATTCCGCCGCCGGCAACCGCGTACTGCCGCCACCCTTGGGGAATCCCCTTGCTGCCGGTCACCCGGCTTTCAATAGAAAACACCTCGCCCAGCCGGCCGGTTTGAATGGCGTCTTTCACAATTAAATAATCACGGTCCTCGCGGCGGTTTTGGTGCACGGTAAAAATTTTTCCCGTTTCGTCCCGAACCTGCATCATCTCCCGCAGCTCAGCACTGCTCATGGCAACCGGCTTTTCGCAAATTACATGCTTACCGGCACGCATAGCGGCAATGCAAATATCCTTGTGAAAATTGTTGGGGGTTGCGCAAACAATAAAATCAATGGCCGGGTCATCCAGCAACGCCTGCAAAGAGGGATACACGGTTTGAATCCCGTCGCTTTGTGCCAGCGCGCAGCGGGCCGGGTCAATATCAAAAACCCCGGTAAAATGGATCCGGTCGGTTTTGCACAGATCGCGGTGGTGCCATTTGCCCATGCCGCCGTAACCAACAATTGCACCTTGATAGCTTTTCATAAAAAAATCCCCTTATTCCGGCAGTGTTGCCGCTGCCTTTAAACTACTTACATCTTAGCGCATTTTAATTGGTTTTTCCAACCGAATATTGCTTTAAACTGGCCAAATATTGGTGTTTGACGCCGTATGTTTTGGGCAGCGGCGGCAATACTACAAAAAACAGTTGGAGGAAAATACAATGCGATTTTTATTTGTAGCGGCGGCAGCCGTTGTTTCGGTTTTTATGATGCTGCTGATTACCCGTATAATTGGCAGCCGCCAAATTTCGGAGCTAAGCCTTTACGACTATGTAAACAGCATTACCTTTGGCTCTATTGCGGCCGATTTAGCCATAGCGCCCGACCCGGAGGAGGCGCTTTACTGCCTAATTGGCTTAGTGGTTTACGGCATTTTTACCCTTTTGTTTGCCGTTATTACAACAAAATCTAAAAAAATGCGCACCGTGCTGGAGGGGCGTCCCATTTTGCTAATGCACAAGGGCAAGCTGTACCGCGAGGCCTTTAAAAAAGCACGGCTGGATTTAAACGAGTTTAACGCGCTGTGCCGCGGGCAGGGCTATTTTGACCCCGCTAAAATTGATACCGCAATTATGGAAATTAACGGAAAGGTAAGCATTATTCCCAAGGGCAGCGACCGCGCCGCCACCCCTGCCGATTTAAATATTCCGGCCGCGACCGACCCGTTAACCGCCTGCCTGATTTTAGACGGGTTTGTGCAGCAAAGCACCCTAAAAAAGCTGGGAAAGGACGAGGCCTGGCTGCAGGCCGAGCTGAAAACAAACGGCATTAAAAACGCCGGGGAGGTTTTTTTAGCCAGCTACGACGGCAGCACCCTAACGGTTTTTAAGCGCAGCGGCGAGCGCCCGGTAAACTATTTAAATTAGCACCCACCGGTAAAAGGCTTTCTAAAGCGCCGCAAAAAAAGAACAAGGCAAAAGCATTTAAAACAACCGTTACGCGGTTTTAGGCCGTTTTAAAGCCAATTTAGCCTAATATTTTAAAGCTAAATTGGCCTAAAATATTTTAAAGTTCACGGCCGGGCTTCAAGCGGTACAACCGCCGTTTTACAGCCCTCGGCGTTTAACAGGGCCAATAAATCTGCCGCCTGCAGCCAAACGGTTGCGGTGTTATCGTTCGGGTGAACGCCAATTTTTCCAAGGTTGGTTAAAAAATCGCTGTCTAAATAAAACTCAACGGTTTTTTCGCTTTGGTTTAACAGGCCAAACGGCGTAACCGAGCCGGGTGTTAGCTTTAGCTGCCGCCAAAGCTCCTCGGCCGTGGCAAAGCTAAGAGGACGGGTTTGCTGCGCGCGGCGAAAGGCTTTTAGGTCTACCCGCTTTTCACCCTTAACGGTAATTAAATAGTAGTGCTGCTTTTTATCGTCCCGAACCAGCAAATTTTTAGCGTCACACTCGGGGTACGGCAAATTAATTTTTGCTAACTCCTCCATGTTAAAAACCGCTGGGTGCTCGGTTACCTCAAAATCAATGCCCTTTTGGGTCAAAAGGTCTAATACTTCCTGTTTATTCAAATTCAAACATCTCCTAAAGCTGCTGCTTTTTTGCTTATTATACCACGATGCAAAAATGCTTGCTTGCAAAGGCATTTTTGCGAGGCCGTCAATACCACAGCCGTGCGTGAGCGCGGGGAGGCGTCAGCCGCAAAGTCTTGCGGTAGCAAGACTTCCTGTGGCTATTATACCATACCGCGCTGTGAAAAGCAAAATGAATTAACCTGCCGACTAAAAGCGGGTTAATTTATTTTTTTAATTCCGTTAAAAACAATAGCACGGCAAAACAACACCTAAAACTCGGTGCTGCCCTGCAAGCCTTTCCACGGCCAAAAGCTTTAAATTTTTGTAAATTTAATTCTTGTAATAGGGGGCCCAATATGCTATAATAGCTAACGGCGATTTTTAAAATTTAACTGTGGTTAAAATATAAATTTAAGGGAAGTTGAATATGTACCAAATTGGCTTTGATAACGAAAAATACCTGCAAATGCAATCGGAACATATTGCCGAGCGAATTCAAAAATTCGGCGATAAATTGTATTTGGAATTCGGTGGCAAGCTGTTTGACGATTTTCACGCCGCCCGCGTACTGCCGGGCTTTGCGCCGGATTCTAAAATTAAAATGTTATCTAGGCTAAAAAACGACGCCGAAATTGTTATTGCCATTAACGCCGCCGACATTGAAAAAAACAAAATGCGCGGGGACCTTGGCATTACCTACGATTTAGATGTTTTACGGTTGATTGACGCTTTTCGCGGGTTTGGGCTTTATGTTGGCAGCGTGGTTTTAACCCGTTACACCGGGCAGGCCTCGGCCGACGCTTTTGAGCGCAAGCTACGCGCCTTGGGCGTTCCCGTTTACAAGCACTACCCTATTGAGGGCTACCCCTCCAACCTAAAATTAATTGTTTCGGATGACGGCTACGGCAAAAACGATTACATTGAAACCACCCGCAAGCTGGTAGTTGTTACCGCCCCCGGTCCGGGCAGCGGCAAAATGGCAACCTGCCTTAGCCAGCTATACCACGATCACAAACGCGGCATTAAAGCCGGCTACGCTAAGTTTGAAACCTTTCCCATTTGGAACTTAGCGCTAAAGCACCCGGTTAATTTAGCCTACGAGGCCGCCACAGCCGATTTAAACGATGTAAACATGATCGACCCGTTCCACTTAGAGGCCTACGGCGAAACCACCGTTAATTACAACCGTGATGTTGAAATTTTTCCGGTGGTTCGCGCCTGCATGGAGCGCATTTTGGGCTGCTGCCCGTACCAATCCCCTACCGATATGGGGGTAAACATGGCGGGCAACTGCATTTTTAACCAGCAGGCTGTGCAAAACGCCGCAAAGAACGAAATTATTCGCCGTTATTACGAGGCGCTTTGCAAACGCTGCCGCGGCGAAAGCGGCGATGATGAAGTTGTTAAAATTGAGCTGCTTATGGAGCAGGCCGGCATTGAAATTCAACACCGGCCGGTAATTGCCGCCGCCAACGCCCGCGCCGCCGAAACAGCCGCCCCGGCCGCCGCCATTGAGCTGCCAAACGGCGCCGTGGTTACCGGCAAAACCAGCTCGCTTTTAGGGGCCAGCTCGGCCCTGCTGCTAAACGCTTTAAAGGTTTTAGCCGGAATAGAAAAGCCGGTTCGGCTTATTCCGCAAGAGGTTATTGAGCCGGTGCAGGCCTTAAAAACCCAACGGCTGGGCAACCACAACCCGCGCCTACATACCGACGAAATTTTAATAGCCCTTTGCATTTCGGCGGTAACCGATGAAAACGCTAAATGCGCTATGGAAAAGCTGCCGGAGCTAAAAAATTGCGAGGCGCACTCCTCGGTTATGCTAAGCAGCGTAGATATTAACACCTTTAAAAAATTAGGCGTAAACCTAACCTGCGAGCCAAAATACCAAACCAAAAAGCTTTTTCACGGCAAATAACCAAGGCAACACAACTTAAACCAAAACCGTTAAAACCAGGCCCGGCCGCTAAAACAGCCGGGCTCAATTTTTTTGCGGTTTTGCCGGAAAAGCAGCACCCAAAACTTACCTACGGTACTCCGAGGGGGATTTGCCGGTTGTTTGTTTAAACAATCGGCTAAAATAATAAGGGTCTGAAAATCCTACGGTTTTAGAAATGGTTGTAACCGACATAGCCGTTTCTTTCAGCATGTGTATGGCACGTTCTATGCGTAGCTTATTAATGTATTTACGCGGGGTCAGCCCAAACTCGTTTTTAAAAGCCCGAATAAAATACCGTTCGTTATAGCCCGCTTTTTCGGCGTAAAAACAAACCGGGTGCTCCTCATTGTAGCTGCTGTCCATCTCGTCCCGCACCAGCAGCAGGCGGTGATCCTCGGCCGCGGCGGGGTTTAAGGCCCTGTCGCTCAACCGCAGCAGCAGCACCTTAAATAAAGCCGGGCAAAGCTCGCAATAATCCTTTTTGTCAATATACTGCAGCATCTCGTTCACTACGGCCTCAAAATCGTAAAAATCGGCCTCTAACTGCTTTAGCTTAAAGCTGTAGCCAAAACGCTGCAAAAGCGGTTCAATCTCGCTGCCCGAAAAATGGATCCAATACGCCTCGTTCTGCTCGTGCTTTAGGTAACGGTAAAGCTGTGGCTCGCCGGGGCGGTACAAAGCCAAGCCGTGCTCCTTCAGCAAAACCTCCCGCCCGTTTACAAGGTGCGCCGCGTAGCCCGAGCGCAGGTAAATCAGCTGGTAATCCTGCCGGCCCTGCGGCCGCGCAATGGTATAATCGGTTTCCAGCCCGTAAAGCTTATCTACCCCGCAGGCGTTTACCCAAATGGGGCGGTCGGTTACCGAATAATCCGACTCGAACCGATTTTCATAAAAGCTTTTGCTGCGCCAAGAAATCAAAAAAACGCGCCCCCTTTCTTGTTCCATCTACTATCATAACAAAAAAAATTGGGCTGTCAAGTAAATTTTATTTTAATTATTTCTATTAAAACACAAAAAAACAGCAAATTAAGTGAATTTTATCCATTATTCCTGCATTATATCCATTTACTTCCTGCTGCTTTTTTGCTATAATGTTTGCAAAGCTAAACAGTTTGTTTGGTTTTGTGCCGCATTTATTCCTCGGCGGTACATTCGCTTTTGGGCGAATACAATAATATCCCATTGCTTTAAGAATTATCCCATCTTAAAGCACAGGCCGGGCGGCTTAGGCTGCCCGGTTTGCTTATTGCTACCTTAAATTGCCCTGTACCGTAAAACGCCAACTTATACCCTTGTTTTAACAATTTATGTTGACATCCCGCAAAAATTGTTCTATAATTTTTTTATCATACATTTAAGGAGCATTAAAATGCGGCAAAAAATCAACAATTGTTTTCACATTCTTTACGGGTGCCTGTTTTTTTTAATTATTAGTTTACTGTTATTGGTTCACGAAGCAATTCAATACCCGTGTAAAAGAACCTTTCCCCTACACAATGTTATAGTTTTTTTGCTTATTATTGTTTTAGGCCTTTTGCTTTTTCTTATTACAAATGCGGTTAAGCGTATAAGCGCCACCCCAAAATTTCAAAATTTTCGTTTTAAAATCAATTACCTAAAAATAATGTGGGTTTCGGCCGTTGTGCTGTTTTTTCTGCAGGTTTATATTTCTTACAACATTGTTTTTACCTCAAAATGGGATGTTTACAATGTTAATTTAGCCGCGCAGCAGTGGGCGGCCGGGCATTCCGAAAAAGTAACCTCGTTTTACAATTTTTCACGCTATCCCAATAATTTATTTATTACCTTGTGCCAAGCGGCCATTTTAAAACTGAATAATGCTTTCGGCATTTTTCAGGAAGTTTACGCCAATATGGCAATTGTTTGTGTAAACTGTTTGTTCAGCACAGTTACCTGTGTTCTTGTGTTTAAAATCGTTAACCTTTATCAAAGCCAAAAATACGCCTTTGCCGGCTATATTCTTAGCATTATGCTGTACGGCTTTTCCCCATGGGTAACCATTTGCTATTCAGATGCTTTTGGCATTCTTTTTCCGGTTTTAAGCTTTTACCTTTATGCAAAACCGCGAAAAAGTTTAAAAACAAAAATTGTTTTTTGTGCTCTGGCGGCCTCAATTGCCTGTATTGGCTATTTGATTAAGCCCCAATGCATTATTATTCTAATTGCCGCCGTTATTACTGAATTCCTATTTAATCTTGGTAAGGCTAACCTTAAAAAATTGGCAATGGTATTTTTTGTTGCCGTTTACACCGCTGCCTTTTATTTCCTTTTAAATACTGCCCTAAACAGCTTTTACAAAAAAAGCAGTATTGTTATTAACAAAGAAGATACCTTTAGCATGACCCATTTTGCAATGATGGGGTTAAACGAAAAAAATTCCGGCGTTTATTACGATGATGATATTACAATTTCTAAAAATTTCAAAACTGCGGCGGAAAGAAAAAACGGAAATATTACGGTTATAAAAAGTCGATTACACGCTATGGGGCCCGTTAGGCTAACAAAGCATCTTGCTAAAAAAATGCTGATTTCCTACCACGACGGAACCTTTGCCTGGGGTGGAGAGGGGACTTTTTACTACCAGGTACCAAAACCGTTAAACTCAAAAATATCGCCGTTTTTAAGATCGGTTTATTACAATTCCGGAAGCAGATATTTGTATTTTCAATCGATTTCAACCTTTGTTTGGATGACAGTTATTCTTTTAAATTTTGCGGCCGTGTTTCAAAAGCGCAACGCACGGCCCAACCCAAAGCTTTGCGTGCTGTTTTTAAGCATTATTGGGCTTACAGCTTTTCAGCTGTTGTTTGAGGTGCGCGCCCGTTATTTGTACACCTATTTGCCAATTTACTGCATTATTGCTGTTTTTGGCTTAAAAAACTTTAATTGCCTTTGCGGCAAAGCGGTTAACGCCGCAAAAAAACTTTTTAAAAAGAGGGCTTTGCAAAAATGAACCGATTAATCATTATTGTTCCCTGCTACAACGAGCAGGAGGTTTTACCCCAAACCACGCCGCAGCTGGTGCAGGTAGTGCAAGATTTAATTCAAAAGCAAAAAATTGCCGAAAACAGCGGTATTTTGCTGGTGAATGACGGCAGCCGCGACACGACCTGGCAAATTATTAAAGAGCAGCACCAAAAATACCCCTGCGTATTTGGGTTAAACCTTGCCGGTAATGTTGGCCACCAAAACGCCCTTTTTGCCGGAATAGACACCATGAAGGTCCGGTGCGACCTTTCTATTAGCATTGACGCCGATTTGCAGGACGACACCGCCGCTATTGAAAAAATGGTAGACGCCTACCTTAACGGTGCCGATATTGTTTACGGCGTGCGTTCCAGCCGCGAGTCCGACTCGTTTTTTAAGCGCACTACCGCGCAAGGGTTTTACAAGTTTATGTCGGCCATGGGGGTTAAAACGGTTTACAACCACGCCGATTTTCGCTTAATGAGCGCCCGCGCCATGCAGCAGCTTTGCCGCTACAAGGAGCGCAACCTGTTTTTGCGCGGTCTGGTGCCGGAAATTGGCTACAAAACCGCAACCGTAACCTATGCCCGCAAGCCCCGAACCGCCGGCGAAAGCAAGTACCCGCTTAAAAAAATGCTGGCCTTTGCGTGGCAGGGCATTACCTCGTTCAGCATTAAGCCCATTACCCTAATTTCCACCTTGGGCGCCGTTATTATTTTTTGCTCTCTCATTGCGTTTATTTACACCTTAGTAGCCTACTTTATGCACCACACGCAGCCGGGCTGGTCCTCGCTAATGATCTCTATTTGGTTTTTAGGCGGCGTGCAGCTTTTTGCCATTGGCATGATCGGGCAGTACATTGGCAAGGTGTATATTGAAAGCAAGGAGCGCCCCCGTTACAATCCGGAGTCCCTTTTAATGGATGAGAAAAACGCCTAAGCCGGCCTAAAAAAATATAAACGGCGCGCAAAAAAGCCGCCTTTTCGCCCTTTGCGGCAAGCACGGCTGTATTACCGCTGCTTGGCTGCATTGCTGCGGTTCAACCGGTGGGGTTTGGCTGCGTTGCCGCGGTTCGGCTGAAAAAATTCGGCGTTTTGCCATGGTTATTGCCTTACAAAAGCGACAAACAAAAGGTGGCCGTTGTTTTGCCCTTTCAAGTGGGGTTGATCGCATTGCCGCGGTTTGGCTGACAAAATTCGGCGCTTTGCCATGGTTCTGCCGACAGCGGCCGATTAGAATAATTCCGATTTCTTTTTTCCACCCCGGCCAAGGCGGTTTTGCCGCTTTGGCCCTTGCTTTATTTTATGCTTTTAAATCATTTTAAAAAAAAAAAATGCCCCTGTCAACAAAAAAACTTGACAGGGCGTTTTTTTTGTGGTATACTGCCTTAGGGTGAAAGGATGAAAAAGGATTTAAACATTTGCCTACTGTTAGATTATTACGGCGCCCTGCTAACCGAAAAGCAGCGCCGCTGCTTAGGCTTTTATTATAATGATGACCTTTCCCTTTCCGAAATTGCCGAAATTATTGGCGGTACCCGCCAGGCCGCGCAAGAGCTGATTCGCCGGGCCGAGGGCCGCTTAAACCAAATGGAGCAGCTGCTGCAGCTGGTGCAGCGCCACAACACGCAGCGCAGCCTTGCCGCTGCCGCGCTGGCCGCCTTAAAGGCCGGTAACCCTACCGAAGCCGCCAATTATTTAACCCAGCTGGAAAATCAGCTTTAATTACAGGAGCGTAACATGGCATTTGAAAATCTTTCAGATAAATTAGCCGCAGCCTTTAAAAAGCTGCGTTCTAAAGGCAAGCTGAGCGAGGCCGATGTAAAATCTGCCATGCGCGAGGTGCGGCTTGCGTTGCTGGAGGCCGATGTTAACTACAAGGTTGCCAAGGATTTTACCAACACCCTGGTAGAGCGCTGCATTGGCGAAAAGGTGATGGAAAGTTTAACCCCCGCGCAAATGGTTATTAAAATTGTGCGCGATGAGCTAACCGCCTTAATGGGCGGCGAGCAGGCGCGGCTTAAAACCGCCAACCGTATTCCCACCGTTATTATGATGTGCGGCCTGCAAGGCTCCGGTAAAACAACGCACAGCGCCAAGTTGGCCAAAAAGCTTAAAGCCGAGGGGCACCGCCCCCTGCTGGTAGCGTGCGACATTTACCGCCCCGCCGCCATTGAGCAGTTAAAGGTTGTTGGCCAGGCCGCCGGCGTGCCCGTTTTTGAGCAGGGCACCGAAAAGCCCGAAAAAATTGCCAAAGAGGCCGTTCGCCACGCGCGGGATTACGGCTACGATTACATTATTTTAGATACCGCCGGCCGCCTGCACATTGATGACGACCTAATGGCCGAATTAAAGCGCATTACCGAAACCGTAGAGGTTAACAACATTTTACTGGTTATAGACTCCATGATTGGCCAAGACGCCGTAAATGTTGCCAAAGCGTTTAACGATTTATTAGAAATTGACGGCGTAATTTTAACCAAGCTGGATGGCGATACCCGCGGCGGTGCCGCCCTTTCGGTTCGGGCCGTTACCGGCAAACCAATTTTATACAGTGGTACCGGCGAAAAGCTGGACGATTTAGAGGAATTTCACCCCGACCGCATGGCCTCCCGCATTTTGGGCATGGGCGATATGCTCTCGCTGATAGAAAAAGCCGAGCAGGAGTTGGACCAAAAAGAGGCCGAGCGCACCGCACAGCGGCTGGCCGAAAATAAATTTGATTTAAACGACCTTTTAGCCCAGTTTGCCCAAATTAAAAAAATGGGCTCGGTAAAAAGCATTATGTCTATGCTGCCGGGCGTTGGGCAAAAGCTGCGCGATGTTGAAATTGACGAGCGGCAGTTTGACCGCATTGAGGCCATTATTAAATCTATGACGCCGAAGGAGCGCGCTAAGCCGGAACTTTTAAACGCCTCGCGCAAGCGGCGGGTTGCCGCCGGCAGCGGCATGAAGGTTGAGGATATTAACCGCCTGCTGACCCAGTACGAGCAAATGAAAAAAATGATGAAGCAAATGTCCGGCAAGGGCGGCAAGCGCAAAATGATGCGCGGCATGGGTATGCCGGGGCCGGGCGGTTTTCGGTTTTAATTTAGCCGCAAAAATTACAGTCATTCCAAGGATATTTCGTTAAAAAAATTTTCCTTTGAATATATTCTATTTCAGGAGGTGTTTTAAAATGGCAGTAAAAATCAGACTTCGTCGCTTAGGCGCTAAAAAAGCTCCCTTCTACCGCATTGTTGTGGCAGATTCCAGAGCCCCGCGTGACGGCAAATTTATTGAAGAGATCGGTTATTACGATCCCACCAAGGAACCCGTAGTTGTTAAAATTGACAGCGACAAAGCCAAAACCTGGATCGGCAACGGCGCTCAGCCTACCGACACTGTTCGCGCTTTGTTAAAGAAAAACGGCGTTCTGTAATTGTTTAAAGGAGTCACCATTATGTCAGAATTACTAATAGCTATTGCCTCCGGCTTAGTAGAAAAACCGGAAGCAGTTACTGCTACGGTTGACGAACCCAACGAGGAAGGCGTTATTGTCTACCACCTTCATGTAGCGGAGGACGATATGGGTCGCGTAATTGGTAAGCAGGGCCGCATTGCCAAGGCTATTCGCACCGTAATGCGTGCGGCCGCCAACCGCAACGGCCAAAAAATTGCTGTTGAAATTGACTAAGTAGGCACGATCCGCAGAGCGTATGTTACCACATAGTTCTGCGGATATTTTTTCATTTGCCGCGGCCTTGCCGGCGGCTTTAAACCGAGGTATTTTATGAAAAAAGAATACATTGAAATTGGTAAAATTGTTGGCACCCACGGCGTTAAGGGAATGGTGCGTATTCAACCGTGGTGTGATGACGCCGAATTTTTTTGTAAGCAAAACACCCTTTACTTTGTTAAAAACGGCGAAGCAACGCCTGTTTATATAGCCCACAGCGCCCCGCACGGCAATGTTGTAATTGCCGCGCTAAAAGGGGTAGAAAGCATGGAGGCGGCCGACCGCCTGCGCAACCGCGTTTTGTTTTTAAACCGTAAAGATTTACAACTGCCAATCGGCCGTTACCTTATTTGCGACCTGTTAGACTGCACCGTTTTTAACGCAGACGACGGCAAAGAGCTTGGCACCCTTTGCAATGTTACCAAAACCGGCGCCAATGATGTTTGGCACATTAAAAACAGCCGGGGCGAATTTTTAGTACCGTGTATTGACGAGGTGGTGCAAAGCGTTGATGTTGATACCGGCAAAATTGTAATAAAGCCGCTGCGCGGCATTTTTAATGAGGACTAAAATGCGAATCGATATTTTAACCCTGTTTCCCGAAAGCTGCGACGCCTTTTTGCAGCAAAGCATTATTGGCCGTGCGCGTAAAGACGGTAAGGTAGAAATTTACTGCCACAATATTCGGGACTATACAACCGATAAACACAACCGAGTAGACGACGCGCCGTACGGCGGCGGCATGGGCATGATTATGCAGGTGCAGCCGATTTTTGATTGCATTACGGCGGTAAAGGCCATGGACGAGCGGCCGGCAAGGGTAATTTACCTTTCGCCCAAAGGGGCAACCTTTTGCCAAAAAAAAGCTGCCGACCTTGCGGCGTTAGACCGTTTAATTTTACTTTGCGGGCACTACGAGGGCGTAGACGAGCGGGTTTTGGAAGCGGCGGTTGATGAGGAAATTTCTATTGGCGATTATGTTTTAACCGGGGGCGAAATTGCCGCCATAACGGTTACCGACGCCGTTTGCCGGCTGCTGCCCGGCGTGCTTTCCAGCAATGTTTGCTTTTTAGAGGAAAGCCATTGGAACGGCCTTTTAGAATACCCCCAATACACCCGCCCGGCCGAATGGCAGGGCCGCAAGGTGCCGGAGGTTTTACTCTCGGGTCACCACGCCAACATTGTTAAATGGCAGCGCCAAAAAGCGCTGGAAACCACACTGCAAAAACGGCCGGAGCTGCTGCAAAACGCTGCTCTAACCCCCGAGGACCAAGCATTTTTAACCGGCCTTGCTAAAGAAGAGCCCCCGGCCGGAGAGCCAAAAAACAAATAACGGCTGCCAAAATTGCCGTACGGCCGTAGGCCGCCAAAAATTTAAGGCGAGCAAGGCTGCCTAAATAAAAATAAACAAATCCGCACGGTGTAGGCTCTTTCAAGCCCCAGCTTAAAAAAGCCTACACCGCCATTTTTTTCCCCTTTTAAATAAATTGCCGCCAGTTAAACGGGCAGCGCGCCGCCTTTGGCCGGTGCAAAGCCTTAACGCTTTTAAGTGCTGTTGCCGGCCGGAGGTTTGGCGGTTTGCACTTTTTAGCCCCAGTTGCATAAAATACAGCTGAGCGGCCTTTGGCAATTCCACACCCCGCTTGGCGGGGGAATTCCCGCCCGGTTTACATGAGCTTTTAAATAAAAGCAGCCTGCAGCTTTGCCGGCCAAAACGGCGTTTGTAATAGCCGGCCGCGCAACCGGCTGCCGGCGCATTAGGCCTTTACAGGGGTTTGTGCCGCCGCCAAAAGCAAAAACGCCGCGCGCCGCCTTTCGGGCGTAAAATTTCAGCGCTTAATTCTATGCTTTTTGCACAAACAACTGCCAAAACAATCCAACCATATTTAGTTGAATAATAGAAGTTGCAAAACTTGGTACTTTTTGTATTGACGGCACGATATATTGTGGTATAATAAATTTAATAAACCATGTATGTTTGATTTTTGCTTGAATAAAGTGAGGTAATAATTATGTATGTTAAGGATGTTGTAGTACAAAATCAGGGTGGCCTGCGCGCCCGCCCGGCAACATTTTTTATTCAAAAAGCCAACGAGTTTAAATCCTCCATTTGGGTGGAAAAAGACGAACGCCGCGTTAACGCCAAAAGCCTTTTAGGCGTGCTTTCCTTAGGCATTATTGGCGGCACCTCTATTCGCATTAGTGCCGACGGTGCCGATGAGAACGAAGCGGTTGATCAGCTGGTTGAGCTGGTACAGTCTGGCTTTGTAGATTAATTTACTCCCCCCCATTTAAGCTTTAAAAATTATTTGGCCGGTAGGTGCCCTTTGGGTGCATACCGGCCTTTTTGTATAACGAAAACCACGCGATAGTCGCGTGGTTGGATAAAGGTTAACCGGTGAAGGAAAACTCCTTTTGTGCTAAAATAGTAAACGCACTTGTGCGTTGCCAGTATCGTTTAGGGTTTTGCCCGAAAATGAAATACCACCCGCTTTGCGGGTGGATATTTATTGTGTGTTTATTTTAATTTTTTAAATGCATTTTAGCAAAGTAAGCTTGCCAATAAAGCGCCGTACCAAACCTTTTAAACAAAGCCGCCTTTGTAAAAGCGCTTTGCAGCCCCTTAACGGTGCAATTAATTGCAACCTTTGGCTTTGGCAATTTATTTTACCGGCTTACGCCTTGCTGCCTTGTTGGCGCCAAAAATGCCGCCCAAACCGCCGGCCACCACCAAAACAACCAGCCGGGTTAGCGTGGCGGCCCCGGGCGCCGCCTGAAACGCAATAAGCGAAACGGTTGTAATGCAAATAAAAAGCAAAAATCCGCACAACATTCCGCACAGCAAGCCGTTTTTCTTTAGCTTAACTGCCGTTACAAAACCGCCGCAAAGGCCGCCCAGCGCCACCGCGGCCGTGCTGACCGCCGGGGCAAGCGTTAACGAAAGGTTGCCGGCCGAAAACAGCAAAGCCGCTATTACCGTTAACATTAGGGTAACCGCGCTGCCCGAAATAATGCCCATTAGCTCCGGCCGCAGCCACAGCCCAAAAATTCCTGCCTTTTCTGCTTTAACCTTCATGCCTTACCCCCGCTTTAGTTTTAGGCCGGGCCGCAAAAACAACCCCCCGGTAAGTTCCGCTTACCTAAAATTGCATTGCGCCTGCTGCCTTAAATTGCAAAAGCCAGCTTTTTTGCCTAATTTTTTATAATACATTTATATTTTAGTTTTTCCCCTATTATGCCTGCACGAATAAATTGTTTGTACATAAACTGTAACATAGCAGCCTGCACCGTTTGCGGCCGGCAATTGGCTTTTAACCAAAACAGGCTGTAAAACGGCTAAGCCTTTTAAAGCTGCGCGCTGTAAGGCCAAGTGCGGTTAAATTTTAATTATTTTTTGCAGTAAATTGTTAGGATGATTTTTATGCAACAGTACATTGCCGTTGTAAACGGAGATCAGCGCCAAAAGGCGCTTTGCGAAATTTTAAAGCGGCAGGGCCTGCTTGCCCGGTTGTTTTTTTTAAACAGCGAAACCGTTTTAACCGATTTAGCGCAGCTGGGCGCCTGCAAAGCGCTAATTTTACCAATGCCCACTACGCGAAACGGCGAAACGCTAAACGCGCCGCAGCTAACCCCACCCCTGCCGCTGGCAACGGTTTTAGGCGCGCTGCAGCCGGGCACCCCGGTTTTTACAGGGGGCACCGCACCCTGCTTTGCCGAATTTAACCAGTTAAATTTTTGCAACCTGCTGGCGCAGGAGCCGCTGGTTTTAAAAAATGCCTTAGCAACGGCCGAGGCCGCCTTGGCTATTGTAATTACCCAAACGCCGCAAACGGTTTATAAAAGCAATGTGCTGCTGTTGGGCTACGGGCGCATTGCGCAGTATTTAGCAAAATATTTGCAAGGCTTAGGGGCGGCTGTAACGGTTGCCGCCCGTAACGAGGTTGCCCGAACCAAAGCGGCCACCGCCGGCTGCACAGCGCTAACCTTTGAGCAGGCCGAGGTTTATTTACCCCATTTTAATGTTATTGTAAATACAGTACCGCAAACGGTTTTGTTTAAGCAGCAGCTGCTAAAGGTTAGCCCCGACTGCCTGCTGGTTGACCTTGCCTCTAAGCCCGGCGGAATAGACTATAAAGCGGCCGAGATTTTACGGCTGAACACCGTGCAGGCGCTGGCCCTACCCGGCAAATATTCGCCCTATTCTGCCGCACAGTACATGGCAGAGATTATTACCGCAAGATTAAAGGAGTTGAGCTTAATATGACCGATATAACCATTGGCTACGCCCTTTGCGGCTCCTTTTGCACCATAGAAAAAGCTTTACAGCAAATGGAGGCGTTAAAGCTTGGCGGAGCAGAAATTGTACCCATTTTTTCGCAAACCGTTTTTGAAACCGACACCCGCTTTTTTCAAAGCAACGAAATTAAAGCCCGCGTGCATAACATTACCCCCAAGCCAATTTTACACACCGTGCGCGAAGCCGAACCCATTGGCCCCAAAAAGCTGTTAGATTTATTGGTTATTGCCCCTTGTACCGGCAACACCCTTGCAAAGCTGGCAAACGGCATTACCGACACCGCCGTTACCATGGCCGCAAAGGCCCACCTGCGCAACGGCAGGCCGGTACTGCTGGCTATTGCAACCAACGACGCTTTAAGCAATTCGGCCCAAAATATTGGCAAGCTGCTAAACACCAAAAATGTGTTTTTTGTGCCCTTTGGGCAAGATGACCCGCAGAAAAAACCAACCTCCCTTATTTGTAAATTTGAAAGCCTGCCGCAGGCCGCCGCGGCCGCACTAAAGGGGCAGCAGCTGCAGCCGCTGCTGCAGTAGCCGGGCAACCAAGGCGGCACAAATTGCGGCGCTAACCTTAACAAACGCAAAAAGCCGCCCGGTTAACGGGCGGCTTTTTTGCTTAAGGCCGGCACTTTACAAAAGCTGCAGGCCCCAAAGCCGTTATTTTGCCCCTTAGGCGGGCTCGGCGTGCTGCGGTTAAGGGGGTTGCCTTAAACAGCAAAAGCTTTAAGGCCAAAAGCAAACCCGGCCCTTGCGCAAGGCAAAAGGCCGGGTTTGCCGCCGCCCGATAATAGGGAGAAATTACCAGGCAGCCGGGGAGAGATAAAATACGCGGTTTTAAAGGGAGATTTAAAACGGTATTGAGAAAAACCGGTTGTATAAAAACAGTTTTATTTTAAAAAACCTGTTTTATTTTGCGAATATCGCAGCCGGCGTTTAAGGCCTTGGCAATGGCCGTTGCGGCCCCCTCGCCCATGGCAACGCAATCCCCCGTAACACGGTAGGAGGCGTGCGCGTAAAACGAGCCGGAAATGCACCGCCCGGCAGTAAGCAGGCCGTTAATGCCCTTAGGCAGCAGGCAGCGCAGCGGAATTTGGTACGGCACAATGTGCCGGCACTCCTGCTCCTCGCGCGCGTCGTGAATATCTACATTAAAATTAACCCGAAAGCCCAGGTGGTCCTGAAACTCGGCGCCCGATACAATATCCTCATCGGTTAAATAATAATCGCCTAAAATGTGCCGGGTCTCGCGCACGCCAATTTGCGGCGCGGTGGCAACCAGATAAGCGTTTTTAAATTCGGGAATGTATTTTTTAAAAAACGCAAAGGTTTCATACACACGGTCGCGGCCTAAAAATTCGGCCTCGGAAAGCTCAAACGGGTCCACCCCGCTTTTACCGCGAATATGCACCAGCTGCACCACCGCCATGCCGGGCACCGGCAGCCAAATGGCGTAGGGCTTATCAAAATCAATTTTGTAGCCGGTGTTGTGCTCCCGGCAGGCCTTTTGCATTAAAGCGTTTAGCTCCTCGGGCTTGTTTTGCTTAAAGCTAATGCCCGAAATTAAAAACATGGTAGTCATTGCCTGCGGGTCGCCGCCCTTTTCGTTGCCAAAAATGTACTCGGCCCCGGCCGAAACGGCAACATCGCCGTCGCCGGTGCAATCCAGCACATAACGGGCTAAAAAGGCCATGCGGCCGCCCTTGTTGTGCACCACAACGCCACGAACGGTATTTTGCTGCATTACGGTCGTTTCAAACTCGGTATGAAACAGCACTTGCACCCCCGCCTCGCGAATTTTTTGGCCTAAAAGGCGTTTCATGGTTTCAAAATCGTAGGTAATGTTCCAAAAATAGCCAAAGGCGTTTTCTTTACGCAGGTCGTTCGTTAGCTCCTGCACCAGTCCGGCTTTGTTCGCCGTATCAAAAAACGGGTTTACAAAGGCCGCAGTCCAGCTGCCGCCCAAAAAACCGTACCGCTCAATTAAAAGGGTTTTAAGCCCCTTGCGCCCGGCGGTAATGGCCGCGCCAATGCCGGCCGGCCCGCCGCCAACTACAATTAAATCGTACTCCCCTTTTACGGGGGTTTTTAGCTGCTCTGTAATGTAATCCATATTCCCTGTTTTCTGCGCGGCGCCGGGCACAAACCCGGCAGCCGCCTTTTGTTTTGTAAGCTTAATTCAGCTTTTCGGTAGTGTAAATGGCAACGCAGCCCGGCTCTAAAATATCAACCAGCTTGCCGTTAACGGGGCGGTAGGCCCTGTCGGCCGGAACAACCTGTGTTACCGCATTTTTTTTCATAGTGTTTGGGTTGTAAACATGGCGGTAAAGGGTAGCCCCGTTCAGCGATTTTTCTAAGCTGATTTCGGCTTTTACCGCCTCGGCATTGTTATTTACTGCCGTAATTGTTACGCCGCCCTTTTGGTTGCCTAACATTGCGTAGTAAACGCCAACCATTTCTTCGTAGCTGCTTTTGTAAACGCGGTTCATGCCGCTGTAAAAACGGCTGAGCAGCGCAAACGCGTAATACTGCGTGCTGGGAATGGTAGAAAGCTGTAAGCTGTTGGCCAACCCGCACATTTGAACCCCGTTGGTGAACTCCCCACCAGTATTGGTATTATTCGGCCATTGCTGATTGTAAAGCGACCAATAAACACTGTTGGAAATTCCCTGCTCCTGCATGGCAATCGTACTAATTGCCATCTGCGTACCTAAATAAGGGGAATCGTGGTAAGCCTGAGCACGGTCACTTTCACCAACCGCCCATTCGTCTACCCAAAATTCTTTACCGGCTGCATACCGTTTCATGGTACTCATCCAGTCGGACGAATACTGCTTGGCAAGGTCGTAGTAAACATCCTTTGTAGGGTCATTAGACTTATAGTAGGTGTGAACCGAAAAAACATCTAAATATTCGGCTGCGTTTTCCAGCATATAAGCCAGCCCCTCGCTGTAGCTGTTTGCCGGGTCCTTCAGCTTTTTAAAGCTGTAATCAACCGCAATGCCATCCTTTACCGTACCGCCGCCCTGGTCGTAAGCAATGTTGGGACCAACCAGCTTAAATTGGCTGCGTAAACCAACGCTTTTCAGCATAGAATCCATTGCCTTGCAGGATTGCACATAGCACTCGTAATGGTGCAGCCGCTTTTCGGCGGTAAAGCCAACCTTGCACGGCTCGGTAAACATAATAATGGTGTCTAGGTTGGTAAGCCCTTTGGCGCGCAGGGTTAAAATAGAATCCTTCATCCACTTTGTCCAGTTTGCGGTGGTGGCCGCAAACCCGGCGTTCATGGCCTGTTTCCATTCCTCCTTCGTCATTACCTTGCCGGCGGCGTTGTATTTATTCCCCTCTTTGTAGGAATAATACATATCATTTCCGGTTAAGTATTTTCCGCTTTCGTTGTACACCTCGGGCTGCACATACAGCTCTTTAGAGGCAATAGAAGAGGTATCGTCCACCAGCGCGTGGTGGCTCCAGCCCGGCACAATAGCAATATCAATATTCCGCTTTTTCATTTCCAGGCCCTCTTTAATAAAGGCCTTCATGTACTCGGTATTTTCAAAATCCCAGCTGCCGGTTTCGGCAACATAGTTCATGTAGGTGTTGTAATCGGTACGCACCAACGAAATACCAATTTGCTGCATACGGTTAAACTGCTCCTGCGCCTCCCGCTCGGTAAACATATTCATTTTGTTTTTGTACGGCATGTAGGTGTACAATTCGTACAGCACGCTGCCGGCGCCGCGGTAGTTGTTAATAACCGGGGCCGAGCCGTTAAAAAGCTTTGCCGGGTAAACGGCAAGCTCCTCCTCGTCCTCGCCGTCCTCCGGGTCGGTCCAATCGTCGTCGCTTACCTCGTCTTCAATAAAGCCGTTAGAACTATTAGAGTAGGTAGAGCTTTCGGCCGCCGTTTGGCTGCTTTTTTTGCCGGTGTTTTTCTTATTGCTGCTTTTTTTGCCGCTGCACCCGGTAAGGGAGGAAAACGCCAAGCAAAAGCACAGGCACAATAAAATTAATTTTTGTAAGGTTTTGTTCATTTTATTTTACCTCCCCTTTGTTCTTTTTTGGCTTTAAAATAAGCAACAATAGTGCAGTTGTTACAACGGTAGCCGCAAGCGGAATAACCGGGAACGCGCCCTCGCCCGTAGCGGCGTTTTCGCCCTCGGCGGTATTGGCCCCATCCACCGTGTAATAAAGGGTGGGATTATAATACTTCGCGGCACTGTAATTAAAATTGGCCATAGAAGCAATATTCATATCCTCTAAAGTGGCGTTGCGGGTACGCACAATGGTAACATCATCTAAGTCTAAGGCGTTTGTTGCCCCAACCACCCTTAAGTAGATCTGCGTTACATCAAACGGAATATAAATTTCTAAACCAAGGCGCTGCCAGCTATCGTTCGCCTTAGGCTGCAGCACTGCCTTTCGGGGGTCTACCCGAACGCAGTCGCCCAGCACATTGCCGGCCGAATCTACAATTTCAACGCGGGAATTACCGGCAGCCTTGGTACGCATATTTAAAGAAACCAAATAGGTTGCACCGGGAACGGCCGTATAGCTGTAGGTTTTGGTGCTGTTTTGAACCGAAAGGTAGCTGTTGCCTTTTTCCTTTTTAATTTGCCAACCGGCCGGCAGGCTGCTGCCCCAATCGGCAGTGGTTGTTTTGTTAGAAAAACTTGAATTTGCGGCTAAATTGTAAAACTCCTCGCCGTACAAATTCTCGGGCGCGTAATTTGTAATTCCTAAAGTAAACGGCATAACCGTAATAGAAGCAATTTCTAAATTTCCGGGGAAAAAGTCGTACGGAATACCGGCTGCAACATCGGCCAGCATAGTTTTACCGGTGTAATTCCCAATATCGTAAACATAGGTGTTAAATTGCTTTAAACTTTCGCGCCGTTCGCTGCCCGAAAGCTTGTAATCGTACAACAGCCGCTGCGTGTGGCCGTCGCTGCTGTTAACGGCGTCCGGGTCGCCCGCGTCTAAGGCGTCGGCAAAAAGGGTGGTGCCGGCACCCGGCTTTGCAACCGCAAACCGCAGGTAACTAAAGCTGTTGGAGGCCGAAACATTTTTGGGGTCGGCGCGGGAGGTAATTAACACACGGTATGTATAGCCGTCCTTAAACTCTATGGTTTGCGAAAGCATATCGCTGCGCCCTAATTGTACATAGTTGGTGTTCGAATCCTTTTTTAAAACGGCAGAAATTTTTCTGCCCTCTACATTTTTAAAGTTCCAGCCGGTAAGGCCATTTTCAAAATTGCTGTTGGCAATTGCCTGGTTTGCTTCTTTGCCCGTTTTAGCGTTAAAGAATTTTGCGTAAACCGGCTCGCTGCTGTTACAGGTGTAGGTAAAGGGATTTGCCGTGCTAAGCAATTTGCCGTTTTGGTACCAGCCGCCAAACACCGAGCCTTTATCGGCAGCGGCGTTAAGCTGCACAACCGTGCCATTTTTTAGGTAGCCCGTAAGGTCGCTGCTAACCGTGCCGGAGCCGCCGGCGCTAACCGCAAATAGCTGCAGCTCGCTGGCCTCCTTAGCGTCGTAAATAACAACATCGTCAAATACAATATCCGACTTTGCTATTTCCGAAACGCAGCCAAACACCAGCCAGCAATCAAGGTTGGTTTCGGTCTCATAGGCGTAGGAATAGGTGTGCCAGTTGCTGTCGCCAGCCCTGTTTTTGCTGTAAATATCAATATACTTATTGGCGCCGCTGCCCGGCCCAACGAAATTGCTGCCGTTTAAGTTTGAAAGGCTGCTTGCAAAGCCAAAGCGGTAAAAAGAGCTGTACGCCTCTGGAACGGCGGCGTAATTTGCAATTTTTGCCTTAAAGGTAACAATATATTTTTCGCCGGCGTTAAATTTTACCCGCTGGGCCAAAATTCCGCCGCCGCTAATTTTTGCGGCGTGGCTGCCGGTGTCGGAGTCGGTTACCAGGGTAACGCCCTCGCCGTTCATTTTAACCGTTTCCCACCCTAACAGCGAGCCGGAATTATGCTCAAAATCACCATTTTGCACAAAATCGTTTAAGCCTAAATCTAAATTAAATTTAGCAACATATTCGGCAGAGCCGGTAACGGTAAAGGTGTAGCTGGGCTCGGCCGTAACCAAAGCCCCGTTTAAAAACCAGCCAACAAAGCTGTAGTTTTCATCCGGCACGGCCTTAATGGTAACGGAATCCCCCGCCTTTACAAGGTTTAACGGCCCGCTAACGCTGCCGCCGCCCTCGGTACTAACGGTTATGCCAACAAACTTTTCGGTTTTGCAAAGCAAAACATTATCTAAGCAAAATTCTGCCCCGGCACGGCTGCCGTTTTGGCCAAAACCAACCTGGTAATAGCCGGCAGCGGTAACGGTAAAATTAAGGCTGTAACGCAGCCAATTTTCAGAAGCCGCTAAGCGGATAGAAGCCAATTTTTCGGTTCCGGCCTTTTCGGGTACTACCGTGCCGGTTCCCCAAACGCCCGCAGCAAAATAGCCCGCGGTGTTGCTGCGCGCAATAAAGCTTAGGGTGTAATTGCCCGGGGTAAGCTGAACAAACTGGCCAAACCCGCGCACAAAGCCGTCGGCGGTGGCGCCGCTTTTTAGGTAGCGGGTGCCGTTGTACTCGGCGCTGTCGGCTGCCTCAAAGCCTGCGGCGGTAACGCTTTCCATACGGGTAACGGTTGAATACAGCCGCCCCCACTTGCCGGCGTTCGCTGCCATTTTTTCCTGCGCGGCAGCCTCGTCACTGTTATTAAAAATGCGTTCTATGCTGTCAAGCGGAGTTTCAAAATCGCCGTTTTCTAACAAATTGTCGCCAAACTCGGCGTTCTTTTTAAATACGGCCGTTAGGGTAACATCGGCGCTGGGGGTAAAGGTGTAGGCAAGGCTGGTGCTAACCGTAGCGCCATTTGCTTGCCAGCCAACAAAGCTGTAGCCCGCTGCCGGGGTTGCCGTAACGGTAACCTGCTGCCCCTTTAGCACCGAGGTGCTGCCGCTAACGCTGCCGCCCTGCCCGGCTTTGGCAGTAACCGTTACAAAGCTTTGGGCGCTGTACAGGGCAATATTATCTAAGCACAGCACGGCGCCGGGTACATCCTGCGCGTTGCCGCCAAAGCCAATTTGGTAGTAGCCGCTGTTTGCGGCGGTAAATTTAACGCTGTGCGCCGCCCAGCTTTGCGACTGCGGAACCGGGCTGCAAAGCACGGTAATATCCTTTTCGTTTTGAATTAAGCTGCCGGAGGACCACACGCCGAATTTTAGGTAATTGGAATTATTTTTGGCGGTAAACTGTAAAACATAATCCCCTTTTTCAAGGTACACAAACTGGCCAAACCCGCGAATGTATTTACCGTCGGCCGTGGTGCCCGTTTTTAGGTAGGCGGTGCCGTTTTGGGCAGCGCTATCCCCCTCGGTAAAGTTGGCCTCGCCAACAAGCTCCATTACCGTTACGCCGGAAAACAGCCGCCCCCACTTACCGGCATTGTTTTTCATAACCGTTTGGGCGTTTGCCTTATCGGCGGTATCAAATATTTTTTCTACCTTTAAGCCGCTTTCAAAATCGCCGTTTTGCAGCAAGTTTTCGGCGGTGGTGCCGTTGCTTTCAAACTTAGCAGTAAGGGCAACATTGTTGGTAACGGTAAAGGTGTAGCTTTCGCTGTTAGATTTTTTAACCCCGTTTTCAAACCAGCCGACAAAACGGTAGCCGGTTTGGGCAACTGCCAAAACAGTAACGGCGTTACCGGCAATAACCTTTTTGCCACCGCTAACGCTGCCGCCGCGCTCGGCGGTTAGGGTTACGGTTTTGTAATCGGCCGTTTTGGCCAAATGCCAATTATCTAAGTAATAAGCGGCCGCGGCTAAATTGTCTACCGTGCCAATAACGGCGTAGCCGATAAAATCGGCCGACGGCGTAAAGGTAACAGTGTGCGTTTGCCAAGCAAAGGGGTTTGATTTTTGCTTAGCGTAAAACGAATAGTAGCTGCCGTTTTCAAAGGCCGAGCCCGAAAGGTAATCTACCTTTTTTACAAAGCCGGCACGGTAAAAGCTTTCGTAAGCGGCGGGAACCTCTGCCCCGGAAAATTTGGTGTCAAAGGTCATGGTATATTCGGTGCCAGCTTTTAGGGTAACAGGCGCATAGATAGAAAGCCCGGCCGCGCCCTTTAGGCAAAGGTCGCCCTCCTGCACCGGCTCCTGCTCAAAATTAGCTGCGGTGCCCTGCTTACGCACGGAAAAGGTGTTGGCAAGACCGGTGTTAAAATCGCCGCCGGCAATTAAATCGGCCGCGGCAGCGCTTGCAGCAAACTGCGCCGTAACGGTTAAATCCTCAGCAGCGGTAACCTCTAAGCTTAAGGCCGAGCCTAATTTTTCGCTGCTGCTGTTAAACCAGCCAAACAGCTCGTACCCGGTGTTTGGTACGGCGGTAAGGGTAACCTTGTTGCCTTTAAAGGTAACGCCGCCGCCCAAAACGCTTCCGCCCTGCCCCGCTTTGGCGGTAACGGTTACCAAATCCTCGGTTTTGCAAATAAAGGCGTTGTCAACCTCTAAAGTAGCTTTACAGCTGCTGTCGTAAGAGCCTAACACAAAATAGGTGGTAAGGTCGGCCGCGGGGGTAAAGGTAAAGCTGTGCACAGCCCAGGCCGAAACATTGGCAATGGTGCCGGCCTTTACCTTGCTTAATTGCTTATCGTAAATGCTGTAATATTTATTCCCGGTGCTGTTTGGGCCAACAAAATTGCCGTTACCCAAAGCAGCCACCTTGGCAGCAAAGCCGGCGCGGTAAAAGCTGGCAAGGTTATCCGGCACGGCGTCGCCCAAAAAGCGGGCCTCAAAGCTAACGGTGTAGCTAACATTGGCTTTCAGGGTAACCTGCTTAAAAACAGCGCTGCCCGCCTTGCCCGAGGCAAACTGGCGGCCGACCTCCTCTGCGTAAACAAAGGCGGCGTTTTTTGTGGCAGAATGATCTACCTGCTGCCAAGAAACGCGCTCTCCGGCGGTTCCGTTAAAATTGCCGCTGCCCAGCAGCTCTACGCTTTCGGCCGCGGCGTTAAAGCTAAAAACCGTTACAAAGGCCGTAAATAAAAGCACTGCGGCAAGGGTTACCGAAAGAACCTTTTTCATAAAATATACCTCCGTATTTCTGCAAAGCTGCGCCCGTTTAATTCTAAGGCCATTCCAAAACCTAAAACCGGTACAAAACAACTTTGTTTTCCACCAAAATTATAGCACAGTAGCACAAGGCTATTCTATATCTGTTTTTGCTGTTTTTACGCTAATTTCGCATAATATTGCAAAAAGCAACCGTTTAGCGCCGTTTTGTTAAAAAATAAAACGGGCAACAGAAGTAACCTTACCTTCCATTGCCCGTTACTTTTAAAATGCGCGCGGTGAATTTTAAAATTCCAACTCGCCGCCTACCGCGGCCTCCGCGTCGTTACCTAAAATACTGCTGGAATCCATAACCGAAACCTGCGAGCTTTTAATTTTATTTATTTCAGGGGTAACATATTTTTTCATTGCCAAACACCCTTTCAACTTGTAATGCTGTAACCAAACAGCGTTTTTTAACCGTTTTTAGTATAAAACACAAAAACGGCACAAACAATATCGTTTTAAACTGTTTTTTTGCTAACTTCGCAAAGAATTTGCCAGCCTTAGCTGCTGTATTTTGTAATAGAATAAGAAAGCTGCGTGCGAACGGGCAGCTCCCCCTCTTTTAACGCACGGGTGCTGCCGTTTTGCTCCTCTAACACCGCTACGGGGAACCGTTGCCGGTTGTTGTTAACCATTGTTGTTAAAACAATTAGGCTGTGCGCGTTTTGGTTAAAAACCAACGGAACAGGCTTGCCGGCGCCAATGCAGCAAACGCCGCCCAGCACCTGCGTAACACCCCCGTTTTGGGTAAAAAAGGCGGTGCCCTCCTCCTCGGTTTTAAAGCCTAAAACAAACAGCCTGCCGCCGTTATTAATAATTTCGGTTTTAGCGCGCTCGGGGTTTATTTGCCGGGCGTAAACCGTTTGGCGGTTAAAATAAAAGCAGGGGGTTTCGCGGGCGTCAATCCATTCGTCCTCGTGCGCTAAGGCGGTTTTGCGGCCACCGGCGCCGGGCACCCCGCCAACCGTGCAGGCGCAGCTGGTTACAAAAACCGTGCCGCCCGGCACCGAGTTTTGGTAAAGCGCCGCCCCTTGTGTATGCAGCAGCTCTAACACCGCGGTGCGGGTTCCGGCGTGGTCTAACAGCGTCATTTTACCGTGAAAGCTCTCCCACGCCAGCAAATTGCAAATTTTAATTGGGTTATTGCTGCCAATTATTTTAAACGCCGCGCCCCCGCTTTGCGCCAGCTTTGGCCCAACCTTTAAATTGCAAAACATAAAGTTTACCGTGCAAACCTGCTCGGGCACGGCAACCGGCGCCGTTATTAGGTAACAGCCGGCCTCAAACGCAACGCCGGCCGCCCCGCTGTTCATTGCTTTTTGAATAGCGGCGGTGTCATCGGTTACGCCGTTGCCCACCGCGCCAAACTGCAAAACGCTAACAAACCCGCTTTCATCGCCGTTAAAAAAGGGCTCCTCCGGCAAATTGGCCGTGTCAAAGCTTTTGGGGTCCGGCCGGTTAAACAGCGAATATTCTTGAAAAGAAAAAATTTCGTACGGCAGCTCGTTTGGTAAAAATCGGTTGTTCATTGTTGCAAGGCTTAACCCGTAGCCGCCGGTTTTAATGTTTCTAAAATAATATTGCCCAAATTCGGCTTTTATGGCGCAATTGTCTGCACTGCCGCCCAGCAGCTCGCTATCTACCATTGTTAGGTGCGCACTGTAGCCCGGTAAATGCACGGCCGGAACCGTGTTTACGCTTTTAAGGCCCCGAACCGAAAGTGCCGAGCCCAGCTGGTAAATTCCCGCAATGCGTTGGTTTTTAATGCAAATCTGCTCCATTGCCAAATTGTGCTGCTGGCTGGTAAACCGAACGGCGTAATCAAACCCCTCTACCGTTAAGTGGCGCACATACCCGCAGGAGGTTTTTTCGTCTACCATTTCAAACCCGCAATAGCCGCGAAAATCGGGGTCGGAGCTTTTTAGGGTTACCCGCTGCACCAAGCCGGTATTGTTGCACAAAAAGCGCAGCGCAACGGCACCGGGGTTGTTTTTACCAACATCTACCGTTAAATTCTGCACCGAGTTAGACATGGCAACGCCGGATTTTTCGCCGTTGCAAAAATTAAGCACCGGCCGGCGCGCCCCAAAGGCAAAGGCCGGCAGGCCGTCATCTAACCGAATAACGGTTTGCCCCTGCTCCTCCCCCACCACGCGCAGCATGGCGCACATCTCCAGCCAGCGCAGGTTCAACAAAATATCGTACAGATCCTCGTGCGAGTAGGTAACCGTGTCGGTAACGCGGTAAACCCCTTTGGGCAGGTAGATAATATACCCCTTTGGCAGCTCCAGCGGAAAGGGCACATTTAGTTTGCCCCCCACCTTGCGTACCTCAAAGCTTAACAATGCGTTGGGGTCGGTTTGCTGCTGCAGCAGCTGCTTGGTTTGCCGAAAAGCCTTTAAATACTCGCCGGTTACAAAATCAAAAGCCAACCGCAGCGCGCCGGTGCAATCGGTTTTGCCGTCCGGCACGGCGTTAAAGGGCGGCTTGGTAACATCTAACACGGCGCTGTGCCCTTTTAAAAAAGCCGTGCGAAAGCAATTGGGTTTTGCTGTCATAAAATTAATCCCTGTTTTTTGTAATGTACTTTCTAAACTGTCCGGGCGTTTTTCCGGTGTACTCCTTAAACTTGTTGTAAAAGTTGGTCATGTTAAAATAGCCGTTGTTGTTGGCAATTTCATCAATGGAAAGGGTGCAATCGCGGTCGTTGTAAAAATCGTTAATCACGCACTCTAACCGCACGCCGGAAATATACTCCTTTACCGAGGTATTGGTGGCCTCTTTAAATATTGCCGAAAACCGCGAAACCGAAAGCCGGCACATTTCGGCGTAAAAGGCAACCGGGTGGTGCTCAGAGGGGTTGGTGGTAATGTAATCAATAGCGGGGCGAATTTTGTAGCTTTTACTTAAACTGTGCGCACCGCTTAAATTTCGGCCAATGTTGTAAATTAAAGCAATAGCCAAAGAGTTTAAAAGCAAGTTTTTGGTTGGCGCGTCCAGCTTGTTCAGCAAAATTAGCTGCTCAAAATACCAACGCACCGAGCCGGCCTTTTTAATGGTGTAAAACGGGCGTTTGGTAATGTTAACGCCGCAATCCTGCAATAAAGCCGGCACCTGCGTGCCCGAAAAATGTATTCGGTAAAAAATGGTATTGCTGTTTTGCTCAAACCAGTAATCCTGGTAATCGCCCGGGCAAAACAAAATTAAATTGTTTTCGCCAACGCGGGCCGCCTTGCTTTGGGGGGAGCTTTTAAAAAAACCGTAGCCCTTTTCAATAATAACAATTTGGTAATCCCTACGGCCGTCCGGCCAAAAGGCGTGCCCCTGCTTTTCAGATTCGGCACTACGAATAGCACAGGCGTAAAATTCAAAATTATATTCAGAGGCTTTATTTTCAAACTCACTAAAATTTCGAGAAGTAAAGCTACGCATTTTAATTTCCCCTTTTGTGCTGTGTTTACCAAATTAGTTTAACACATTTTAGCCAAACTTTGCAAGCACCGGGCAATTTGCTTAAAAGGTGGCTGCTTGCCAAAAGGCTGCCGCTTTATTGGCGGCAGCCAAAATTAAATTTACTGCCCAATACCCAAGCAAGGTTTATTTGCTGTAAAGCTTGCCGGTTTCTTTCCCGTTGCTGGTGCACCAGCTTTCGTAAGCGGCGCCGGTGTTTTCGTTCACAAAGGCGTAAAACGCAGCGGTATCAACCTGCGGAGCAGCCTCGGCATTGCTAATGGCGTTGGCAACATCAAACACGCTAACCTCAACCGTTTCGCCATATACCACAGCGCCGTTGGTTAAAACCGCGTAAGAGCGGTACAGGTACGCGTCGCCGTAATAATCCTCGGCAATGCCGGTTGCAAAAGCGGTGTACACAGCTGCATTGTTTAAATCGTCCCGCCACAAAATGGGTTCAACGGCCGAACTGCCGGTAGCGGTAGAAGCGCCGGCCTTGCGGTAAGCAACGCCAAAGCCAATTCCGCCAATGCCGTACATTTCTACGGTAGGCTCGTCAAGGGTCTGGCCTGCAAGCGCGGTGTTTTTCCAGCCGGCGGCGTTTGCCTTTTGCAAATAGCCCTTGCGTACCACAATGGTGCCGTATTCTACCACATTGCCAAGCAGATCTTTTTCTACCGCGTTGTAAACGCGCAGGCCGTTTTTGGCAACGCTGCCGTCGGTGTTGTTTGCCGCGCGAATGGCCGCGCTAAAGCCGGCCTCGTTCAATTGGCCGGTAGAGCTATCTACCCCCGTGGCAACAACGCCGCAGGTGGTTAAATCGTACAGGGCAATATCGTCAATGTACCAATCAATATTGCAGCTGCTGTCTACCGTGCCAATGCCAACCGCAATGGTGCTGTCCTGCTCCGGCGTAAGCATTACAGAGAATTCTTTCCACTCGCCAACAGCAGCACCCTCTCCGTTCTTTAACCAGGCATAGGCACTTTTACCAAAGGGGAAATTTGCGGTGTTAAAATTAGAAAAATTGTTTTTCCAAAAGCCAATTCTCTCAAAATTGTTTGCATTAGTGTGGCTTGCCTGTTTTTCTAAAAATAATTTACAACGAAGCACATAGCTGTGGCCGGCTTGAACCTGAACGCCGTTTAACGCTAAGCCAACATCTTTATTCGCGGTTATCTTTAAAGCATAACCGTCGCCGGTGGGGCTTTGAACCCTTTCGGGCAGCGCTTTTGAACTAACCTTTTCAAACACATCGGCTACTGCATAATCATCCGACTCTAAATTGCCGTTAGCAATTAAGTTTTTGCCGGCGTTGGCAAAGTTTGCTGTGTAGGTGGCATTTGCAGCCGAAACGGTGCGAACAGCGTTTGTCTCGCCTTCGCTCCAACCGGCAAAGGTAAACCCGGCTTTGGGGGTGGCGGTTAAGGTAACCTCGTCCCCGCTGTTGTAGGTGCCGGCGCCGGTAACAGTGCCGCCTACCACCTTGCCGGCCGCGCCGGTGGTGTTTACTTCGGTTAAAACGGTAACCGACTCAACCACCTCGCAAAGGGCAACATTGTCTATAGCGTAATTGGCAGCAGTAACATTATTTGCATTGCCGCCAAAGGCCACAATTACCTGTGTGTAGCTGCTGCTGTTAAAGGTTAAGGTGTATTCCTGCCAAGCAGTGTTCTCTTTTGGAATGCTTACAGAAGGGTTTCCGTCAATTTTATTGCTTATGCTTGTAGCGGTTGTTGTTAAAATTGCAGCCGAAATACTGTTTGCATTTTCGGCGCTTAAGCTTTTGGCCCAAAAGGTTAGCCGGTACTGCTTGTTTTGCTCTAACGGCACTAAGGTGCCAACCGTGCGAACATAATTCGTACCGGAGGTTGTGTGATAGCTTAAATAATTGCTGCCGGTGTGGGCTTCCTCGCTGTTTGCAGCAACCGTACCGCAGGTAACGCCGGTTGCCACGCGGCCCCAGGCAAAGTTTTGCAGGGTGCCGTTCGCGTCGTACCTTGTATTTAAATCGCCGGCGGAAAGGGCTTCGAACCCGCCGTTTTTAATAATATTGCCCGAGAATTTTGCCAAAAAGGTAGAATCCTCCTCTAAAGCGGCCTCAAGGGTATATTCTGCGTTTGTGCTAACCAAAACACCGTTTTTGTACCAGCCTAAAAATTGGTTAGCTCCGGCGGCGGTGGCGGTAAGCACGGTGCCGGGTAAGCCTAAAGCGGAGGAGGCCGTAGCGGTATTATCGCCGGTAGCCTCTACCCTTAGGGTTTTTAAGCCCTCGCTTTTATATACGGCAACATCGTCTATGCAGTAATAATCCTCCGACTGTGCAAAACCGTCGCTATTGCCGCCAAAAGCAAGTGCAATCTGCGTTTTTTCTGCACTGTTAAATGTAAGGGTATAATTCTTCCAATCGTCCGATTTAGCAATAATTTTATTGTAAAGCGTGTTTCCGGCAAATGCAGTTACCGGGCCGGTTGCGTTTACAGGAACAACAGCCCCGTAAATGTTAACATTAAAAGTGCTTTTTGCCCAAAACGAAAAAATATAATCGGTATTAGCTTCAACCTCAAGCAAAACGCCAACCGGTCGCAAGCTAAAGCTGCCGTTAAGGGCCGCCAGCGTGCCCCGCAAATAGTGGCTGCCCGAATAGGCGTTGGCAGGGTCCTCTACCACGGCGGCGGTTTCTAACCCTGTTCCTAATTTTCCCCACAAATTGTTAGTGGTGTTTGTACCGCCGTTTCCCGTGCCAATTTTTGTAGAAAGCGCGCCTGCGCTTTGCCCCTCAAACCCGCCGTCGGTAACCAAATTTACCAGGGCTGTTGCCCCCTCGGCGGCGGTTGGCACTACTAAAGAAATTGCCAGCAGCACGGCCGAAAGTGCCAATGCTATTTGCTTTTTTAAACAATGTTTCATCATTTGCAGTCCTCCAAAATAAGTATTTTGCAAATTGCTAATTATAATATAAAACTAAAAATCATTAAAATATATATCATAATCGACTGTTTTTTTGCTAAACAACATTATAATTTATGGTCGATTTTTATAATAAAGCGTTGCAAAAAGCCTTGACAACCCTTAAGGGCAGCCAAGGCCTTTTGCAATAGCACTATTATTTTTTAAAGCTTGTGCCGAACTGTGTATACAAAGCTTAGCGCCGTTAGCACAACGGTAACCGCCCAGGAAAGCGGAAAAGCCAAATACAAAACCCAAAGCGCCTTGCTTTTGGCAAAAACCGTTGCCACCCAAACAACACGAAAAACGCAAATACCCAAAACGCCGCTTGCCGCCGGCAGCCCCGCGTGCCCCGCCCCGCGCAGCACGCCGGCCGGAATTTCGTAAAACGCGCAAATAGGCTCTAACAGCAAAATGCAAACCATTCTTACCCCGGCGTAGTAAACAACCTGCCGGTTGGCCGAAAACAGCCCGGCAAAAAAGCCGCGAAACAAAACTACCGGCAAAATAACGGCCGCGCAGCCAAAAAAGGCGTACCAAAGGCAAATTTTTAAAACCCTTTTGCAGCGGTTTATTTGCCCGGCCGCAAAATTTTGCCCGGTAAAGGTGGTTGCCGTTTGCCCAAAGGCCGTAATAATGTAGTATGTAAAATATTCAAAATTAACGGCAACGGTGCTGCCGGCAATTGCCGCGGGGCCAAACCCGTTAACCGCGGTTTGCACAAACAAATTTGCAAGGCAAAAAACCGCCCCCTGCAAAGCCGAGGGCAGCCCGGTTTTTAAAATTTGCCGGCAGTGCAAGCGCACCGTTTGCCACCCCGGCAGCCGGCGTTGCGGCATTTGGCCGTTGTAAAGCTTTATAAGCACCAAAACCGCCGAGCAGGCGTTAGAAAGGCTGGTGGCCGCCGCAACCCCTGAAACCCCCATGCGCACAAAAATTACAAAAACCAAATTAAGCCCTACATTTAAAACCCCCGAAAGCGCCAACGCAAAAAACGGAAAACGGCTGTTGCCCTGCGCCCTTAGCATTGCGGCGCCAAAATCGTAAAGCAGCAAAAACGGGTAACCCAACAGGTAAATGCGTAAATACTGCGCGGCTTTTAAAAAAATTGAGGCGGGCGTGTTCATTAACCGCAGCAGCGGGCCAACCGCCGCCTGCCCCAGCAGCGCCCCCAAAAGGCCAACCGCCGCGGCCACCATAGCGGCCGACTGCAAAATAGCCGGCAGCTGCCCCGGTTTGTTTTTGCCAACACAATTGGCTACGGCAACATTGGCCCCAACCGCCAAGCCGCCGGATACCGTAACAATTAACGCTACAATTTCGGCGTTCGCGCCAACCGCGGCCAAAGCGCTTTCGCTTTCAAACAGGCCTACAATTACCGTGTCGGCCGCGTTAAACAGCTGCTGCAGCATACTGCTTAGCGCTATTGGCAGCGTAAACAGCAGCAGCGGCTTTGCAAGCGGCCCGTGCAGCATATTAATATTTTTTGTATTCAACCTTAAGAGCCCCCTTAATATTTACTTGAATTATTATACACAAGCTGGTAAAATAATAAAAGCGAATATAAATACTATTAAGTATTCTAAAAAGGAATGACTAAATTGGAAAACCACTTGGCCAAATACTTTGCCTTTGTAACAACGGTAGAAACGGGCAGCTTTACCAAAGCGGCAGTTAAATTAAATTACACACAATTGGCCGTTAGCAAAATGGTGGCAGATTTAGAAAGCGACTTTGGCGCACCGCTGTTGGAGCGCAGCCGAAACGGCGTGCAGCTAACCGCCTTTGGCAACCAGGTTTTTCCCCTAACGCTTAAAATTTTGGGCGATTACCGGGCGCTGCAGGGTTATGTTGAAAAAATTAAGGGTGTGCAAACCGGCACCGTGCGCATTGGCACCTTTGCCAGCGTAGCCATTCACTGGCTGCCAAACATTATCGCGGCTTTTCAAAAAGATTACCCCGGCATTAAATACGAGCTGCTGCTGGGAAATTACAACGAAATTGAGCGCTGGATTGAAACCGGGCGGGTAGACTGCGGCTTTTTGCGCCTGCCGGCCGCACCGGGGCTGGAAAGCATTTTGCTGCAAAAGGACGAATACTTAGTAGCCCTGCCGCCAAACCACCCGCTTAGCGCCGGCCCCGCCGTTGCTATTACACAATTAGAAAACCAGCCCTTTTTACTGTTGGAGCAAAGCGGCAAAACCGAGGTAAGCAGCCTGTTAGCGCAATACGGCGTTCGGCCCGATGTTCGCTTTACCACTTGGGAGGATTTTGCCATTTTAGCCATGGTAGAAAAGGGGTTGGGCATTGGCATTTTGCCCGCCTTAATTTTAAAACGGTCCCCCTACCGGGTTGCCGTGCGCCCACTGCAAACGCCCTATTACCGCCAAATTGGGTTAGCCTTTAAAAGCAAAAGCCTTTTAAGCCCCGCCGCTAAAAGGTTTATTGAATATTTACCGTTTCGGGAAAAGCCATAAAACAAAGCGGCAAACACCCGTTTATAACCGCCAAACCGCCCCACCCAAAGCCCAACCGGCAAAAAAACCGCATTAAAGGCAGAGCCCCATAAAAATACTTTTACAAAATAACCAATCATAACCACCCGTCAAACGGGTGGTTTGCACAAGGGCTATAAGCCCATAATACCGACCCGCGTCTCAAGGCGCGGGCTTTCTCTTTGTTCAAGCCTTAGAGTCTTTGCCACTTTGGCTACCCCTAAAGGGGTTCGCTAAATGGGTCTGCGTATTCTCTAACGCTTAACTTATCCAATGCAATATCTGCTTTCTCTTGGTTTTGGATATATTTCTTTATTGTGCTCTCGTTTAACCCTACTGTTGAAACATAATATCCTTCTGCCCAAAAGTGCCGGTTGCCAAACTTATACTTCAAATTTGCGTGTTTATCAAACATCATCAATGCACTTTTCCCTTTCAGATATCCCATAAAACTTGATACGCTCGTTTTTGGTGGTATACTTAAAAGTATGTGCACATGGTCTGGCATCATATGTCCCTCTATTTTCTCTACTCCTTTGTATTTGCACAGCGTTTTTATAATCTCCCGCAAATCTTTCCGGGTTTGGTTATATATTATTTTCCTGCGATATTTCGGAACAATGACGATATGGTACTTGCATAACCATTTTGTGTGTGATAAACTATTTGTGCTATTAGCCATTAAAATTCTCCTTTCGTAGTTCTCTAAGACTTGAACAACCTTATTGTACTACTTTGGGGAATTTTTTTGTATAACTTCCGACGCGCACCCGCATAGCGGGTGGTTCTTTGTTTCGGACGTTCCGTCCTCAACTGGCTAAAGCCCTAAATTAAAAAGCAGCACAACGCCACAGAGCTTTAAAGCTTTGTGGCGTTATGCTGCTTTTATAGCCAATAGGAAAGGGATTCACCGCATTAAAATAAACAAGTAATCTAAAACTCATTGAGGAGAGCATTTTCTTTTCAATAGGCTTTTTTATTGGTACTTGGCGTGTTGATACTGCCCGTGCTGTTTTGTGCGTTTTCCATACTGAATTGCAAATTTGGGGCAATGGTGCAAACAACGAAGGCACATGACACATTCATCCTGAACCCAAACCGGCTTTTTTGCTCTGATCTTGATGGCGGAAACAGGACAATTCCGCACACACAGCCCGCAGCCAATGCAGGTGTTTTCTACTGTGAAATGACTTGTTCTGCGCATGGAGTTGTATGCCAAGCCGTAAAACGCTTTTGCAAGAAACAGCGGCGCTTTGTCCTTCATAAAATCGCCGCAGGCACAATTTTGTATGGCGCGGATAATACGGTCAATTTGCCGCTCTGCGGCTTCATTAATGCGCTGCACTTTGCTTTTGCTGCTCAGGTCATATATGGGCGTCCAGGTGTCCGGCATTTTCACGCTGAACTTTGCAGAAACGGAAAGGCCCTTGGCTTTTAAAATATCCTCGGCTAATCTCCCGGTTTGTCCCGGCGTTGTGCCGTAGGTTGCGGCAAACCAAAAATAATCCGGCTTTGTATGCAGCGTCAGCTTTTGCAAAAACTCCCGAACAATAATCGGCAAGCCCCAAGCGTAGGTAGGGCTAACAATCCCCACCGTTTTGTCTGTTTCATCAAAGGAAAAGCTCCCACTCTTGCAGCAATCGGTAATTGAAACGGTTTTATTGCCCGTTGCGGCGGCAATGCGGTTGGCAACATATTCGCTGTTTCCTGTGGCGGAAAAATAGAAAATCATGTTTTTACCTCCTTAACCTAACCCCGCAAACTTCACAAGCAGTGTGTGCGGAACAAGCTTTGCAAGCAGCCGGTAACACTTGTAGAACGCCCCGGTGGTGCAAACTGCCCGACCGTTCTTTGCCGCTTTCAGCGACTTAACCGCAGCAACCTTTGGATCAATAATCGGCAAGCGTTTTTGCCCTTTGGTTCGTTCGGTTTTTCCGTTATGCTGATTCATTTCCGTGAGCATTAGACCCGGACACACGGCACATACATTAATTTTCCGGCGCTTCAATTCCTCGCGCAAGCCAAGGCAGAACGCCGACACATAAGACTTTGACGCGCAGTAAACAACCAGGTTTGTATTGGGGACGAACGCAGAGGTTGAGGAAACCTCCAAAATTGTACCGCCATTTAGAATATACGGCAGGCAAACCCTTGTAATAGCCGTTGCGCCCTTGCAGTTCAGGTCAATAATTTTCAGCGCCCGCGACAGCTCCATTTCCTCAAACGGCGCGCCACCGGCAATTCCTGCATTGCTTACCAGCACCTTAATCTGCGGTTTTTGCCGTTGCAGCTTTTCGGCAAATACCTTATAGCTGTTCGTATCCAACAGATCCATAGGAATCACCACACAACGCTTGTCAGGGTACTTTAACGCAACCTCTTTCAGCCGGTCTTCCCGTCTTGCAATCAGCCACAGTTCCCCAATTTCCGGGAACACCTTTGTTACAGCGTCTACATAACAGGTTCCGAGCCCGGAGGAGGCTCCGGTAATCACAGCAATGCTCATAATGGTTCCCCCTTAGTTAAACAAGTGTTTTTATTTAGACACTTGTAAATTGACTGTTATTATGATACAATATCAACAAGTTCATTTCAAGACACAGAATAAAGCGTGTGTTCAGCTTTGGACAAATTTTAAAAAATGCAAAAGGAACGCCATGAAATACGATCTTTTTAAACCTCTTACACGGGGAGCTAAGCGAACGCTTAACGCCCTTAGCGGTGCAATGTTTTTGCTTTTATCGGAAAAATCTTTTGAAAAAATTACCGTTGGTGAGCTGTGCGAACAGGCGCAGTACCCCCGTGCCACCTTTTACAACTATTTTAACGATAAGTACGACCTGTTGAACTATTGCTGGCTCTCGCTTGCAGAGAAAATAGGACTTTCTGAGTATCACCACGCACCGGAAAATGAAATGCTCTATCTTTTCTTTGACCGAATCTACGCCTTTACAAAGCAGAATAACGAATTGATCAGCCGTGTATTGTCTCGCAATCCGGAGGTTGGTTATATGTTTTCCAGCTTCCGCAACTTTCTAAACAGCCAAATGCGGCGGATTTTTAAGGATTGCCCGGAAGTGCAGCACAAAGATATTCCGAACGAGCTGCTTGCCGACCACTATAGCAATACGCTGTTCCTTGTGTGGCAGTGGACTGCGCTCAAGTGCGCAGATTGCTCTAAAGAAAATGCTCACATATATTTAAAACAGCTTCTTACATTTGGTTGAACAAAGCAAAGCAGTTTTTTTAACACCTCTTATTAGTAAGATATACGCCCTTTGCGGGTTAATTATCGTGGAGGGTGTTTTTGCCCTTTCGGGGGTTCGATTTTTAGTTTGCCGTTGCCTACCTGTAAGGAAGTATCCCGAATGAGTAACAAAAAAGCCCATTGAGGAGAGCATTTTCTCCCCGGTGGGCTTTTTGTTTGTTAAAGCGAACTAACCGCTCATTGGTCTTTTCGGGCAATTTTTCGATATTCGATTGGCAGTATCCCCGTGCTCTTTTTAAACAGCTCTGCAAAGCGGCTGGAGGTGGAATAACCAATCATTTGGGCAATTTGCCCCATGGTGAAGTCGGTGTCAATCAACAAATGCTCCGCCTGGCTCATGCGCCGCCCTTGAATATACGCTGTAACCGTGCAGCCGGTGTGCCGCTTAAAGCAGGTTTTAAGCTTGCTTGCGCTCATGCAGGCAATGCTTGCAAGGCGGTCAAGGGGAATGTCAAAGGTGTAATGGTCGGCAATATAGCTCATTACATCGCGAAGTCCTGCAATATCCTCTTTAGAAAGTGGGTGTGCGTTTTTTGCCGCCTGCTTTTTTTGATTATCCACCACAAGAGCAATGGCCTCTGTAACCTTTGCTTCGTAAAAAAGCGCCGCCGCTACACCCTCACCACGGTAGGTTTCAATTTCAAACAGCAGCTTAGACATGGCCGGAAAATCTGCCGCCTGATTGACGCACTGAAAGGCGGCGGGTAAATCGAAAAATGCGTCCGGGTACTGCTTTTTTAAGTAATCCTCATAATACGCGGGAAACACCTCGATCCCGACGGAATGAATGGGAATACGCTTATGGATGATTGCCTTGTAATTCTGCTTTCCGCCAACAATGGTCTGAATACTTCCAGCCGACAGGCGCCGGTACGGATTCAGCTCCTCGCCGGAGATGGAGTCATATCTTGTAATGCTAATGCCTTCGGGAATATCAAAATTCAAAACAAAGTCGTTATGAAAATAGAAGTCGTGAATTTTAATATCAAACAGATCCTTTTGCGCATACAGCCAGTAGTACCCGCCGCCAAGCTTTGGGGATAGCTGCCAGCTGCTTCCTGCCGGGCTGAACTGCTCACAGTTTGAAATTGGAGTAAAGCTGCTTTCCGTTAAGAGCGTATTGTATTTTTTAAGTATTTCGCTGTTCATAGTTACTCCTTGAAACGATTCGACTTTTGTATGCAACGATTAGCCAAACCAAAGCGAGAGCCGTTGCATTTGCCCCCGGCTTTCTGTATGATTGTTTATGGTTAGCAGCCTCTAACTGAATTATAGCAAATAGCAGGCAAAAAGTCAATCTGTTTGCCGAAAGTAAAGGAGACCGTAATATGAACAAACAATCAACCGTAAAAAAAGTACTGACCGTGAAAGACCTTGTAACCGTGGGGATTTTTTCGGCACTGTTTCTTGTGTTTGCCCTTGTAGGCGGCATTTTCTTTGCGCCAAACCCGGTGCTAACCTTTTATATGCCCGTTGGCAGCGCTTTGCTTTGCGGCCCGGTGTATCTGCTTATGATGGCCAAAGTACAAAAGCGCTGGGCGGCCGCCATTCTTGGTGCGGTTTTGTGCTTTATTTGGTTTGTAACCGGTATGCATTGGGCAATGGCGCTCGGATACCTCATTATGGGCATTATTGCCGACCTTGTTGCCGGGGCAGGACAGTATCAAAGCAAGAAAATGAACTCGCTTTCCTACATTCTGCTTTCTCTCGGCGGCACCTGGTCGTATCTTGTATTCTTTGCCGATCCGAACGGCTGGGCAAAAACAATGCTTGGGAACGGCACAGAGCAATCGTACATTAATACTATGCGTAATACGGGCACCGTGTGGATTCTACTTATTATGCTTGCCGGAACAACTCTTGCAGCTGCGCTTAGTGCGTTTATCGGCTGCAAAATGCTAAAAAAGCAATTTGAAAAAGCCGGTATTACCAAATGAGGCTGCATCTTGACCCACGCACAAAACTGTTTCTTATTCTGCTCTGCGTTCTAAGCGCCGTGTTTGCGCCAAATTTGTATTTTCAGTTTGCTTTGGTAGCGCTTATTGCTTTGCTGGCGGCACTTAGTGGAAAATGGCGGTACGCCTTGCGCGGCACGATTGCCTATGCGGTCATCTGCGTATTTACCGTTTGGTGCACGGGTGTGTTAACGGGCACTTGGCGAACGATGTTTGTGGCGTTTCTTGGCCTGGTATATAAGGTTTATGCCTGCGGAATGCTGGCGGGGCTTGTAATTTCCACCACCAAGGTGGGCGAGTTTCTCTCGGCCATGGCGCGCCTGCATATTCCCAAAAAGCTGACCATTCCCATTGCCGTTATGCTGCGCTATCTGCCAACGATTGGTGAGGACTGGCGCTGCATTAAGAACGCCATGCGCCTGCGGGATGTGTCACCAACCCTTTGGGGCTTTCTGAAAGCGCCCGCCATGACGGTTAGCTGTATCTATGTGCCGCTCTTAACAGCAGCCAGCAAAGCGGCAGACGAGCTCTCCATTGCCTCGGTAACGCGAGGCATTGAAAACCCGAAACCCCGAACCTGCCTTGTAAAAATTAAAATGCGGGCAGCAGACTTTCTGGTAATGGCGCTATTCGCGGCGTTTCTTGCCGCCGGGGTTGTTTGGAAGGCGGTGGGCGTATGATTGAATTGAAAAATGTATCCTTTTCCTACCCCGACAGCACAAACGGAGGACTAAAAAATATTGACCTCACCATTCCAAACGGGCAGTGCGTACTGCTGTGCGGAAAAAGCGGCTGCGGAAAAACAACCCTAACAAGGCTGATAAACGGTTTGATTCCGCAATTTTTTGCGGGGGATTTAAGCGGAGAAATTCTGCTTGACGGTGAAAACCTTGCCAATTTGCCCATGTACCGCATTGCCAAAAAGGTGGGCAGCGTGTTTCAAAACCCCCGGACGCAGTTTTTTAATGTAGACACCGACAGCGAGATTGCTTTCGGCTTGGAAAACGAGGCTGTGCCGCAGGAGCAAATGGAGCGGCGTGTAGCGGAGACCGGCAAGGCACTTTGTGTTAAAAACCTGCTCGGCCGCAATATATTTGCCCTTTCCGGCGGTGAAAAGCAAAAAATTGCCTTTGCTTCGGTTTATGCTATGAATCCGCAGGTCTATCTGCTCGACGAGCCGTCGTCCAACCTTGATGTGACAGCGATTGGCGAGCTGCGCGAGCATTTGCGGCTTATTAAGCTGCAGGGCAAAACCGTGATTGTTGCAGAACACCGGCTGTATTATCTCACAAATGTGGCTGACCGTATTATTTACCTTGAAAACGGCAAAATTGCGGGCGATTTCACGCCGGAGCAGTTTATGGCGCTTTCTGCAAAAGAGCGGCAGAGCATGGGGCTGCGTGCTATTAACCTGCAAGTGGAAAGGCCGGTGTGCGCTGCCGCACCCAAGCAGCCGCCGGTGCTGGAGCTTAAAAATGTGACGCTGGCTTACAAAAAGCAGCCGGTGCTGAGCAATTGTTCCCTGCTGGCCGCGCCCGGCGAGATTATTGCCGTTGTGGGCCACAACGGCGCCGGAAAAACTACCTTTTCCCGCGCGCTCTGCGGGCTGCATAAAGAAACCTCCGGCTCGTATTTCTGGAACAAAAAGGCGCAAAAGCCGAAGGAGCGCATGAGGCGTTGCTATATGGTCATGCAGGATGTAAACTATCAGCTCTTTGCCGAAAGTGTAAAGGCGGAGTGCACCTTTGGCATTAAACACCCAAACACAGCGCTTGCAGAACAAACCCTTCAAGAATTGGGGCTTGCCCCTTTCCGTGCGCAACATCCAAACACGCTTTCGGGGGGCCAAAAGCAGCGTCTTGCGGCTGCAAGCTCTATGGTCTGCGGCAAGGAGCTTTTGGTGTTCGACGAGCCAACCAGCGGCTTAGACTATGACAGCATGGTGCGGCTTTCAAGCCTAATCCGGCGCCTTTCCAACATGGGCAAGATTATTTTCATTGTCACGCACGACTACGAATTTGTTTCCGCAGCTGCACAAGAGTGCTGCATTTAAACGGCGGCAGAATAAGGAATGATTTTACCATAACAAAAAAGCTGCTGCCAACTGTGAAAAAGCTTTTTGATGTGAGGTGAGGAATATGAAAAAAGAAAAAGGGTCCTTTGGCTGGGTTTTTACCTTTGCCGGGCAGAAAAAATCCGGCTATATTGCAAGTGTAATTTTCGCTGTTATTGGCGCGGCGTTTCAAATCCTGCCGTTTTTTGTAATGGCGCAGGTCCTCCAAAAGCTGCTGGCCGGAAATAAGAATCTCACGGGTTATTTAATCAATTGCGCGGTCATGGCGGCATTCTGGCTTTTGCGGGTGCTGTTTCATTCGCTGTCTACGGCGCAGTCCCACAAGGCAACCTTTGCCGTGCTGGGCAATATACGAAAGCAGGGGCTACAAAAGCTGGCCAAAATGCCGCTCGGCAATGTGCAAAGCCGCGGCTCCGGCGAGCTGAAAAACATTCTTGTAGAGCGCGTAGACAGCATTGAACCAACGCTGGCGCACGCCATTCCGGAGATGAGCAGCAACGCCGCGATTGCTTTGGCAACCTTAATTTATTTGTTCGTCATTAACTGGCGTATGGCGCTGGCCTCGCTCATCACATTCCCGCTGGGCATGGTGTTCTTTATGCTAATGATGTCAGGCTACCGTAAAAATTACGCCCGCACCGTAGCTGCCACCAATGCCCTGAACAATACGGCGGTGGAATACATTGGCGGAATTGAGGTCATAAAGGTATTCGGCAAGGCAAAAAGCAGCTACGAAAAGTTTGTTACCGCCGCAAAAGAGTGTGCGCAAAGCTACATTGATTGGATGAACAAGAGCAACTTTTATTTTACCTTTGCCATGAACATTATGCCCGCAACACTTTTAAGCGTGCTCCCCATTGGTGGGCTGCTGCTAAAAAACGGCACGCTAACGCCGGAGCAATTCGTCCTTATTGTGATTCTTTCTATGGGGCTGATTACGCCCATTATTGGCTGCATGAAGTTCACCGACGACCTTGCCAAGGTCGGCACGGTCATTGGGCAGGTAACGGATATTCTAACCGCCCAGGAGCTTTCCCGCCCGGAAACGGATACGAAAGCACCGCAGGGCAGCACTGTTGAGCTGCGCAATGTTCGTTTCGGCTATAGCAATACCGAGGTACTGCACGGCATTAACCTCACCTTTCGCGAGGGAACGGTCAACGCACTGGTTGGCCCCTCCGGCAGCGGCAAATCTACCATTGCCAAGCTAATTGCCTCCTTTTGGGATGTCGGCAGCGGCAGTATCACCGTAGGCGGAGCGGATATCCGCCATATCTCCGCAGCGCATTACCAACAGCTCGTTGCCTATGTGTCGCAGGACAACTTCCTATTCAACAACACCGTGCGGGAAAACATCCGCATGGGCAAGCCCAACGCAACCAACGCAGAAATAGAACAGGCGGCGCGTGACTGCGGCTGCTATCATTTCATTATGAGTTTGGAAAACGGCTTTGATACGGTTGTTGGCAGCGGCGGCAGTCACCTCTCCGGCGGCGAAAGGCAGCGCATTTCCATTGCCCGCGCCATGCTGAAAAACGCCCCTATTGTAATACTGGACGAAGCCACGGCCTACACCGACCCGGAGAACGAGGCAATGATTCAAGAAAGTGTGGCACGGCTCGTGCGCGGCAAAACGCTCATTGTCATTGCACACCGGCTTTCCACTATTGTGGACGCCGACCAAATTGTTGTGGTGAACAACGGAAAAATTGAAGCAACCGGAACGCAGGCAGAGCTTTTGCAAACCTGCCCGTTGTATAAAACTCTTTGGAATGCGCATATAGCGTCCCGCGACGGCGCGGAAGGGGGTGCGAACCGTGCTTGAAATTTTAAAAAAATTCTTTCGCTTTTGCGACAAGCAAGAGCGCGGCGAGTTCTATTGCTCCATTGTACTCGGCGTACTGGCGGCGCTGTTTTCGGCGCTGAAAATTCCGGCAATTGGCGTAATGCTTGGGGCAATTTTAACAGGCGGCGTAACCGCAAAAGCAATTTTGCTTTCACTGGCTATTATGCTTCTATCTGTTATTGGCTCATCTATTTTTAAATACCGCGCCACTGCCTTGCAAACCAACGGCGGATATTCCACCACGGCGGGCAAGCGTGTGCAGATTGCCGAGCACCTGCGCTATTTGCCCATGGGCTATTTCAACGAAAACAGCCTGGGGGCTATTACCTCCGTAACCACTAATACTATGGATAACCTTTCCGGCGTATCCACCCGTGTGGTTATGCTCGTCACAGAGGGCATTTTTTCCACGGCGGTTATAACGCTGGCGGTGTTCCTTTTTGACTGGCGCGTCGGACTGCTTATTATTGCGGGGCTTGCCGTCTACTATGCCGCAAATCACGCGCTGCAAATGAAATCTGAGCAAGCAACCCGCCGCAAGTTTACCGGCGACACGGCCGTGGTGGAGCAGGTGCTGGAGTTTATTAAAGGAATTGCCGAGGTAAAGTCCTACTCCCTTATTGGCAGGTATAACCGCAGGCTGGAAGCCGCCATTGAGGAAAATGTGGACGCCAACACCGACATGGAGCTGCAGCTCCTACCGCTGATATTAGCACAGAATGTTGTTGCCAAGCTTATTGATGTGGGCGTGGTGGTGCTGTCGCTCGTGCTTTACACAAGCGGTCACATGACATTGCTTAATTGTGTTATGCTTTGTATTTGCTCCTTCCTACTCACCGAGGGGCTGGAGCAGGCCGGTACACAGTCAAGCCTTTTGCGCGTGGTAGATACCTGCGTGAATCAGGCAACGGAAATTTTGAATCTGCCCGCCATGAATATTTCCGGCGCGGAGCTTACGCCGAAACGCCACGATCTTTACGCAGAAAACATTCGCTTTTCTTATGGGGCAAAGCCTATTATAGGCGGCATTACGCTGAACATTCCGGAGCGTACAACAACGGCCATTGTCGGCCCGTCCGGCAGCGGTAAAACAACACTTTGTCACCTGCTTTCCCGTTTTTGGGATGTGGACGGCGGGCGCGTCACGCTGGGCGGCCACGATGTGCGTGAGTACAACATGGATAGCCTAATACAAAATTTTAGTTTTGTGTTTCAAAATGTTTATCTGTTTCACGACACCATTGCAAACAATATTCGCTTTGGTCAGCCGAATGCGCCAATAGAGCAGGTTATTGCGGCGGCCAAAAAGGCCCGTTGCCACAGCTTTATTCTAAAGCTGCCCCAAGGGTATGAAACGGTTATCGGCGAGGCTGGCGGCACGCTCTCCGGCGGCGAGCGCCAGCGGCTCTCAATTGCTCGCGCCATGATGAAAAATTCGCCAATCATTATTCTGGACGAGGCCACCGCGAATATCGACCCGGAGAACGAAAAGGAACTAATGGAGGCAATTGCCGAACTGACGCGGGAGAAAACCGTCATCATGATCGCCCACAGGCTAAAAACCGTACGGCACGCAGATCAAATTCTTGTGGTAGATCAGGGAAATATCGTCCAGCGCGGCACGCACGAGGAGCTGATGAAGCAAGACGGCATTTACCGCCACTTTATCAGCGGCCGTGAAAAGGCTGTTGGCTGGAAGCTGTAATAGGTATTAAAAAAAGTCGTATTCCGCCCTCGTACAATAGTCCGAATAAGAATACGACTTTTTTGCGTTTTAGGCTGTGCCGAAATGTAAAAATACCAAACAGCCTTAAAGCTTACGCACATAACCGTGCTTACGCCCAAAATTCTGCACACCGTTGTTTTAAAAATAGTTATTCACAAGCGGCACGAACGGTTTAAGCAAAACGCCAAATAGCAAATTGATTTTTATTTTTGTTATATTGGCAATACCGCCGAATTATAACCAAAAAAGCCAACAAACAGGCAGCGCATACGCCTTACCTGTTCATTGGCTTTTCAATTAACAAGGCGCCTTTACGGCAACCTTGTTAAAAAGCGGTTTTTTTACGCCAATTGGCCTTGCAAATTAATTCATTCCCCCCGGCGGGAGCCGGCTAACCTTAGCTGCGCTATTGCGCGGGAAAGGTTGGTTTGCGCTGCGCGGTACTCTAAAATGCTCTTTTTTTGCAGCATAGCCTCTTTGGCGGCGTCGGCCAAACGGCGGGCGCGGTTGGCGTCAATTTCCTCCGGGCGTTCGGCGGCGTCTACCAACACTAAAACATCGTTATTTTCTATTTTTAAAAGCCCGGCCGAAACGCTGGCCAAAAGGTCCTCCCCGCCCGGGGTGCGGTAGGTCATAATTCCCGGCACAATGGCGGTAATGGTGTTGCTGTGCCCGGCCAAAACGCCGTACTGCCCGTTAGAGGTTGGAACCATAAGAGATTCACATTCCCCTTCGTAAAAGGTGTTGTCTGCCTCTAAAATATGAATTTTAAAGCTTTTCATTAGGCTTCCTCTTTCAGCAGTGCGTCAGCCTTTTTTCGAACATCCTCAATAGTGCCAACATTGTAAAAGGCGGCCTCGGGGTATTCATCCATTTCGCCGTTAATAATGGCCTTAAAGCCGCGAACCGTTTCGCTAACCGGAACATAAATGCCCGAAACGCCGGTAAATTTTTCGGCAACATGAAAAGGCTGCGCCAAAAATTTTTGCACCTTACGGGCGCGGGTAACAATTTTTTTGTCCTCCTCGCCCAATTCGTCCATGCCTAAAATGGCAATAATATCCTGCAGCTCGTTGTACTTTTGCAAAACCTCCTGCACCTTGCGGGCAACCTCGTAATGCTCTTTTCCCACAACGCTGGCCTCTAAAATACGGGAGGTAGAAGCCAACGGGTCAACTGCCGGATAAATGCCCTGTTCGGCAATTTTTCGGCTTAAAACGGTTGTGGCGTCTAAGTGGGTAAAGGTGGTAGCCGGAGCCGGGTCGGTTAAATCGTCGGCCGGTACATAAACTGCCTGCACCGAGGTAACTGAGCCGCTTTTGGTAGAGGTAATACGCTCCTGCAGCGCGCCCATCTCCTCGGCTAAGGTGGGCTGGTAGCCAACCGCCGAGGGCATTCGGCCAAGCAGGGTAGAAACCTCGCTGCCCGCCTGCACAAAGCGAAAAATGTTGTCTATAAACAGCAGCACATCCTTATGCTGTTCATCCCTAAAATACTCGGCCATGGTAAGGCCCGAAAGGGCCACACGCATTCGCACGCCGGGCGATTCGTTCATTTGGCCGAAAACCAGCGCCGTTTTGTCGCAAACGCCGCTTTCGCGCATTTCGTTCCAAAGGTCGTTGCCCTCGCGGCTGCGCTCGCCAACGCCGGTAAAAACCGAATAACCGCCGTGCTCCATTGCTACATTGTGAATCAGCTCTTGAATTAAAACCGTTTTACCAACGCCGGCGCCGCCAAACAGGCCAATTTTGCCGCCCTTGGGGTACGGCTCTAACAGGTCTATTACCTTAATGCCGGTTTCTAAAATGCTGGCAACGGGCTGTTGCTGCTCAAACCCCGGCGCCTTGCGGTGAATTTCCCAGCGCTCGGTATCCGGCGAAATTTTTTCGCCGTCATCAATAGGCTGACCCAGTACATTAAACATACGGCCTAAGGTGTTGTTGCCAACCGGCACCTTAATGCCCGCGCCGGTAGCGGTAACGGCCATACCGCGGGCTAAATTTTCGCCCGCGCCCAACAAAATGCAGCGCACCTGGTCCTGCCCTATGTGCTGCGAAACCTCCATAACCCGCTGCTCGCCTTTAACGGTAACGTTTAGCGCCTCGCGGATTCTTGGTAATTTTCCGTTTTCAAACCGGCAGTCTACTACCGGGCCGGAAACCTGTGTAATTTTTCCAACATTCACCGGGCGTTCATCTCCTCTTGGTTTAATTTGCGCGCTTTTCTTTTTTGGGCCAGCGCCCCGGCCGAAACCTCTACAATCTCCTGCGTAATGGCAGCCTGGCGCAGGCGGTTGTACTGCACCGTTAAGCCGGAAAGTATTTTTTCGGCGTTGCGGTTGGCCGAATCCATTGCCGCCATGCGCGCGCTTTGCTCGCTGCAAAAGCTATCTACCAACGCGCTGTAAATGTACCCCGAAATGTAGCTTGGAATAATGTTATCTAACACTTCGCTTACCGAGGGGGCAAACTCAAAGGGCGTTTTTACCGCCTTTTCGGTTTGGTTAGAGGCAAACGCTTTGCGGTGAAAGGGCAGTAAGCGCTCTAATTTAGCCTCCTCGTAAAGGCCATTTTTAATATCGGTATAAAGCACAAAAATCTTTTGCACGCTGCCCTGCTCGTAAAGCTCTAACAAAATGTTGCAAATTTCCCGCGCGCGGGGCATGGTGGGGTTTTGCGCCGTGTACAAAAAGCTGTGCTCTACCGGAATATTGTGGTGCTCAAAATACTGGCGGCCGTACTCCCCTACCACAAACAGCTTGGTGTTGGGGTGCTGCTTTAGCATTTGCTGCGCCTGCTTAATTACATTTTGGTTGTACATACCCGCTAAGCCCTTATCGGCCGTAATAACCAGGCAGGCGTAGGTGCCGTCTAAGGCCGGCATACCGTCATCCGGGTAAAAATAGCGGCTTTGTACATCCTTAACCGTTCTAAATATCCGCTTAATTTCGCCCTTAATGGCGTTAAAATACGGGCGGGTACGGTCTAAATCGGCCCGAGCCTTACGCAGCTTGGTAGAGGCAATTAAATACATGGCGTTGGTAATTTTTTGGGTATCGCGCACGCTTTTAATGTGGTTTTTAATTTCTTTGGTGTTTGCCATAGCGCCACCGCCTTACTGCAAAGCCGCAGCCGGTTTTAAAAAGCTTTTGCTAAAGCTTACAATTTGTTGTTTATCCTCATCGCTCAGCCGGCCGGTGCGGTCAATTTGGTCGCAAAGGGTTGCCAGCTCGGTTTCGGCCGCGGCCAGCAGCGCCTTGCTTTGCTCGGCAATTTTTTCGGGCTTAATTTCGGCAAAGGCGTGTGCCAAAGCGGCACAAAGCAAAATAACCTGCCGGTGTTGGCTGTAGGGGTAGTACTGCTCCTGCCGCAGCAAACGCATTAACCCCTGCCCGTACTGCAGCTGGCGTTTGGTGGCTTCGTCCAAATCGCTGGAAAACTGCATAAACACTTCCATTTCGCGGTACTGGGCTAAATCTAACCGTATGGTGCCGGCCGCCTTTTTCATTGCCTTGGTTTGGGCGGCGCCCCCCACGCGGGAAACCGAAAGGCCTACATTAACCGCCGGCCGCTGACCGGCAAAAAACAGGTCGCTCTCTAAAAAAATCTGCCCGTCGGTAATAGAAATAATGTTGGTGGGAATGTAGGCCGAAACATCGCCGGCCTGCGTTTCAACAATCGGCAGGGCCGTCATGCTGCCGCCGCCTAAGGCCTCGCTTAACCGGGCAGAGCGCTCCAGCAGGCGGGAATGTAAATAAAATACATCGCCCGGGTAGGCCTCGCGCCCCGGCGAGCGCTCTAACAAAAGGCTAATGGTGCGGTAGGCAATGGCGTGCTTAGAAAGGTCGTCGTAAACAATTAAAACATCCTGCCCGCGGTGCATAAAGTACTCCCCCAGCGCACAGCCGGCGTACGGGGCAATGTACTGCAGCGGGGCGGAATCGCTGGCGGTGGCGTTTACAATAATGGTGTAATCCATTGCGCCGTGCCGGCGTAAATTCTCGGCCAATTGCGCCACCGAGGAGGCCTTTTGCCCAATGGCAACATAAATGCAAACCGTATTTTTGCCCTTTTGGTTTAAAATGGTATCTACCGCAATGGCGGTTTTACCAGTTTGGCGGTCGCCAATAATTAGTTCGCGCTGGCCGCGCCCAATGGGGAACATGGCGTCAATGGCCAGCAGCCCCGTTTCCATTGGCTTATTTACCGGCTGCCGTTCGGTAATGCCGGGGGCCGGGTTTTCAATGGGGTAATAATCGGCGGCGGCAATTTGGCCTTTGCCGTCAATAGGGGCGCCTAAAGCGTCTACCACGCGGCCAATAAAAGCCTCGCCAACCGGAATACCGGCAACCTTACCGGTGCGGTGAACCGGGCTTCCCTCGCAAATTTCGGCCTCGTCCCCAAACAATACGCAGCCAATTTCCTGCTCTTTTAAATCTAAAATCATGCCCTTAATGCCGCCGCTGAAAACAAGAATTTCGCCGTACTCGGCGTTATCTAAACCGCTAACGGTGGCAATACCGTCGCCAACCGTTAACACAGCGCCAACCTCGCTGGCCTGCGGGGTGGGGGCAAAATCGGCCACCGTTTGGCGAATAAGGGGTATTACATCCGCCTTGTTTTTAATAACGGCGGCAATTTTCTCCTTAAGCTGCTCGGCCTTGCCGGCAAGGCTCCAATCGTAAACAAATTCCGGGCTAAATTTAGGGCTGTTGGCGCCCAGCTCAATTTTAAAGCCGCCGCGAACGGTATCGTCCTGCAAAAAGCTAAGTTGAACCGCTGCGTTGTGCTTTTGCTGCAAAAACTGCTGCAGCCTTTGCAGCTGCTGCTCGGTGGGCTGTTTGGAGCTGCGGAGAATGGCTTTCATAAAAATTTTGTTCTCTTGCTCTGCCACAGCGCCTTACTCCTTTCCGGCGGAATTTAAAAATTCCTCTACCCCGCCGTCGGTATTCAACATTTTTTGTATGGCGCCCTCTACCAGCCCTTCAATTTGCAAATTGGCCTCCTGCACGGCCTTTTCCTTTTCGGCGTCGGCAGCTTTTTTGGCGTCGTTTAAAATCTTTTCGCGCTGCGCATTGGCGTCGGCCACAATGCCCTCGGCCGTTTTGTTGGCCTGCAGTACGGCGTTGCTTTTCAGGTCGCTAATTTCCTGCTCGGCGTTTTGCAGGCGGGAATCATATTCCTTTTCCCGCGCGGTGGCCGCGGCAAGCTTTTTTTCGGCGTCTTGCTGCATTTGGCTGTAATACTCGGTGCGTTTTTGCATAAAGCCCTTAACCGGCTTGTAAAGCAGCAGCCACAGCCCGCCAAACAACAGGCAAAAATTAAACAAATGCAGTAAAATTTGCTGCCAGTCAATATTTAACGGAACACCCATTGCTTAAAAGCCCCCTTACAGTACAAATATAATTAGAATGGCAATAATCAGCGCGTAAATAATGGCGGTTTCAATAAACACCAAACCCAGCATTAAGCTGGTACGAATTTTGCCCTCGGCCTCCGGCTGGCGGGAAATACCCTCGGCCGATTTTGCAATAGCAAGGCCCATGCCAACGGCGCCGGCAGCTGCAGCTAACCCCACGCAAACGGCGGCGGCAATAGCCTTATTACCGGTGGCGCTTTGGTCGGTGGTTGCTTGGGTTGTTTTGGTTGCTTCGGCAGCGGTGGTGGTCTCAGGCGTGGCGGCTGCAGCGGCAACGCTGCCAAATACGCCAAGCAGGGCGGCTAAAACGCCAATAACGGTTACTATTTTTAAAAACTTTTTCATCTTACAAAACCTCCAAAATTAATTCGCTTTTGCTTTTTTAGCTTTTTTGTGCGGGGCCGAGACCTCACCGTAAAACAGCGCGGTCAGCATGGTTAAAACATAGGTTTGAATTAATGCGTGCAGTAGGGTAAACATTACGCCAACCGCTACCGGCAGCACAAAGCTTAAATTAATGTAGTAATAAACCAGCTCGGTAACCAGCAGGCCGCTAAGCAGCGCGCCAAACAACCGAAAGCTCATTGAAATGGGCAGCGAAAAATCCTTTAGCGTTTGCCCAACGCCCTTTAACCGGTTGCCGGCAATGCCGCCCGAAAGAATAATAAGGTACGAAAGGCAGCCCATGGCAATGGCGGCGTTAATATCTGAAAGCGGGGCCGGCAGCGCTACCGAAAGGCCGCCGGTTGTAACAACCTGCAGGCCCAAAAGCTCAAACAGCGTGCCAACAAAAATGTAAACGCCGGCGGCAAAAATGTAAGCCCCTAAAAAGCCGTTGCGGTGCGGGCTGTTAGAGCTGGCCAGGTTGCTGAAAAATTCAACCGCCTGCTCTATAACCAGCTGGAATTTGCCGGGCACCATTTTAAACCGCGGAATAACAAACACACGCACAATTAAGGCAAACAGCAACATAACGCCGGTAACGGTTAAGGCCGAAATGTACGCCGGGTTTACCTCTTTTAACCCAAACAGCGAAATTTTGTTGCTGCCGTGCAAAACGGCGTCCCGCATGACCGACTGAATACTTTCCTTTTTCTCGCCGCCGGGCACCAGTAAGGCCGCTGCCAACAAGGCCAGCAAAACCAAAACCCAAACAGCAATAAAAGTAAGCCTCTTTTTTTTGCTCATAAAACCCCTTCCTTTTCTTGAATTAGTTTTTCGCAGCTAACAATTTTTGTTACTAAAGCCAGTACCGTTACCGCAGTTTTAATTTCCTCAATTGTGGCAAACGACGGGGCCAAGCGAATGTTGCGGTCCTGCAGGTCTTGCCCGTAGGGGTAGGTTGCCCCGGCCGGGGTAAATTTAACGCCGTATTCGGCGCTAAGCTTAACAATTTTTGCGGCGCAGCCCGGTAAACAGTTAAAGGAAAGAAAGTACCCTCCCTTTGGCTGGGTCCACTCGGCAACGCCGATTCCCTCCAGCTCCTGCTGCAAAATGCGGTAAACAGCCAAAAACTTTGGCTTTAAAATGGCGGCGTGCTTTTTCATGTGAACGCGCAGCCCGGCGCTGTTTTTAAAAAAACGGGCATGCTGCAGTTGATTTAATTTATCCGGCCCAATGGTGCTAAGCTGCAAAAAAGATTTTATATCTATTAAATTTGCCGGGCTGGCAGCCACCGCCGAAATGCCCGAACCGGGAAAGGTAATTTTGCTGGTAGAGCAAAACTCGTAAACCAAATTGGGGTTCCCCGCTTTTTCACATTCCGAAATAATATCCGGTATTTCGGCGGCGGGGCCGTCAAACGCGTGAATACAGTAGGCGTTATCCCAAAAAATTCTAAAATCCTTGGCGGCCGGCTTTAACGCGGCAAAGCGGCGCACCGTTTCGGGGCTAAAAACCGTGCCAGTAGGGTTTTGGTACTTTGGCACACACCAAATTCCCTTTACCGTTTCGTCGGTAATGTAGCGCTCAATTTCGTCCATATCCGGGCCGGACTCCAGCATTTTTATAGGAATCAGCTCAAACCCAAAATGCTCGGTAATGGCAAAATGGCGGTCGTACCCCGGAACCGGGCACAAAAACTTGCGGCTTTTAATTTGGCTCCACGGGGTTCCGCCGCAAATGCCCTCGGTCATGCCGTGGCTAACAATTTGGTACATTAAGGTTAGGCTGCTGTTGCCCCCTACAATGGTGTTGGAGGAGTGCGTGCCCATCATGTGGGCCAGCAGACGCTTAGCCTCTGGAATTCCGTCCAGCCCGCCGTAATTGCGGCAATCCTGGCCGTTTTCGCTGTCTAAAATGCTGCGGTGGTCTAACACATCCAGCATTTTAAGCGAAAGCTCTAATTGCTCTTTGGCCGGCTTCCCGCGGGAAAGATCTAACGAAATGCCATGCTTGGTACATTCCTCCAGCCGTGCCTTTAGAGCCTGCCGTTCTTTTTTTAGGGCGGCACAGTCCAGCTCTTGGTAATTCAATTTTGGTTCCCCTTTTCGCGCTGTGTTAAACTCTGCCGAATGAATAACCCGGCCCTGCTCTTAAAAAAAATTAAAAACAACCGTAACTCAGCTTGACTTTTAATAGCACTCCTATTATAATACCTTTACGGATATATGTAAAATATATATTTTGAATATTAAATATACTAAAATAACATATCGAAAAGGGGCCTACATACTTATATGTATATTAATTATGACCACTACCGCATTTTTTACTATGTTGCAAAGTACGGCAATGTTTCGCAGGCGGCTAAGCTGCTGCTAAACAACCAGCCGAATTTAACCCGAACCATTAAAACGCTGGAGGGCGAATTGGGCTGCCCGCTTTTCTTGCGCACCAACCGCGGCATGCGCCTAACGCCCGAGGGCGAAAAGCTTTTTGCCCATGTTCGCATTGCATTTGAGCATTTAGAGGCCGGCGAGGCCGAGATTTTAGAAAGCCGGAACCTGCAAAGCGGAACCGTTTTTGTAGCCGCAACCGAAACGGCGCTGCGCTGCCTGCTGCCGCCGGTTTTAAAGCGCTACCGCACCCTTTACCCGGGGGTACATTTTCGCATTAACAACTACTCTACCCCGCAGGCCATTGCTGCTTTAAAAGACGGCACCGCCGACTTGGCCGTTGTTACCACGCCAACGGTTCGCTCCGCCTCGCTTACCGAGCAGGAGATTAAAACCATAACCGAGGTGGCGGTTTGCTCCCCCGCCTTTACCGCCCTTACGGGGCGCAGCGTTTCGCTGAAAGAGCTGGTGGAATACCCCCTCATCTCCTTAGGCAGCGACACAAAATCTTACGAATTTTACGGCAACCTATTTACCCGCTGCGGCCTGCCCTATCACCCGGATATTGAGGCTTGCTCCTCGATTCAAATTATGCTGCTTGCGGCTTACGATTTAGGCGTTGGCTTTGTACCAAAAGAGTTTGTTCGACCAGAGGACGGCGTTGCGGTAATAGATTTAAAGGAGGAAATTCCCACCCGCAGCGTGTGCTTGGTAAAACGAAAAGAGCAAAGTTTGAGCATTGCCGCCCGCGAGCTGGAGCGCATGATTTTAGAAACCGCAAAATAACAAAAAGCTTGACCCTTTTTGCGGTTTTTTGCTTGAATTTTAAAGGGCTTAACGGTATAATTAATTTACAGTACCACGGCGCCGGCACGCGCGGCATAAATTATGCAATGCGGCCAACTGCTGCACAACCTACCGCAGCGCGAAAAAAACGCAATGTAACGGCCGCGGTACAGACATACCCGGCGCCGGCACGCGCGGCACAAATTATGCAATGCGGCCAACCGCTGCACAAGCAAAAACACCGTGCGGTTTTACTTATTTAACATTCCTGCCTAACAGGGCAAAGCCGTTGGCAGCTTTTTAGAGGTGTAAAAGTTGAAAATTAAAAAACTAACCGGGCTGCTGTTAGCCCTTATAATTGTTTTAAATACCCTTGCCGGCTGCGGCGGGCCGCAAAGCTTTTTACTTTACTTTGCACTGGGCGACCGCCCCCAAACCTTAGACCCGCAATTAAGCCAAACCGCCGGCAGCAAAACGGCCGTTACCGCCTTGTTTGAGGGGCTGACCCGTTTTAACGAAAAGGGCGAGCCGGTTTTGGCCGCCGCCAAAAGCTACACCGTATCGCAAGACCAAAAAACCTACCGCTTTACCCTGCGGGAGGGGTTAGAATGGTCGAACGGGGAGGAGCTTACCGCGCAGGATTTTGTTTTTGGCTTTACCCGGGCATTAACCCCTAAAACCAACGCGCCCGAGGCCGAAAAGCTGCTTTGTATTCAAAACGCGGCGGCCTACCGCGCCGGCCAAAAGGGAATGCCGGCCGTTACGGCCCTTTCTAAAACCGAGCTTGAAATTACCCTTGCCTACCCCAACGACGACCTTTTGCAAACCCTTACCCTGCCGGTTGCCCTGCCGTGTAACGAGGCTTATTTTAACAAATGCGGCGGCAAATACGGGTTAGACGCCGACCACCTGCTAACCAACGGCCCCTTTACCCTGTACTCCTGGGCAACCGACAGCCACGAGGATTTTGCCATGCGCCTAAACCGCAGCAAAAGCTACAACGGCAGCTTTAAAGCGGCGGCCAGCGGGGTAATTTTCTCCTACAACGGGGAGCTAAAGGGCAACGCCAAGCGCGTAGCCTTAGGGAACATTGATTTTGCTTACGCCCAAGCCGACGAGGTTACCACCGAGGTGCAAACCATTGAGCCGGAAAACATCAGCTGCCTGCTGGTAATTAACCGCGAAAGCGATGTTGGCAGCGAAAAAATGTGTAAAGCGCTGGCGCAATCGGTTCACCGCAACCGCCTGCAAAATGAGCTTTCAACCCAAATGAATGTAACCGACCGGCTGCTGCCCTCGGCCTTAAAAATTGGCACCGTTTTAGCCAAAAATATAAACGAGCCGGCCGCTGCGGCCTACAACCCCGAAAGCGCCCTGCAGCTTTACAAGGCCTGCGCCAAGGTGCAGGAGCCGGGCGACACCGCCATTTTGTACGCCGGGGAAAGCGACGGAAAGCTGGCCGCTTTGGTTGCCGAGGGGTTTCAGCAATCGCTCTCGTTTTTTGTTAACACCAAGCAGTGCACCTCTACCGACGAGCTGCTGCAAAAAATTGCCGATAAAGATTTTAAGCTGGCCATTTTGCCCCTTACCGCCGGCAGCAACGACGCAACCGATTACCTTTTGCAGCTAAGCCGCTACAACCTAACCAAGGCCAATTTTGCGGCGCCGCTGCAGCAGGCAACCGGCAAGTCGCAGGCTGCGCGGGTTGCGGCTGCCGAGCAGGCGCTTAAAAGCATTGCGGCCGACGGCACCGTGCTGCCGCTTGCCCACCGGTACGATGTTTTGGCTTACAGCAAAAGCTACACCTGCCCCAATTTTTCGGCCTACGCCGCCGTGCCGGATCTGGCGCTGGTTTCTTTAAAAAACAATTAAAAATGTTGTTTTTTTCATGGACTATTTTTTATTCTGTGCTATAATAAATTTTACAAACAAATTGCACAAAGGCAGGTAAGGTAAAATGATTTTTGAAAATTTAGACCGCATTGTTTTTGCGGGCGATTCGGTAACCGACATGGGCAGCACCAACCCGGTGGGCGAAGGCCTTTTTGAGGGGCTCGGCAAAAGCTATGTTCGGGTAATTGAAAATATGCTGGTTAGCTGGTACCCCGAGCGGAATATTCGCGTAACCAATTCCGGCATTAGCGGCAACACCAGCCGCGATTTATTAAACCGGTTTGAGCGGGATGTTTTGGCCCTAAAGCCTAACTGGGTTGCCATTTGTATTGGCATTAACGATGTTTGGCGCCAGTTTGATTGCCCTGCCATTCCCGATTGTGCCGTGCAGCCCGCCGAATACCGCGAAAATTTAGAAAAAATGCTTACCGCCCTGCAGGGCACGGTAAAGGGTGTTTTTTTGCTAACGCCTTATTACATGGAGCCAAACCGCGAGGACCCCATGCGCAAAAAAATGGACGAATACTGCGCCGTTTGCCGCGAGCTTGCCGAAAAATTTGGCTGCATTTTGGTAGATTTTCAAGCCCTGTACGAGCGCTTTTTGCAGCACCGCCATTCTACCTGCATTGCGTGGGACCGGGTTCACCCCAACCAAATGGGCGCAACGCTAATGGCCAAAGAGTTTTTAAGCCACTGCGGGTTTAATTACAACCACCAAAGCTACTAACCAAACTACCAACCAAGCGACTAACCAAGCTGCTAACCAAGCCACCAACCAAGCTGCTTAGCCGCCGTAAATTACTTTGCGCTAAGCTGCCGCAGCAGCTAAATTAAGCTAAAACAAAATGCAGCGCCCCGGGCAGCCCAAAAAAGGCCCCGGGGCGCTGATTATTTATTAAATGTTAGCGGGGTTATTCCTCCTGCAATTGCTGTTTTTCAATGTGCGGGCGGGGCTTGCAGTCGGAGGCGTTAATGCCAAAAACCGATTTAAACTGCTTGCTAAAGTAAAAAACATCGGTACAGCCAACGGCGTCGCTGGCCTCGGCCACGGTGTAATCGCCCGATTCTAACAGCTCCCTGGCCTTTTTCATTCGCAGCAGGTTGCGGTACTTTACCGGCGACATATCTTTATACTGGCGAAAAAGGCGGCGGAAATAGCAAACGCTAAGACCGCACATTTCGGCCAGCTCGTCTGGCCCAACCTCTTGCGTAAAGTGCTGCTCTAAATACAAAATGCCCTTGTAAATTTTGTTGTACTCGGTTTTTAAATTGTTTTTGGTGGTTAGCATTTTAAGCTGGTACGAAAGCTGCCAAAACAGCTCGTAGCACTTAAAGTGGCAGGCAATACCGTCATTTACATAAACATCGTGCATTTGCTGAAAAATAGGCAGCAGCTTAAAGTGGCGGTCTACCAGCAAAATTTCCGGCTCCGGCCCCAAGGTAACAACCTTGTTTTGCGTGTCATAAAGCTCAAATGTTACGCTGCACCAGCCGCTAATACCGTCCGGCGTATCTACCCAGTAAAGCTCGTAAATGTAATCGTTTGGAATGTAAATAACGGTGCCGGCGGGGCAAACCAAACACTTGCCGTTGTACTCCAGGTGCATTTCGCCGTCGGTAATGTAATAATAGGTTTCGTTAGGGTGCAGCCCGTGGTAAGAGGAATGGCGGCTGTTTGGCGCAAACCGGCCCCGGCCGCCAAAAGCCGAAACGGTGTTTAAACGAACGCCAAAATTATTTAAAACATCTAAATTACAGTTCATTTGCAATTCCCCCAAAGCCAATGTTTTAATACCTACTTAGTTTACCACAAAAAAATCAATTTTTCAATGAAAAAGAAATGCCGTTTTTTGTATTTTTTGTGCAAAAAAATACAAACATTATTATTTTCAACCAAAGCTTATATTTTGCGGCCTACAAACGCAAATAAACCGTGCGCAAAACGCACGGTTTATTTGTTAGGGAGATTTGGCAAATTAAAAATTAACTTGCCGATTTATTCAACGGGCATTAGGGAGAAATACCCAAGGAATAAGCATTTAAAATTCGTCAACATTCAAGTCGTTGTCGCGGTTAAAGCCGGAGGACTCCATAATCGGTTCGGTTTTTAACATTTGAACCTCGGCCAGCGGCGCAATATAATCTTTTTTCATTTTAAATACCTCGCTTTGTTCCGGGTTCGGTTAAGAATTTTTCCATTCTTCGTAAGTTACAACCGAGCTGTCCTCTGCCTTTGCGGCAACAGCCTGAGCAATTACTGCGTTTGCGGTAGCAACATCCTGCTCGCTGGCGGTAGAGGAAGCTAAAATGCTTTCTACCACGCTGTATACGCAAAGGTCTTGCACCTCGCCGTAAATGTAGTTGCCGTCTTTATCCTTCGCGTAGGTTACTACGCTGTAATCCTCGGCGTAAAACTTCTCGCGAATACCAATCAGCACGGCGGTAAAGGTGTAGCTGTCGCCTAAATCCTCCCACAGCTTATATTCGCCATCTTTTACCCAGGCAACGCCCTTTGCGGCGTTCTCGGTGTTTACTTTTAAGGTAGCGCCATCGGCAAGTCTGCCCTTGCGAATTGCCAAAGCGCCAAACTCAACAATGTTGTAATCCTCCAGCCACTGTTTATTTACCTTGTTGTAAAGGCGGAAGCCCTGTTTAACATTAGCGGTTTCATCGGCTGCGCGAATAGCGGCCTTATTGTTGTAAGCGGTTTCAACCCCGGTGGGAACTACCAAAGCCTCAACATCATCAATGTAAACCTCGCCGGCTCCTCTTAAAATAAATACCAAAGTTTTTACACGGCTAATAGAAGAATCCGGGTTCACAGTAAAGGACTTGGTAAAGGTCTGCCACTCCCCTGCATTGCCGGCTAAGTCGGTTTCGTTCCAGGCAATGCCGCTTTTGTCACTGGCGGCCCAAGCATTTGTAAGATCATCATAACCGGTTTGTACCGTTAGTTTGGGGGCTCCTGTGGTAACCTTATATTTAAAGCTAACCTTTAAAATGTCACCGGCCTTGGTAAAATAATCACACAGGGCGTTTCTGTCACCAGCGGCGTTAATTAAAATGCGGTTATCGCCGGAGGCGGTGCCGCCGTCTACAACGGAATCGTAAGAATAACGAATCGAGCGTTTGCCGGAGGTTACATAATCAGCCTCACGATCGGCAACGGTAATCAAATCGTGGTCAGAAATTCCGCTGGTAATTACATTGCTGTAATTGGTGTTGTACTCGTCTTTAAAGCTCTCAAAATCTTGGGTCCAGCCCGGTTTGGTCCACTTTGCGTAAAGCATTGTGCTGGTAGCCGGGTAAACCGCTGCCGTAAACTGGTTGGTTAACGCTTCGTCGGTGTACCAACCGCCAAATACCTGGCCTAAGGTGTCAGAATCGGGAGTCGGCAAAGTTAAAGCAGTGCCGGGGTAATCGGTCATGCTTTCTACCGTAGTGCTATTGTTGGTTACATAAGTAATGGTAACGGGGGCCGATTCTACTAAACGAATATCATCTAAGAAATACTCGGCAGTACCCCAAGAATATAAGCACAAATAACTGTCGGTAGTAAATTTGCTGCTGTCGGTTAAATCAACAGTTTTAGTAATTTCGGTCCAATTTGCTGCGGCCGCTGCCGAAAAGCTTAAAGCGGCGGTTCCCTGGTTGGTTTCGGCTGTGCGGTTGCTTACCAAATAAAGATTAAAGGGGTTGCTGGAAGCGCTTTTGTATTTAAAGGTTAGAGTGTACTTTTTGCCAACCTGAACTTTTTCGGTTGAACGCGGGAATAACGGCACAAAAGAGTTTGGCTGCAAAACGCCGGCTGCATTTTTAACCTCAAACCGATGCAAAGCGTAATTGCCTGCATAAACGGTTTCGGACTGCAATCTCTTATTGTTAGAAGATGTAAGAATGTAGCTTTCAAAATCCTGCTCCCAAACACCGTCGCCAACTACATCCCATTTTGCGTACAGGGTAATATCGTTTTCGGGTTGATAAGCCGAAATGTAACCTTTGGTTAAAGCTGCGTCCTCGTACCAGCCTAAAAAATCGCTGCCCTCTTTGGTGGGGGTAGGTAAAGTTAAAGCGGCACCGCTAAAGGCGGTAATGGCTGCGCAGTCGCTTCCGCCATTAGAGTTAAAAGTAACAGTAGTTTCAGTTACTTCCTTTAACACAACATCGTCAATATAAAAATCGGAATAAATGGAATAGCCCGTACCGCCGTCATTCGCAACATAAAAAACTAAATAAGCGTCTTTCGTAGCGGTAAAGTTAACAGTTGTGGTAACCCATTCGCCAATCTTTGCTTTGTCGGTAAAATATTGATTAATGGTAGTTCTACCATTTGCCCACTGGCCAACATTGTTGTCAGAATACTGGGCGTTAATTATGGCTCGTTTATCATTATTGTTGGCGTCTTTACCGTGGCTCTTTAAATAAACACGGTAGGTTAAGCTGTAAGTAGATCCGGCTTTAAGGGGTTTTTCCGAATTCCCGTTGCCAAATACCCGTGCCCAGGCATTACCGGGAGAAGGACAATCCGATTTAAAATGCAACGCTTTATTGTTTGCATCATCGGTGGTTTCGGCAACTTCCGCATTGGTTACATCGTAAGTGCCTCCAGCATAGCTTTCAAAATCCTGCGTAAGAGTTAACCGATCCTCGGCCGAGGCGGTTACGGGCGCCGCTATGCATGCGGTTAGCACAAGCAACGCGCAAAGTGTTAACGAAACAAGCTTTTTTAACATAAAATTAGCCTCCCAAATACAAAAAATATTAATATTTGTATAATTATCATAGCAATTTTGCTGAAATTTGTAAATGTAGAAAGCGGGAATGTTTTTGCTTAAAACAGTACAACAAAAAACTTCGCCGCCAAATTGGCAACGAAGTTTATAAAAATTGGTTTAAATTTTGGAGCCCTTTTTCCTAAAGTATTAAGCCTTGCAGGGTGCGGGCTCGGCCAAAGCGCTTGCGGCCGCCGCAGCGGTATTGTTGGCGATGCCAACCGTGCCCTGCCGCAGCAGGCTTTCGTATTCGGCCTGCGAAACGGGCTTGCTAAAATAATAGCCCTGCATTTGGCTGCAGCCAAAGCTTAGCAGCATTTCGGCCTGCTCTTTGGTTTCTACCCCCTCAGCAATAACCGGCAGCTGCAGCGCGTGCGCCATATTAATAATAGCCGAAATAATAATGCCGCTTTTTTTGTTTTGCTGTGCGCCGGCCAAAAATTTAAGGTCCAGCTTTAATTTATCTATGTTTAAATCCTTTAACGAATTCAGCGAGGAATAGCCCGAACCAAAATCGTCCATTTCCACCAAAAAGCCCGCCTGCCGCAGCTGTTTTAGGGTGTTTGTAAAGGGCAAGGAGTTTTCCATATACGCGCTTTCGGTAATTTCTAAATGCACCGCGCCGGGTGTTAGGCCGTGCTTTTGCAAAATTTTAAGCATATTGCTGCAAAGGTTTTCGCGGTAAATATCGTTGCGGGAAAGGTTAACCGAAACGGGAATTTGCCCGGCGCCTTTCATTTCCCGCTGCCACTTGCTAATGCAGGCGCAAACCTTTTCAAACACCAGGCGGTCTACCCGGCCAATGCAATCGCTTTTTTCTAACAGCGGCACAAAAACCGCCGGAGAAATTAACCCCTTTTTGGGGTGGCGCCAGCGCACCAGGGCCTCGGCCCCAATTAAGCGCTTGTTGGCGTAATCTACCTGCGGTTGAAACCAAACCTCAAACTGCCCGGTTTCAATAGCGGTTTGCAGGTCGGCCAGCAGCTCCTGCTGCTCTAATTCAACCGCCATCATTCCCTGCTCGTAATACGCAATTTGCTTGGTTAGGCTGCCTTTAATAGATTGCAGTGCCAGCAGCGCCTTGTAGCTCATGGTAAAGCTGTCGCAGTTTGGCTCGCAAAGGTCGTACACGCCCATGTGCAGCTTAATAGGCAGACTAAGCTCGTAGTTTTTAAAACAGTCGTTAAAATTGTTGTAGCACTCGTTAACCGTTAAAGCGTCCTCGGCGCAAAAGCGCACAAAATGGTCGGCGTTTAGGTGGGCGGCAAAGCTGTTGGCCGAATTGTAGCGCTTCATATAGCCGGCAAAATCACGCAGCAGCTTGTTGCCAACCTCGTAGCCGTAAATGCCGTTAATATCCCGAAAACGGTCTATATTATACCGCTGTATTCTAAACCGTTTGCCCGGGTTGGCTTTTATCCAGACTTCTACCTTGTGGTGAAACCCGGCCGAATTGTAAAGCCCGGTTAAAGGGTCGGTGCCGTTTAATTCAATTTCCGAAACATCCTGGCAAACCAAAACAATAATTTTGCGGCTTTGGTCTAAAAACTTAAAAACAAGATTTTTGCAAACGGCGCGGCTGCCCGGCCCCGGCAAAACCAGCTCTACGCTGTACTGCTCGCTTGTTTTCAGCTCGTTTATTACGGTGTCTAAACCAATGGCCTTTTGCAAAGCCTCGCGCTCGGCGGGCGGCAAATCGTCGCGCACAATGGCAAGCATTTGCTCGTTGTAGGTTTTGCCGTCGTACCGGCGGTAGTTGTGCTTTTGGCAGGTAATGCGGTCAGAAATATTCAGCACCCGGCCGGTTTCGGTTTCAATTAAAACAACCTCGTCAAAATAATCGGCAATTAATTGCTTAATTAGCGTTTCTTGCATAATGTTGCTAAGTACCGACGCTTTTTGTTCCATGCCGCGCCTCTTTCCGGCGGGCTTGCCGCCTTACAATTCCAATTTATTTTGCTCTTTGGCTTTATACATGGCGTCATCCGCCCGCGCAATAATGCTTTGAACGGTATCGCTCTCGCCCTGATATTTTGTGTGCCCCACACTTACCCGAACCGGGTTATTTTGGCTGGTGCTAATGCCCTTTTGCTGCACAAACCCTTTTAACTCGCTGCAAACGGCCCCAATATTACTGCCGCGGTTTAAAACTAAAATAACGGCAAATTCGTCGCCGCCGTAGCGGGCGCAATAGCCGTGCGTTTCCTCGCAAAAATCTTTAATAGCGGCCGAAACCTTGCTTAAAATGCGGTCGCCCTCGGTGTGCCCGCAGGAATCGTTAATTTGCTTAAAGCAATCTACATCAATAAATAAAAAGTAAAGCTCCTCCCCCGGTTTTACGGCTTTCATTTCGGCGGCCAGGTTGGCAAGCAGCTCCCGCCGGTTGGGAATACCGGTTAAAGGGTCTAATAATATCATTAATTTTAAAGAGTTGGTAAATTTAATTAGCACCGAAACGGTAACGCCGGCAATAAGCAGCGGAAAATTGGTTAAAAACAGCTGCAGCAGCCCGCAGGCCATAATGGCAACCGAGCAGATTGAAACAGTTGTAAGCTCGTTTTTACGGGCAAAGTAGGTTTGGCGGTTTGCCCGGTAAAAGCCCTGCACAATGGTAGCAAAAACATATCCGTACACCACAACGGCCTGCACAAAAAACAGCGGGCCGCGGTGGTAAACGCCGGCGGCGTCTACATAAAAAATCCAGCCGGTAAAGCAAGAGGCAACCAGCAAAACCACCAACGCCGCAAGCGGCAGAGTTAAGGCCACCCGGCGTTTTTTGTTTTTTAAAATTTTTTTATTGTAAATAATTTCGGCGTACCAAAACCAGCAAAAGGCCGCGGCGCCAAAGCAAATAAAATAAAGCAGATTTAACCCGTACAGCAGGGGAATATTTTTTACCGGCGGCAAATTTTCGGCCAGGCGCTCTAAAACATCAAAAACCGACCAAAACATTACAAACCACAGCGAGGCGGTAAAGGCTTTATCCTTAACCGTGCCGCTATAGCTGGAAAACAGCGACTTTGCAGCCATAATTCCCAGCAAAATAACACAAACAATATTAATTTCAGCGTAAAGCAGCAGCGCCACTGTAAAGCCCCCTTTCCAAACCGCGCAGCAAATTTTAAATTTGCTAAGGCAAAAAGGGGCATTTTGTGTTGCTTTTAAAAGAAAGCGCTGTGTTGGCTTCTAAAAAGAATTGTACACTTTAAGCCGGCCCCTTGTCAAGCCTATTTTTTTCAATTTTTAAACATTTAAAGCTAAAATAATTTTTTTGCAATAAAAATTATACCATTTTTGCAAGATAAATACAATAAACAAGCCGTTTTGGGGGTAAATTTCAGTGTATTATTTAAAATTATTCCACACCAATTTCAATGTTTTATTTCTTTTGCATAAAATTTGCGCATTTTTCCAGCGGTTACCAAAATTACATTTTTAGGGCTGCCGCCGCAAATTGCCTTTAAAACAAAACCCCTTTGCTTTTAAATATTTTTTTGCAATGTAGGTTTGTCAATGATGTGTTACAAAAATCAGAAAACTTCGCCGTTGGATAAA
>CABQLY010000001.1 GCA_902465155.1 uncultured Oscillospiraceae bacterium | reverse complement strand
AAAACGCCATTGCGTTTTTGGCGGGGCGGCCGCTTTATTGGCCTTACAAGCATTTTTAAGAGCCGCTGCCCTTGTACTTTCGCCGGGTGGCCATGCCGCCGCGAATGTGCCGCTCCTTTTTATTGGTTTCTAACACTTTTTTTACATCGGCGTACAGCACCGGGTCGCGCTTTATCAGCCGCTCTGTAACATCTTTATGTACCGTAGATTTGCTAATTTTAAAAACCTTTGCTGCTGCCCGAACCGTTGCGCCGGTTTTTAAAATGTATTCCCCCAGTTCTACTGCGCGGTCCAGCACCGTTTCTTTCATATCATCAACTCCTAAAAGGACTGTTTAATAATATGAAAAATTCGGGCAGAATATGCAGACTCACGGCTTGCGGCCGCTAATTCCCCGGGGCAATTTTAAATTTGTAAAATGCAGCGCTTTTAAAATTAGATTTTGGCCATAAACGGTTATTGCTTTAACCTTTGCTTTCCAAGTTCTTTCTACACACCGCAGTGCGCCTTTCTCTCGGCACAGTTTTCGCAAACTGCTGTCATCACCAAAGGCCGCAAATCGGCCCGTATTCAAAGGTTATTGACAGAATTTTAGTGCTTGCAAACAAAATTAGAACCGAGAGCAATAATTCACCGCAAAAGCGCCATTTTAAACCACCGTTTTTAACTTTATTTAAAGTATTTAACAGCCGAGCGGAACATTTTAATATCGTAATTACCCGGAACATTTTTGTAAAGGTCTGCGGCATATCTTTCCGAGTGACCCATTTTACCAAACACTCTGCCGTCGGGGGAGGTTATACCCTCAATTGCGTAGTATGAACCGTTCGGGTTAAAGCGAATATCACTTGTGGCTTTTCCGTTTTCGTCTACATACTGCGTAGCAATCTGCCCGTTTTCGGCAAGGCGGTGTATTAGTTCATTGCTTGCTATAAATCTGCCCTCGCCGTGGGAAACAGGCACACTGTATATATCGCCCACCTCGGTATTCGCAAGCCACGGGGATTTATTCGAGGCTATACGCGTTCTTACTATTTTTGACTGATGGCGCGCAATAGTATTGTAGGTAAGCGTCGGGCAATTTTCATCTGTGTTCATTATTTTGCCGTACGGCACAAGCCCCAGTTTAATAAGCGCCTGAAAACCGTTGCATATACCGCACATAAGTCCGTCTCTGTTATCAAGCAGGTTTGTCACCTGTTCCTGAACCGCGGCGCTGCGGAAAAACGCGGTTATAAATTTTCCGCTGCCGTCAGGCTCGTCACCGCCCGAAAATCCGCCCGGTATAAATACCATTTGCGCGGTTTTAAGGCTGTTTGCAAATTTTTCAACGCTTTTTGCAACATTCTGCGGTGTGCGGTTGTTTATAACAAATATTTCCGGCTCGGCGCCTGCGTCGCACATTGCCTTTGCGCTGTCATATTCGCAGTTGGTACCGGGGAACACCGGAATTAACACCTTTGGCTTAGCCGTTTTTATTGCGGGAGAAACCCGGTTTTTGAATTGGTATGAAAATGTTTGCGTTTCGGTTTTTGGATTTTCTTTATTACAACGGTAAACGCTTTCAAGCTTATTTTCGTAAATTCCGAGCAGCCTTTCAAGCTTTATTTCCTCGCCGTTATGCGAAATGCTGCCGTCATCCGTTATCTCACCGATTTCCTCGGCGTTTTCAATGTTTTCTGTTACTTCAAGCAAAAATCCGCCGTAGCAATAACCAAAAATTTCCTTAGCAGTTAGGTTATTGGAATATTTAAAGCCGAATGAATTGCCGAAGCACATTTTCATTACCGCCTCGGCTATTCCGCCAAAGGTTGGCGTATAGCACGAAACCGCTTTACCCGAACGCAAAAGCGCGGTAACCCTTTTAAAAACATTTAAAAGGGACGCGGCAGCGGGCAGACCGTTTTTATTGTAATCGGGCTTTATTAAAACAACCCTATTGCCCGCCTTTTTAAACTCGTTTGATACTATATTTTCGGTTTTGTTGGTTGTAACCGCAAACGAAACCAAGGTTGGCGGAACATTCAGGTTTTCAAAGCTGCCGCTCATTGAGTCTTTGCCGCCGATTGAAGCGATTTTGAAATCCAGTTGTGCCTTTAATGCGCCGAGCAACGCCGCAAGCGGTTTGCCCCAACGCTTTTTATCTTTATTAAGGCGCTCAAAATATTCCTGAAAGGTAAGATAAACATCCTTGAATTCGGCCCCCGTTGCAACAAGCTTTGAAATAGATTCAACAACCGCCAAATAAGCGCCGTGGTAAGGGCTTTTTTCGGTAATGAACGGGTTGTAGCCCCAAGACATAACCGAGCAGTTGTTGGTATGCTTTTTTTCAACCGAAATTTTTTGAACCATTGCCTGTATAGGCGTTAGCTGGTTTTTGCCGCCGAACGGCATAAGCACCGTGCCTGCGCCTATTGTGGAGTCAAACTGTTCGGAAAGTCCTCGTTTTGAGCAAACATTAAGGTCGTCGGCTAAAGAAAAATAATTTTCGGTAAAAGTGCCTTTTATTTGTTTTTTAAACGGCTGAGCTTTTTGAACCTGGGCAGTTATGTGCTTTTGGGCACCGTTCGAATTTAAAAACTCACGGCTTATGTTAACAATTTCGCTGCCGTTCCAGTTCATTACAAGGCGGGGCTCTTTCCTAACGGTGGCCACGGGTACCGCCTGCAAATTTTCACTGTCGGCAAGCTTTAAAAAGCCATCCACATCCGCAGGGGCAACCACAACCGCCAATCTTTCCTGCGATTCGCTTATTGCAAGCTCGGTGCCGTCAAGGCCCTCGTACTTTTTGGGCACGGCGTTAAGGTTAATTTCAAGACCGTCTGCCAATTCGCCGATTGCAACCGAAACGCCGCCCGCGCCAAAATCGTTACAGCGCTTTATCATACGGCAGGCGGTGGGATTTCTGAAAAGCCTTTGCAGCTTTCTTTCCTCGGGCGCGTTGCCCTTTTGAACCTCTGCGCCGCAGCTTTCAAGCGATTTTAAGGTGTGTGATTTTGACGAACCCGTTGCGCCGCCGCATCCGTCGCGCCCCGTTGCGCCGCCGAGAAGTACAACAACATCTCCGGGGGTCGGCGTTTCGCGCCGCACATTGCAGGCAGGCGCTGCCGCTATAACCGCGCCGATCTCCATACGCTTTGCCGCGTATCCACTGTGATATATTTCATCCACAATTCCCGTAGCAAGGCCGATTTGGTTGCCGTAAGAAGAATAGCCGTCTGCCGCGCCTGTAACAATTTTTCTTTGCGGCAATTTCCCCGCCATTGTTTCAGAAACCTTTTTAAGCGGATCTGCCGCACCCGTTACGCGCATTGCACCGTAAACATACGACCTTCCCGAAAGCGGATCGCGTATTGCGCCGCCAATGCAGGTTGCCGCACCGCCGAACGGTTCAATCTCGGTTGGGTGGTTGTGGGTCTCGTTTTTAAAAAGAAGCAGCCAATCCTCGTCTGTGCCGTCAACATTAACCTTAATTTTAACGGTGCAGGCGTTAATTTCCTCCGATTCATCCAATTTTTCAAGGCAGCCCTTGGCCTTTAAATATTTTGCCGCAACAGTTGCAATATCCATAAGGCACACAGGTTTTGTGCGCCCAAGCTCCCTGCGGATTTGGAGATAATCGTTATAGGCGCCCTGCAGCAGTTCATCCTCAAAGGTCACGCCGTCTATATGGGTTAAAAATGTGGTGTGGCGGCAGTGGTCCGACCAATAGGTATCTATCATTCTAATTTCGGTCATAGTGGGGTCGCGGTGCTCGGATTTAAAATAATCCTGACAGAATTTTATGTCATCCGTATCCATTGCAAGACCGTATTCACTCACAAAATCTGCAAGGCCTTTATTATTGAGCTGCGTAAAGCCGACCAGCGCTGCAACGGAGGATGGCGTTTCATATTTCATTGCAAGCGTTTCGGGCTTTTCAAAAGCCGCTTCGCGCGCTTCAACGGGGTTGATTACATATTTTTTTATTGCTTTAAGCTCCGCTTCGGAAATATCACCGTAAAGCATATAGACCTTCGCCGTACGAATGAGCGGTCTGTTGCCCTTTGAGATAAGCTGTATGCACTGTGCGGCAGAATCTGCCCTTTGATCAAACTGGCCGGGGAGGTACTCAACCGCAAAAACTGTTGCGCCGCCGTTTTCAAGCCCGGAATAGGTGTTGTCAAGCTGCGGTTCGGAAAACACGGTGTTTACCGCATAATTAAAAAGCTTTTTTGTAATGTTTTCAACATCATAGCGATTAACAACGCGCAGCGAAGAAACGCTTTTAATTTGCAAAAGCTCGTTAATATCGGCAAGCAGCGCCGCCGATTCTAAAGCAAACTCTTTTTTCTTTTCAGTGAATATACGGTATACCATGTTAGTTTTCCTTTCCGTATTCAAGTGCTTTTAAACCAATATCCTTGCGGTAAAACGCATTTTTAAATGAAATTTTATTCACCTTTTCATAAGCCGCGCAAAGCGCCTGTTTAAGTGTGGCGGCGGTTGCCGTAACCCCAAGCACCCTGCCGCCCGAGGTTAAAAGTTTGCCGTTTTTAATTTCCGCACCCGCAACAAAAACGCTGTTTTTTACACTTTCGTCCATTTTAATTTCAAAGCCCTTTTGGTAAGACTTTGGGTACCCGCCCGACGCCATGATAACGCAGGCGGCGGCCTCTTTTTTAAAGCTCACTTCAACATCTTTCAGCGTTTTGTTTGTAACGGCGCGCATAACTGTAAAAAGGTCGCTTTCAAGCAGCGGCAAAACAACCTGCGTTTCGGGGTCACCAAAGCGGCAATTGTACTCTATTACTTTCGGCCCGTTGGCTGTTAGCATAAGGCCAAAATAAAGGCAGCCTTTAAAGGGGCGCCCCTCCTTATTCATTGCGTCAACGGTTGGCAAAAAAATTGTTTCCATACACTGCTTTGCAATTTCGGGAGTATAATAGGGGTTGGGCGCTATTGTTCCCATTCCGCCCGTGTTAAGCCCTTTGTCGCCGTCCAAAGCGCGTTTGTGATCCATTGAGGAAACCATAGGTATTACCGTTTCCCCGTCGGTAAACGAAAGCACCGACACTTCGGGGCCTGTTAAAAATTCCTCTATTACAATTTTTTCGCCGCTTTTACCAAAAATTTTGTCCTCCATAATTTCACGCACGGCGCGTTTTGCGGCTTCACGCGTTTCGGCAATGATCACCCCTTTGCCGAGCGCCAAGCCGTCTGCCTTTATAACCGCAGGCAGCGGCGCCGTTTCAAGGTAGGTAAGCGCGTTTTCCGCACGGTCAAAAACCTCAAAAGCCGCTGAGGGTATGCCATATTTTTTCATTAGGTTTTTTGAAAAAACCTTGCTGCCCTCTATAATTGCCGCTTTTTTATTCGGCCCAAAGCAGGGAACGCCGGCTTTCGTCAGCGCGTCTACCGCGCCCAGGCAAAGCGGATCGTCGGGTGCAACCACCGCATAGTCAATTTTATTTTTAACGGCAAAATCTACCTGTGCTTCAATATCGGTTGCGCCAATGTTCACGCAAACCGCGTCCTCGGCAATTCCGCCGTTGCCGGGCAAGGCATAAAGCTCGGTTATTTCTTTGCTTTCTTTTAATTTCTTTATTATGGCGTGTTCGCGTCCTCCGCCGCCTATTACCATTACTTTCATTTTAAAGGCTCCTTATTAGTGGTGGAAAAGTCTTATTCCCGTAAATGCCATTGCAATGCCGTATTTATTGCAGCAGTCAATTACAATATCATCGCGAATGGAGCCGCCGGGCTCCGCAATATACGAAACGCCGCTTTTATGTGCGCGCTCTATATTATCGTCAAACGGAAAAAATGCATCCGAGCCGAGAGAAACACCCGTAATACCCGAAAGATAATTTTTAATTTCCTCATCCGTCAGCGGTTCGGGGCGTGTTTTAAAATATTTTTGCCATATTCCGTCGGCGCAAACATCTTCCTCGTTACGATTTATAAAACCGTCTACAATATTATCGCGGTCGGGGCGCCTAATATCATCCTTAAACGGCAAATCAAGCACACGGTCATACTGCCGTAAGAACCAAGTATCCGCCTTTGAACCGGCAAGCCTGGTGCAGTGCACGCGCGACTGCTGACCCGCGCCGACGCCGATTGCCTGCCCGTTAAAGGCAAAGCAGACCGAATTTGACTGGGTGTATTTAAGGGTTATGAGCGAAATGATAAGGTCGCGTCTTGCATTTTCGGGAATCATTTTGTTTTCTGTTACCATATTTTGAAGCAACGAATCATCAATTTTAAAATTATTTCTCCCCTGCTCAAATGTTATACCAAAAACCTGCTTGCGTTCTGTGGCCTCGGGTATATATTCGGGGTCAATTTCAACAATATTGTAACTGCCCTTGCGCTTGGATTTTAAAATTTCCAGCGCTTTGGGCTCGTAGCCGGGGGCAATAACACCGTCGGAAACCTCGCGCTTTATGAGCTCGGCGGTTTTTGTGTCGCAAATATCGGAAAGCGCCACCCAATCCCCAAACGAACACATACGGTCAGTTCCTCTTGCCCTTGCGTATGCACAGGCAAGCGGCGAATCGTCAAGCCCCTCTATATCATCTACAAAGCAAGCCCTTTTAAGCTTTTTTGACATTGGAATACCCACCGCGGCGCTTGTGGGGCTTACATGCTTAAACGAGGTTACGGCGGGCAAACCTAACGCCTCTTTTAGCTCCTTAACAAGCTGCCAGGAATTAAACGCGTCAAGAAAATTGATGTAGCCCGGCTTGCCGTTAAGAATTTTAATAGGCAGCTCCGCGCCGTTTTCCATAAATATTTTAGAAGGCTTTTGGTTTGGGTTGCAACCGTATTTCAGCTCAAATTCTTTCATTTTTATCTCCCGTTTTTGTTTATTATCTTATCGGTGTACTGGCCTGTTTCAATATTGGTATAGCGCACATAAAGCGAAATCCTGTTGTTTTCGTTAAGACCCGCCCAAATTTCTTTTGCAAATTTTTCAATATCGTTTTTTATATCTATCCTGTGCGGCTCGCCCGTGAATGTCGGCAAAGGATTGCCGTTGCAATTGTATGTATGAATAAAATGTCCAAGACCGGCAACCGACGGATAAGAATAGGTGTAACGGCAGCAATCCGACCCGTTTTCATCTATACTCTTGAGTATGCTCATTTCGTACCGAAATTTGTTTTGAAAATAAAGAATACCGCTTATTCTTGGGGTAAAATTCGGTGCGTCCGGTTCAAATTCACGGGTTTGAAGCGCTTCGCAAAAGCTTTTGCCAGCACCCATCAAGTCATACACCGTGTCGGTTTGATCGCCGTTTGTCACGATAAGGCAATTTTCGCTCTTACGAACGGCGTTATAAATAATCAATGACGGATCGCTCACCTTTGAAGCATCGAAAGGCTCGGTTTTAACGGTCTCGCCATTCTTTACAAACACACGGTTGCGGCTGTTTTCGCTTCTGCCCATAATAAAATAGGCACATACTGCAAATTTTTTATTGGGAGAAGTTCCAATAACTATTCCGCGCCCTGCATATTCGTTGCTTTTTAAAATATCTAAAATGCTGTTTGTTTCATACCCGTTCATTTTGCTTTTTCCTCCTTAATTTTTTGGCAAACCTTCTCGGCAGACAAGGGCAATATTACCCACTCGGCGTTTTCCATAACGCGCTTTTGCAGGCTCTCGGGCGTGTCGTTTTCCTCAATATCAACCGCCTTTTGCATTATAATCTTGCCGCCGTCGGGAATTTCGTTTACAAAATGAACCGTTGCTCCCGTTACCTTAACCCCGTATTCAAGCGCCGCCTTGTGAACCCGAAGGCCGTAAAATCCCTCGCCGCAGAATGACGGTATGAGCGACGGGTGCACATTTATAATTCTGTTGGGGTAGCGTTTTACAAAATCTGCGCTTAAAATGCTCATAAACCCCGCAAGCACAATAACCTCAATATTTTCCTTTTGCAGCGCCAACAAAATGTTTTGTTCAAATTCCTTTTGCAAAAAAGCTTTTCTTTCGCAAACGGCCGTTTTAATTCCGGCGTTTTCGGCCCTTTTAAGCGCATAGGCGTTTTTGTTGCTTGAAACAACCAATTTAATTTTGCCGCTTTTAATCATTCCGCTCTTTTCGGCATTTATCAGCGCCTGCAAATTTGTTCCGCCGCCCGACACCAAAACCGCAATATTCACTTTATTATTCAATTACAACACCCTCGTCGGATTTAATAACGCTTCCAATAATATAAGCGTCCTCACCACTTGCGCGGAGAATTTCCAGCGCCCTTTCCTTGTCGCCGTTTGCAACCGTTATACTCATTCCAACACCCATATTAAAGGTGTTAAACATATCCCTTTCGGGAATGTTCCCCTTTTCTTTAATCAAATTGAATATTGGCGGAATTTTAAGAGCTGCTTTTTTCACTTTAACCGAATACCCCTTGGGCAGTGCGCGCGGTATGTTTTCATAAAATCCACCGCCCGTTATATGTGACACCGCTTTTACCGGCACCTTTTCAAAAAGCGCCAGCAACGCTTTTACATAAATTTTAGTCGGCTCTAAAAGCGTTTCGCCAAGCGCTTTGCCGCCAAGCTCGTCAAGCGGAGAAACAAGGTTGCTATTCTCAAGGTCTAAAACCTTTCTTACAAGCGAAAACCCGTTTGAATGAACGCCGGACGACGCAAGCGCAATAACTGCATCGCCCTCCGTCACCATGTTTTTATTAAGCATTTTCTTTTTGTCAACAATGCCGGTACAATAGCCGGCAAGGTCGTAATCGGTTTCGGGCATAAGTCCCGGGTGCTCGGCGGTCTCGCCGCCTATAAGCGCGCAGCCTGCCCTTACGCAGCCTTCGGCCACGCCGCTCACAATTTCGGCAATTTTTTCGGGGTAATTTTTGCCGCAAGCAATGTAATCAAGAAAGAAAAGCGGTTTTGCCCCGCAGCAGATTATATCATTCACGCACATTGCAACGCAATCTATGCCAATGGTATCGTGTTTGTCCAGCAGCATTGCAAGCTTAATTTTTGTGCCCACACCGTCTGTTCCCGAAACCAAAACGGGGGTTTCAATGCCTTTAAGGTCAAGTCCAAAACAACCTCCAAAGCCGCCCACTTCATCAATGCAGCCGTCGGTTTTTGTTCTTGCAATATGTCTTTTCATAAGTTCAACCGATTTGTAGCCTGCGGTTATATCCACGCCCGCGGCGGCATAAGATTTTGACCGTGAATTATTCATTGCCTTTCTCCTTATTTTCGGAAATTTTGGTTTCAAATTTATTTTTCATAGGGGCGCTCGGAACAGCAGTGGGGTAGCTGCCGTCAAAGCAGGCGGTGCAATAACCCGTGCCGCAAATGCCTTTGGCAATCTGCTTCACGCTGTCCACGCTTAAATATCCAAGCGAATCAACGCCAATAATTTTGGCAATCTCTTCAATGGAATGTTTGCAGGCTATCAGGTTTTCTTTTGAATCAATATCCGTTCCGTAATAACACGGGTTCATAAACGGCGGAGCGGATACGCGCACATGGATCTCTTTGGCTCCCGCTTCCCTTAAAAGCTTTACAATTCGAGCGCTGGTTGTTCCGCGTACTATGGAATCATCTATCATAACAATTCGCCGGCCGCGCACCACCTCGGCTATTGGATTCAGCTTTATTTTTACTTTATCCTCGCGGCTTTTTTGCCCGGGCGCAATAAATGTTCTGCCTATGTATTTATTCTTTATAAAACCAATCTCATACGGTATTCCCGATTGCTTAGCATAACCAAGGGCCGCGTCAAGCCCCGAATCGGGAACGCCTATTACAGCGTCTGCCTGCACGGGGTGCTCAAGCGCCAAAAATGCCCCTGCCCTTTGCCGCGCGGTGTGAACGGAGCAGCCGTCAATAACCGAATCGGGCCGGGCAAAATAGATGTACTCGAACACGCAAAGCGAACAGGGCGCTTTGTTGCAATGGTCCTCAATAGTTCTTACACCGTTTTTGTCGAACACCACAATTTCGCCCGGTTTTATATCCCTAACAAATTCGGCGCCCACAGCATCAAGCGCGCAGCTTTCGGAGGCAACTATGTATCTGCCGTCGGCCGTTTTTCCGTAGCAAAGCGGGCGAAAGCCGTTTTCGTCACGAACGGCAATAAGCTTTGAAGGCGACATTACAACCAAAGAGTAAGCCCCCTTTATTCGGTTCATTGCCGAATTCACCGCCTGTTCAATTGACGGGGCGCAAAGGCGTTCTTTAGTTATAATGTAGGATATAACCTCTGTGTCGCTTGTGGTGTGAAAAATTGAACCCTCAAGCTCCAACTCTCGGCGCAGCTCACCCGAATTTACAAGATTGCCGTTGTGCGCCAGCGCCATTTTACCCTTAATGTGATTAACCACTATGGGCTGCGCGTTGCTGCGGTCGTTTGACCCCGTTGTACCGTAACGGACATGACCGATTGCAATATTCCCTTCCCCCAAAGATTTGATGATTTCGGTCGTGAAGACATCGTTAACAAGCCCCTTGTCTTTAAAGCCGTTAAAAACACCGTCATCGTTTACCACAATTCCGCAGGATTCCTGACCGCGGTGCTGAAGGGCAAAAAGTCCGTAATAGGCGGTGCTTGCAACATCGCTTTTTTCGGCGGAATACACGCCGAACACTCCGCATTCTTCTCTCAAATCACTCATTTGTGCCTCCAAATCATCAGTAGCCGAAAACCCTTTTCATCATTTCGTTATATGCGTCCTCAACTCCGCCCATATCGCGGCGAAAACGGTCTTTATCAAGCTTTTCGTTTGTGTCGGCGTCCCAAAAGCGGCAGGTGTCGGGAGAAATCTCGTCTGCCAAAACGATTTCGCCGTTTAACAAACGACCAAACTCCAACTTAAAATCAACAAGCTTAACATTAAGCGACAAAAAATATTCCTTCAAAATCTTGTTTATTTTAAAAGCCATGCTTTTAATGGTTTCAATTTCTTGACGGTTGGCAAGGCCCAAAGCCACTGCGTGATATGAGTTTATAAGCGGATCGTGAAGCTCATCGTTTTTATATGAAAATTCAATGGTGGGCTCGTTGAACACAATTCCCTCTTTAACACCGTAACGCTTTGCAAAAGAGCCTGCCGAAATGTTGCGGATGATTACTTCAAGCGGAACAATGGAAACCTTTTGAACCACCGTTTCACGGTCGTTCAGTTCTTTAACAAAATGCGTGGGTATGCCGTGTTTTTGAAGCAGCTGGCAAAGATAATTAGACATCCTGTTATTAATTGCGCCCTTGCCCAATATTGTGCCTTTTTTAAGGCCGTCAAGTGCGGTTGCGTCGTCTTTGTACGATACAATTACAAGATCTGGGTCGTTGGTCGCATAAACCTTTTTGGCTTTTCCTTCGTACAGTTGTGTTGTTTTTTGCATATTTATCTCCCCCGTTAATTAAATTGCTCTTCAATTTTTTTGTTTTTTTCCAAAACCTTTTGGGCGTCGGCTTTGCGTTTGTTTTCAAGCCGTTCGGCAAGGTCCTCATCGCAGACGCTCAAAATTTCTATCGACAACAAAGCGGCATTGACGGCACCGTCGATCGCAACCGCTGCAACGGGAATTCCCGAAGGCATTTGTACGGTTGAAAGCAGTGCGTCAATACCGCCCAAGTTGTTTGATTTTATAGGTATGCCAATAACAGGCAGGGTTGTATTTGCGGCAATGGCACCGGCTAAGTGAGCCGCCATTCCTGCCGCCGCTATGATAACTCCGAACCCGCTCTTTCGCGCACCGCGGCTGAATTTTGCAGCCTCGTTAGGTGTTCTGTGAGCCGAAAAAATGTGCGTTTCAACCGGCACATTGAACAACTCAAGCGTATCTATTGCCTTTTTCACAATTGGCAGGTCGCTGTCGCTTCCCATAATTATTGCTACTTTTTTCATTTGCATCTCCTCCGAAAATTAAAAAGGGCATACCAATCCCGAAGGATAAGTATGCCCAGACGGTCGGCGTTCCAGCTTTTCGGTTCATGTGGTGCTCCACTTATCCGTCAGTCCCAAAAAGCCTTTTGTATGGCATGATTATATCATATCAGCGGTGTTTCTGTCAAGCGGCATTTTAAACTTTTGCAAGAGAATAAACACATTTTAAAAATTTACACTATAACAACCTAAAATTAAAGCTGCATATTTGTGTTTTATCCGCGCTTTTTACAGCCAATTTCATTGTTTTACGAATATTAAATCGCGGCGAAGTTCTGTGCCGAAAAGCGTTTATTTTGCGGCTTTTTTCTTGCCAAGCAAAACAGTACCGGTCACCGTGCCGCCACTTACAAAAAGCAGTGCAAACCACAGGGTAACATTGCTGCTGTCGCCGGTTTTTGGCAAGCCGGCCGCCCCGCCTGCTGCCTTTTTGGTTGTGCTTGCGGTCTGCTGATTTTCGGGTTCCTTTGCGGGGTTTTGCGGATTTTCGGGGTTTTGCGGATTTTCGGGTTCTTTTTCGGGCTGGTTGGTTGGGGTTGTGTTGGCCTGCAGGGCCATAACGCTAACCGTGCCCGAAACCTCGTTAGAAATAACCAGCATCGGCACGCCGCTTTTGTTTTGGCTTGCCGCAACAAAGGTTAGCCCCTCGGGGGAAACATCATCTTTAATATCGGCAGAATAGTCGCGGCTGTTAAAGTAGTTTTTAAAAGCGGCGTTTTGGGGGTTGGTAATGTCGTAAATCATTACGCCGCCGGTGCGTTCAAGCCCTACAAAGGCGTAGGTGCGGCCGCCTACCGTTCCCACCGTAACGCCCTCCGGCTCGGGGCCTTTTTTGCCAGAGCGGTCCTCTGCCTCTACCGTATCATTCGAGCAGTTAAAGTGTTCCGGCACAACCTGTGCGGTAATGCGCTCAAAGTCGCTGCCGCTGTCAAAAACCTCCTCCATTCCGGCTTTGGTAACCTTAAACACGGTAAAGGAGCGCCCGCCAAAAAGGTAATCGGTTTCCGGCTCCAAGCCGTCGTACTGGGTTGCGTCAAACCAGGTTACCTTGCCACCGGTTTTAATTTTATTTATGGGCGAGGTTTTATCTTTAATTCCGTTTGTATCAATTTCGGTGCCAACCGGCCACGCACGGCTGTCGCCCTCGTTAGCGGTTAGCAAATAGGTTTCACCGTTTATAACCGCGGCAGAAATTCCGTCCGGCATACGAATCCCCTTTATATGCTCGTAGGTTTTGGGGTCATATTTTCCGTCGCTTTTATTCAAATCAACCGCAACCGTGCTATAATCCTCAAAGCCAAGGCTAAAAATGTTTTCAAACTGCAAGGCTTCAATGTTCAAAAAGGCAACGGCGTTTGCCTCCTGCAGGGCTACATAGGCCTTGTTTCCGCTCACGGCAATATATTCCGGCTCTAAATCTACACTGGGCGCCGTGTTCTTTTTCAGCACAATGCCGGCTGCGGCCAGCTCGCCGCGTTTTGCGTCAAACGCGCTAAAATCAACCACAGCTGCCGATTTTAACTTGGTATCAATAACCGTTACGCTGCCCTTAGGGTCAACCGCTCCGGCAGCGGTGTAGCCCTCGCGCGGCTCACCCTCGTCGGCGGTTAAAACCTTTGTGCCGTTCTCGGTAAAGGTTACCATATCCGGCTGTACGCCGGTTGCGGCTATGCCGCTATAATCAAGGCTGCCATCTTTGTTGCAGTTAAAAAACAGCACGCGGCCGGGTTTGGTATAATCGGCGTCCTGCATTGCAACCGCCAGCATTTTGCCGTCGGGCGAAATGGCAACCGAGGTCATATCGCCATACGCAAAATCATCCCCGGCATTTTCGGCCAGCGCGGCGGCCCTTAGCTCGGTACCGGCAAGCTGTTCTACCGCGGTGCCGTTGCTTAAATTTCGCATATCTACACAGTCCAGCGTGCCTTTTACGCCGTTTACCGAATAGGCAAAGCCGTTCATGGCGTTGTAGGCGGTAATTTCTGCCGAGCCGCCGTCGGTACTAAACGCCCCCGCGTTGTAACGGGCAATCAGCTTGGTTTTAACTGCAGAGTCCCCGTTAAAATACCCGGCATACTGCGTATTTGTTGTTTCAACCGGCGTGTAGCTTGGGGTAGGAATAACCGTGGCGCTGCCTGCGTGCGGGCCTTTATCTGCCGCTACCGATTTGCTGTAATCAATCTCCTCAAAATCGGCTTTATTATTATTGGTATCGGCAAATGCCTTGCGGCGAACCGCTTTCTTTTTAGATTGGATTGAAGCAAACGCCCCCTCAAAAGCGGGCGGCGCCTGATTGGCCGCGCCGTCGTTTCCGCCAACTGCAGCTAAATCTACAAGGCCTGTGGGCAGGGTAAAGCCCTGGGCCGTAACATTACCGGCAAAGGCTTTGGTTAAAGGGGCAGCATTGCTTAAAAGCGCAACCGAAAGCCCTTTATTGTGCAGCAGCATATCCCACTCCTGATTGCCTTGCGGCACCGCATAGGAGCCTGACGGCTTTGTAACCGCACCGCAGCGTATTAGGTAATATCCGTTGGCCTCAATAACGCCGGTAAGCTTTAATACGGCCCAACTGCTTGCCCTATTTCCGCTGGCGGAGGAGCAGTACTGAACAGACCAACCGTTTAGGTCAATATTATTTTCTGTGGGGTTGTACAGCTCAATAAAGCTGTGGTCGGCGTACCCGTCGTTCGAGGCGCCGTACACCTGGTTAATCATTACATGGCCGCTTTCGGCTGCGTAAACCGGGCATACCGCCGTTAGCAAAAGAACCAGCAATGTCATCATAGCAAAAATCCGTTTCATTCATATTCTTCCTCTCTTTTTATTGCACCTATACTATTCGGGCTATGTTAAATTATAAGAATACAATGAAAAATCCACCACCGCAGTTGTGTAAAAATTGCGTGAAATACCCCTAACAAAAGCCCCCAAGGGTACAAAACCCTTTTGGCATAAAAGCGTTTGCAATAAGCGGCTCTGCTTTAAGCCTTGCGGCTGTAAAAGCCAATTATTTGTAAAAATCAACAAAAGCTGCACTGTTTTTAAATGAAATATTATTAAATTTATTTACAGATATATAAAAAACAAGTTGGTGTTTGACAAATATTTCGACATGTGTTATTATAATAGAAGCCCGAATATTTAAAGTGATTAATTTATTCCGGGTTACAACAATAAAGGAGTGATGCGATTTGCCTGTTTTAAGGAAAAAGAAAAAACACATTGAAAAAACTGTTGGCGCAGTTTAACAATGTGTTTCATCGCGGATATGCTAAAAGCATACCTAATTGCTATAGTTGCATTTTAGCATATCCGTAAAGAAAAATCAATAGGTTAACACAAAATTTATGATTTTAATTTACGGAGGTAATTTATTCTTATGGCAACCAAACAATTTAATAACAGCTATAATGTATTCCGTTCGTTTTTGGTTGAAAATTCCGATTACGAGGGGTATATTGAGCTGCCAAAAATTAAAACGAGCAGCCAATTGCCTGACAAGGTTATAACATTTTCCAAAGCACTATTAAAAACATGGAAAGATTTTGATTATTGGGTGGTGTTTTACGAGCACGATATAAAGTTTGAACGCTTGTGGCACAACCCTAAGCAGTACCTTGCAAGGCTTAAAAAGTTTAAAGGAATTATTTCGCCGGATTTCAGTTTGTACCGAAATATGCCCCTTTGTATGCAAATATGGAATACTTATAGAGGCCGGGCACTTTCTGCTTGGTTACAAAATAATGGCATTGAGGTGATACCCAATGTAAGATTTAATGATAAGCGTACATACAAATTTTGCTTTGACGGAATTGAAAAATTTAAAACCGTTGCCGTAGGCACCCACGGTTGCATAAAAAGCAAAATTGATAAGGATTATTTTAAAGACGGTCTTGCGGAATTGGTTAAAAAGCTTTCTCCAAAAACAATTATTGTGTACGGCAGCGCACCGGACGACATTTTTAAAAAATACCGGGATCTGGGCATAAACATATTGCCCTTTGAAAGTGAATTTTCAAAATCCAGAAAGCGGGCGACGGCTTAATGGGCGCAGGTGCAGGCGGCAATTTTGGGAATACACACGGACGCCGTTCAAATGCTAAAATTCATCAAGGTCGTCAAGACAAGCATATAAAAGGCACAAATAACTATAATCAACAAAGAGCAAACGGTAAAAACCCTAGCATTTTAACATCTGACCCAAATAAACTTTTAAAGGATGCAGTTGGTAAGGGGCAAAGTTATGGTAATAACAAGGTTGTTGTTGATTATGGAAAGAATATAGGTGAATTTTATGATATAAGAACAGGAAAATACTACGATACAACCCGTGCAACAATTCATTATGATAATAAGGGGAATGCACATATTGTTCCCGCCAAACCTACATGGTTAAAATAAAATATGAAAGAGGTCATGATTATGGAAGAGTCATACAAGAATTTACTTTTTGTTATTGACGATTATTTTGAAAAAGATAAGCTGATTATTGAATGGAAAAATGGTCTTAAAATTAAATGCAGATCTTTCACAGGAATATGTGAAACCGATACCGAGCCCGGTGACGAAGATTATATTGGCGAGTACAGTATAGGCGTAAATGAAGTTCAGATTTTATCACCCGGACGGGATAACTCTGTTGAAATATATAATAATTCAATAGAAATATCCCTAAAATGTATTCCCGAAAAAGTTTCATTGGAAAACGGTACAGTCTTGTGGAAAAAGGACGACTAAGCAAAAAATCAGCATGGCGCAAAACCATGCTGATTTTTTATACTGGTTTTTCTTTTTCGTTACCCTTTGGTGTTAAAAAAGCGGCACATTCCGCTTCAAGCGCCCGCCAAGTTGGGTAATCGGCGCCGGTTTTATTAAAAAACTGTTTCATATCGCGGTTCAGCGCATTCATTTCGTCAACCGCGTTCATGGCGTGATCTGAAACGCAAATTTTACCTATAACCGTTGCGCACATCAGCTTAAAAAACCGAAAACAGGTTTTTCGGTAAGCGGGGCTTTCAAAATTTTGGTCGGCCTTTGGCAAAATTTCGTGCCCGGCATTTTGTATGGCGCGGTAGCCCTCAATGTTCGCGTCAATCAGCCGATTTAAATAGGCGTTATCTTTTTTAATTCTTTTTAAATTGCCGCCCGTTTTATAGCACGCAAACACTGCCGGAATTACAAATGCGGCGTGGCACATCAGGTAATCGCCCATATTGGGCTCGTAGGTAATTTTGTACTTTGAGCCAAAAAAAATTTGCTTTATTATTTTTTGGTTTGACGGCGCGCCGCTGAGCTGCCCAATTGTTATTTTGTGCAGGTCGGCAGAAACCACCCGGTCGGCTTCTCGGTGCCCCGCCGCGCTGGTAAAGGCAAACATTACATTTTTATTGGCCAAAAGCGCGGCCGTTTGAGAGGCGCGAACATTGTTGCCAACAAAAATAACATTTTGGGTTGGGTTGGCCTGCAGGGCGTTTATAACCAACGGGAGCTGCGTGTACCGCACAACAACAAAAATAACCTGATATAAATCGTTTGGTTTTAACTCGGTTACTACCGGAATACGGCTGACCGACGCGCGCGGCGAAAAAATGCTTTTAATTTTTAACCCGTTTTGTTCTATTTCGTTTGCCCATTTTCCGCGGGCCAGCAGCGTTACATCCTTACCGGCGCAAAACAAATTTCTTGCAAGGGTACAACCCAAAACCCCTGCGCCGTAAACTAAAATTCTCATAACCTATACCCCCGTTTTAAAGTGTATTATTTTGCCCTTTTAGGCGGGTTTGGCCAAGTGCGTTACGGTTAGCCTTTCTGCCGTATTTGGTCTTTTTTATGTTAGTTAGGCTAAGCTAACCGGCGCGCATTTTAAAGGCCGCCCTGCGGCGGTTTTTATTGCGGCGCAACCGTTTTTTAGCAAACGGCCGCTGCACACCGTATTAAAACGGCCCTTTTCTACCCGGTTGTATTATAGCACACCTGCTTTTGTTTTACAAGAATAACCCTAAATTTTAACCCTAAACCGGCACAATATTGACCCACCGGGCCCGGCTAATTCCGTATAAAACAGAACGCCCGCCCTCGTTGTCGGTAAATTCTTTTAACAGTGTCATTTGGTTTGCGCGGGCCGTTGCAGCAGAAGGGGCATTATCCTTTTTCATGTAGGAATACACCCAGCCGAACGGCGTATGCACAAAGGCCCAATTGCGAACGGCCTGTGCCGCTTCCTTGGCGTAACCGCAGCGCTGGTGCTGCTTTGCAATGTGATAACCAATCTCCGGCAAAATGGTTCCATTTACGGTTTGCAGGGTTAACCCGCAATCGCCAATCATCTTGCCCGTAGATTTTAAACAAACGGCCCACAAACCAAAACCAAATACTCAGTAGCGCTCTTTATTTTTATTAATCCAATTTTGCACCCGTGTTTTATTAAAAGTGTAAGGGTAATGCCGCATAATGTCGGAATCGGCAAGCACTGCATACAGCGCGGTAAAATCCTCTGCCGTTAGTTCCCGCAAAAAAAAGGCGCGGTGTTTCAAGTATCATACAATGTTTTCCTTTCCCGGTGCTTTTACCGTTTTAAATTAAGCTTTATTACCTGACCTTTTATTGCCCGCTTTATTTTGCCGCCGCCCTAAGTAGCGCCGCACCTGTTTTTTATACTGCTCATAGGGCGCCCCAAACACGCCTGTTAAATACCGTTCCTCCTGCAAAATTTGCAAATGCAGCATAACTGCCGCAAAAACCGAAAACAGTACCGTTAAAGGGTTAAAGTACAGCAGCAATACGCCCGTGTATTGCAAATCGAACCCCAAAAAAGCCGGGTTACGGCTAAATTGGTAAATGCCCGAGGTAACAAGCTTGGTTTGGCTTTTTTTGGGAATACCTGCCCGCCAGCTGTCGCGCATACAAATTACCGAGGCAAGAAAAATTAAATCCCCCAACAGGCCAAGGCAAAAGCCGGTAAAGCGTGCGCCGGCGGGCATAAGGCTCCAGCCAAAAGCAACCGAGAGCAATTGCGCCGCCGGCACCCCGGCCGTAGCCACGCCCATGAGCACCTCTACCCGGTGCAAAGCTTTTTCTTTTCGTTGCCCAATTTGGTTGGTTTGAATACCCTGCCGCCTTTGCGCCAGCATTTTTGCAAAGTAAATTCCGTAAAACAGCGCCAGCACCAAAAGCGTTAGCCAAGCGTAAGGCAAATGCTTTTCTAATTGAAATTTCACGGTGTTTGTTCCCCCTTTTAATGCAGCAATTTAAAAATTTTATTTGCCCCTTGGGCAAGGCCAACACTCCCCCTTGGTAACATTGGCCCGTTGCATGGTGTTTTTATGTACGGGGTACATTATACCAAACCAAGCGCTTAGTGTCAACTAAACAGCTGCTGCCCTAAAAATGCAGGGCTGGCGCAAGGGGTTGGGGTTCAACCCCAAAAAACGCCGCAAAATAAGTGGCATAAAACAAATTGGTTGGGGGAAAACCGGTGGTTGGGGGCAAGCGGGTTAGGAACAAACGGGTTAGGGGCCAAACGGGTTGGGAGCAAACAGGTTAGGAGCAAACAGGTTAGGGACAAACAGGTTAGGGACAAACAGGTTAGGGACAAACAGGTTAGGGACAAACGGGTTGGGAGCAAAAAACGGCAGCCCTTGCAGGGCTGCCGCGGGTTTGGTTTAAGGCTGTAAATTACTCTAACTCAAAAGCGCCGGTGTAAAGCTGGTAATACTTGCCCTTTTGGGCAATCAGCTCGTCGTGGCTGCCGCGCTCAATAATACGGCCGTGATCCAGCACCATAATAACATCGGCATTTTGCACGGTAGAAAGCCGGTGTGCAATAACAAAAACGGTTCGGCCCTTCATTAAGCCGTCCATGCCCCTTTGCACCAATGCCTCGGTGCGCGTATCAATAGAGGAGGTTGCCTCGTCTAAGATCATAACCGGCGGGTCGGCCACGGCGGCGCGGGCAATAGAAATTAGCTGCCGCTGCCCTTGCGAAAGGCCGGAGCCGTCGCCGGTGAGCACGGTTTGGTAGCCGTCCTTTAGCATATTAATAAATCCGTCGGCGTTTGCCAGCCGTGCCGCGGCAATACACTCCTCGTCGGTAGCGTTTAGCCGCCCGTAACGAATGTTATCCATCACCGTGCCGGTAAACAGGTTTACATCCTGCAGCACCACCCCTAAGCTGCGGCGCAGGTCCTCTTTTTTAATTTTATTAATATTAATGCCGTCGTACCGAATTTTACCGCTTTCAATATTATAAAAACGGTTAATTAAATTGGTTATGGTTGTTTTGCCGGCGCCGGTTGCCCCAACAAAGGCAACCTTTTGCCCCGGCTTAGCGTAAAGCGAAATGTTGTGCAGCACGGTTTTTTCCGGGTTGTAGCCAAAGGTAACATTCTCCAGCTCTACCTGCCCGGTTAGCCTTTGGTAGGTAACGCTGCCGTCCCCGTGCGGGTGGCGCCAGGCCCAAAGCCCGGTGCGTTCGGGGGTTTCGGCAAGCTCGCCGTTTTGCTCTTTGGCGTTTACCAAGGTAACATAGCCCTCGTCATCCTCGCTTTTTTCGTCTAACAGCTTAAAAATACGCCCGGCGCCGGCCAGCGCCATTACAATAGAGTTTACCTGCTGCGTTACCTGATTTATAGGCATAGTAAAGTTTTTGCTAAGCAGCAAAAAGGCGGCAATGTTGCCCAGCGTTAAGCCCGAAAGCCCGCCAAAATGCACCCCGGGAATATTCCCCAGCCCGGTAATGGCCAACATGGCGCCCAGCGCCGCAATTAAAACATACTGCAAATGGCCTAAATTGCCCATAATCGGCATCATAATATTCGCAATGCGGTTGGCGTTGGTCATGTTTTCGCAAAGCTCGTTATTCAGCTTGTCAAAATCCTGCTCGGCGGTGCGCTCGTGGCAAAAAACCTTAATAACCTTTTGGCCGTTAATCATCTCCTCAATATAGCCGTTTACCTTGCCTAAAGAATCCTGCTGCTGCACAAAGTATTTGCCGCTTTTGGTTGCCATTTTGCCGGCCAGCGCCATCATAACCACCACGGTAAGCAGCACAAACAGCGTTAGGTACACGCTGGTTGAAAGCATAGCGCAAAAAACCGAAACAATGGTAATTGCGGAGGAAAGCGTTTGCGGAATACTTTGCGAGATCATTTGCCGCAGCGTATCGGTATCGTTGGTGTAGTGGCTCATAATATCGCCGTGGGCGTGGGTATCAAAATAACGCAGCGGCAGGGTTTGCATGTGGGTAAACATGGCGTCGCGTATGGTTTTAAGCACGCTCTGCGCCACCGTGATCATAATTAAATTAAAGCACAGCGTTGCCCCAATGCCAACAAGGTAAATGCCGGCCATTTTTAAAACCGCCCGCAGCAGGCTGCTGTAATCGGCCCGGCCGCCCGCCTGCAGGCTTTGCAGCAGCGGGGTAACATAATCGTCTATAACCGAGCCTACAAAGGTAGAACCCTTTACGCTGGCAACGGCGCTAATAACAATGCAAAGAACCACCAACAGCAAACGGAATTTGTACGGCTTTAGGTAAGAAATTAGGCGCTTTATTACCCCTTTTTCAAGCTTTTGGCCGGGCAGGCGCATATTGCGGCGGCCGCCCGGGCCGTGCCCCGGAGTTCTGGTTGTCATTGTAACGCACCCCCTTTGTTTTGCGAGGTGTAAACCTCGCGGTAAATGTTGCTGCTTTGCAGCAGCTGCTCGTGGGTTCCGGCGGCAACAATTTTGCCGTTATCAAACACCAAAATTAGGTCGGCCGCCTGCACCGAGGAAATGCGCTGGGCAATAATCAGCTTGGTGGTTTGCGGCAGCTCGTGAATAAGCGCGTTGCGAATCAGCAAATCGGTTTTGGTATCTACCGCGCTGGTAGAATCATCTAAAATTAAAATTTTGGGCTTTTTCAGCAAAGCGCGGGCAATGCAAAGGCGCTGCTTTTGTCCACCCGAAACATTGGTGCCGCCCTGCTCTATGTAGGTGTTGTAGCCCTCTGGCAGGGCCGTAATAAATTCGTTAGCCTGCGCCAGCTTGCAGGCGTGCACCAGCTCTTCCCTTGTGGCCTGCTCGTTGCCCCATTTTAGGTTTTCCTCTATGGTGCCCGAAAACAGCACATTTTTTTGCAGCACCACGGCAACAGCATTTCGCAGGGCTTCTAAATCGTACTCCTTAACATTGCGCCCACCCACCAAAACGGCGCCCTCGGTAGCATCGTACAGGCGGGGAATAAGGTTTACAAAGCTGGATTTTGCGCTGCCCGTGCCCCCAATAATGCCAACCGTTTGGCCCGATTTTATTTGCACCTGAATATTTTTTAGACAGTATGATTCGGGGCGGCCGGCATAGCTAAAGCTAACATTTTTAAATTCTACGCTGCCGTTTGGTACCTCTAATACCGGCTTTTTGGGGTTTTGCACCGTGCTTTGCTCGTTCAAAATTTCGCAAACGCGCTCGGCACAGGCCTTAGAAATAGTTAGCTGCACAAAAATCATAGAAAGCATCATTAAGCTCATTAAAATTTGCGAAGCGTAAGAAATTAGGCTCAGCAGCTCCCCTTGGGTTAAGCTGTTAGAAACAATAAGGTGCGAGCCAAACCAGGCAATGGACAAAATGCTGCCGTACATACAAAACTGCATGAGCGGCGAGTTAAAGGCCAGCAGCCGCTCGGCTTTAGAAAAGTCGCGGTAAATGCTTTGCGAAACGGTTTTAAACTTTTGGTCCTCGTGCTCGGCCCGAACATACGATTTTACCACCCGAATGCCGCTTAAATTCTCCTGCACCACATTATTCAGCTTGTCGTAGGTTTTAAATACCCGCTCAAAAATGGGGTGGGCGTGCGTCATAATAAAATAAAGGCCAACGCCCAGCACCAAAATAACCAGCAAAAAGATTAAAGAAAGCCGCGCATTAATGCTAAAGGCCATGATAAGCGAAAAAATAAACATTGCCGGGCTGCGAAACGCCACCCGTACCCCCATTTGAAACGCCATTTGCAGGTTGGAAACATCGGTTGTCATGCGCGTTACAATGCCGGAGGTTGAAAATTTATCAATACTGGAGAAAGAAAAGGTTTGCACCTTGTAGTACATATCGTGCCGCAAATTTTTGGCAAACCCGGCCGAGGAGGTTGCGGCGTAATGCCCCGCCAGGCCCCCAAAGGTTAGCGAAAGCGCGCAGCAGCCAATTAAAACCGCGCCGATTTTTAAAATGTAAGCCATATTGCCGGCGCCGCCGTTGCCGTTAATACCGTTATCTATTAACCGCGACATCAGCAGCGGAATAATGACCTCCATAATTACCTCCAGCGTTACGGTAATGGGGGCTAAAACGGTATCTTTTTTATACTCCCGCACACATTGCAGTAAGCGTTTGATCATAGCGGTTGCTCCTTTTCTAAATTCGTTTTAATTTTTTGCAGGGTGGCCAAAAAATTACGCTGCTCCGCCGGGCTTAGCCCGTTTTGCATTTGCTTTTCCAGGCGCTCCACGCCCCGCTCAAAATACTCGTGCCGCAAAACGGCCTTTTGGGTTAACTGCAGCTTTTTCAGCCGTTTGTCGCCGTCAACCGGGCTGCGGGTAATTAGGCCGTCCTTTTCCATAACCTGCAGCATACCCGTAACCGTAGAGCGCTGCACCGAAAATTCTGCTTCAATATCCCGCTGAAAAACCTCGCGGTTTTGGTTGCGGTAAAGGTAGCTAATAATAAAGCCCTGCATACGGGTCAGCTTTTCGTAATTTTGCTGCCGCATATATTGCTCAATTTGCTTTTTTGCCAAATTGGTAACCAGCCGCAGCTGAAAACCAATGTTATTTTGCGGATCCAAAAACATTCCCCCTTAAAGCGGCTAAGCCCGGCACCCTGCGGCGGTGCCGGCGTTATTTATATTTTTGCGGCCTTGCGCAAAATTGGCCGTACCGGCGCCCCTGCAGGCAGCCAAACCCTTTATTGCCCGGCACCGGCACACCCGGCCAAACGCCGGCTTTTAAAGCGCGCCGGCCAACACAGCGTACATTTTTTGCAAAGCCGAATAACTGTTAGTGCCCTAACAATTTACTTTTTTATTATAAACACCCCTTGCGCAATTGTCAAGGGGTGTTTTACGGTTTTATATTTTGTTTACAAATGCAGCGCCAAAAGCAAAAAATGCCAAAGCGGCGGCCCCTGTCGGTGCCGCCTAACTAATTACCCGGTACGAGAACGGAGCAAAATTATTTTGCTTGCAAAACTCGGCGTTTCTCTCCAAAATTTCGTGCAGCTTGGCAAGGTCTTTTTTAAAATACTCGGGCAAAGTGCCCTCCCCGGTAATTTCCACCCGGTCGGCGTCGCACTCGCTCCACAAAAGGTCCCAAAACGCGCTCCAATTATGGCCATAAAAATCGGGAAAATCAAACGCCTGCCGTATTCTTTCGTGCAGCTCGTAGTAGCCCTTGCAGCCTGTTAAATTTAATTGAATAACTTTCATTTTAACAATCCCCCTCCTAAATAACCTCAATAAAGGTTTCGTAATGGTCGTAGCTTACAAAAACCAGCCCATCATTTGACCACACAATTCTTTGGCCGTTCCGTTTTCCGTTTGTGTAATTAATATCTGCCTCCTGCCACGAGCGCCCGGGCGCGGCGGGCAAATGGCCGTCATCGTTTTTATATTCTCCGCACGCAAGCATTTTGCCCGGGCAGGAATTGGAGGGTGCTTTGCCTTTTTTCCAGCCAAGTACCCCAGCTAATTCTTTCGAAATGTAGTATTCGGGCAATCGACCCAAATATTTTAAAAACCAATCTGCCCCATTAAAACCGTTTGCCGTAGCGGTTGAAGCCTTTACCGTAAGCGCCCGGGCAATAAAGCAACGACAAAAAGCGTGCAGCTTTGGCTGGTACCACGGTTCAACCGGTGCGTCCAGTTCCCAAAGCTTTCCCTGCGCATTTTCACATTCATAGCACCGACGGTAATCGTCAATACTGTAATAAGCTTTATAATTGCTGCTAAGGTCTATTTCGGGTTGTATTTTTGTTGTTATAATGGCCGAGAGCGTTTGAAAAAATCCCATATAATATCAACTCCTTGGCCAATATTATAATGGCAATTATTCTCAATTTCCCCCTACTGTTTTACTTTTTTAAAACGGCCGCCTAACTAATTACCTGGTACGAGAACGGAGCAAAATGGAACTGCTTGCGAAATTCAATTTTCCGCTCCAAAATTTCGTGCAGCTTGGCAAGGTCTTTTTTAAAATACTCGGGCAAAGTGCCCTCCCCGGTAATTTCCACCCGGTCGGCGTCGCACTCGCTCCACAAAAGGTCCCAAAACGCGCTCCAATTATGGCCATAAAAATCGGGAAAATCAAACGCCTGCCGTATTCTTTCGTGCAGCTCGTAGTAGCCCTTGCAGCCTGTTAAATTTAATTGAATAACTTTCATTTTAACCCGCCCAATTGGTTGGCCGCCCAAAGCCGCAAGGCGCGGCCAGTTTTTTTAATAGCCGTATTTTTTGCGCTTGGCGGCAATAAAAATAAGCGACACCGTACAGGCAACCAGCTCGGCCGCCACTACCGAGAACCAAACGCCGTCAATACCAAAAATTAGGGGCAACAGCAGCACGGCCGCAACCTGGAACACCAAAGTTCGTAAAAAAGAGATGAGAGCCGAGGTTAGCCCGTCGTTAAGCGCGGTGAAAAAGGCCGAACCAAAAATGCTGAGCCCGGCAAATAAAAAGGAGAACGAAAAAATTTGGAACCCGCGCGCCGTTAGCTGCAGCAGCTCGGCATCGTACCCCACAAAAAAGCGGGCCAGCGGCGTGCCAAACAGCTCGGCCAACAGCAGCATAACAACCGAGCAGCCGCCAATTAGCACAAAGCTTTTGCGGCGCAAAGAGCGCAGCTCGCCGTGGTTGCCCGCCCCAAAGTGAAAGCTAACAACCGGCGCCACGCCAATAGAGTAGCCAATAAACACCGCAATAAACACAAAATTTACATACATTAACACCCCGTAAGAGGCCACGCCGTTTTCGCCGGCGTACTTCATAAGCTGAAAATTGTACAGCATATTTACCAGCGACATTGAAACATTGCTCATAAGCTCGGAGGAGCCGTTGGTAACGGCCTTAAGCAGCGCTTTGCCGTTGTAGCCGGTTTTGCCAAGGCGCAGCGGGCTGTTGTTTTTGCGAAAAAAGTAGCAAAGCGGAATAACCGCCCCAACCAGCTGGCTAAGCGCGGTTGCAACGGCGGCACCGGCAATGCCCCAGCCAAAGCCGCCAACAAAAAGGGCATCCAGCACCATGTTGGTAACGCCGCTAACAACGGTTGCAATTAGCCCCAGCGTTGGCTTTTGCGCCGTTACAAAAAAGCTTTGAAACTCCTGCTGCAAAATAAAGGCCGGCGCGGCGACAATAATAATTCGTCCGTACAGCACGCAGTTTTGCAGCATGGCGCCGTCGGCCCCCAGGGCCACAGCAATTGGCCGAATAAAAATAAAGGCCAAAACGCTAATAACCGTACCCAAAGCGGCCGAAAAATAAACAAACAACGAAAAAAGTCGGTTGGCCTTTTCGGCCCGGCCCTGCCCCATGTATTTAGCCACCAACGCGCTGCCGCCGGTACCAAACATAAAGCCAACGGTGCCCAGCAGCATTAAAAAGGGCATTATTAAATTAACGGCGGCAAAAGCGGTTTTGCCCGCGTAGTTTGAAACAAAAAATCCGTCTACCACGCCGTAAATGGAGGTAAACACCATCATAGCAACCGAGGGCAGCGTAAACTGAATAAGCCGTTTGTAGCTAAAACTGTCTGATAATTTAATGTTCATACTTCACCTTTTCGTTTTATAACAATAGTTAAAAGCGGCCGCAAGGCCGAACCGCGCCAACCGTTTTGCGGCAATTTTTAATAAACACCCTTCCCAAGCGGTGACACAAAAAGTTTTGCAAAAAAACAGAACGGGCGTGCGCCCGGGCTAAACCCCCGGCGCATACCCTTTTAAAAACCTTTTATTAAAATTGGCGCCTTAAAAGGCAATAAGCAAAAAACCGTTATTTTACCCTTTAGGCGGCCACATTTTTGCTTTTTTAAGTAACGGCGGCAGGCTTTGGCGCTGCCGCACAGTTTAAAAAATTATTCTTCCTCCGGCATTTCCCAGTTGTGCCAAATGGCCTGAACATCGTCGTTTTCCTCAAACATATCAATCATTTTTTCCATGTTTTCAATGTCGGCCGGGTCGGTTAGGGTCGTCATGGTAGTTGGCACATACTCCACCTCGGCCGAAAGAAAGCTGTAGCCCTTGGCCTCTAAGGCGTCGCGCACCTTGCCTAAATCGTTGGGCGGGGTGGTAATTTCAAAAACATCACCGTCGGTGTTAAAATCGTCGGCGCCGGCCTCTAAGGCGTCCTCCATAACGGTGTCCTCCTCCAGCCCGGCGGCATCTACCGTAATGGTGCCAACGCGGTTAAACATAAACATAACCGAGCCGTTTTGGCCCAAATTGCCGCCAAATTTATCAAAATAATGGCGCACATCCCCGGCGGTGCGGTTGCGGTTTTCGGTTAACGCCTCTACAATCACGGCAACGCCGCTGGGGCCGTAGCCCTCGTAAATAATGTTTTCGTAAACCTTGCCGTCATCCTCGCCCGCGGCTTTTTTAATAATGCGGTCAATGTTGTCGTTCGGTACATTGGCGGCCTTGGCCTTTGCAATAACATCCTTCAGCTTGCTGTTTACATTTGGGTCCGGCCCGCCGGCCTTAACAACTACCGCCAACTCGCGCCCAATTTTGGTAAATACCTTGGCGCGCTGCTGATCGGTTTTTTCCTTTTTTCTTTTAATTGTGCTCCACTTGGAGTGTCCCGACATAGTCATTCATCCCTTCAAAAAATTCAAATATTGGTGCTGACGCACCAATAAGCTAAAACAAAAATAAGCCTGCCAAAGACGCCTTTTAAGCCGGCGCCTTACCCTAACAGCAAGCCATTACCACTAACAGTAGCTTGCCCCTTTGGGGTTTGCACAGCGCCAAACCTACCGGTAAAGCTAAATGTTGTGCTTTAAAAGCCTTTTTTATTGCTTTACGAAGCTTTAGTATTGCTTAAAAAGCGGTTTAAAAAGTCGTTATTGTTTTTTAAATTCTCGGCCATTTTCTCGTCACGCTCTATAAGCGTGTTTTTAACAATTCTGCGGGAAATCTTTAAAGCTTTGGGCCATTGCAGACTGCTGTCGCACTGCTTTTGCGCCGCCGTGTAAAGGCCGTTTAGGTTGAGGTCTACCGCGCGACCATTGTTCAGCGGTAGGTTTAGGTTTTCCATAAATCCGCCCTCGGTAATGCTGTTTAGCCAGTTAAAGCTGGCGTCGTCGGTAATTATTAACAACGCGCCGGAGTTATTCATAAGCTGCGACTGCAGCTTTTGCTTTTGGCCGTTTACAACCTCTCGCGTAGAAAAGGCGCTGCTGTAAGTGCAATCTAACAGTCGCACATTGGCGGTGCCGTCGCCGTTTAGGTCAGCAGCGTAGGCGCTAAGCTGCTGTTCTAACGCCGTTATCTGCGCGGTAGAAAACTGCACCTCGGAGCTGGCCAGCAGCAGGGTATAATCGTACTTTGGGGCGCGGGCGCACTGCGTAACCGAAACGGCAACCGTAACCGCCACCACCAGCGCTACCACCGTGTACCATTTATAGTAGTACCAAAAATTTGCAAGCCGCGCGCAGAGCCCGCGTTTTTGCGCAGTTTTTAACATAAAAACACCTCTGCCATTGGCGCCAACGCCGTATAGTATACCACAACTAAAGCAATAATGCAACCGCATTTACCGGTTTTGCCCGGCTAAAGGCGTTACACCGTCCAGTTTTCTGGGTTGTACAGCACGGCGGCCGAAAGGGTGCCGTCTACAAAAATAAAGTTTAACACATTTTGGCCGGTAATGTAGCTTAGCTTTTCGCAATTGGCCGGCGTGGTTGGCATAAAAAATACATCATCATCGGTTGCGGCCGATTTTTCGTATTTTAAATCGCCCATGGCAGCAATAACATCCTCCTGCGCGTAAACCCCGCCCATAGAAAAGTTGTAGGCGTACTCCCGCGCAACAATTAGGCTAACGCCGTTTTCCTTTTTTGCTTTTTCGTAGCAAAAAAGCACGCTGCCGCCGTCTAACCAAACGGTTTTTTCGCCCTGTGTTTCGGTTAGGTCGTCTACCTCGGCGCCGGGCTCTACCGTATCTTTAAACTTTTCTTTTAATTCGTCTACATTTGTGCCAAGCGCAAATTTAATTTCGGGAATTTTGCCGCCGGCCGCCAGTGCGGCAATATCTACCGCGTAGGCCGAAGAGCTTGCTTTGGCGTTTTCATCCCCTTTTTGGGTGCCGCAGCCGCAGCAAAGGGCCGCCAGCAGGGCTGCTAAAAACAGGGCTGCTAATTTTTTCATTTTTTACCGCTCCTTTTTAAAATAACCTTTTAAAATTGCCTTAAAAGCTTAGGGAATAATTTTGTAAGACGGGGTATCGCTGTATTTATTAAGCTCTGTAAAAAAGTAGGCGTTAAAAATACTTTTTAAAACATTACCGCTGTAAGTGCCGTATTCGCCGTGCTCAATAATAACCGAAACGGCTATTTCGGGGTTGTCGTACGGGGCAAAGGCAATAAAAACGGTGTGGTCCTTGCCAGAGTTTTCGGCCGTACCGGTTTTGCCGCCTACTTTAATGGGGTAATTGCTAAAAATGCGGCTGCCGGTACCGTCCTCGGTTACCGAGAGCATACCCTCTTTTACCGTGTTAATAACCGACTGGCTCAGCTCGGCCTTATTCAGCACCTTGGCCTGGTTTTTAAGCACCGTTGTGTTTTGGCCGTAGGCCGTTATTTTATCTATTAAAGTTGCCTTGTAGCGGGTGCCGCCGTTGGCAATGGTAGCGGCGTAGCAAGCCATTTGCAGCGGGGTAAACGCATTATCCGACTGGCCAATAGCGGCCGAAAGGGTGTAACCGGCGTACCATTTTTCGCGGCTGGAGGGGCCGGCCAAAACGCCCTTGCTTTCATCAATTTCTACCCCCGTGTACTCCCCAAGGCCCAGCATACGGCAGTATTTGTTCATGTTATCAATACCCAAGCGGCGGCCAACATCAAAAAAGTAGTAGTTGCAGGACCTTGCCAGCGCGCGGTTTAGGGTAATAGCGCCGTGAGTGCCCATGCAGTGCGGTTGAGTATCGGGGTAAAAACGGTAGGTGTGGCGGCAGGTAATGGTCTCCTGCGGGGTAATAACCCCCAGCTGCAGCGCCGCGCAGGCAACGGCCGGCTTAAAGGTAGAGGCCGGCGGGTAGGTGCCGTTAAAGGCCCGGTTAAACAGCGGCTTACCGGTTTTGTCGCTGGCTAATTTTTGGTAGTTTTCTTTATAATCCTTGTAGGTGTAGGAGGGGTAATTGGCGGCCGCAATAACACCAAAGGTTTTAACATTAACGGCAACGGCTGTGCCGGCGCTGGCATTAATGCCGTCTTTTTTTAATTGCTCTACCGTGCTTTTTAGGGCGTTTTGCGCCGCCATTTGCACGGTTTTATCCAGCGTTAGGCGCACGGTATTACCCTGCACCGGCTGCTTGGTAACGGTGGAGGAAAGTATTTTGCCCTTGGCGTTTACCCGGTAGGTAATTTCGCCGTCCTGCCCGCGCAGGTATTCCTCCTCGGCCTTTTCAATGCCGCTTTTGCCAACCTTATCGTTATAAGAGTAGCCCTTTTCCTTGTAGGTTTCCCAATCGTCGGCGTAAATGGGGCCAACATTCCCAATAATGTGCGGCGCAACCGAATCGGCCGAGTATTCCCGAAACGAGGCAATTTCAACCGTTACGCCGTTTTCGGCAAAGTACTGATTTTCGGAAACCACCGTCATAACCTCGCTGCTAACATCCTCGGCAAAGGTGTAGGGCGCGGTAATAGAAAAGCCGGCACGGTCCATGGTGTAGCGCACGCCCATAATGCGGCGCTGCTGCTCGGTGCTGTAGCCCTGCAGCTGGTACAGCTCTACCATTGCGCTAAAGCAATTTTCGGCCGTTGCGTAGTGGGCAAGCTTTAGGTTTTTTAACAGCTTTTTGGTGGCGTCGGAATCGGCCGCCTCGGTAAAGCCATAGGGGCTTTGCTTATTCAGCGGCAAATCGTCGGCCCAGGATTGATTATTTTGCAGCAGCTGCATTAAAACAACAATTACATCGTTTAAAGTGTTTTTGTTAATAGAGGCGTAATTAAACGCCAGGTTGTAGCCCGCCCGGTTGGTGGCAAGCGGGCGGCCGTAATAATCTAAAATCTCCCCGCGGGAGGCTTTAATAGGGGCCTTAATGGTAGAAATACCGCTGCCCTGCGCCGTGTAGGTGGCCGCTTTTAAATACTGCAGCTCAAACAAGCGGGAAAAGAACAGCACAAAGCTTAACACCACCAAAATAACCGCGGTAAACATTCGGCGTTTATCGCGCTTTTTTAAAACCGCCTCTTTACTGGGCACCAAAAGCCCCCCTTTCTTAAGGCGCAGGTTTTTGCGCCTATTAATAATAAATGTTTAAATAAAAAGTATCTAATATAATAATAAATGTTAGCCCGGCAAAGGGCTGCAAGGCTTTTTTGCAAGCCTTACCCTACAAAACAGGCTTTTGTTCCCCTTTTAAAGGGGTTTATGCGCTCCGGGCGTTTTGTTAAAGGTTGCCCCAAGCGCCCGAATTTACTGCACCGCTATGGCGTAGCGACGCTGCAGGCGTTTTACCAAAAAGTAAAACGGCAGCACCGCAAAGCCGGTGTAAACGGCCGAGGGCAGCGCGTAGTACAACAGCAGCTGCACGGCGCCGGGCTCCCCCCGCAGCACATACAAAACAAACCACTTTAAAAGGTGGTACAGCAGCGAGGCGCCAAGGCCGCCCAAAAGCACTGCTTTAAGGTTTTTGTTTAACCAGTAGCGGTAAATTAGGCCAACGGCCACCGCCAGCACCATAAAGGTAACGGCGTTAAAAAGCGAGGCCCGGCCGGCTAAAGTATCTAACGCCAGACCCAGGCAAAGGCCGTACCAAAAGCTGACCCACTCGCCCAGCAAGCAGGCCATTGCCAGCAAAAGCGCCAACAGCAGCTGCGGGTACGCGTGCCCAATTTTAAGGCTGAAAAAGGGGATTTGCTGCAACAGCAGCAGCAAAAAGCTTAAAAGCCCCAACAAACCGTAAAACGCCGGAGCGTGGCGCTGTTCGTTCACGATCATTTTTTTGCCCCCGAAACAGCCTGCCCCTGCCCGTTAAAGTAGGTTATTACCATAACATCGCGCAGCTCGGCAAAATTAACCGCCGGGTTAATTTCGGCGTACAAGGCGGTGTTTAATTTGTCGTTGTGAATTCCCTCTACCTGGCCTACGGTAATACCGGCCGGGAACACGCCGCCGCCCGAGGTTACAATATAATCGCCAACCGCAACGCCGGAGCTGCGCAGCACATTGGTTAAGCGGGTTTTATTTTTTTCGGCCAAATTCAATTCTCCGGTAATAATGCCGGTGTCGCCGGTGCGGCTATCCATTCCGCCGCAGCTAATGGCCGAATCCAGCACGGTTGTTACCTTGCAGTAGGAGGCGTTAACTTCGGATATGTAGCCCACCAGCCCCTCCTCGGTAATAACCGGATCATTTTTTTTGATGCCCTGTAAGGAGCCTTTGTTAATGGTAAAGGAGCCGTAAGGGTCCTCCTGATTGCGGGAAATAACCGTAGCCGGCTGCATTAAAAAGTCGCTGTGCTGCTCTTTAATGCTGTAATATTTTTGGTATTGCTCGTTTTCCTGCTTGGCTTTTTCAAAATCGGTCAGCTGCTCGGTAAGGCTGTTTACCTGCGATTTTAGGGAGGAGTTTTCCAGCATAAGCTCCTCGTTGGAGCCGATTTTTTTGCCCAGATCCCGCACCCAGTTTTCACAGCTTTTAAACATCCCCTGTACCGAGGTTGTTACCGTGCCCACCACGCTGTTTAACGGGGAGCTTGCCCCGCCGAACAGGCCGGCCACCAAGGCGGCTACCAGCACAAAGCAAAACACCGAAAGAATTATTTTAAATTTGTGACTGCGAAAGAAAAATCGCACTGTGTTCACCCCCAATTTTACAACGGGTTTAGCATTTTGGCTTTAAAAACCGGGCTTAAAGCCAAACTTTTATTTTTCACTTAAAAGCTACGCACTTTAAATTGTACATAAAGCCGATTAAACCCGGCACGCCCTGGCGTTTGCACCGCAAAATTCGGCTTGGCATTTTCCGGCAAGTTTTTAATATCTTTTAAGCTTTTTAAAGGTGTTTTCGGTAAAGTCGTGCCGCTCCAGCTCGGCCGCGGTGCCTAAAACAACGCAGTCCAGCGGGTTTTCCGCCACAAATACGGGTATCCCTGTTTCCTGCTGCATTAACTGGTCCAGCCCGCGCAGCAGCGCACCTCCGCCGGTTAGGGTAATACCGCGGTCAATAATATCGGCCGAAAGCTCGGGCGGGGTTTTTTCCAGCGTTTGGTGTACGGCGTCAATAATTTGGGCCACGGTATCGGCCATGGCGGTGCGAACCTCCGCCGCCGTAATTACAATGCTTTTCGGCAGGCCGTCTACCAAATTGCGGCCCTTAATTTCTAAGCTGCCCTCGTCCTCGTATTCCATGGCGGAGCCCAGCTCAATTTTAATCTGCTCGGCGGTGCGCTCCCCAATTAACATATTGTGCACCTTGCGAATGTAGTTGATAATAGATTCATCCAGCTTGTCCCCCGCTACGCGAACCGACTGCGCTGTAACAATATCCCCCAGCGAAAGCACCGCAACCTCGCTGGTGCCGCCGCCAATATCTACCACCATGCAGCCCTGGGCGTCCTCCACCGGTAGGCCGGCGCCAATAGCCGCGGCCTTAGGCTCTTGAATTAAACTGATGTTTGCACTGCTGGCACCGGCCTGCAGCGCGGCGTCGTGCACAGCGCGACTTTCTACCTCAGTTACGCCGGCCGGAATACAGATCATTACCCGCACCCGCGTAAAAATAGAGCCATGCAGCGCCTGCCGAATAAACTTTTTTAACATGGCGGCCGTTACGTCAAAGTCGGCAATTACGCCATCCTTAAGCGGGCGCACTGCCACAATAGAGCCGGGCGTACGGCCGATCATCTCTTTCGCCTCCTGCCCTACTGCTTTTACAATGTCGTTTCGAACATCGTAGGCTACTACCGAAGGCTCGCGCATTACAATGCCCTTACCTTTAATGCAAACCAGGGTGTTTGCCGTTCCAAGATCAATGCCAATATCACGGGTAAACATAATTGTTTTTCCTCCAAAAGCTGCGCTGCCGCGGGTTTTCAGCGCGGTGACGCAGCGGTTATTTACTGTTTGTTTTTGTTTGCATTTGGGGCGGCCGCAAAAAAACGAATGGCGTTGGGAATATTTTCAATAAATATTTCCGGCGCGCCGGGCTGTTTTTCGCCGTCCAGCGTCCAGTTCATTTCCCCCGAGGCGGAAACCTTAATTTTGGCCGTGTGGTACATTTTAACATACTCGCCGTTAAAGTTTTGCGCCAACAAATCGCCAATAATTTTGTTCAGCTGCTGCAAATTTTCGGGGTAGCGAATTAACAGCAGCTCAAAAACGCCGTCGTTCAGCGCAACAAGGTGCTGTTTTAATTTAATCATTCCCCCTAGGGAGGTCGTATTGGTCACTGCGCCGAAAATGTAATCGTCCTCCAGCTGTTGGCCGTTAAACTCAAACCGCACCCGGCAGCGGCGAATACTGCCAAGGCTTTTAATGCCCTCTAAAATATAGGCGGCGTGGCCCAAAATGTTTTTAACCTCCTGCGGGGCGTTGTAAGAGGCCTCGGTAAACGCGCCGAACGAGGCTACATAGTTAAAGTATCTGCCGGAAAAGCTGCCAATATCCAACAGCACGGGGGTAGAATTTAAAATTAAATCTACCGCGCTAAGCACATTTTTGGGGATGCCAAGGCTGTTGGCAAGGTCGTTGGTGGTGCCAACCGGCAAATAGCCCAGCGGCAGGCTTACCCCGCCTGCCATTAAGCCGCCAATTACCTCGTTCAGCGTACCGTCCCCGCCGGCGCAAACTACGGCGTCGTAATCGGGCGGGCAGGTTTGGGCCAGCCGGTGCGCGTCCCCCCGCTTTTGGGTAAAGGCAACGGTGGGCAGGCAGCCGTTTTTGCAAAATTTATCAATAATCTGCGAAAGCTTGTTTAAAATCTCCCGCCGGCCGGAAACCGGATTAATAATTAAGAGGATCCGTTTTTTAATTTCCACCCCTCGCGCCCCTTCCCTTTTATTTTTAAGCCACGCTGCGCCAAGATTTTTTAAATGCGGCAAGATAACATTGATATAGCGTTACAGAATATATTATAATATTTTAAGCCCCCCAATTCAAGTGCTAAATGTAAATTATATGCAACTTTAAAAAAATAAAACCCCCAAAGCGGGGATTTTAAAATAGCGCACTTACCTAAAAATTTAATTTTGCCGGCCGGCGTTTAAAGCCGGGCAAGCCCTACCGGTAAATTACCGTTTTGGGCACCACCCGCTCTAAGGTTTCGGCCATGCGCTCGTTCGGCGCAATAACCACCAGCACCGCGCCTTTTTTGGCGTGCCGGGTAATAAAGTAAAGCTGGTTTTCGTCGGTAGGGTTGCAGCAAAGGTGCCGCTCGCCAAAGCTTTGGTTTTTTAGGCGGGCCGCCGCGGCCGCGTTGTAAACGCCGGCCTGCTCTACCCGGCGCAAATTAAAGGTAATTAACCGGCGGCGTTTTTCTTTGCCAATAATGCGGTCAATATCCAGCTCGTCGTTTGTAATAATGTATTCGTACTCTACACACAGCATTTTTACGGCCTTGCTCAGCCCCCAAATAACAAAAAACGAAAGCAAAATAACAAAGCTCATAAAAAACGGCTTATTCAGCGCCAGCAGCACCATAAAAAACACCAGCAAAAAGGCCAGTAAATAAAGGGCAATTGCCAGTGCCACCGTGCCGGCCGTTTTTTTTATTTTAACCAGCTGCTCAAAAAAAATATCCATTCCGCTCACCTGCTTACTAAAACTGCTATTATTTTACCATTATTTTGCGCGCTTTGCAAGAACAATATGTAAATAGTTTTGGGGTTGTTTTTAAAATAAACACAAATTTTCAATGTTTCTTCAAGCTTTTATGCTATAATGGTTTTAATAGCCAATGGCCAGGACGGCAAAATTTTTGTTTGGCGGTGACGGTATGAAGCTTTTATTGGTAGAGGATGAAGCCCGCATGGCGCAGGCGCTGTGCGAAATTTTACGGCAGGAACGGTATGAGGTAGACTGCTACGACAACGGGATTGACGGGCTGGCCGCCGCCGAAAGCGGCATTTACGACCTTTTGGTGCTGGATGTTATGCTGCCCGGAAAAAGCGGGTTTGAAATTGCCCGGGCGGTGCGCAAAAACGGTATGACTACGCCCATTTTAATGTTAACAGCCAAAGCAGAGCTGGAGGACAAGGTAACCGGGTTAGACAGCGGCGCCGACGATTACCTAACCAAGCCCTTTATGACCAAAGAGCTGCTGGCCCGCCTGCGGGCGCTGAGCCGCCGCAGCCTGAACGCGCCGGACGGCCGACTGAGGTTTGCCGACATTACCCTGGACCCCGGCACCTTTTTGCTAAGCTGCGCCACCACGGGGCAAAGCGTGCGGCTGAGCGAAAAGGAGTTTAACATTTTAGCCTATTTTATTGCAAACCAAAAACAGATTTTAACAAGAGAGCAGTTGGCCTTAAAAATTTGGGGGTACGAGAGCGAGGCTGAGTACAATAATGTGGAGGTTTATTTATCGTTTACCCGCAAAAAGCTAAATTTTGTTGGCGCTAAGGCAACCGTTAAAGCCATTCGCGGCGTTGGCTACCAGCTAAAAGCAAGCGAGGGCTAAGGCTGCGGCCAAATAGCAAAGGGGAATTAAAATGTTTCGAAAATCAAGAATAAAAATTATTGCGGCCATTATGGCGGTTTTGGTGCTTTTACTGGCCGGCACGCTGGGCATTATTTACGGCTCCAGCTACTACGAGGTGCGGCGGGAAAATTACCAAATGCTGGCCCGTTACGCCGGCGCCTACGCCCTAAATAGCAGCGCGCAGCAAACCGGTTCGGCCGCCGGGCAAAGCACAGCGGGCGCTAACAGCTCGGCCCCGGCAAAGCCGGAGGAAAACGGCGCCATGCAGCAGGGGCAGCCCGGCAGCGAGCCTGGCAGCGAGCCTGGCAGCGAGCCCGACCCCCAGCAGCCGCCCGGCGACGACCACAAGTTTGAAATTTCTACCTTTTACGCCGTAGCCCTTTCGGAGAACGGCACCGCCTTAGAGGTGCAAAACAATTCCGGCAGCCTGTATTCTAACAGCGAGCTGACCAACATTGCCCAACAAATTGCCGCCGGCAAAAAAACGCAGGGCGTAACCGGCAATTTGGCCTTTTTAAAAACCCAAAAGCAAAATTACACCCTAATAGCGTTTATTGACAATACCGTTTTAAGCGGCAACATTGCCACGCTGTTTCAAAGCACCCTAATTTTTGGGGCGGTTAGCATTTTGGCGGTTTTTGCGGCCGCCGTGTTTTTAGCCAAAAAAATTGTTTCCCCGTTGGAGGAAAGCTACCAAACCCAGCGCCGCTTTATTTCGGACGCGGGACACGAGCTGAAAACCCCGGTTGCGGTTGTAAACGCAAACGCCGAGCTGCTTGCGCGCGAGGTTGGGCCAAACCGCTGGCTTGAAAATATTCAGTACGAAAACGAGCGCATGAACCTGCTGGTAAAACAGCTTTTAGAGCTGGCCCGTACCGAATCGGTTACCCCGCAAATGCAGCGTTTAAATTTTAGCCGATTGGTAAACGGCGAGGTTTTACCGTTTGAAAGCGTTGCGTTTGAGCAGCAAACCGAGCTGAAGTACAGCATTGAGCCGGAGCTTTTTGTGGCTGGTGATGAAAACCGATTAAAACAGCTGACCGCCATTTTGTTAGATAACGCACTGAGCCACAACCAAAACAACGCGCCCATAAAGCTGCAATTAACTGCCGAGCGCGGCTTTGCAAAGCTCAGCGTTTCTAACGCCGGGGGGCCTATTGCCGAAAAAGAGCGCGAGCAGCTGTTTGAGCGCTTTTACCGTGCTGACCCCGCCCGCACCGGCAAAGAGGGGCACTTTGGCTTAGGCCTTGCCATTGCCAAGGCCATTGTAACGGCGCACCACGGCAAAATTGGCGTTACCTGCCAAAACCAAAGGGTAACCTTTACCCTGCGGCTGCCCCTGCAAAAATAGGCTGTAAAAGGTCGGCCCCGCCCAAACGGCTTGATTTTTAAAATTAAGCCCTATTTTTAAAAATTAAATTTTTTACTTTTTTACTTTTGGCCGGTAAAGCTTACGCTTTGCCGGCCAAAGCGCTTTTTAACAGCCGTTACGGTTTTTTGCTCTGCCGGGCAGCCGTCTTTGGCAAGCGCCGGAGCGCTGCGCCCCGGCCCGCAAATTTTAAGCCTGCTTGTTTTAAATAAAAAAACAAAATTTTTTTTAAAAAATTAAAAAACTTCAATTTAATTTCAATCTACCCGGCGTACAATAAAGGCAACCTAAACAAAGGAGGAGTTTTAAATGAAAAGAACCCCATGTTTAAACCTTTTAAAAACAAAGCTAAAAATAGCAACCCCCAAGCTAACCGCTTTGCTTTGCGCGGCCGCGCTGGTTTTAAGCCTTAGCGCCTGCCAAAAAAGCAGCAATTACGCCGGCCAAACCGTTACCGGCAAGGTAACCGAGGTAAGCGGCAACAGCGTAACGCTGCAGCTTGGCGAATTAAGCGAGGCGGGCGAAAACACAGGCGGCGAAGCCCCGCCCGAACAGCCAAACGCCTCTACCACTGCAAAAAAATCGGACAACAGCAGCTCTACGGGCAGTTCCGCCAATGGTTCCACAGGCAGTGGCTCCACCAACAGCAACAGCAGCAAAAAAGCACCGCCCCAAAAGCCCGAAAACAATGGCCAAAGCGGTACGCAATCTAACAGCGGTAAAAGCCAAAAGCCACCAACAAAGCCAAGCGGCAAAACCGGCAGCAACACCTCCTTAGGGGCAACCGGCAGCACCGGGTCGCAAACCGGCAGCGGGCAGGCCGGCACCGCCGGGGGCGCAACCGGCAGCCAAAGCAGCAACGCTCAAGGCGGCAGCAATCAAGGCGGCAGCAACCAAAGCGGCAGCAACCAAAGCGGCAGCGGCCAAGGCTCGGCCGCCAGCGGCGAAAACGGTGAAAACGCCCCGCTAAACGGCGAAACCCCGCCCGAGCCGCCCGAGGGGGATAGCGCACCGAACGGTGCCCCGGGCGAAAGCTTTACCGCCGGGGACGAAACCTTAACCGTAGACCTTTCAAACGCCGCCATTACCCAAAACGGGCAATCGGCTGCTGTAAGCAGCATTACCGTTGGCACCCTTTTGCAGGTTACCTTTAACAGCAGCGGCAGCCCCGAAAGCGTTAGCATTTTAACCCAAAGCAGCAACAGCCAAACCGGCAGCAACCAAAGCGGCACGGTAGACCAAGGCTCGTCTGCCAACACCATTACCACCGCCGGCACCTACAAAAACGAAAGCTACACCTCTACCGGCAACAACGAAAACGCCCTGCGGGTAGACGGCGTTGCCGCCACCTTAGAAGGCATTACCGTAAACAAAAGCGCCGGCAGCAGTTCTAACGCCGAAAACGGCGACTTTTACGGGGTAAACGCCGCGCTGCTTGCCACCAACGGCGCAACCGTTACCCTAAACAACGCCAAAATTACCTCGTCGGCCCAAAACGGCAACGGCGTTTTTAGCTACGGCAGCGGCACAACCGTAACCGTTTCTAACAGCAGCATTACCACCACGGCCGATAATTCCGGCGGTATTCAAACCACCGGGGGCGGCACCACCAACGCCAACAACCTAACGGTAAACACCTCGGGCAATTCCTCGGCGGCCATTCGGTCTGACCGGGACGGCGGAACCGTTTTGGTAACCGGCGGCAGCTACACCTCAAACGGCTACAACTCCCCCGCCGTTTATTCTACCGCTAACATTACCGTAAAAAATGCCACCCTTACAGCTAATAACTCCGAAGCGCTGGTAATAGAGGGCAAAAATTCTATTGCGCTGGAAAACTGCACCGTTACCGGGAATATGAGCAGCACAAAGGGCTCCAGCTCGGCCGAGAATGTGCATAATGTTATGATCTACCAATCTATGAGCGGCGACGCCGATATTGGCACCTCTACCTTTAGCATGGCAGGCGGCAGCCTAACCGGCAAAAACGGCGATTTGTTTTATGTAACCAACACCCACTGCGTTTTAAGCCTTACCGGGGTAGCCCTTAAAAATACTTCAACCAACGGCGCCCTACTGCGCATAGTTGGCAACTCGGCCACCAAGGGCTGGGGCACGGCGGGCAGCAACGGCGCGCAGGTTGAATTTACCGCCAGCAAACAAACCCTAACCGGCAACATTATTGTAGATACCATTTCTACCCTAAACCTAACCTTAAAAAACAACAGCACCCTAACCGGCACCGTTAACATTGTAACCAACGCCGAAAACGGCACCGCCGTTGCCAACAACGCCGTTGTTACGGTAGAAAAGGGCAGCACCTGGAACCTTACCGGCAACTGCACCCTTACCAGCCTAACCAACAACGGCACCATTAACTTTAACGGCTACACTATTACCTTGGCCGACGGCACCGTGCTAAAATAGCCCCAAAGACCTAAACAAAACAGCAATCCCCGCGGCCGGCCGCCAAAGCCTGCCGCGGGGGCAATTTTTGTTTATTCGGGCAAATTTTGCAGCCGGCTGCGTTTGGCGCGGCGCACACGGTTAATGTGCCGCTCAAAGCTGCCGCTCTCCAGCAGCTCGGTTAAAACCAGCTGCTCAAAGGTTGGTACCGTGCAGGAGTAAAAGCCCAGCTTTTGCTCAAAGGGCTTTACCAGCTGCCGCGGCAGCACCATGTAGCTCATTCGCATAGCCGGGGAAATGGTTTTAGAAAAGGTATTTAAGTAAATTACATTCCCCTTGCCGGAAAGGGCAAATAAGGTTTCTGTCGGCTTAGCAAAAACCGAAAATTCCGAGCCGTAGTCCGACTCTAAAATAAACCGGCCGCCGCTGCCCGCCCAGCGAATATACTCGTGCCGCTTGCTGGCCGTTGCCGTTACCCCGCTTGGAAAACTGCGGTACGGCGTGGTGTGCAAAACGGTGGCGGCCGTAGCGGCCAGGGCGGCGGTTTGAATTCCGTCTGGCCCCAAGGGCAGCCGCTCGTAGGTTACGCCGGCCGCCGTGTAAATTTGCTCTATTTTTTCATAAGCCGGAAATTCCAGCCCGTAAACCCGGTTTTGGCCCAGCAGCTGCAAAATTAAGCCGTACAAATACTCGGCCCCGGCGCCAATTACAATTTGCTGCGGCAAAACCGTTATGCCCCGGTTGTGCGCCAGATAGTTTTTTAAAGCAATTTTCAGCTCTAAACAGCCCGAATTGGGCGATTTTTGCAAAATAGCGCTGTGGTACTCGGTTAACACCCGGCGCATGGTTTTGCTTAAAACCGAAAGGGGAAATTCGGGGTAATTTGGTGCCGGCGGCTTTGGGGTTTTCGGCTCAAGGCCGCTGCTTTTAGCAGGGGATTGAGCCTTTGCCCCCGGCTTTAACAGGCTTGCGGCGGCAAAACCGTCCTGCTGTTTAAAAACAACAAAATAGCCGCTGCGCTCGCGCCCTGCGGCGTACCCCTCCTCGCAAAGCAGGGCGTAGGCGTGCTCAACCGTTACGGCGCTAAGCCCCAGCTCCTCCGAAAGCAGCCGCTTAGAGGGCAGCTTTACGCCAAAGGGGTACAGGCCGTTAATAATATCGTCCCGCACCTGCCGATAAAGCTGCAGGTAAAACGGGCGGTTGTTTTTTTGTATGCAGTATTTCATCTGGTATTATAATTTTCTCCATTTCTGATTATTTTATATCACCAAAATTATTGTATAATAAAGTTATTCTAATTACAAGGGGAAATCTAAAATGCCGCAAAAAAATGTTTCTGCTAAAAAAACAACCGTTTGGCTGTGCGTTACCGCTTTGTTTATGGCGCTCAATGTTGCGCTAAGCTCCTTTGGGGTGCCGGTGCCGGGCGGGCACCTTTATTTAAACGATGTTGTTATTTGCACCGCCGCCATTGCGCTGGACCCGTTTGCCGCCTTTGCCGTTGGGGGCGTAGGGGCCTTTTTGGGCGATTTATTCTTTTACCCGGCGCCCATGTTTGTTTCACTGCTAACGCACGGGCTGCAGGCTGTTGTAATTTCGCTGTTTTCCCGCCGGATTTTGCCAAAGCGGCCGGTGCTGGCGGCCGGGCTGGGCGTAACGGTTGGCGCCGTTATTATGGTAGTAGGCTACAGCCTGGGCCGTGCCTTTATTTACAGCACGCCGGAATACGCCCTTTTAAAGCTGCCCTACCAAATTTTGCAGGCGGCGGTTGGGGCCGCAGCCGGTACGCTGCTAAGCTTTCGGTGCGGGGTAAAAGGCCTGGTGCAAAAAGCGTTGGCCAAATAGCCGCCGGCGCCGTACAGGGCCAAAGGGCAAAAAGGCCGTTGTTCTGCCCTTTTCAGGCTGGTTTAGCGGTGCTGCGGTTAGCTAAAATTTAAACCGACATTAAAGTTATTTAAAAAAGCAGCGTTTGCCACACGCTGCTTTTTATATTGATTATTTTTTTTAATTACAATGTAATAAATAGTAAGTTTCTGCCATTTTTGCGACAGCTGTTTTGGCTTATAGCTTATATATAATTCGCCTATATACCTTGAAAAACCGCCGGCTTTGCGCTTTTTTAGTTTGCTTTTACCGTTAGCGCCGCTGGTGCCGGCGGCGATATTGCAGCGGTGTTTGCCCAAACCCGGCCCGAAAGGCGGTAGAAAAATAATCGCTGTTGCGGTAGCCGCAGGCCAGCGCAATTTCCCTTACCGAGCGGTTGGTGGTGCAAAGCAGCTCAGCGGCCGGGGTCAGCTTGGCGCGCCGAATTTCTAGCCCAACGCCGTGGCCGCGCTGCTTTACAAACAAATGCTGCAGGTAGCTTTGGCTTAGGTGGCAGTGCGCGGCAACCTCGGCGGTAGAAATTCCCTTGGCAGCCTCGGCTGTAATGTAATCTAAGGCTTTGCGAATGTAATCGGTCCCCCCGTTTTCAAACCGATTTACCCAGTTTCCCGCCGCGGGCAGCAGCTGCAAATATTGCCGCAGCAAAACCGCCAGCGTGTGCAGGTAAATTTTAAAGCCCTGCAGCTGCGCGGGCGTTGCCCCCTTTAGGGCAGTTTGGCGCAGTTTTAAAAAATCTGCCAAAGCCGTACCGGTGCGCCCGGCTAAAATTTTGGAAAGATTTGGGTCAAGCGAACCCTGCAAGCCGGTTATAAAAACCGTTAAAAACCAAACGCCCCCTAAGGTTACCGGCTCGGCCAGCTCCTTTACGCCGCAATAGCAGCAAACCTCGGTGGGGGCGGCCGGCGGGCAGCCGGCGTCGTACCGCCGTTTTAAGTAAACGCAGCGCGCGTGCAGCCGGCGATTAGATTTTATTTTTAAACAGTAGGGGTTTAGGTGCCAGGCGTTTACATTTTCAAGCTCGCCCAACGGGGTGCTTTTTAAAATCAAATAGCGGTCGTTTATAATAATTTTTAAATTTAGGTCCTGCTCCAACTGCCGGGTTAAGGCCGCAATTTCGTCGGCTTTTTGTTTTAAAGCAATTTCTTTTATAAATATCACCACTTTTTAAAGAAAATAAGCACAATTTAAAAGTTTTGTTTTATTATATCAGCTATAATGAAAGTATGCAAGGGCAAAAACAAAAACCGCCCTAAAACCTTTAAGGGGGAGCTTATTTATGTTAACCAAATGGATCGACGCCGCCGATTTTAAAACCCGCGGCAGCTGGCAGTTAGACACCCAATTTGTGCGGGAAACCGCCCTGCCCTACCTAATTGCCTGCAACCGCCCGGGCGAGCCGGCCGAAAACGCCGTAGCCGAGTTTACTTTAACTGAGCCGGGCACCTACCGCTTTTTTGTGCGAACCAAAAACTGGAAACCGGCCTTTTCGCCGGGAAAATTTAATTTGCTGATAAACGGCAGCCCGCTGCCGGCCGTTTGCGGCGCCCGCCCGCAATACAGCTGGTACTGGGACATTGCCGGCGACCTTTATTTGCCCGCCGGCACCCACCCCTTGGCTTTAAAGGATTTAACCGGCTGGCTTTCCCGCGCGGCGGCGGTTATTGTTACCAACAACATGGACTTTTTTCCGGCCGGGGAGCCGGAGCGCTTTTTGCGGCAGCGGGCCGAAATAAAAGGCCTTTCGCAGCAAATACAAAACGGCGGGAACTTTGATTTTATTGTTGTTGGCGGGGGCCCGGGCGGCGTACCGGCGGCAATTGCAGCCGCCCGAAAGGGGTTAAGGGTTGCCTTAATTCAAGACCGACCCGTTGTAGGCGGCAATGCCTCGGACGAGGGCACCGTTGGGTTAGACGGCGCCGGCGGCCCGAACGAAGGCGCGCAGGAAACCGGCATTGCCAACGAAATTAAATGTGTACGCAACCGTTTTGGGCTTACCTGGCAGGGTGCCATGGAAAAATTAGTGGCGGCGGAGCCAAACCTGACCTTGTTTACCAACACCCTTTGCACGGGGGCTAAAACCGAGAACAGCCGCATTACCGAAATTGAATGTACCAACACGCTCACCCTGCAAAAAAGCCATTTTACGGCCCCCCTGTTTGCCGATTGCACCGGCGACTGCTGGCTGGCCTACTACGCCGGCGCGCTGTACCGCATTGGGCGCGAGGGGCGGCATGAACTAAACGAAAGCGTTGCCCCCGAAAGCGGCGACCTGATGACCATGAGCGGTTGTTTACGCGGGCGCGCCAAGCAAAACACCCTTGCCTTTACCGGCTTTTACGCCGAGGACATTGGCCGCCCCGCCCCCTTTACCCTGCCGGATTTTGCCACCAAGCTACCCGAGGGCGAAGCCCTCTGCCGCAACGCCCAACGGCTGCACAGCTCGGAATGGTGGTTGGAACAGCGCAACGATTTTGACGACCTTTACGATGCCGAGCACACGCGCGATGAGCTTTTTTGCCTAACCTTAGGCTATTTTGACTGGCTGAAAAATTCCAGCCCGTTAAAAGAAAAGGCCGCAAACTACGCCATTACCAAGCTTTCTATTTTTAACGCCAAGCGCGAAAACCGCCGCGTTGTTGGCGATTATTTAATGAGCTACAACGACTTTAACTGCAACCGCCAGTTTGCCGACACGGTTGCCTACTGCGGCTGGAATTTAGACCTGCACCATGTAAAGGGCATTTTTTCGGGCAGCGAGGGGCCGTTTTTCAGCAACACACGGGTGCCGCCCACCCCTATTCCCTACCGGTGCCTGTATTCTAAAAACATTTTAAACCTTTTTGTGGCCTCCCGCGGAATCTCGGTTTCGCACGCCGCTTTAGGCTCTACCCGGGTAGAAAGCACCATTGCCACCTTAGGGCAGGTTGTTGGCACCGCGGCGGCCCTTTGCAAAAAGTACGGCGCCACCCCGCGCACGCTTGGGCAACAGCACCTAAAACTGCTGCTGCAGCAGCTTTTGTTAGATGACCAAACCGCACCGGACTTAAAAAATAAAGACGAGCAGGACCTTGCCCGCGGCTGCACCGTTACCGCCACGGCCACAGCCGAGCAGGAGGTTTTAGAAAGCTGCTTTGAAAAAACGCACACCGTTACCCCTAAACCGGAGAACCTAATAAACGGCTTGCTGCGCGACACTACCACAGCCTCTAACGGCTGGTACGCCTGCTGCGGGCTGCCGCAAAGCGTTACCTTAACGCTGCCGCAGCCGGCCACGGTGGGGGCGCTGCAAATTACCACCGACACCGACCTTTTTCGCCCGTTTTACTCCTATTACGAAGTTCCGTTTTTTGGCAAAACGGCCACAAAGCTGCAGGCCGAGCTGCTTACAAACAGCGGCTGGCAAACGGTTGGCACCGTGCAGCACAACTTTTTACGGCAAATGCGCTTAAGCTTTACCCCGCAAACGGCCAAAGCGGTGCGCATTACGGTGCTGGATTCTGCCGACCACCAAACCGCCAAGCTTTTTGAGGTTCGAATTTACAGCAAAGCGTCCGATTTTGAAAAATAAAATTGTTAAATTTGCTTATTTTAAAATTTCCCCTTGCATTTCGGCCTAAAGTGTGGTAATATAGCATGGTACAGGACTGCTCCCGGCTTTGGCCGGTTAAGTTCACTCTATATCTTGAAAGGGGTGACCGATGTGAAACAGGGAATTCATCCGCAATACGATGTTGCAACCGTAAAATGCGCTTGCGGTGCTGAATTTGAAACTCGCTCGACCAAAAAAGAAATTCGTGTAGATATTTGCTCTAAATGTCATCCGTTCTTCACCGGCAAGCAAAAGCTGGTAGATACCGGCGGCCGTGTAGACCGTTTCAAAAAGCGCTTTAATTTAGAAGAAAAATAATGCAGTACCAAAGGGGCTGTCGGCAAGGTGTTTTGCCGGCGGCCCTTTATTTTTTTGCCGTTTCGCCCCTTATTTTTTGCCGTTTGGTTCCGGGATATTGTGCAAAGAGGTTACTCCAAAGGGTTTTCGCCAAAGGCGTATTCGTACCCCTTGGCGGCCCGTAAAGGGCGGCAAAGGGCCAAAAACCGGCCAACCGCCGCACGCCGCCCAACCAATTTTTTAAAAAGCCTTGGCAAGCAACATTTAAAACATTTAAAGCCTTACGGGTTTGGCTGCCGCTCGGCGTTTAAAGCGGGCCAAAGGTTTATTTAAATTTACCCAAGCGGAAAACCCTTGGTGTTTTGGCGTTCACCCGCCGCCCGGCAAACGCGCTTACCGGTGCTTTTACGCCCCGGCCGGTCCAAAAGTGCGCCGCAAAAACGCCGCGCCTTAAAATTAGGCGGCACCCCTTTAAATATTTACACATTATTCAATTTTTTTTGGCACAAATGCAGTAAAATAAGGGTAAATATAATTTTGGGAGGGGCGGCATTGTTCGGGTATGTTCGACCGTATAAGCCAGAGCTGCGGTTTAAGGAATTTGACGCTTACAAGGCTGTTTACTGCTCCCTTTGTAAAGAAATTGGGCACCGCTACGGGCGGGGGCTGCGGCTTACCTTAAGCTACGACCTAACCTTTTTGGCGTTGCTGCAGCTTTCACAGCAGGAGCTTCCCATTTGTCTTGAAAAAAAGCGCTGCGTTTGCAACCCCTTAAAAAAGTGCAGCTACTTAAGCCAAGGCAGCGAAAACGGCGAGGCTTTAGCCCTGCCGGCCGCCGCCAGCGTACTGTTAATTTACTACAAGATGAGCGACAATATTGCCGACGAAGGGCCGCTAAAATCGCTTTTTTACCGCTTTTTACGGCTGTTTTTAAAAAAGGCGCACCGTAAGGCCGCCGCCGATTTTCCGCTTTTAGCGCAAAAAATTGCCGCGTACATTACCGCGCAGCAGCAGGTAGAGCTGCAAAAAAGCCCCGGGGTAGACGCCGCCGCCGAGCCCACCGCCCAAATGCTTTCGGCTTTGTTTGCGGCCTGCGCCCCCAAAGGGCAGGAAACCCGCGCTTTGCAGCGCTTAGGCTACTGCCTGGGTCGTTGGATCTACTTAATTGATGCCGCTGCCGATTTAAAAAAGGATTTAAAACAAAACCGGTTTAACCCCTTGGCAGGGGAGTTTGCCAGCGGGGTTGAATTACAGCCGCTAAAGGCCCGCGTGCTGCCGCTTTTAAACATTAGCGCGGCCGGTGCGGCCGAGGCCTTTGAGCTTATTGAAATAAAACGGTTTAAAAATATTTTAGGCAACATTATTTACCTGGGGCTGCAAAACAGCGCCGCGCACCTGTTTAAGGAGAATTTAAAATGACCAAGGATCCGTATTCCGTACTGGGTATTCAGCCAACCGCCACCGATGAAGAAGTTAAAAAAGCCTACCGCGAGCTGGCCAAAAAGTACCACCCCGACCACTACGCCGACAGCCCAATGGCCGATTTAGCGCAGGAAAAAATGCAGGAAATTAACGAGGCGTACGACGCTATTATGAACGCGCGCCGCGGGGGCGGCAGCTCCGCAGCCGGCAGCAGCCGGACCTCTAATTTCCCCGACATTCGCACCCTAATTTTGCAAGGCCGGCTGGAGGAGGCGCAAGAGCTTTTAGACGGCGTGACCCCCGAACGGCGGGACGCCGAATGGTACTTTTTAAACGGCTCGGTACAATATCGCCGCGGCTGGTTTGATAACGCCTTTACCAGCTTTTCTACCGCCTGCCGAATGGACCCCGGCAACGCCGAATACCGCGAAGCGCTAAACCGCATGAACCGCTACGCCGGCGGGTTTGGGCAAAACCCTTACCGCACGGGCGACAATATGGGCGGCTGCAGCGCCTGCGATGTTTGCCAGGGCCTTTTGTGCGCCGATTGCTGCTGCGAGTGCATGGGCGGCGATTTAATTCGCTGCTGCTGATTTTAGCCGGGCAGGTGTTTACAGTTGAAAACAAAAAAAATTGCCTTTGGCGGAATGTTAGCCGCCCTGGCAACGGTTTTAATGCTAATTGGGTACTTCCCCTACCTTACCTACGCCGTGCCCTGCGTGGCCTCGCTGGCCGTTATGGTTGCGGTGTTAGAATTTGGCCGGCTGTACGGCCTTTTGGTTTATTTGGCCTCGGTTTTACCGGTAATGGTTTTTTGCGAGCCGGAGTGTAAGCTGGTTTACACCTTTGCCGTTGGCTTTTACCCTATTTTAAAAGCGCTGTACGAAAAGCTGCCCAACCGCGTTTTAGAGTACGGCTGCAAGCTTTTGGGCTTTCAGGTAAGCCTGCTGGCGGTGTACCTGCTTTCTACCTTTGTGTTTGGCGTTACCTACAGCGATTTAGCCGGCCTTGGCCGGGCGGCGCTTATTGTATTTTGGTTGGCGGCCAACGCGGTGTTTTTGCTTTACGACCGGCTGCTGGGCCAGCTGGCGCCGCTTTATTTAAACCGCTTTCACCGCACGGTAAGTCGGCTGTTAAAAAAATAGCGCCTCCCCCCGCCCAACGGGCAAATGGCCGCCTTTAGTTTTTCTTGCTCTGTTTTGCGGCAAACCGTTTAACACGCTGTTACCGCAAGGGGCTTTGGCTCCGAAGCGCCTTTGCTCCGAAATGTTTTTGCTCCAAAATATCTTTGCTCAAAAGTGTTTTTGGCAAAGTGCTTTTTTCGGGGCGCTTTATTGTAGGGTGCTGCGGGGGCTTTTGTTGTAAAGGGCTTTTGTTGCGGGGCTTGTATTACGGTTTTTGCAAAGCGTTTTGGTTTTTTGCGCTTTTTTGTTTTTTGGCAAGGGGCTTTGGCTGCGCTGCGTTTTTGCGGCCGGCGCTTTTGCCTTTATTTTGTTTGTAAGAGAGATTTTTTATGAAACAGCAAGTTGCAATTATTGGCGGCGGCGCCGCCGGGCTAATGGCTGCCTGCACGGCGGCCGAGCGGGGGTTTGCCATAACGGTTTTTGAAAAAATGCCCCGCCCGGCAAGAAAAATTTTGGTAACCGGCAAGGGCCGCTGCAATGTAACCAACGCGGCCGACACCGCCGGCCTAATTGCCCATGTGCCGCACAACGGCCGGTTTTTATATTCCGCTTTTTCGGCATTTGGTGCCGAAAAAACCGTTTTGTTTTTTGAAAAAGCCGGCGTGCCTTTAAAAACCGAGCGTGGCAACCGGGTGTTTCCCCGGTCGGAAAAAGCAATGGATATTGCCGACGCCTTAGTTAATACCGCCAAAAAAGCAGGGGTGCGTTTTGTGCAAACGGCCGCCAAGCAAATTACGGTGCAAAACGGGGCGGTTGCCGGGTTTACAAGCCAAACCGGCCAATTTTACCCCTGCAGCCAAATTATTTTGGCAACCGGCGGTTTTTCTTACCCCACAACCGGCTCCACCGGGGAGGGCTTTGCCATGGCCGCGCAGTTGGGGCACACCGTATTGCCCCCTCGCGCCGCGTTAACCGGGCTAACCATTTTAGAGGAATTTTGTAGCTTTGCCGCCGGCCTTACCTTAAAAAATGTTAAGCTGACCGTAACCGAGCAGGGCGCTAAAAAGCCCTGCTACAGCGAGCAGGGGGAGCTTTTATTTACCCACACCGGCATTTCGGGGCCGCTGGTGCTCAGCGCCTCCTCGGCCATGCGGGGGCAAACGGCCGATGGAGCGGTTGCCGTGTTAGATTTTAAACCCGCGTTACAGCCCCCGCAGCTGGAAAAACGCCTGCAGCGTGATTTTGACGCCGAGCCGAACAAGGACCTTGGCAACATTTTAACCCACCTGCTGCCGCAAAAGGTTATTCCCCCGGTTTTAAAGGCGGCGCACCTGCCCCCCTCTTTAAAAGCAAACGCCGTTACACGGCCGCAGCGGGCTGCGCTGGCCGCTGCCGTTAAGGCGCTGCCCTTACATATTACCGGCTTTGGCGAGCTGGAGCAGGCGGTTATTACCCGCGGCGGCGTTAGCGTAAAAGAGGTTGACCCCAAAACCATGCAATCTAAGCTTATAAACGGGCTTTACTTTGCCGGCGAGCTGTTGGATGTTGACGGCTTTACCGGCGGATTTAATTTGCAAATTGCCTTTGCTACCGGCTACTGCGCCGCCAAGGGCTTAAATTTTTAAATTTTGGAGAAGGATTATGAAAGCAATTGCAATAGACGGGCCGGCCGGAGCCGGCAAAAGCACGCTGGCAAAAATGTTGGCCCGGGAGCTGGGCTGTATTTATGTAGACACCGGGGCTTTGTACCGCGCCGTTGGCCTAAAGCTTTTAAACAAAGGCGTAACCTGCAAGGATGAGGCCGCCGTGGCCGAGGTTTTAAAAAACACCACGGTTACCATGCGGCACCAAAACGGCGAACAGCAGGTGCTGCTGGACGGCACCGTTGTTTTGAGCGAGCTAAGAACGCCCGAAGTAGCCCAAATGGCCTCGCAATGCTCGGCGCTGCCGGCGGTGCGCGCCTTTCTGCTGGAAATGCAGCGCAGCATTGCCCAAAACAACTTTGTTGTAATGGATGGACGAGATATTGGCACCGTTGTTTTGCCGGCAGCCAGCTGCAAAATATTTTTAACCGCCCCGGTTAAGGTGCGCGCCAAGCGCCGCTGGCTGGAGCTTACCGAAAAGGGGCAGAATGTACCGCTGCAGCAGGTAGAACAGGATGTTGCCCAGCGGGATTATAACGATATGCACCGGGCGGTTGCCCCGCTTTGTAAAGCGCCCGACGCCGTTTTGGTAGATACCGGGGATTTAAATTTAGAGCAATCCTTAGCGCTGCTGCTGCAAACCGTACAGCGGCAGCTGCAGCAAAATTAAGGGGGAATTTTATTGCTGTACCGCATTATTCGCCTGTTGGTTTACCCGTTTGTAAGGCTAATTTTTCGGCTAAAAATAACCGGCAAAGAGCATATTCCGCCAAACGGCGGGTTTGTGCTTTGCGCCAACCACACCTCCATTGCCGATGTTTTTATTTTAGCGGTTGTTTTTCGCCGCACCATTCACTTCATGGGCAAGGCGGAGCTGTTTCGCTCGCCGATTTCGCGCTTTTTGTTTCAAAAGCTGGGCAGCTTTGCCGTACAGCGCGGCAAAGGGGATGTAGAAGCCATTGAGCAGGCCTGCCGCTATTTAGAAAAGGGCGAGGTTTTTGGCATTTTTCCTGAGGGGACCCGCGGCAACGGCCAAGCGCTTGGCCGGGGCAAGGCCGGCGCCGCCCTTATTGCCCAAAAAACCGGCGCCCCGGTTTTACCCGTTTCCCTGCGGTACAGCAGCGGCCGCGCCAGGGCCTTTTGCCGGGTGGCGGTTCACATTGGCCCGGTGCTAAACCTAAACGCCGCGGCCGAGCTGGAGGAAACCGAGCGCGCTAAAATTCGCCGCACCACCGGCATGATTATGAACGAGATTACCGCCCTTTGGGAGGAAAAGCCGTGAAAATTACTTTAGCCAAAACCGCCGGCTTTTGCTTTGGGGTGCGCCGCGCGGTAGAAATGGTTTTGCAGCTGTTAGACCAGGGGCAAAGGGTTTGCACCCTTGGCCCAATTATTCACAACCCGCAGCTGGTAAACGAGCTGGCCGAGCGCGGCGTTAGAATTGTAGAGCAGCCGGAGCAGGTAAAAAAAGGCGAGGTTTTGGTGCTGCGCTCCCACGGGGTAAGCGCCGCGGTAGAAAAGCGCGCCGCCGAGGTTTGCAGCGGAGTTGCCAACGCCACCTGCCCGTTTGTTACAAAAATTCACCAAATTGTTTCAAATAATTCGGCCGCCGGAAAGGTTATTTTAATTGCCGGCGACCCGACGCACCAAGAGGTGCAGGGCATTACCGGGCACATTAACGGGCCGTTTTTTGTTTTTTCCAACACCGAGGAGCTTGAAAAATTATTAACACTGCACAACAATTTTGTTGAAAATGACTTATGCGTAGTGGCGCAAACAACTTTTAATAAAAATATTTGGGAAAATTCAAAAAAAATTTTCAAAAAGGTATGTACAAAGGCCAAAATTTTTGATACAATATGTAATGCAACTGCCGAAAGGCAGCACGAAGCGGCTTTACTGGCCCGGCAATCTACGGTTATGATTATTATTGGCGGGCGGCACAGTTCCAACACCCAAAAGCTTTACGACATAAGCAAGCGCTATTGTAAGCAAACATATTTAGTTGAAACTGCGGCCGAGCTGAATAAAGCCTGCTACAGTGGTGCGTCGAGCATTGGAGTTGCTGCGGGCGCATCCACCCCCGCGCATATTATTAAGGAGGTCATTGAAACTATGACAGAGGAAATTAAGAACACTGAGGGGCTGAACATCGGCGCCGAAATTTCAGAGGATATGTCCTTTGAGGAGGCGCTGGAGCTTTCTCTCAGCACTTTAAATACAGAGCAAAAGGTAAAAGGCGTTGTTTTGGCCGTAGGCCCCACCGAAATTCAGGTAGATATTGGCCGCAAGCAAACCGGCTATGTACCGGCCGAGGAGTTTTCTTACGATCCTTCGGTTAAGCTTACCGAGGCCGTAAAGGTTGGCGATGTGCTGGATTTAATTGTTATGAAAACCAACGACCAGGAAGGCACCATTATGCTTTCTAAGCGCCGGTTTGATAATATTGCCAATTGGGACAAGATTGAAGCCGCCAAAGAAAACGACGAAATTTTAGAAGGCAAGGTTACCGAAATTATTAAGGGCGGTTTAATTGTAAACGCCTTAGGCTTTAATGTGTTTGTTCCGGCCTCGCAGGCAACCGCCTCTCGCGGGGAGCCGCTGGAGCCGTTAAAGGGCCAAACCGTTCAGTTTAAGATTTTAGAGATCGGCCGTCGCCGCCGCGTTATTGGCTCTATTCGCGCCGTACTGCGCGAGGAGCGCAAAGCTCAGCAGGAAAAGTTTTGGGAGAATGTTGCCATTGGCGATGTTTACACCGGCGTGGTAAAATCCCTAACCGGCTACGGCGCGTTTGTTGACCTTGGCGGGGTAGACGGCATGGTGCACATTTCCGAGCTTTCGTGGCAGCGCATTAAAAACCCGGCAGAGGTTGTTTCGGTTGGCGACGCCATTGAGGTTTATGTTAAAGACATTGACACCGAAAAGAAAAAAATCTCCCTGGGCTACAAAAAGGCTGAGGACAACCCTTGGGTAATTTTCCTGCGCGATTACCGCGTTGGCGATACCGTAAAGGCTACGGTAGTTAACATGACCACCTACGGTGCGTTTGCCCGCATTATTCCGGGGGTAGACGGTTTAATTCACATTTCTCAAATTGCCGATCGCCGCATTGAAAAACCGCAGGACGAATTAAAAATCGGCCAAGAGGTTGAAGTTAAAATTATTGGCATTGATGAAGAGAAAAAGCGCGTAAGCCTTTCTATTCGCGCCCTGAATGAGGACGCCCCGGTTGAGGAAACCCCCGCCGAGGAGCAGGCCCCGGCCGCTGAGGAAGCCGAAGCTGCCTCCGAGCCGCAGGCAGAGGCTGCCGCAGCCGCAGAGGAAACCGCCGAATAAAAAATTTATTTGGCCCGCCCTTAGGGCAGCCAAGCTGCAAGCCGTTTTATTAGGCTTTAAGCGTTAAAACAAACACGCCCGCCGTGCGTTTGCACGGCGGGCTTTTATGTTCTCTTAGGCTTTTGTTTTAGTTTTAAGCTTTTAATTTTATTGTAAAATTTACCTTAACTTTAGCATTTTGTTTGGTAGGCTTTTACTTTAGGCAGGAATAAACCCGAACCTGCTTTTTTGGCGCCCTGTTTTTAGCACAGCCGCGTTGAAACGCTTGGCAATTTAACAAAAATGCCTGCGGTTTGCCTTGCCTACCACCTGCAGCCTTGCCTACCACCCGCAGCCTTACCTACCACCCGCAGCCTTACCTACCACCTGCGATCTTATCTATTACCCGCGGCCTTGCCTATCACCCGCGCCTTACGGCCAAGCCGGCTAAAAGTAAAAGCTTGCTGTTATGCAGCCCTTTACCCCTTATTGTTATGCAGCCCTTTACCCCTTATTGTTTTGCGGCCCAACGCCCTTTCGGTACTGCCGCGGCGTTACGCCGTACTGCTTTTTAAAGCTCCTTAAAAAGTGCGAAAGGTTTTGGTACCCGCAATCGTAACAAATGGCGGTAACGGGGGCGCTTGTGCCGCTAAGCTTGGCGGCGGCGTACCGCAGGCGCAGCCGGTTTAGGTAAACCGAAAAACCAACCCCAACATTTTTCTTAAAGGTTAAAGATAAATATTGCGGAGAAACCCTTAGCTCTTCTGCCACCCCAGCAAGGCTAAGCGGCGCCGAAAAATTTTGCTGCAAAACGGCCGCCGCTCTTGAGGCAAGAGCAAAGCCGAGCAGCTCCCGCACCGGGGTAATGCGGCAGCCCTGCGCCTGCAGGCGGTTGCAAATTAATAATATTAGCAGCTTTAAATAGTCGGCATCATTTTTTGCGGCCAACGCCTGCTCAAAAGCAAGGGCCGTTAAGCTGTTTTCTTTTAAATTTTGCAGCAGGCAAGAGCATTGCGGCTCCTGCTGCCCTAAAAAAATGCTGCGGTTTACCTCTAATTTAATAAGCTGCGCCGTTTGCCCCGGCTGCACCTCAATTTTATGCAGGTCGCCGGGAACAATTAAAACCGCCGTAAGCGAGTTCATTACAATTGCGCGGTTGTTTACCGTAACCTGCCCCTTAAACGGGCGGTACAAAAGCAGCTCGTAGTAGCTGTGCAGGTGCGCGTAAAAGCTGTAAACGGTTTTAGTGGTTAGGCGAATTTCCTCATTTTGCAAATCTAACTGCTTAATTTTTTGGCTCTGCATGGTCTGCCCCCTTAAAAACAATTTTGGCAGTTTTAAAAAAATTGGCCGCCGCAAAAAATGCCGCGAAAAACGAACAAAAAAACATCAACTTTACATTAAAAAAGTGCAATTCATTCGCCAATTTTTACGCTATAATTATACCATATCCTTAAAAAATGTCAACTAAGGAAGTGGCGCTATGCAAACCGCAAATTTTAACACCGGCTTTTTTACCGGAATAAACTACTGGGCCTCAAGCAACGCAATTAATATGTGGCGCGATTTTGACGAGCGCGTAGTAGAAAGCGATTTTAAGCTGCTGAAAAACGCCGGCATTACCCATTTGCGGGTTTTTCCGCTTTGGCCGGTTTTTCAACCCCTTACCGCCCTTTACGGGCCCACCACCAAGGTGTACGAGTACGCCTTTGGCGAGGACCCCTTGCCCGATACCGAGGCTGGGCGTGCCGGCGTTAGCGAGGGTGCCTGCCAAAAATTTGAGTTTTTTTGCCGCTTAGCCCAAAAGCACGGTTTAAAGCTAATTGTTGCGTTAATTACGGGGCATATGTCGTTTCGCACCTACTGCCCCCCTGCCTTTGAGGGGCGCGAGCTGCTAAGCGACCCGGAGGTTTTAAAATGGCAGGTACGGTTTGTTAAATACTTTGTAAAGCGGTTTGCCGGCCAGCCGGCCATTTTAGGCTGGGACTTAGGCAACGAGCCGGTGCATTTGCCCGGCTGCCAAAACAATCCCAACATTTTTTATGTTTGGTGTACCCTTATTGCCGACGCGGCACGGTCCTGCGACCCGAACCACCCCATTATTTCGGGGTTAGATAATTCGGATATTGAACGCTCGGCCTCGAACTTTAAAAACATTTCCGAGATGTGCGATATTCACACCACCCACCCGTACCACATTTTTCAAACCTCCGACGACCCGCTTTGCAGCCTGAAACCGATTTTAGATTTACCGTTTCGCTGCCAGGTTAGCGAGGATATTGCAAAAATTCCCACCTTTATTCAAGAGTTTGGGGCCATTGGGTACATGAACTGCTCTAAAAAAACCGAGGCCGATTTTTACCGCGGCGCACTTTGGGCCAGCCTTGCCCACGGCTGCCACGGGGTTATGTGGTGGTGCGCCTTTGACCAAGGCCACTTAACCTACGCCCCCTACCGCTGGAACACCATTGGCAGCGACTACGGCTTTTTTACCAAAGACCTGCAGGAAAAGCCGCTGGTTGCCGTAAACCGCGAGTTTCAAAGCGTTTTAAAGGCCTTGCCGAGCGGCGTGCTGCCGCCGCACAAAACACAGGCCACCGTTATTATTCCGCGGGATGACGGCAGCATGAACTGGAACACCCTGCGCGCCACCTACATTTTAGCCGCTCAGGCAAATATAGATGTTAACTTTTGCTACGCGGTAGACCCAATTCCAAAATCGGATCTTTACATTTTTCCCAGCGTGGAGGGGAATAAATCTATACCGAAAAACCGGTTAGATGAGCTGCTGCATTTTGTAGAGCAGGGCGCTGCCCTTTACTATTCGGCCGACAGCGGCTTGTTCCGCCAGCTGCCCGAAATTACCGGCGTTGAAATAAACTGCCGCTGTAAAACGGCACAGCCCCAAAACATTCTTTTAAACGGCAAGGCGTACCCCGTTTTACCAACCTACACCCTAACGCCGGGTAGCTTTACCGCGCAGGTTTTGGCCCGCAACGAAAAGGGGGAGCCGGTATTTTTCTGCAATCAGCTTGGCAAGGGCCGCGTTTACTTTTTAACCCTGCCGCTGGAAAAATACTTGGCGCAAACCAAGGGCGTGTTTTTTGAAAAGAATGCGCCGGAATACTTTAACCTTTACCGCCTGCTGGCCCAAAAGCAGGGGCTAACCCGGCTGGCCGAGGCGCCCAGCCCCTTTGTTTGCTTAACCGAGCACCCCTGCCCCGACGGCAGCTGCTACTTAGTTGCCGTAAACTACAGCAACGAGCCGGTTTGCACCCCGCTTACCCTAAAGGCCCCGCTGCAGGTTACCGCCGTTTGCGGCGGCAGCTTTAGCGGCGGCAATTTGCAGTTAAACGCCAACAGCGGCATTATTTTAAAATGCACTAAGTAACCCGTTTGCCGCAACACTTTTTGTTTGCCATAGCTCTTTGCCGTTTGCCGCAACACTTTGCCGTTTGCCGCAGACCCTTGCCGTTTGCCACAGACCCTTGCCGTTTGTTTTGCGGCGGTTTTGTAAAAAACCGTAAAGCCTAACCTTTACAAAAACTGAATTACAAAACCCGTTAAAGGCGTTACCAAAGCGCGACTTTTTTAGCGGGCCTTGGCAGCCAAGGCCGGCGCTATTTTTATTAGCCCGGCGCCCGCAATTAAAACCAATTATAACCCCCAAAGCGCACAGCGGGGCGGCAAGGCTTAACGCCTTACCGCCCCGGTTTTTTGTTAAATTTTGTTTTGCCCCGTTTACTCGGCTTTGTGCTCCTGCGCTATTTTGGCAGCAACGGCCGGCGGTGCGTCCTCGTACCTTGCAAAGGTTAGGGTAAAGGTGGCGCGGCCCTGCGTTAACGAGCGCATGGCGGTAGAAAAGCCGCCCATTTGCGCCATAGGCACCTCGGCCAAAATCTCCTGCCGGTGGCCGCTTAGCGGCGTCATGCCAATTACGCGGCCGCGGCGCTTGTTAATGTCGCCAATAACATCGCCCAAATTGTCGTCCGGCGCGGTAACGGTAAGGCTGCCAATGGGCTCTAAAATAACGGGCGAGGCCTGCGGAATTCCCGCCCGAAAGGCCAAGGCTGCCGCCGTTTTAAACGCCATTTCCGAGGAATCTACCGGGTGGTAGGAGCCATCGTACAGCACGGCCTTAACCCCCACCATGGGGAACCCGGCCAGCACGCCTTTTTTCATAGATTCCTGCAGCCCCTTTTCAACCGCGGGGAAGTAGGATTTTGGCACACTGCCGCCAAAAATGTTTTCCTCAAACACTAAATCCTCACTGTCGCACGGCATAAATTCAATCCAAACATCGCCAAACTGGCCGTGCCCGCCAGATTGCTTTTTGTGCCGCCCCTGAACCTTTACCGTGCCGCGAATGGTTTCGCGGTAGGCCACTTTGGGCTCGCGCAGCTCAACCTCTACCCCAAATTTGGTTTTTAGCCGGCTAATAGTAACATCCAAATGCTGTTCGCCCAATCCGCTTAGCACCGATTCCTTGGTTTCGGGGTCCACCGCAAAGTGCAGGGTGGGGTCCTCCTCCATTAAGCGGGCCAGGCCGGCGGCAATTTTTTCCTCCTCCCCTTTTTTGCGCGGGTAAACCGCCATGCGGTGGGTGGGGCTTGGAAAAGGAATACTGCTAATAACCGCGCCAAATTCCGGCGCACTTAAGGTGTCGCCTGTTAAAACATCTCCCAGCTTTACGGCGCAGCCAATATCCCCGGCGGTAAGCTGCGCGGTTTCCTCCGGCGTTCCGGCCTTCATAAAGGTTAGCTTGGTTAGCTTTTCGGCCTGCCCGGTGCGGCTGTTTTGCAGTCGGCTGTCGGCCCCAATGGTGCCCGAAACAACCTTAAGGTACGAAAGCTTGCCAACAAACGGGTCGGCAACCGTTTTAAACACCAGCGCGGCTGCCGGGCCGTCGCCCTTTATTGGCAGCTGGGCCGGCTGCCCGCCCTTTAGGCACTGCACCGGTTTTTCGCCGGCGGTGGGCGCAATTTGCGTTAACACATTCAGCAGCGGCAAAATGCCAACCTCCTGCTGGCCTATACCGCTGAACACCGGCCAAATTTCTCCGCTTAGCATACCCTTTTTCAGGCCGGTTAAAATTTCGTCAACGGTAAACGGCTCGCCGGAAAAATATTTTTCCATTAACGCTTCGTCCACGGCGGCAACCGCCTCCAGCAGCATGGTGCGCATTAATTCAACATTATCGTCCTGCACGGCGTCAACCGGCTGCAGCGCCCCGTTTTGGTAGCTGTAAAATTGGTTTTGCACTAAATCGGCAAAGCCGGTTACCCGGTGCTCCGAATCGCAAATTGGTACAAAAACCGGGCAAATTGCCGCGCCGTACTTGCCCGCTAAGGTAGACATAATGCCGTAAAACTGGGCGTGTACAGAATCTAATTTAGAAATAAATAAGGCAATGCTGCGGCCGTTTTCCCGCGCCAGCTCTAAGCACTGCTCGGCGCCAACCGTTAGGCCCGATTTACCCGAAAGCACCAGCAGCGCCGTTTCGGCGGCGTTCAGCGCCTCCCGCACGCCGGCGGCAAAATCAAACAAGCCGGGGGCGTCTAACAAATTCAGCTTTTTGCCCTGCCATTCTACCGGGAAAACGGCCGTAGAAACCGAAACCCCGCGGCGGCGCTCCTCGGCGTCAAAATTCATTATTAAATTCTTTTCCCCGGCCTGGCCCATGCGCTCGCTGGCCCCGGCGGTATGTATAAAAGCCTCGGCCACGGTAGATTTGCCGGAATTGGCGTGCCCTAACAGGGCAATATTCATAATGCTGTTGGCTAAATATTGTTTCATGGTAAATTCCCCTTTAATAAAACTTGTAGTATTCTACCTTGTAGCGTTCTACTATATTGTATTTAGTATAGCACAGATATTTGTTATTTTCAACTAATAATTATTAAATATTTAATAATTATTAGGTTATTTTTATTTAAAACGGCAAAAAAAATACCGCAATCAACCGGGTAGCTCGCTGTTTGCGGAAAAATGTTGGCCGGCGGGTGCTTGTTTTTTTACTAAATCCGCCGGCCAAAAGTTTTATTTCAATTTTTCGGTTCAATTTTTCGGTTTGATTTTCGGTTCAATTTTCGGTTTGATTTTTGATTTCATTTTTCGATTTCATTTTGTTTTATTTTTTGAATTTATTTTTTTGCCAAAAGCCTTTTGGGCGCCTTGTTTATATTCCTGCTGCGGGCAGCTTTTGCAAAAGCAAATGCGCCAAAGCCGTTGCCGGTTTGTTGCAGGGCAAGACTTATGCAAAGTTCGGCCTGTAACAGGGCGCGGCTATACCAACTAAGGGCTGCTATTTTTGCCGCACGCAGGCGGGGTTTATTTTAAACCCTGTAAACAAAAGCAATTACACAAACCGTTTTGATTTAGCCCTTTTAACGCCCGGCGTTACTTTTTCTTTTTTAACAGCGCTTTTACGGCGCCGGCAACCGTGCCAATGCTTTGGGTTAAATTTTGGTTGGCGGCCGGGTCGGGCAGCAGCATTTGCACCGGCTGCGCGCTGTTTTGCAAATTAAGCACCAAAACCGCGGCCGGGGTTTTGGTTACCTTGCCCCCTGCGCCAGCCGGGTGCTTTTGGCTTTTTTCGGCCGTGGCTACCGTGTCGGAGCCGCCGCCCGCAAAACCAATTGATATTTTAGAAAGCGGAATAACCGTAACGCTGCCCTGCTGTACCGGCGCGCCCAGCACGCTATTTTCCTTAGAAAGCTGCAAAACCTTATCGGCCGTGTAGCTAAGCACCGAAAGCAGGTTGCTTTGCTCTAAATTATTTGCCATTCTAACACCCCGTTATTTTGTTAAAACTGTTATTGCTTTTGGTTTAAATACTGCTTTAAAAATTTTGCCCCGGCCGCCGCTAAATAAACCACCCGAACCGAAACGGCAAGCTCAAACGAAAATTGCGAGCCCGGCGCGTTGTAATTGCACTGCAGCTGCGGCAAAACCGCATTTTTTTTGGTATTTGGCAGCTGCTGCACCAGCTCGCACAGCGGGTAAAGAACGGCGCAGGCCAGCCCGTAGCTTACGGCGGCCTCGGCCGCATCGCCCCCGGCGGTGTAGCTTAGCCTTAACCGCTGCACCCGCAGCTTTTTTAAAACGGCCGCAGCCGCCTGCAAAGCCGGTTTTAAAAGGCCGGCAATTTGCTTTAGCTGGTTGGCGGCGCCGTTTTTTTGCACGGCGCTTTGCAGCTTTTGCACCTGCTCGCTGGCGGGCAGCCCCAAAAAGGCTTTAAACCGCTGCCACAGGCTTAGTTTGCTCTGTTTTTTTGCTTTTTTAGGGGGCGCGCTGCCTTTTTTTGCTTTTTTAGGCTTGCCGCCCAGCAGGGTAAAACGCAAAAACAAAACGCGCAGCTCTACACAAAGGGCGTGCTCGCTTTTAGTAAAAACACGCAGCCGAACCCGCAGCAAAATAACGGCCGCAAGGCACAGCAGCACCAGGCCAACAATTTTTAACGCAAGCACGCTGCCACCCCCTAAAACAAAGCCTAAAATTTTAAATAGCTTATTAAAAATTATACCATGCCAAAAAACCGTTGTCAAATAAAACCGTGAAAAGCCAAAAGCCCCGTTTAAAGCCAACGCTTTGTTGGGGCATTTTAAACCTTTGTTTTAGCGGTGCAGCTTTAATTTTGCCCCTAACGCGGCGGCGGTTTAAGCCCTTTTTTTTGGGCTTTGCCGATTTTATTGCCCAATTTGGCGCAAACTAAACGCAGAAAGCAATTTTTTTGAATTTTTTAACAAATTGGTTTAAAAAAATTTACTTGAAAATACTCTAAAAATTTACTATAATGTATATTACACTGCGGCCAAAGCGGCTTTGGCCAAAATTGGGGTAAAAGGCGCCAATTTTAACCCTCTGGGGCGGGCTTGGCCGCTTGCTTTAAAAAAGGCGGCGGGCAACCGCCGTACCGGTTTTTGCCTTTGGTTTAGGCCGAAAAAATGTAAGCCCGGCCCAGCCTTGCGCCGGGGCAGCCTTGCACCATAGCAGCCTTGCGCCGGGGTTGGCCAAAGCGGCACGCCGCGCGGCTTTGCTTGCTAATTTAAGTAAAATTTAGGCGCCGCGTGAATTTTATTTTTGTTTTGAGCCAATCGGTACGCCGTGCGCATTAAATACTTGGTTTAAGCCAAAGCGGTACGCCGTACACATTAAATGCTTGGTTTAAGCCAAAGCTGTACACCGCGCGGCTTTTGCCCACCGGCCAAGGCCGGCAAACACTATTTTAAAAAGAAAGGTTCTTTTAAAAATGCTAAAAAGGTTTATGCAAAGTATTCGGGAATACAAAGCCCCCTCGGTGCTTACCTTTATTTTTATTGCGGGCGAAGCGGTTATGGAATGTTTTATACCCCTAATTACCGCCAACCTTATTAACCAAATTAAAGCGGGAGCAGATTTAAGCTTTGTTTTAAAAACCGGCCTGCTGCTGGTTGGCATGGCGGTAATTTCGCTAAGCTGCGGCGGTATTGCCGGCGTTACCTGTGCCAAGGCCTCGGCCGGGTTTGCCAAAAATTTGCGGCAGGATGTTTTTAACCGGGTACAAGCCTTTTCGTTTCAAAATATTGATAAATTTTCTACCTCCTCATTGGTTACACGCATGACAACCGATATTAACAATGTGCAGCTCTCCTACATGATGATTATTCGCACCGCCATTCGCGCGCCGTTAGTGCTTATTTTTTCTATTATTATGGCGTATATTATGGGTGGGGCTCTGGCAACCTCTTTTGTGGTTATTATTCCGCTTTTGGTGCTGGGGCTGGCCCTTATTGGCAAAAAGGCCATGCCGGCTTTTCGCAGCGTATTTAAAAAATACGACCGTTTGAATGAATCGATTGAAGAAAATGTTCGCGGTATGCGGGTGGTTAAGGGCTTTGCGCGTGAGGCGCACGAAAAACAAAAATTTGCCTTTGCGGCAAAGGATATTTGCAACGACTTTACCCGTGCCGAACGCATTGTTGCCCTAAACGCCCCGCTGATGCAGGTTTGCGTTTACTTTAACATGGCCTTTGTGCTAATTGTTGGTGCCAAGCTGATTATTGAAAACGGCGGCAGCCTAATTGGCGTGGGTGAAATTTCGGCTATGCTAACCTACGGTATGCAAATTATGATCCAACTGATGATGCTTTCCATGATTTATGTTATGATTACCATGTCGGGTGAGTCAATGAAGCGTATTGCAGAAGTTTTAAACGAGGATGCCACCCTGCAAAACCCCGCCGACCCGGTAACCGCCGTACCGGACGGCTCTATAGACTTTGAAAATGTTAGCTTTAAGTACAGCGCCAAGGCCGACCGCAACGCGCTGGAAAACATTCAGCTGCACATTCCCTCGGGCAGCACGGTAGGGGTAATTGGCGGAACCGGATCGGGTAAATCCACCCTGGTTCAGCTAATTCCGCGCCTGTACGACGCCACCGCCGGCACCGTAAAGGTGGGCGGAATTGATGTGCGCCGTTACGACCTGGAAACCCTGCGCAACGCCGTTGCAATGGTGCTGCAAAAAAATGTGCTTTTTTCGGGCACCATAGAGGAAAATTTAAAATGGGGCAACGAGCAGGCCACCGAAAGCGAGATAAAAGAGGCCTGCGAATTAGCCCAAGCCAACGAATTTATTTTAGGCTTTCCGGCGGGGTACCAAACGCAAATTGAGCAGGGCGGCACCAATGTTTCGGGCGGGCAAAAGCAGCGCCTTTGCATTGCGCGCGCCCTGCTGAAAAAGCCAAAAATTTTAATTTTAGACGATTCTACCAGCGCGGTAGACACCAAAACCGACGCCGCTATTCGCGCCGGGTTTAAAACCTACATTCCGCAAACCACAAAAATTATTATTGCGCAGCGCGTTTCTTCGGTGCAGGAGGCCGATTTAATTTTGGTTTTAGACGGCGGCCGGCTTTCGGCAGCCGGAACGCACGAACAGCTGCTGCAAAGCAGCAAAATTTACCGCGAGGTTTACGAGCAACAGCAAAACGGGGGTGAAAAGAATGACTAAAAAGCAAGCAACAACCCCAAAAGGCAGCACCAAAGGCGCCGCTAAAAAAACGGCCGGGTTTGGCGTTTTGGGCCGGGTGCTTAAAATGCTGTTTGGGTTTTACCCGGTGCTGCTGCCGGTAACAATGGCCTGCATTGTGCTTTCGGCCGTTGTAAGCTCTATTCCCGCCATTTTTACCCAAAAGGTGCTGGCGGTTGTTACCCGCTATTTAAACAGCGGCAATTTAAATTGGCAAACCGCCAAAACCGAGATTTTGCCCCTGGTTTTTGTTTTAATTGGGCTTTATGTGCTTTCTATGCTGCTAATTACCCTGTACACCCAGCTAATGGCCGGCATTACGCAGGGATTTTTAGACAAAATGCGCCGCCGGATGTTTGACGGAATGCAGAACCTACCCCTTAAGTATTTTGACTCGCACAAACACGGCGACATTATGAGCTACTACACCAACGATATTGACACCCTGCGGCAGCTGGTTTCGCAGGCGCTGCCCAATTTGCTGCAATCGGGCGTAATTGTTTTAACCGTGCTGGGCATTATGCTTTATTACAGCCTGCCTATGACGCTGGTAGTGCTGCTGGGCGTGGCGTTAATGTTTTTTGTTTCTAAAAAATTTGGCGGCGGCTCGGCAAAATACTTTATTCGGCAGCAGCAATCGGTTGGTAAAACCGAGGCCTTTGTGCAGGAGATGATGAACGGCCAAAAGATAATTAAGGTTTTTTCGCACGAGGAGCAGGCCAAGGGCGACTTTAAAAAAATTAACGACGCTTTGTTTGAGGACAGCTACCGTGCCCACGCCTACGCCAATGTACTGGGCCCGGTTATTATGAACATTGGCAACATTCTTTATGTAATATCGGCCATGGCGGGGGGCATTTTTTTGCTAACCGGTATGCCGAATTTAAGCCTTTCGGGCTTAGCCTTTTCTATTGACATTGTTGTGCCGTTTTTAAACATGACCAAGCAATTTACCGGCAATGTAAACCAGGTTTCGCAGCAAATTAACGCCATTGTTATGGGCATGGCGGGCGCCGGGCGCATTTTTAGCTTAATGGATGAACAGCCGGAGGCCGACAGCGGCTATGTTACCCTGGTAAACTGCACGGTTTTAAAAAACGGCGAGGTGCGGGAGGCCGCCGGGCACACCGGGCACTGGGCCTGGAAGCACCCGCACGGGGACGGCACCCTAACCTACACCCCTTTACGCGGCGATGTTTGCCTGAACGGGGTTGATTTTGGCTACAGCCCGGAAAAGCAGGTGCTGCACGATGTTACGGTTTACGCCAAGCCGGGGCAAAAGGTTGCCTTTGTTGGGGCAACCGGCGCCGGCAAAACAACCATAACCAATTTAATTAACCGTTTTTACGATATTGCCGACGGCAAAATTCGGTACGACGGCATTAACATTAACAAAATTAAAAAGCAAGACCTGCGCCGCAGCTTAGGGCTGGTGCTGCAGGAAACCAATTTGTTTACCGGCACGGTAATGGATAATATTCGTTACGGGCGGCTGGAGGCCACCGACGACGAGTGCATTGCCGCCGCCAAATTGGCCGGGGCCAACAGCTTTATTACCCGGCTGCCGCAAGGGTACAACACCCTGCTTTCGGGCAACGGCGCCAACCTTTCGCAGGGGCAGCGGCAGCTAATTGCCATTGCCCGCGCCGCCGTGGCCGACCCGCCGGTTATGATTTTAGACGAGGCAACCTCCTCGATTGATACCAGAACCGAGGCCATTGTGCAGCAGGGCATGGACAGCCTAATGAAGGGCCGAACCGTTTTTGTTATTGCACACCGGCTTTCTACCGTAAAAAATGCCGATGTGATTATGGTGCTGGATCACGGCCGCATTATTGAGCGCGGCAGCCACGCCGAGCTAATTGCCCAAAAGGGAACCTATTACCGGCTTTACACCGGCGCTTTTGAGCTGGAATAATTAAACACAAGCCCAACCCTTTTAAAACAAAACACGCCGCCCCGTGCAGCAGGCCTGCTGCACGGGGCGGCGCTAATTTTAAATTGCTTTATTGCCCCAAGCCGCTAAAATGTTGGCGGCTTTGTTTTAAGCTTAGCTTTGTTTTTCTAAGCTGTGAATGTTGTAGGAAAGCCGCATAAGGCTATCCCCCAAATGAACATTTTCTACCGCAATGCCGGCGTGCTTTACCGAAAGGTCGCTGTGCGAAAAGTTCCAAAACCCCTTAATGCCAAGGGCAATTAGGGTATCGCAAAGCTTTTCGGCCTCGGCCTTTGGAATACACAAAATAGCCGCCGTTGGAAAATTCTCCTTGCAAAATTCATCAATATCGTTAATATTGCGAACCGGAATACCTTTAATAATGCGTCCGGTCATGGCTTCTATTTTGTCAAAAATGCCAATAAGGCGAAAGCCCTTGGTTTCAAACACCATGTGATTTGCAATGGCGCGGCCCAAATTACCGGCACCAATTAAAATTGTTTTTTGGGGCTGGTTTAAGCCTAAAATGCGGCCAATCTCCTGCTGCAGCTGCTCAATATTATAGCCGTAGCCCTGCTGGCCAAAGCCGCCAAAGCAATTTAGATCCTGCCGGATCTGGCTGGCGGTAACGCCCATTTTTTTGGCCAGCTCGCCGGAGGAAATTCGCGTCATTCCGGCGCTTTTTAAATCCCCTAAAAAGCGGTAATACCGCGGCAAGCGCTTAATAACCAACGCCGAAATACCGTTTGAATACTGCAACAAAATTCCCCCTTTTTTAAAAATAGCGGCCGGGCGACCGAAAGGCAACCCGGCCCATTTTTGTTACAGGCTTTGAATGGTCTGCATAACATAATTGCCAAACTCCTGGCAGGTGCAGCCGGTATCCCGACCGGTAATTTGCAGCTTTTTTTCTTTAAACATACAAATATCCAGCGCCTGCTCCAACCGCTCGGCCTGCTTGTTGAGGCCAATGTGCTGCAGCAGCATAACGGCGGCCCGCAGCATAGAGCACGGGTCGGCGTACTGGGCGCGCCCCTCTTTAACCATGCGGGGCGCAGAGCCGTGAATAGCCTCGAACATAGCGTAGCGCTTGCCAATATTAGCGCTGCCGGCCGTACCAACGCCACCCTGGAACTCGGCAGCCTCATCGGTAATAATATCGCCGTACAAATTCGGCAGCACAAAAACTTTAAAATCGCGGCGGCGCTTTTCATCAATTAACTTCGCGGTGGTAATATCAATGTACCAGTCGTCGGTGGTAATTTCGGGGTATTCCTCCCCTACCTTTTGGCAAATTTTTAAAAACTTACCGTCGGTAGTTTTAATTACATTCGCCTTGGTAATAATAGAAACACGCTCTTTTCCGTTGTTCTTGGCGTACTCGTAAGCCAGGCGGGCAATGCGCTCGCAGCCCTCGGTGGTAGCCACAACAAAGTCAACGGCTAAATCGTCGGTAATATGCTGACCCTCAGAGCCAACCGCGTAGCCGCCCTCGGTATTCTCGCGGAAGAAGGTCCAATCAATGCCCTGCTCCGGCACGCGCACCGGGCGCATATTGCAAAACAAATCCAGCTCTTTACGCATGGCAACATTGGCGCTTTCAATATTCGGCCATTCATCGCCCGCGCGGGGGGTGGTGGTGGGGCCCTTTAAAATAACATGGCACTTTTTCAGCTCGGCTAAAACATCATCCGGAATAGCCTTGCCGGCAGCGGCGCGGTTTTCAATGGTCAGGCCGTTAATGGTACGAAACTCTACCTTGCCGGCCTCTACCTCGTCCCTTAATAAAAATTCCAGTACGCGGGCGGCCTCGTTGGTAATAACCGGGCCAATGCCGTCGCCCCCGCAAACGCCAATAATCAGTTTATCTAAATTTTTGTAATCGGTGTATTCCTTTTCGGCGCGAATACGCTCGGCGCGCTCCTGCTGCTTGCGAATAAGCGCCTCAAACTTTTCTACCGCGGTTTTAATTTGCAATTCTTTATTCATGAATAATTACTTCCTTTCTGCGCAAATGCGGGTGTAATTTAACAGGCCGCCGCACAACAGCATTTCGGCCGACCGGTTGGAAAAACCGGTGTTTAGCTGGTAGGTGTGGCCATTGGTTTTGTTTAGAAGGGTTACGGCCTTGGCGCCGGCCTGCACCGCCTGGCGAATGTTGGAAAGCTCCAATTCGTCCATAAAATCAATATCGTTATAATCGGCGGGGTTGGCAAAGGTAAGCGGAATAATGCCCGCGTTTACCAAATTGGCTACATGAATACGGGCAAAGCTTTTGGCCACAACGGCCTTAATGCCCAAATACAGCGGTACCAGCGCAGCGTGCTCGCGCGAGGAGCCCTGACCGTAATTTTCGCCCCCTACAATAATGCCCTTGCCCTCTTTTTTGCAGTTGGCGGGGAAGTTTTCATCGCACCGGGTAAAGCAAAAGTTTGACATATACGGAATATTAGAGCGGAACGGCAAAATTTTGGCGCCGGCCGGCATAATGTGGTCGGTTGTAATGTTGTCGCCAACCTTTAAAATGGCCTTGGCGGAAATGCTTTCGGCCAGCGGCTCGGTTTTAGGAAAGGGCTTAATGTTTGGCCCGCGCACAATTTGCACCGCGCCGGCCTGCTCTGCCGGGGCAGGCGGGTCAATTAAATTGTCGTTCACCACAAAACGCTCCGGCAGCGTAATGCCGGAAAGGTCGGTTTTTAGGGTGGTGGGGTCGGTCATGTAGCCGGTTAGCGCGGCGGCTACCGCCGTTTCGGGGCTAACAAGGTAAACGCCCGCGTCGGCCGTGCCGGAGCGCCCCTCGAAATTACGGTTAAAGGTGCGCAGCGAAACGCCGGCAGAGTTTGGCGCTTGGCCCATGCCAATGCAGGGGCCGCAGGCGCACTCTAACACGCGCACCCCGGCGGCAATAATTTTAGCCAGCGCCCCGCACTGCGAAAGCATATACAGCACCTGCTTAGAGCCCGGCGCAATGCCAACGCTAACGGTGGGGTCAACGGTTTTGCCGTCTAACAACGCGGCAACCTTTAGCATATCAAACAGCGAGGAATTGGTGCAGCTGCCAATTAAAACCTGGTCTACCTTCAGCTTGCCAATTTCTTTAACCTTTTTAACATTATCGGGCGAGTGGGGCATGGCGGCCAGCGGCTCTAAGGCCGAAAGATCTACGGTAATTTCCTTGTCGTAAACGGCGTCGGGGTCGCTGTGCAGCTCGGTAAAATCCTGCGCGCGGCCTTGGGCGGTTAAAAAGGCCTTGGTTACCTCATCGGCCGGAAAAATAGAGGTAGAAGCCCCCAGCTCGGCGCCCATGTTGGTAATGGTAGCCCGCTCCGGCACCGAAAGGGTTTGAACCCCCTCGCCGGCGTACTCTACCACATAGCCAACGCCGCCCTTTACCGAAAGCTGACGCAAAACCTCTAAAATAATATCCTTTGCCGAAACAAAGGGGCGCAGCCGGCCCAAAAGGTTTACCCGCAGCATTTTTGGCATTGGAATATGGTACGCGCCGCCGCCCATGGCCACCGCAACATCCATACCGCCAGCGCCCATGGCCAGCATACCCATGCCGCCGCAGGTGGGGGTGTGCGAATCGGAGCCGATCAGCGTTTTGCCCGGCACCGAAAACCGCTCTAAATGCACCTGGTGGCAAATGCCGTTGCCGGGGTGAGAATAGTAAATGCCGTGTTTTTTACATACCGACTGTATGTACCTGTGGTCGTCGGCGTTTTCAAACCCGGTTTGCAGGGTGTTGTGATCAATATACGCAACCGAGCGCTCGGTTTTTACCCGATCTACCCCCATGGCCTCAAACTCCAAATAGGCCATGGTCCCGGTGGCATCCTGCGTTAGGGTTTGGTCAATTTTCAGGCCAATATCCTGCCCGGGAATCATCTCGCCCTCCACCAAATGGGCGGCAATTATTTTTTGTGCAATGGTTTTTCCCATTTTCATTCTCCTTTACCTATTATTCCGGCAAGCCCCAAACGCCCGGTTTTGGCGTTTTGGGGCGGCCTTTGGTTTAAAAATTTACCTAAACAGCAGCCCTGCGCCTTTTTAGCGCACAAAGGGCGGTAAAAAACGCCCGCCTGCTGCCCGCTTTGGGTTTAGGCATTTAGGCAGCCCTGCGCCCAAAAGCCGCCGAATTTGGCCTAAAACGGCCGGGCCCTTGGTTGGTTTTAGGGCCAAAACAGCCGGCTTAGCGGCGGCAAAAAGCTAATTCTGCCCTTTGGGGGCTACGGCAATTTCCAGCTCCTGCAGCTGCTGCGGGTCTACCTCGGCGGGGGCGCCGCTCATAAGCTCACTGGCGTTTTGCACCTTTGGAAAGGCAATTACATCTCGCAGGCTTTCGCTTTGCGACATAAGCATTACCAAACGGTCTAACCCAAGGCCCATGCCGCCGTGCGGCGGAGCGCCGTATTTAAAGGCGTTTACCAAAAAGCCGAATTTTTCCTCGGCCTGCTGCGGGGTAAGCCCCAGCGCAGCAAACATTTTTTGCTGCAGCTCGGGGTCGGTAATTCGAATAGAGCCGCTGGAAAGCTCTACCCCGTTTAATACTAAATCGTACGCTTTGGCGTAAACCTTTTCCGGCGCGGAATCTAAGTACTGCACACATTCATCCAGCGGGGCGGTAAAGGGGTGATGCATGGCGTTATAGGTGCCGGTTTCCTCATCAAACTCAAAAAACGGGAACTCGGTAATCCACAAAAATTTATTCTGCTTTGGAATAATGTTTAACTTGCGGGCAACCTCTAACCGCAGCGCCCCAAGGGTGGAAAGCGCCGTGGCCTTACGGTCGGCAATTATGAAAACAACATCCCCCTGCTCGGCGCCGGCGCGGGCCAAAATGGCGGCAAACTGCTCCTCGGTTAAAAATTTGGCAAACGAGCAGCTGGGCGTTTGCTCGGCCCAGCGCACAAAGGCCAGGCCCTTAGCGCCAATGCCGCGCACATACTCGGTCAGGCGGTCAATTTCTTTTCGGGTTAAAACGGCGGCCGCGTTTTTAGCGGTAATGCAGCGCACCGTGCCGCCCGATTTTACCGTATCGGCAAAAACGCCAAACCCGCAATCGGCCACCAGGTCCGAAAGGTCGCGCAGCTTCATTTCAAAGCGTACATCCGGCTTGTCGGAGCCGTAATTTTCTAAGGCGTCGTTATACTTCATGCGCTCAATGGGCTCGGTAATTTCCTCTCCCAATACATTTTTAAACAGGTATTTAATAAACTGTTCCCCAATTTGCAAAACATCCTCCATCTCCACAAAGGACATTTCAAGGTCAATTTGGGTAAATTCGGGCTGACGGTCGGCGCGCAGGTCCTCATCACGGTAGCAGCGCGCTAACTGCACATAGCGGTCGAACCCCGAAAGCATTAACAGCTGCTTGTACAACTGGGGTGATTGCGGCAGCGCGTAAAACGCGCCCGGGTGCACCCGGGAGGGAACTAAATAATCCCTTGCACCCTCGGGGGTAGATTTAATCAGCGTGGGGGTTTCAATTTCTAAGAATCCGTTTTGGTCAAAAAAGTCCCGCGCAACCTTGGCAATGCGGTGCCGCAGCATAATGTTTTGTTGCAGCTTGGGGCGGCGAAGGTCTAAGTAACGGTACTTCAGTCGCAACTCGTCCTTGGCTTTGGTGGCGTCTAAAACCTCAAACGGTGGAGTCTCGGCCGCGCCTAAAATGCGCAGATCCTGCACAAACAGCTCCAACTCGCCGGTTTTAAGATCGGTGTTTACCGAGGAGCGGCGGCGCACCACGCCCTGCGCCATCAGCACAAACTCACTGCGCACGGCAAAGGCCTTTTCAAAAACGGCACGGGCGGTGTGGTCGTCAAACGCCAGCTGTAAAATGCCGGTACGGTCGCGCAGGTCAATAAAAATCAGCTGCCCTAAATCGCGCTGCCGGGCGGCCCAACCGCAAACGGTAATGGTTTTTTCCAAATCGGCCGCGGTAACCTCCCCGCAGTAATGGGTGCGCTTTAGGCCGGTCATTTTATCTAACTTCATGGTTAAAAATCCTTCTCTCCAACAAATGGCTGCGGCAAAAGCCGCCAGGGCCAAATAATTTTAAAATTAAATGAAATAATATTAAAATAACGAACAGGCGAACCTCACGGCCCGCCCGTTTACGGTGCGTTTTTATTATTTTGTGCGCAAAATCTCGCGCCAGTCCAAATCGCCGCGCTCTAAGCCGTGAATTAAAACCTCGGCGGTGGCAATGTTGGTGGCAACCGGAATGTTGTGAACATCGCAAATATTCAGCAAAACCTTTTCATCCGGCTCGCTGGGCTTACGGTCTAACGGATCGCGGAAAAACAAAACTAAATCAATCTCCTCGCAGCTAATGCGGGAAACAATTTGCTGTGCGCCGCCTTGCGCGCCGCTTAAAAAACGGGTAATATCCAACCCCGTGGCCTCCGCCACCAGCTTGCCGGTTGTGCCGGTTGCAAAAATTTTGTGCCGGCTTAAAACGCCGCAATAAGCAATGCAAAATTGAACCATTAATTCTTTTTTAGCGTCGTGCGCAATTACAGCAATGTTCATTTAAATTTCTAACTTCCTTTCACTTTAAATAGGCCGCGAGCAACGCCCCGCCCCTAAAACAGCGGCTAAGCTTTTGCAAGCCAAAACTGTTATTTGCAAATTTTTTTAACGCCCGGCAGGGTGTGTAAAACCTTGCGGGTTATGGGAATATCGTGCCCGGTTAAACGGGCGGCAAAGCGGTTAAAGGCCTTGGCAGCCGAGCAGTTTTTTGCAAGCGGCTGCCCCAAAAGGGTGCTTTGGTAAAGGGCCCGGCTTTCGGGTATTAGGGCAATTAACTGCGCTTTGCAGTAGTCTATTACATCGTCTAAATTACCAAGCTGGCTTTTTTTAAGCTCGGCGCGGGTTACCCGGTTTAACACCAGCCGCACCTGCGGCACGCCAAAGCTTTGAAAGGCCTGCACGGTTTTTGCCGCGTCCCGCAGTGGAACATTACCGGGGTTGCTAACCACCAGCCCCTCGCAAAAGCGGGGCAACAGCTCGGCGGTGTTCAGCGGCCCGGCGGGCAAGTCTAAAATAACAAAATCGTACGCGTCGGTTAATTCGGTAAGCAGCGGCTTAAAGCCGGTTAGCTCCGGCAGGCTGTTTAAAGGCGCCGGCAGCAGCGAAACCCCAAAGGTGCTGCTTTTTAAAATAGCCTCCTGCGCGGTGCAGCGGCCTAAAAGAATGTCGGAAAGGTCAAACGCCAGGCTGTCGGTCAACCCCAGCATAAGGTCTAAGCAGCGCATGCCAATGTCGCCGTCTACCAGCAAAACCTGCCGACCCGCACGCGCCAGCGCGCTTGCCAGCTGCACCGCAACGGTAGATTTACCAACGCCGCCCTTGCCGGAGGCTACGGCCAACATTCTGCCCATAAACGCCCACCTTTTACCTTTTGCCGCCGGCGCCGCACGGCACCGGCCCTTAAAAGGCCCAAAACTTAAACAACCGCCCGGGCAGCCGCAAAAAACGCCGCCCGAATACAGTATTTATTTTAGCATAAAACCCGCCAATTGTAAACACCAAATTACCGGCGCTGTGCCATTTTTTTGCATTTTTTTGCGCAAAACGGCCGGTTCCCGCCGGCTGTACTGCCCCCAAAGGCCAAAAGGGGCAGGTTCTACTGCTTTTTAGCCGGCAGCAGCCGAATACCCGACCACAAAAGAATAATTATTTGGCCGGGCACGCCAATGGCAAACAGCAGCCAGTAGTTGCTGCCGGCCACCAAAAAGGTAAGGTAAAGCGCCGCTAAAACCGACCACATTAATAGCGAGATGATTAAAAAATTGCGGCGGCGGTTAAACCAAATGCTGTTAAACACTAGCCAAACAATAAACGAAACGGGCACTGCGTAAACAAAGGTAAGCCACCGGCCCGAAAGGCCGCCGGTAAAAGGCTCAATAACCACAAAAACAAGGGTTGCAACCAGCCAAACCAAAATAACGCTAATGGCGGTGATCATACCGTGATTGCGCAGCTTGTGCCGGCTAAGCTGGCGCCCCAGCTCGGAAAACGCCGGGTGCTCGCGGCTTAATAAATAGTCTACACTTACATGAAAAAGGTCGGCCAGCTGCTTTAACACGGCAACATCCGGAACCGATTCCCCCCGCTCCCATTTTGAAATGGCTTTGTCGGAATAATTCAGCCGCTCGGCCAGTTCGGCCTGCGTAAGCTTGCTTTTTTTGCGCAGCTGCACAATGTTTTGCGCAATAATGTGCTTAAGCTCCTCCATGAAAACACCCCTTTTACCCCTGCGGCGTTGCGCAGCAGAGGGTAGAATTTATTCTACACCCCACCGTAAATTTTAATTACTTTGCTTTATTGTACCACAAAAATACCGCTGTTTCAAGCCTTAATTAAGTATTTCTACCGACGGTAGAACTCCGTTTTTTTAACTCTACCGCAGCCGTTTTAACCTGTTTACTTTATTCTGCCAGCAGTTCAGTGACAACGGCGCACAGTTGCGGTACAATAAATGCAGTTTTTGGCGGCGGCTTGCCCGGCCGGGGCAGTGCAAAAACGCGCCGAAAAAATTTAACAAGCTTTAATTAACAAGGTTTGATCAACAAGGTTCATCTACTAACACGACTTATTAATTAACAAGATTTAATTAACAAGATTTAATTAACGGGTTTAATTAACGGGTTTAACGGAAAAATGTGCACGCAAAATTTTAAAAAATTAAAGCCGCGCTTTGCCCTGCGCTTGTTGCTTTGGCATTTACTTGTTGCTTGGCATTTACTTGTTGCTTGGCATTTTACTTGTTGCTTGGCATTTTAACTGTTAGGCAGTAGGCCGTACCCTTTTTGCTTTTTACCTGTACGCGTTTTACGGCTTTTACGGCAAAATTTAGGTGGCTTTAAAGCCTTGTAATCTTGTTATTTAAGCCTTTTGCCCTAAGCCTTGCTATTTCGGGTTTTACAGCCCTTTAGCTTTATAACCTAAGCTTTAACACTGAACAAACATAAATACTTCGGAGGTTTTGTAATGAACAACTATGTACTTTTTACCGACAGCGCCTGTGACATTCCCGTTCCCACCTTAAACGAGTGGGGCTATAAGGTTATTCCCCTTACCCTAACCTTTGAGGGGGACGATAAAGAATACAACGATTACGACATTGAAAGCAAGGAGTTTTACAGCCGTATGCGTGCCGGCGAGCACGCCAAAACCGCAGCCATTAATGTAGAAACCTTTGAGCAGGCCTTTCGCCCGGTTTTGCAGGGCGGGCAGGATATTTTATACATTGCGTTTTCCTCGGGCCTTAGCAACACCTTTAACGCCGGCCGTTTGGCGGCCGAGGAGCTAAAAACCGAGTTCCCCGAGCGCACCGTTACGGTGGTAGACAGCCTAAGCGCCTCGGCAGGGTTTGGCCTTTTGGTTTACCTGGCCGCGCAGCACAAAACGGCCGGTGAAAGCTTAGCGCAGGTTGCCGATTTTGTAACCAACACCCGGCTGCACCTTTGCCACTGGTTTACGGTAGACGACTTAAAATATTTAAAGCGCGGCGGGCGCATTAGCCCAACCGTTGCCTTTGTTGGCGGCCTGCTTGGCATTAAGCCGATTTTACACATGGATAACGAGGGCCATTTAATTAACATGACCAAGGTTCGCGGGCGAAAGCAATCTATTAAAATGCTGGCCGACAAATTTGGCGAGCTGGCCCAAGACCCGCACAGCGGCCCGGTATTTATTTGCCACGGCGACTGCCGCGAGGACGCTGATCAGCTGGCGAAATTTTTGCGGGAGGGCTACGGCGTTCCGGTGCAAATGACGGTAGATGTTGGCCCGGTTATTGGCGCGCACTCCGGCCCAGGCACCCTTTCGGTATTCTTTTTAGGAAGGGAGCGGTAACCTATGAGCCGCACCCCTTTAAAAGAGCGCCGGTTGCCGAACTACACCAAAGGGGAAGAAATTTTTAACATGGTTTCGCACATTGCGGGCGGTGCGCTTGGTGTAACCGCTTTGGCGCTTTGTGTGGTATTCTCCTTTTTAAAGCGGGACCCGTACGCCGTTGTTAGCTCCTTTATTTACGGTTTTTCGTTAATTTTGCTTTACACTATGTCCAGCGTGTACCACGGGCTGCGCCCCGGCCTTGCCAAAAAGGTTTTGCAGGTTTTAGACCACTGCACAATTTACTTTTTAATTGCCGGAACCTACACCCCCATTTTGCTTTGCGCCATTCGCCGGGTTGCGCCGGCAACCGCCTGGGTGCTGTTTGGGGTTGTTTGGGGCTGCGCCGCCGCGGCCACCGTGTTTACGGCAATTGATTTAAAACGCTACGCCAAGCTTTCTATGGCCTGCTACATTGGCATGGGCTGGTGCATTGTGCTGGCCGCCAAAGCAACCTTTCAGGCCATTCGCCCGGGCGGGCTTTGGCTGCTGCTTGCCGGCGGCATTGCCTACACGGTTGGGGCGGTGCTGTACGCCAAGGGCAAAACCCACCGTTATATGCACTCAATTTTTCACCTGTTTGTGGTGTTAGGCAGCCTGCTGCACTTTTTTTGCGTTTTCTTTTATGTTATTTAAGCAGTGTTTTAAACCGGCGTTGCCACCCTACACAAAACAACCTTCAGCAATTTTTCACAAGCGCTAAAGCCCCAGCCTATTGGGCTTTGGCCAAAACTGTTGCGATTTTGCAAAACGCGCCCTGCACTGCCTTTTGGCAGTGCAGGGCGCGTTACTATTTGTTAAACTGCCAAATTGCGTTATAAACCCTGCCAAAAGCATTTTGGCAGCACGCAGCTAAAATACCGGGCAAAGCCCTAAGGCTTTGCCCGGCCAAAAGGTTGGCAAATTTTTAGCAATGCGGCCAAAAAGCAGCCGTTAAAGCAAATTTAAACCCGTTTGGTTGGTTTTAAATTGTTTCCCGTTTTTTGCTGGTGTAAACGGCCACGGCGCCGGCCGGCAGCTCGTCGGTAATTTCGGCGGTAACCCTTTCCAGCGTTTGGCTCACGCCAATAGGCGTGGCGTTGGCGTCCGGCGTTACGACAGCGGGATTGTACAAATAACGGTAAAGCGTTACGCCGTTTAAGGGCTGCTCAAAACAAAACGCAACCGGCTGCGGCTCGTGGCTGCCGTTTACGGCCAAAACGGTTATGGTACCGTCGGGCTGCTCGCTCATGGTTACATTGACGGCTTCGCCCTCCTGCCCCGCGTAAACCTTTGTGCCGGGGCCGCCGCCCACATAGCCGGTTAGCTGCACCGCGTAGTAAGAGGGGTGCGGCACCTTGCTGCGAAACAGAGTTGGCATTACGCCAAAGCGGTGGTCGCCGTCTACATAGCGGTGCCAGGCCTGCTCGGTGTGGTTATTCGGCCACTGTTGGTCAAATAAGGTCCACATAAAAGAGGATTGCAGCCCGCCGTTCATAAACGCTACGCGGGCAACGGCCAATTCGGTGCCGTGCCAGGGCTGGTCGTACTCGTCGGCCCCTTTCCCGTTGGTGTTGTATTCATCGTACCAAAGCTCCTCCCCCGGGTTTAGGTAAGAGCGGGCTTTTTTTACCCAGTCGCGCCACATTTGGTAGCTGGAGGTTCCGCCAATGGCACAGCAAAGCGGTTTGGGGTTCCAAGGCTCTGCCGATTCAAAATGCGGGTCTTTAATTAATTGCGTGCCGGTTGCAATCTCGGTTAAGGTCAGCTCCCCAACCGAAAGAATGTGGCCCTGCTGAATAATATCGCCGTAAACGCCGGCAACCGTGTTTTCGGGCAATTCGTTCCCTGTTTTAAAGCGAAAGGTAAATCGCGTCCACTCGTAATTTATGCGGGCGGCGTCTACCATTAAGGTGCTGGTGCAGCTTAAACGGTCGGTTGGCTGGCCGCCGGCGTTAAAATAGCCGCTTTTGGGCGCGTAAACGCCAAATTGGGCGTTGCCGCTAACCGTTAGCCTATCTTTACAGGTTAAAGAGAACAGAGCCGACATTTCGTACTCGGTTTGCGGCTTTAAGCAAACCGGTTGCTGCGCGCGCATACCGCGCATGGCGCCGGCCAACAAATTTTCCCCCATATAGGGCTTTTGCCCACCCATGGCCGAAAGGTCTAAATAATTGTGGCAGCTGTAAGCGTCCAGCAGGTTTGGGTCTTTTTCGTGCACCCAACGCAGCATTAACGGGTCAATAGTAGAGCCCTCGTTTGGGCCAATAAGCTTTACCAGCTCGCGGCGACCGTCGGCTATTAAGCGGTCGGCAACGGCACGGGCCTCATCGTACCACGCGCTGTAAGCGTTGTAGCCCTGGGGGCACCCCGTGGCCTTACTGTTTTGCGGCTCGGTAAACAAAACCAGGTATTTAACATTAGTAAACCCGCGCACCTGCACCAGTTGGTGCACGCTCTCGCTAATAAAGGCGGCAAAGTTTTGCACCGAGGTCTGCCAGTCCCCCTCTACGGTAAAGGGGCTTTTACCGCCCCAGGAGTTTGAAAGCACATCGCCGGGCGAACACCAGCCGGCGTTCAGGGCAACATCAATCCCCCGCGCCTGCAGCCGGGCAACCCAGCGGCAAAAGGCCTCAAAATCCGGGCTGTGCCAGTCCCAACAGTTTTTTTCAAAATCGTAAGCGTACCATTTGTAGTAGGTGCGGGCAACCTTTAGCCCTAAAGCGGCGGCGCGGTCGGCCTCCAGTTCGCACTGCTGCGGCGTATACACCCGCCCGGCGTCATCCGAAAGGCCGGCGTAGCCGTGGTAAACAGCGTTTAACCCCAAAAAGTTTTGCTGCACCGGCGTTTTGTTAAAAATGGTTTGTTTTTGCATAGTACTCCCTCCAGCTTTAGGCGGCATATTTAACCTGACAGTAAGGCCACTACCCCCCTGTTTTGGCTCATTGTAACATACAAGACACCGCTTGTAAATTGCTATTTTTAAACTGGTTAAAAATTTCCCCAAAAAGCGCAAAAAATGCACCTTTGCGGCACCCTGCGCCCGCCTGATAAACTGCCAACTGCCGCGGCCGCGGCCTTTTTTATTTGTTTTGCAGGCTTATACCAACTTAAATTAATTCCCCGTAAGGGCAAGCCGGCGCGGGCCTTTCTTTATCCGGCTGCTTCAAAGGCTTTTAAAGAATGTGCAAAAAAGCACCCGCGCTGCGGGTGCTTTTTTACTTTATTTGGTTTTAAGTTAACCGGGCTCCGGTCTGGGCTTTAAAATTAAATTATCTTCTGTTTTTAAAGCCGGGGCGGTTGCCGCGCCGTGCGGGGCGGCGTTCGGGTTCTTCCTCCTCGTTTTCCGGCGTTAAGCCCTCTACCTCAATTAAAGCGGCGCGGCGGCTTAGGTTAATGCGGCCTTGGTCATCAATTTCCGTAACCTTTACAATAACCTCATCGCCTACATTTACGCAGTCCTCAACGCGGTCTACATGCTTAACATCTAACTTGCTAATGTGTACCAAGCCCTCTTTACCCGGGGCAATTTCAACAAACGCGCCAAAGTTCATAAGCCTTGTTACCTTGCCCTTGTAAATGGCCCCAATTTCAGGGTCTTTAGCAATGGTTTCAACAATCATTAAAGCGCGCTCGGCGTTTTCACGGTCTACAGCCGAAATAAATACGCTGCCGTCGTCCTCAATATCAATTTTGCAATTGCAATCGGCCTGGATTTTTTGAATCACCTTACCGCCCGAACCAATAACCTCGCGAATCTTATCGGGGTGAATTTTGGTAGAAAGCATTTTCGGTGCGTATTTTGAAACATCGGCACGCGGCTCGGCAATTGCTTTTAGCATAACCTCGTCAATAATGTAGCAGCGGGCCTTGTAGGTTTTTTCCAGCGCCTCTTTAATAATGGCCGGGGTTAAGCCGTGTACTTTTAAATCCATTTGAATGGCGGTAATACCGGCCTTGGTACCGGCAACCTTAAAGTCCATATCGCCAAAAAAGTCTTCCAAGCCTTGAATATCTACCATGGTCATAAAGCGGTCGCCCTCGGTAATTAAGCCGCAGGAAATACCCGCAACCGGGGCTTTAATCGGCACGCCGGCGTCCATTAACGCTAAGGTAGAGCCGCAAATAGAGCCTTGAGAGGTAGAGCCGTTGGAGGAAAGAATTTCGGATACCACACGAATGGAATACGGGAACTCCTCCTCGCTTGGAATAACCGGCAGCAGCGCGCGCTCGGCCAAAGCGCCATGCCCAATTTCGCGGCGGCCCGGCCCGCGGGAGGGCTTGGTTTCGCCAACCGAGTAGGAGGGCATATTGTAATGGTGCATATAGCGCTTGCTGGTTTCGCTGTCAATACCGTCTAACAATTGGGCGTCGCTCATGTTGCCCAAAGTAGCAATACTCATAACCTGAGTTTGGCCACGGGCGAACAAAGCGGAGCCGTGGGTGCGCGGCAGCAGGCCAACCTCGGCCCACAGGGGGCGAATTTCATCAATACCGCGGCCGTCAACGCGCTTGCCCTCATCCAGCAGCCAGCGGCGAACTACAAACTTTTGCAGCTTGTACATACACTCGTCCAGCTTGGCCTCCTGCTCGGGGTACTGCTCGTCAAACTTAGCGTGAACCGCGTCGTAAATTGGCAGCAGCCGCTCGTCGCGGATGTTTTTATCGTCGGTGTCCAGCGCGGCTTTAACATCGTCAATGGCAAAATCCTTAACCGCCTCAAACATGGCCGGATCGGGATCGGAGGTTTCAAAGGTAAACTTTTCTTTGCCAATTTGCTTTTGAATATCCTCAATAAAGGCAACCATTTTTTGGTTTTCGGCGTGGCCTTTCATAATGCCGTCGTACATTACCTCGTTGGTAACCTCTTTGGCACCGGCCTCAATCATGGCAACCAGATCGGCCGTAGAGGCAACGGTAACCTGCATTTGCGATTTTTCCTGCTGCTCGGCATTGGGGTTTAAAACAATTTCGCCGTCTACATATCCAACCGAAACGCCGCTAATCGGCCCGGCCCACGGAATATCAGAAATAGAAAGGGCAATTGAAGCGCCGATCATGCCAACAATTTCGGGCGAGCAATCGGGATCAACCGACATAACGGTGCAAACAATAGAAACATCGTTGCGCATATCCTTGGGGAACAAGGGGCGAATGGGGCGGTCGATCACGCGGGAGGCTAAAATAGCCTTGTCGGTGGGTTTGCCCTCGCGACGGGTAAAGGAACCGGGAATACGGCCTACAGAATAAAGCTTTTCCTCAAAGTCTACCGAAAGGGGTAAAAAGTCAATACCATCGCGCGGCTTGGCCGAGGCGGTTGCGGCGCAAAAAACGGCAGTTTCGCCGTAGCGAACCAGGCAGGAGCCGTTAGCCAGCTGTGCCATTTTGCCGGTTTCTACCGTTAGGGTGCGGCCGGCAAATTCTGTGCTGAACACTTTAAAATTCTCGTACAATTTTGTTTCCTCCGAAAAATATATTTTACCAACAGTTGCAAAGGCTTAGCAATTAATTCGCTGTTTAAAGGGGTAAACCCCAACCTTAAACAGCCAATTCACTGCTAACCCCATTTGCAAAAGGCGGCAAGCAAAAATGAAAAAGCAGACCGATATTTTGTAAAAAATCGGCCTGCCGGCGGCTTAAATTACTTACGAATGTTAAGACGCTTAATAATAGAACGGTAACGCTCAATGTCGTTTTTAGCAAGGTACGCTAACAGATTGCGACGGTGACCAACCATTTTTAACAAGCCACGGCGGGAGTGATGGTCTTTTTTATGAACCTTTAAGTGGGCGTTCAGCTCGTTAATGCGGGTGGTAAGCAGCGCAATCTGCACTTCGGGAGAACCGGTGTCCCCTTCGTGGGTGGCGTACTCGGCCATAACCTGCTGTTTAACTTCTTTTGTCATTTCTTTCACCTCATTATAATATGTTCCAATTCACCGAGCGGCGGGCAGGTGAACACCGCATAGCGGTAAAACCCCGACTCCCAGAGAACGGACTTTAGGTAGTATAACACACTTTTTTAAAAAAGTAAAGCGTTTTTGCAAAAAAAGGCCCAACTTTCAACCGCTCTTTTTTAATGGCCCCCGCAAACCGCAACGCAGGCGACCAATCCGGCCCCAAAAGGCCGGTTTTAAAGCTTTTTTGCCGGCGACCTTTAAAAGCCCTAAAACAAAAATGCCGCGCAACCCCAAAAAATTGTCGGCACCCCCTATTGCTGCGTTTAAAATTGGCCTGCAAACGCAGGTGTTAAAAATTGTTTGCAAACATACATACATCCTTTAAATAAATAAACACCGCAGAACCAAAGCTCTGCGGTGCGTTTTTACATTTTTTAGTTTTAAACTTACTATTTGCTGTTCACAAACTCTTCGGCTAAGCCGAAACTATATTTTTAAATTAAAACAAAACCTATTAAATTTTGTATTGGTTATTTACCCTAAAACCCTTGCGGGCGAACTTAGTACATTGGACCCACCCTTTAACAAATTTCTTTTACAAGTTGCAGGATCGGGTGAAAAATAATTTGGAGTTTTTTGTTCATAGGGTAAGAACCCTCCTTATTTTTAAGCCCTTTTACACACTTTTTTGGGGCTTAAACCTAAAAATCTAAGCGGGCTATTCCAAAAAAGCGGCTGAATGCCACGGCTCTGTACTCTGCATGGGTCTCAGCCTCCTTCTCTCTTCAGTAGATTTTCTCTTTCCCTTTCTGTGTCTATATTATAGCACCGAAAAAGGCAGTTGTCAATACTTTTTTTGCAGATTTTTAAAATATTTTATTAAAAGTATATAAACATTCTTAGAGCGGGCCGGTTTTGTGCGTTTTGCGGTACTGCCCGGCCGAAACGCCCTCCCGCCGTTTAAATTCCTTCATAAAATGAATAGAATCGCCATACCCGCAGGAGCGTGCGACCGCGTCTAATTTTAAATCGGTTTGGCGCAGCAGCTCTTTGGCGTATTCCAAGCGGCGATAAATTAAATACTGCTTTGGCTGCACGCCGTAGTGCTTTAAAAAAACACGGCACAGCTGGGCATGGCTTAAATGGCAGTCACGGCACAGCTTTTCTATGGTAAATTCCACAAATTGAAAATTTCGATCGATCATATATTTTATATCGGTTCGGTCGGGGTTGCGGGGCTGTGTAATGCAGTGCATTACCTCGTAAAAAACCGAGATGATGCGATAATCATCGGCAAAGCCGCCGTTTTTAAACAGCCCGCTAAGCACCGCTGTAAGGTGGGTGCCGTAGGCGGTTTGCAAAACCGGGTTTTGCAGGCTGGCGCCCGTGCTTTTAAAAAGTGCTGCGGCCCCCGCACCGTTTACACAAAACCAAATGTAGTCCCATTGGTCGGTGGGGTTGGGGTAATACATCATTAGCTCGTTGGGCGGAATAATAAAAATCTGCTGTGCAAAAACAGCGTGACGCCGACCGGCAATTTCTAAAAATCCGCTGCCGTGCAAAACAAAATGCAGCGTGTAATGCTTTTGCACCCAAGGCTTTTGCTGGGGCGCCCAATAGGCCAAATTGTTGTACCCCACCGTTGTAATTCCCGGCTGACCCGTATAAGCCAGCATTTTTTCAAAGCCCTTCCCGGTTGGAAATTCAGACATCCTATCCAGCTCCTTTGCACTTTCGGTACTTTTTAGTTTACCACACGATCTTGGTTTTGTAAATGATAAAAAAACACATCTTTTTGTTAGATAAAAACATTGCCGTTTTTTTGTTATGGGTTATAATGGTTACAGTAAATACACTTATAAAAGGAGCACTTAACATGGTTAAACTTGCAGTAATTGGTTTGGACGGCCGCGGCCGCTGCAACATTCAAACGCTGTGCAGCATTGAGGATGTTGCCATTATTTCAGTTTGCGACCCGTACGAGGATCGAGTTGCCAAAACCGTTGAGGATTTGAAAAAGCGCGGGCACGAGGCGCAGGGCTTTACCGACTACAAAAAGGCGCTGAATGTGCCGGGGCTGGACGCCGTGATGATAGCCAGCGGCTGGCAAAGCCATTCTCAGGTTGCACTTTACGCTTTGGAAAAAGGAATTCCGGTTGGCTGCGAAGTTGGGGGCGAATACTCTTTAGAACGCTGTTTCGAGCTGGTTCATATGCAGGAAAAAACCGGCACTCCCTATATGTTTTTAGAAAACTGCTGCTACGGCGAGGATGAACTGTTGGCAACCGCCATGGTGCGCCGCGGCAAGCTGGGCAAAATATCGTTTTGTGCAGGTGCCTACACCCACGACCTGCGCGCCGAGGTTTCTTACGGCATTAAAAACAGACACTATCGGTTTGAAAATTACCACCGCCGCAATTGCGACAACTACCCCACGCATGACCTTGGCCCCATTGCCAAACTGCTGAACATAAACCGCGGCAACCGCATTGTTTCTCTAACCTCTCTTTCCTCGGCGGCCAACGGGCTTAGCGCCTACATTGCCGGGCGGGAGGACGCCGACGAGGTAATGAAAAACGCCGTATTTAAACAGGGCGATGTTGTTGAAACGCTGCTGACCTGCGCCAACGGGGAGCTGATTCGCCTGCATTTAGATACCACGCTGCCCACCTCCTACAGCCGGGACTTTACCGTTCGCGGCACGAAAGGCTCGTACTACCAGGCCACCAACTCCTTTTTCTTTGACGGCGACAAAGAAAGCTGGATTCCTTGGGAGTCGGCGCGTGACAATTTAAACAACGCGCAGAACTACCGCGAGCTTTTGCCGGATATTTGGAAAAGCATTACCGAGGAGGAGCGCAAAAAAGGCCACGGCGGAATGGATTATTTTTGTTTTAAGGCTTTTATTAACGCCGTAAAGGAGCATAAGCCCATGCCAATAGATGTGTACGACGCTGCAGTTTGGATGGCGGTTTCTACCCTTTCCGAGCAATCTATTTTAAGCGGCGGCACGGTGCAGCTTATGCCGGACTTTACCCACGGCGGCTGGATTGCCCGCGCCCCAAAGGATGTTGTTGAACTGTAACCCGCCGTTTTTTAGCTGCAGGCCGGCAGCTTTTGCCCTGCCGGCCGTAATGTTTTTATTGACATTTACTGCGTTTGGCAGTAGAATTTTAAAGGAATGAGCCGCATGAATACCGAAAACAAAATTGCCCAAGCCTTTGCCTTTCAAGGTAAGGTGCAAAGCGTTACCCCCTACGGCATGGGCCACATTAACAGCACCTACTTAGTTCAAACAGGCGGGGCCGGCCGTTACATTTTGCAAAGGCTGAACGGCAATGTTTTTAAAAATCCTAAACAGGTTATGCACAACATCATTGCGGTAACCGAGTATCTGCGCCCCAGAATGACCGAAAAAATGCAAACCCTAACGCTGGTGCCCTGCCAAAATGGGCAGCTGTTTTTTACCGCGCCAAACGGCGAGATCTGGCGGGCATACCGCTTTGTAGAAAACACCGTTTCGCTGGAGCTGCCCGAAACCGAACGGGATTTTTTTGAAAGCGCGGTGGCCTTTGGCTCTTTTCAAAAAATGCTAAAGGATTTTCCGGTTGAGCAGCTGTACGAAACCATTGAAAACTTTCATAACACGCCGGTTCGGTTTAAAAATTTTTTGGCGGCGGTAACGGCAAACCCCTTAGACCGGGCCAAAAGCGCCGCACCGGAAATTAATTTTGTGCAAGCCAGGGCTGATTTTTGCAGCACGCTGGAGGAAAGCCGCAAGGCCGGCGTGCTGCCGCTAAAGGTAACCCACAACGACACCAAGCTAAACAACATTTTGTTAGACGCCAAAACCCGCGAGCCGGTTTGCATTATTGATTTAGACACCATTATGCCGGGCTATTCGGTAAACGATTTTGGCGATTCTATTCGTTTTGGCGCCTCTACCGCGGCCGAGGACGAAAAAGACCTTTCAAAAGTGCATTTAAGCCTAAGGCTTTTTGAGGTTTACGCGCGCGGCTTTTTAAAGGGCTGCGCCGGCACGCTAACGCCCGGTGAAAAAGCGCTGTTGCCGGTTGGTGCAAAAATAATGACCTTAGAATGCGGCATACGCTTTTTAACCGATTATTTATTGGGCGACACCTATTTTAAAACCGATTACCCGGAGCACAATTTAGTACGCTGCCGCACCCAGTTTAAGCTGGTAAAGGAAATGGAAGAAAACTGGGCGCAGCTGCAGCAAATTGTTGCGGCGTTATAAAAATTTTAAGCAAGGCTGCCCGGCAGCTTTACATTTACAGCATATTTACTTTGCCGCACCGTTTTAAAGCAGCGCGGCATAAAAGGGGTTACAGCAATGAAGTTTATTACCGTAGAATCTTACGAAAAAATGAGCCGCAGCGCCGCCAATATTATTTCGGCCCAGGTAATTATAAAGCCGGATTGCGTATTGGGGCTGGCTACCGGCTCCTCCCCCTTAGGCACCTACCGCCAGCTGGTAGAGTGGTACCGCAAGGGCGACATTGATTTTAGCGGCGTTACCACCGTTAATTTAGATGAATACATTGGCTTAAACGGCCAAAACCCCCAAAGCTACCGCTATTTTATGAACCAAAATTTATTCAGCCAAGTCAACATCCCTTTAAAAAACACCTTTGTGCCAAACGGCTGCGCGGCCAACCCGGCGGCCGAATGTGAGGCCTACGACAAGGAAATTGAGCGCCTGGGCGGCATTGACCTGCAGCTTTTAGGCATTGGGCTGGACGGGCACATTGGCTTTAACGAGCCGGACGATTATTTTGTAAAAAACACCCATGTGGTAGACCTGCACGAAAGCACCGTTGCGGCCAACGCCCGCTTTTTTAAAACCAAGGCTGAGGTTCCGCGTCAGGCCATTACCATGGGAATGATCTCTATTATGCAGGCCAAAAAAATATTACTAATTGCCAGCGGGCCCGAAAAAAGCAAAATTTTAAACCAAGCCTTTTACGGCCCGATCACCCCTAAAATTCCGGCCTCTATTTTGCAGCTGCACCCGGATATTACCGTTATTTACAGCGAAAGCTAAGGGGTTTTAGCATGATTATTTATAACGCAAAAATAGGCAGCACCCTTGGCGGGGTAGAGGTGCAAAACGGGGTAATTACCCGGGTTTTTGCAAACTGCCAAAGCGGCGATTTAAACGCCGAGGGCAACCTGCTGCTGCCCGGCCTTATTGATGTACATACGCACGGCTGCGCCGGCATGGACACCATGGACGCCGACTTTGCCCCCATGTGCCGCTTTTGGGCGGCGCACGGCACCACCTCGTTTTTGCCTACCACCATGACCATGGATTACGGCAGCCTAAAGCGGGTAACCAAGGCCAAGACCAATTTTGCCGGGGCCAATATTTTAGGCTTTCATTTTGAGGGGCCGTACCTTTCTAAAAATCACAAGGGCGCCCAGAACGAGGCGTTTATTAAAAACCCCGATTACCGGGCTTTTTGCGAGTTTGAGAGGGTAAAAATGGTAACCGTTGCGCCCGAACTGCCCGGCGGGGAGGCCTTTATTAAAGCGGCCAGCAAAAACACTATTGTTTCTATTGGCCACACCGATTGCACCTACCAAACCGCCTGCAGCGCCATTGCGGCCGGCGCTAACTGCCTGACCCACCTTTACAACGCCATGCCGCCCTTTAACCACCGGGAGCCGGGGCCTATTGGCGCCGCGTTTGAGCACAAAATTTACGCCCAAATTATTTGCGACGGGTTACATGTTTCTAAGCCCGCTTTTTTGGCCGCCTACAAAATGTTTGGCCCCAACCGCCTTGTTTTAATTAGCGACAGTATTCGTTGCGCGGGGCTAAAAAGCGGCGAATACAATTGCGGCGGGCTAACGGTTTATTTAAAAAACGGCGCCGCCCGCTTGGCAAACGGCACCCTGGCCGGCAGCTGCACCACTTTGTTAGACTGCGTTAAAACCGCCGTGCGCTTTGGGGTGCCGCTGAAAAACGCCGTTAAAATGGCCAGCGAAACGCCGGCCAGGCTGCTTGGCGTTCGCAAAGGGCAAATTAAGCCGGGGTACGACGCCGACCTTTTAATTGCCGACGAGGCGTTAAATCTTAAAACCGTTATGATTGGCGGAAAAATTTTTAACCCCAACGCAAAATAGCCGTTTACCGCACCCCTTAAAAACAAAAACATTGGCTCCGCTTGCCGCTTGGCAGATTACAAATAATTACAAATTGCAAAATTCCTTGCTATTCTTTTAAAAAAATGTTATACTTAAAGGTAGTAATTTTTGGGCAAAAGCCGCAGTGCCGCCCAAGCCAAGGGGTGTATTATGGAGCCAGCTAAAAAGTACAAGCGCCGTTTTGGCGACCGCAGCGACGGCCGCCGTATTCGTTCCCTAAACCCAATGAACTTTGTTTCCTCCTTTATCATGGTAAAACGGAACGACGCTTGCAACTACATAACCGTACCGGTAGACCTTGAAGAAATTGAAAAATACATTCGCAAAAAGCGCGGCGAGGGATTAAAGGGCTTTGGCCTTTTGCACGTTATTTTGGCGGCCTATGTTCGCACCGTGGCGCAGCGCCCCGGGCTAAACCGCTTTATTTCGGGTCAGCGGGTTTACGCCAGGAACGATATTGAAGTAATGATGACCATTAAAAAAGAAATGCGCTTGGACTCGCAGGAAACGGTTATTAAATGTTTTTTTGACCCGGCCGATTCCCCCGACGATATTTACCGCAAGTTTATGGATTTAGTAGAAGAAAACCGCGCCAAGGGCGACCAAAGCGATTTTGACAGTACCGCCCGCGTATTAAACCACATTCCCGGCATTATTTTAAAATTTGCAATTTGGTTTTTAAATTTGTTAGATTATTTTGGCTTTTTGCCAAAGTTCCTGTTAAGGGTTAGCCCGTTTCACGGCTCCTTTTTTATTACCTCTATGGGCTCTTTGGGCATTCCGGCCATATACCACCACCTTTACAATTTTGGCAATGTGCCCATTTTTTGCTCGTACAGCGCCAAGCGGGTTGAAAATGTTTTAAACAAAGACGGCAGCGTAGAGCAGCGCAAGTTTGTAAACCTTAAGCTGGTGCTGGACGAACGCATTTGCGACGGGCACTATTACTCCTCGGGCCTTAAAAAAATTAACGAGTATTTAAAGCACCCCGATCGGATGGACCATCCGGTAGAGCCGGTGCCCGACATTTACTAATCTTTTCTTTTTGCCCGCGCCGCCTTTTAAAGCCTTGGCAGCCGTTTTTGGGCAAATTTGCAGCGCAGCGCACCTGCCGAAAAACAACCCTTTGCAGGGCTTTGCCGGCAAAGGCCGCAGCGCCGCACCTACAAAAACCGCGGCGTTTATTACGCCACGCCCCGTAAAAGCTTAAATTTTTGCTTTTGGCAGCCTGTGCTGGGCCCGGTAAAAAGCCCGGCATTTACCGAGCCCTCGCAAAGCTTAAACTTTTTAGCAGCCTGTGCCGCCCCCAAAGGTTTGGGGGCGGCTTTTTTAGACGGGCGAAAACAAGCCCAAACCCGGTTTTAGTGTCCCGTTTTTAGTGACTTGCTATTAGTGCCTTGCTTTTAACCGCGGCGCGCAAAGCTTTAAGGCGACGCCGCAGCTTTTTTGTTACGCTGTTTTTTGCTTTTTGCAGCGGTTTAAGCCAACCAAACAAACGGCCCTTTTAGCCGCCCGACCTTGCGGTTTAAGTAAATTGCAAAACAGCATTTTTTATATTGACCCGACGGGGTTAAAATGCTATAATACCCCTTGGGTGCAACGGGAGAACGCGCCCGCATTTTAAACCAATTGGGAGAGACTATTATGCAAAGCTATTTTAAAATTACAACCAACAAACCGTTACTTAGCTACAAGGTTGGGGAGGAAATTTGCATTTTTGTACGGGCCTACAACTGCTGTAACGAGGTACCGTGCCGTTATTTTCGCTTTACGCTGCGAGGCGACGACGGCCAAAGCACCACCGGCCTGGGGCACACCCGCCCGGGCGAGCCGTTTGTTTTAAAAACCAGCTGCGCCCGCCCCGGCTTTTTGCACCTTAACTGCGTTGCCTACAACGAGAATAACGGCCCGGACCCGGCCTTTGACCCGTACGACGGCGGCGTTGGCGTTGAACCGGAGCGGCTGGAGTACTGCGACACTGTACCGCAAAATTACGACAAATTTTGGCAGCAGCTGCAAAAAAAGGCCGAGGACTTTCCCCTGCAGGTTTTAAGCCGCCAGCCCATTACCGCGGCCGTGCCCGAGGGGTTTGAGGCGTTTGACATTCAAATAAAAACGCCGTTTGGCCGCCCGGCCTCGGGTATTCTTACCCTGCCAAAGGGGGGCAAAAGCTTTCCGCTTACCGTTAATTTTTGCGGGTACGGGCCCGGCAGAGCAACCGTGCTTGCCAGCCAAAATATGATTCATTTTTGCGTAAACGCCCACGGATTTGAAAACAGCCTGAACAACACAGAGCTGTACGAAAAATACAGCGACCTGCGGCGCTACGGCTTTGAAAAAAGCGAAAACGCCGACCCCAAAACCGCCTACTGGTACGGCATGATGCTGCGCGATTTAATTGCCGTTCAATACGCCAAAACCCTGCCGGAGTGGAACCAAACCGACCTTGTGATGGAGGGCGGCAGCCAAGGCGCGTTTCAGGCAACGCACATGGCCGCCAATGTAAAGGGGGTTACCTTTTTAAACCTTTACATTCCCTGGTTTTGCAACCTAAACGCCGAAAGCAAGGGCTATTTGCACGGCTGGCGCCCCGAATTTGCCGAGGGCCTGCGTTATTACGACACCGCTGCCGCCGCCACACGGGTGCCCTGCCCGGTTAAAATAACGGCCTATTTGGGCGATTATGTTTGCCCGCCCTCTACCGTTATGGTATTGTACCAAAGCTTTCGCACCGCCAAGGGGTTAGATTTTATTCAAGGCGGGACACACGGCTACCGCCCGCCGGAGGTTGAAACCTACCGTTTTCGCAGTCTGCCGCAAAACCCCGAAAACAAGGTAGAGCCCGGCCTTTACCGCCATTTTAAAGGCGGCCTTTACAGGGTTTTGGGCACCGCCCTAAACAGCGAGACCGGAGAGGAGCAGATGCTTTACCGCCTGGCCGACGACAGCGGCCCGGTTTGGTGCCGGCCGCAGTACATGTTTCACGAGGTATTTTTAAACGGCGGCAGGGTTACCCAGCGTTTTTGTAAGGAGCCCGAGCCGGCAGAATAACCGGCTGCCAAAGCGTTTTAAATTGCCCCTAATTATTTACTGCTAATTCAATAGCCCCCGCCCCTGCGCTTTTGGCGCAGGGGCGGGGGTTGATTTTAGGGTATCTATGCCGGTTTGGCTAGCCGCTGTGCGGGTTGGCCGACCACTGTTCGGCTTGATCGACCGCTGCGCAGGTTGACCCATAAAGTCGACCGCCGTACCAAGGCCGGCAAACGCCTGCCGTTGTACCATTCAGTCGGCAAGGCGGCGTCCTACGGTTTGGCCCGTTTTATTGAAACGGGTGCCGGTGTTATTCCTTGTTTTGCAAAAACTGCTTTGGCAGAGCGTTTAAATTCAACTCTTCCACCGGCAATATCAAGCTGTAATCGGCCTTAAATTCTGCATTTTCCCTTGCGGGGGTATTGAGCATAACCTGCACAAAATAGTAGCTTTCATTAAGCCTTGGCGCACGGTTGGCTGCGCTGCTCAGGCAGTATTTTAACATTTCGGCCGCGCTCGTGCGCGTGGCGGCGGTAAGCTCCTGCCCGTAGTAGGCCGTTTGGCCGCTTTGCTCGCCTTGGTTAGCGGCCATATACGCGGCAATGGTAATGTTTCCGGTTTGGCCGGCAAACTCGCTGTTAGCCAGTTTTAAAAGGTCGGCCCGGTCTTTTTCCTGCGCTTTGTAAGCAAGGTTGTAAAAGCTTTGGCAGGTGTTTGGAAAAAGCTCCTCAAACACCGGGTAATTAACTGTGTAAACCCGGCCGTTAATAACGGCGTTACAGCTAATTTCCAGCTCCGATTCCTCCTTCTGCTGCACCTGCTGAATGTAGGCGGTAAGGTTTACTGTTTGCAGCTCTTTTTTGTAAACCTCAAACAGCTCGGCTTTGCTTTGCTCGGGCAGCACGGCGGTAGAATAGCGCCCCACAGAGCTGTAGATCCGAATGGTATTTTGAATTTCGGGCAATGGCTGCTGCCACAGCTTTTGGTAGCTGCTGTTTTTTAGGGTAAGCGCGTTAAACTGCTTGGTTTGCTCGGCCGTTAGGGTTAAATAGCGGTAGGCCGTTTGGCCGTTGGCTTTAATTTTAAAGGTAAAGGTGCTGGTTTTTTCGTTGTAATTTTTTTGGTAAATGGTTTCTAACAGCGGGCTTTTCTTTGTTTCCTCCACCGTTTTGCTTAAATTTTCGCTTACCAGCTTTAAAATTTCGGGGTCGGTAAACTCCAGCGCCTGTGCGCGCAGGGTCACGCTGTCGTCGGCGTAAAGCATTGCGCGCGTTGTTTCGTTAAAATTGCAAATAAACGAAACGCTTTTCATTTGCTGTGCGGTTGGCGCAAAGTTTAAGGCCCGCTGGTAGGCGGTTTTCATGGTAAAAATTAAAGCTACATTTAAAACCGCTACCACTATTAGCCCGGGGGCCGATTTTAACAGCCCCCGAAACTTTTTGGTGGCAATTAGCTCGTAGCCAAAGTAAACCAGCAGCGCTGCCAAATAGCCTAAAACATACCACTGCGTGGCGCTTTTTTCGCTGCCTACCAGCGCCGCGGTTATGCTGCGGCAAACCAGCATACACGGCAGCATGGTAACCACAATTCTAAACACGGCCTGCAGGTGCCGGCTTACGGCGGGGGTGCCGGCGCTTTCGCTTTTGCGGCGGTTAAACAGCACGCAGCCCAGGGCAACATAAAGGGCGGTTAACAAAGCGGTGTAAAGCACCTGCGCCGTTTGCAGGGTGTTAAAGTTTAAGGCCGAAAGGCCGTTGCCGTTAAACACCCGCAAAATGCTTGCGGCTATTGAAAACGCCAGGTTAATATCGGGCGCAAAAAGGCCGGTATTGTTTTGGTACACAAAGGGCAGCAAAGCGGCCGGCGTACTGCTAACAACATAAAGGCAAAGGCGCGGTAAAAACAAAATAATAAGCGCAACCGTAATGTTAGAAAAGGTGTTGCCGGTAAGGCTTACCGCCGCGCCAACGGCCGCCAAAACCAAGGCAGAGGCCAGCAGCATATTAACCCCGTTATTTAAAATGCCAACCGCGTCAACAATAATATATTTTTGGCAAAGCAGGCAGGCCAGCTGCGAAAGCCCAACGCTTACCACGGCGCAAAGCACCACCCAAGCGGCCACCGCCGCCATAAAGCTAAAATAAAGGGCAGTGCGGGTATGCGGCAGGGCGTGGTAAAAATCGGAGCTGCTGCGGTTGTTTAAAAACCGAAACAAATAAAGCGAAAGCAGCGGCGTTACCGCACTGGGCAAAAACAGCATAGGCCATTGCAGCTGCAGCACCCCTACGGTGCATTTAGCGGTCTCGGCGCCTTCTAACGCGGTGCGCTGCCAGCTTTCGGCCGTGCCAACTGCCTGTATAACCGGCATTGCAACGGCCGAAACCGCGTAAAGCGCCGCAAAAACAAGGCCCAAAACCGTTAGCTGAAAAAATCCCTCTAAAAACAATTTTTTGTTAAAAATTTGCTTTTTCATGCCTGCACCTCCTGCCCAAAAACATAGCCCAAGGCTTCCATTTCGTAGGTAAAAACTTCCTCCAGCGTTAGGGGCAGCACATCTAAAATTATAGGCTGCATTCGGCGGATCTTGGCTACCGTTTCCTCCCGATTACCCTTAACAATTAGGTTGGCAACCGAGCCCTGCTTTTGAAAGCGTATGATTTCAATATTGTTAAAATCCGAGCGGTCAAAGGTGTGATTAAACGCCACTTGAATTTTGTACCGCGTGGTTTTTAAATGGTCCACTTCATTTTGCAGCACTAAGCCGCCCTTGTGCAGCAGCGCCAGCGAATCGCAAAGGTCCTCTAATTCCCGCAGGGAATGTGAGGTTACAATGGCGGTGGCGCCCTGCAAGGTATCCTCCCCTATTAAATTTTTAACATAGCTGCGCATTACCGGATCCAGCCCGTCAAAGGTCTCGTCAAAAAATAAATAATCCGGCCGGCTGGCAAGGGCCAAAATAATGGCGGCCTGGCGGCGCATACCCTTAGAAAAACCGGTTACCGGCTTTTTGGGGTCCAGCCCAAAATCTTTTATTAGGCTATTATACCGCGCTACCTCAAATTTTGGAAACAAGCGGCGGTATAAATCGCGCATACGGTTTAAGGTGCAGCTGCCCAAGAAAAACAGCTCATCCGGCACGTAGGCAATTTTAGCCTTCACGGCCGGGTTTTCCCAAACCGGCTGCCCCTCTACCGTAATGGTGCCGGCGTCGGGTTTGTAAACCCCGGCTACACAGCGCAAAAAGGTAGATTTACCGGCGCCGTTAGAGCCTACCATGCCGTAAACGCAACCGCTTTGAATACTGCAGGTAATTTGGTCTAACGCCGTAAAATTTCCAAAACGCTTGCTAACATTTGTTGCAGTGATCATTTTACTGCTCCTCCTTTTTCAAGGTGAAATTGCTCGGTTTCCCGTAGGCGGCCTTTACGCAGTCAATCAGCTCCTGCTCGGCTACGCCGGCCAGCCGCATTTGGCCAAACAGCCCAAACAGCTCTTGCATTTTTTCGTGATTTTCCTGCTGCAGCAGGGCGCGGGCATTCTCGCAAACAAAGTAGCCCTTACCGGGCACCGCTTTAATCAGCCCGGCCGAGTCCAGCTCGTTATACGCCCGCAGCACGGTGCGCGGATTAATGGTGTGCTCAAACGCTATGCCGCGTACCGAGGCCATTTGCGCCCCCGGGCTTAGCACGCCGGTTAAAATAAACCGCTTGGTTTGCTCTACAATCTGCTCGTATACCGGTATACGGGAGAGGGAATCGATTTGATACATCCGTGTCACTCCGTTTCAACTGTTGTATCTGTGTTGCAACACCTGCATTATAGCACGCCGTGCGGCCCCTGTCAACCCCTAATTTTAGTTTTTTTGTTTTTGGGCAAGGCTAATTTTGGGGATGGCGATGCTTTTCGCCGCTTTTAAGGGGGGTTAAGGCACTGCAAAATTTGCAAAACCAACGCCCCGCAAAACCACAACGCGGCCCGCAGCCGGTGCAGCGCCGCACCCTTAAAGGCCTATTGTGGCCAATGGTCCAACGCCCCGTGCAAAACTAACCGTTCCCCACAAACGGCGCCGGGGCGCGCCAATTAAAATCAGTAGGAATAAAGCCTTAGCAAACCCCGGGCAAAGCTTAAAGATTTGCCGTTTAAACCGGGTGTTTGTAAACCATTTATGAAGTTTTGCCGGCGGGCATTGCAAAATAAAAACGGTTGTGGTACAATTGTTTTGTTGTTGTGTGCGTTTTGGTAACGCATACGCTATTGCGTGCGCGGGCGCCCGGGCGGGCTGCAGTGTGCGAAATTAAAGGGGTTTATTACAATGCAAAAGGATCTTATTATTGTTGGCGCCGGCCCTGCCGGCATTTTTACTGCCTTAGAACTGATTCGCCGGGGCAGCCAAAAATCTATTGTAATTGTAGAAAAAGGGCAATCGATTGAAAACCGGCATTGCCCAAAAGCCAAAACCAAAAAATGTGTAAACTGCAAGCCGTTTTGCCACATTACAACCGGCTTTTCGGGTGCCGGCGCTTTTTCCGACGGCAAGCTTTCCCTTAGCTGCCAGGTTGGGGGCGATCTACCCAACCTGATTGGGGAGGACACCGCACAGGACACCATTGATTACACCGACAAAATCTACTTGGAATTTGGGGCCGACACCCACATTGAAGGCATTGGCAACGATGACGCGGTTAAAGAAATTCGCAAACGCGCCATTCAGGCCGGCCTGCGGTTGGTAGATTGCCCCATTCGCCACTTAGGCACCGAAAAGGCGCAGGATTTGTACCTTAGAATTGAGCAGTACCTGCAGCAGCACGGGGTAGAGATGCTATTTGGGCACGAATGTACCGAGCTGCTGCTTGAAAACGAAACCTGCAAGGGCGTTGTGGTAGAAAACGGCAAGCAGAGCTTTGAAATTTTAGGCAAAAATGTTGTAGTTGCAACCGGCCGCCGCGGCGCCGACTGGCTGGAAAAGCTTTGCGCCGAGCACGGCATTGCCCACCAGCCCGGCACGGTAGATATTGGCGTGCGGGTAGAGGTTCGCAACGAAATTATGGAAAAGGTTAACAAGGTGTTGTACGAATCTAAGCTAATTGGCTACCCCAAGCCCTTTAAAAACAAGGTTCGCACCTTTTGCCAAAACCCCGGCGGCTTTGTTAGCCAAGAGAATTACGACAACGACTTAGCCGTTGTAAACGGGCACTCCTACAAGGAGCTAAAATCGAACAATACCAATTTGGCCATTTTGTGCTCGCACAATTTTAACGAGCCGTTTAACCAGCCCATTGAATACGCCCAAAAGGTTGGCGAGCTAACCAATATGCTGGGCGCCGGGCACATTTTAGTGCAGCGCTACGGCGATATTTTAGACGGCAAACGCACCTGGCAAAAGGAGCTGGCGCAGTCGAACCTGAAGCCCACCCTGCCAGATGCCGTTGCGGGCGACATTACCGCCGCCATGCCCTACCGCTCTATGATGAATATTATTAATTTTATTCAGGCCATGGACCATGTTGTGCCCGGTTTTGCCTCGGTAGAAACGCTGCTTTACGCGCCGGAGCTTAAATTTTACAGCAACCGCGTTAAAATGGACGCCGACTTTAACACCAACATTCGCGGGCTGCACTGTTTGGGTGATTCCAGCGGTTGGACCCGCGGCTTAATGATGGCCTCGGCCATGGGCGTGTTAATGGGCCAAAAGCTGCTAAAGGCCGAGCAGCAGTAAGGCGCAGCCGCCTTACGGATTGCCGAACAAACAGCCCTTGGCAATTGGCTGGCAGCAACACCAAGCTGCCCCCCATTTTGCGCCAAAGCGCCGGTAAAAGCACCTTAAAACACCTTAAAATGCCTTAAATTTGCCCCTGCCGCCGGCGGGGGCTTTTATTTTGCCCCCCAAAAAATAAAATACTTCGGTAAGCCTTGCAATACGGCAACGCCCGTATTATAATAAATAAAGCCAATTCGGCTTTATTTTAGCCTGTATTTACAGTTTTGGGCAGGGTGATTTTACATGATTTCTAATTTTAACATTAATTTATACTCCTGTTTTAACTTTACTTTTGATGAGGGCCACTCCTTCGAGGGGCACCGGCATCACGGGTTTGAGATGAATATTGTGCTTTCCGGCACCTTAGAAATTGCCTACGACAATTATGTTTTGCTTTTAAACGAGAATGACATTTTTTTAGGCGAACCGTTTGTTTTTCATCGCAACAAGTGCCTAAAAGCCCCAACTCACCTTATTGTTTTTCAGTTCGATTCTACCGACATTCCCCTTACCGGCGGGCCTTCGGCCTTTCGCCTTTCTAAAGAAAATTACCAGCTGCTGCAAATTATTTTAAGCGAGCTTCAAAGCGCAAATTTTAATATGTACAGCCAAAATATTCCCCCCATTGCGGAGGAACTGTTTCGCCTAATGTTGTTTCGCCTGCTGCGAGAGGAGGCCAAACCCCGCTTTTCTCAAAGCCGGGAGGCAGCTTTGTACAACAACACCGTTGTTTTTATGAAGCAGCATTTAGCGAATAATTATTCTATTCAAGATTTTGCCAAGCTGTGCGGCGTTTGCACCACCACCTTAAAAAACGCCTTTCGCCGCTGCGCCGGCATGGGGGTAAATCGTTTTTTTAACGAGCTTAAAATTGACGAAGCCTGTCGGCTGTTGCAGCAGGGAGTTAGCGCCTACCAAGCCAGCGTACAGTTGGGGTTTTCATCGCAGGCCTATTTTTCGGCTGTTTTTAAAAGCGTAATTGGCCAAACCCCACGAGAATACCGGGTTAAAACCGCCCTTACCAGCAGTACCCCGGCTTTGTAAAAACTTTTTAAACAATGCCTTTGTCTTGTTGATTTTTTAACAAATTTTGCCTATAATACTTTACAAAACAAAACTTAAAAAACAAAGGGGGATTTTTCGTGTGGTACCGATTAAAAGCTTTTCTTGCCCGGGCTTTAGCCGGCCGCTGCGGGTTTGACGGGCTGAATAAATTTATTTTTGCCGTGTATGTAGCCTTAATGGCCGTAAACTTAATTTTCCGCAACCGTTTTGTTTACCTTGCCATTTGGCTATTGTTTTTACTGCTGCTGTTGCGGATGTTTTCTAGAAACCTTACCGCCCGCCAGCGGGAAAACAACAAATTTATGCAGCTTGTTTACAAGCTGCGCCGCCAAAACCGGCAGCGGGCAAGCCGCAAGGCCGATGTTACCCACATTTACAAAAAATGCCCCCACTGCAAGGCCACGGTGCGCCTGCCGCGCAAAAAGGGCCGCCACCGGGTAGATTGCCCCAAGTGCGGCCGTGAATTTAAAGTGCATATTTTTAAAAGCTAAACACTTAAAGACATCTTAACACCTTGAAAATTCGTACAAAATTCGTACACGAAACAAAAAAAGCGCCTAAAATAGGCGCTTTTTAAGCATTTGGTGGAGGCGGGGGGAGTCGGACCCCCGTCCGAAAACAGTTTCACAAAATTCTCTCCGGGTGCAGGCAGTTGTTTAAAGTTCCCTTACAGCGCACACGGCTGCCAAAGCGCGCTGCTTGGTAGCTCCAAAATCATGACGGCGGGCGGAGCAAACCGCCGTTCACGTTCACTGCTAAAATGACGCTCTAACCGGTCCGCAGTTCTACCGGGTCGAACGGCAGCCTAAATTAGGCTGCTAATGCAATATTTCTATTGTCAGTTAATTTTTTTTGCGACTTTTTAAGTGTTTTCGCCACACTACCCGCTAATCTTGCTTCCCTATCCCCGTCGAAACCTTTACGCCCCCATATATAACGCCGGTTGCCCGGCGCAAAAAGCGTAAAATACCAGCTACTTGCCAAACACAACCGCTAAAAACCGAATGGATTCATCTACCCACGCGTTGGCCAGCGCTGCAACCTCATCTACATAAGGGGATGAGGCTAAATCGCAAGCGGCCAGGCCGTGCGGCCCGTGTGGGAAAATGTGCAGCTCGTACATAATGCCGTGCTCGGCCAGCGCCGCCGCAAACACCAAGCTGTTTTTGCAGGGCACACAGTTATCATCGGCCGTGTGCCACAAATAGGTTGGCGGCGTAAGCTCGTTAACGCTGTTTTCTAACCCGAATTTTAAATAATCGGGAGAAGAGGTATCTTCCACGCCTGAAACATTTTTAATAGACCCAACATGAGCAAAGGCGGGGTCGGCTGCAATAACCGGGTACCCCAGCACCATGGCGTTTGGTGCAATCTCCTGCGGGGTAACACCCAAAAGCCCGGTTACGGCCGGGTCGTTACACATAGTACCCAAGGAGCAGGCCAAATGCCCGCCGGCCGAAAAGCCGCTAACGGCAATTTTTTCGGGGTCTAACCGCCATTCCTTGGCGTGACGCCGAATGTACAGCATGGCGGCAGCCTCCTCGCAAAGCTGCTCTGGAAAATGGGCGCCCGGCGCAACGCTGTACTGCAGCACAAAAGCACAATAGCCGGCCTTTAAGTACCAAAACGCAATGCACTCGCCCTCGCGGTCAAAGCAAACTTGGGCGTAACCGCCGCCCGGCATAATTAACATACCGGGGGCATTGTAATGATCGTCCCGGCGAAAAATATCGTTTACATAGCAGTGTAAAACCGGGTTTTGGTTGGTTTGCAGCATGGGAAATTCTTTTTTTAATTCAACCGTAAAATATTTCACGTTAATATTCCCTTTCTTTTACGGCACGTGCAATGGAGCGGTTCATATCTCGCACGGCGGCCGACTCGCGTTTATCGTACAGCTTTTTGCCCTTACAAAGGCCAACCTGAATTTTAATGTTAGAACCCTTAAAGTAAACCGAGAGCGGAATTAAGGTGTACCCCTGTTGCTTAATTTGGCCAAACAGGTGCAAAATTTCTCTTTTGTGCATAAGCAACCGGCGCACCCGTAAAGGGTCTTTATTAAAAATGTTGCCCTTTTCGTAAGGGGAAATGTGCATTCCCTTTACAAACAGCTCGCCGTTTTCAATGTCGCACCAGGCGTCTTTTAAATTTACGCCCCCGGCGCGAATGGCTTTTACCTCGGTGCCGCAAAGCTCAATGCCGGCCTCAAGGCTTTGGGTAACAAAATAATCGTGGTAGGCTTTTTTGTTTTTGGCAACGGTTTTTAAATGTTCCAACGCCTGAAGCACCCCCTTTAACACATTTTAACTCACTTTTATTCTAACAGGGTTGTTAAAATTTGTCAATCCCTTTTTGGCTTAAAACGCCTTTTTAAAGCAAGGCGCCGTTTACACCGGGCACTTTTGGGCCAACAAAAGGGCAACGGTTTTTGTGGCGTGGCGGTTTTTGGTTGTACCGGCTAACCACGGCGTATTTTTACGCGCATTCTTTACAACGAACTAAAGCCCGCAAACGGGAATAATTTGGTTTAGCGCGGTAACAGTGTAGGTGGTGCCTGGCGGCGGGGTAACGCTTTGGCCGCTTAGGTTTACAAAGCAGGTGTCGCACCCGGCAGTAAGACCGCCGGCAATGTCGCTGCTTAAAGAATCCCCTATCATTAACGCCTGTTTAGGGTTTTTACACCCCAGCGCCCCAAAGGCCAAATCAAAAAACTGTTTATCCGGCTTTTTGGTTTGCATTTCCTCCGAAATAAAAAGGTAGTTAAAATATTCCTTTAGCCCAGAAAGCTGCAGCCGGTTGTGCTGGGTTACGGCGTAGCCGTTGGTGGCGGCACAAAGGGTGTAACGCCCCTTTAACGCCTGTAACAGCGGCAGCGCGCCGGGCAGCAGGTACGCGCTTTGCGAAAGCTTTAAAAAGTAAGCGTCGCAAAGGGCCTGCGGGTTGCCCGGTTGACCGATTTGCGCCAAAAAGGTTTGAAACCGGCCGGCAAAAATCTCCGACCGTTTTATTTCACCCTTTTCGTAGCGTTTCCAGTAGCTGTCGTTAATTTTTGAATAAAGCTGCACCGCCGCGTCATTATGCGGCAGGCCAAAGCTTTGAAAAACCTCGCGAATAGAAACGGCCTCGGACTTTAAAAAGTCTAACAGTGTGCCATCTAAATCAAATAATAAATACCGGTACTTCATTAAATTCCTTACAATTTTGGGGCAATCTCTTTAATAAAGGCCCGCAGCTGGTCGCGCACCTCGGGGTGCTGCAGGCCAACCTCAATATTCGCTTTTAAAATGCCAAATTTGTTACCCATATCGTACCGAACGCCGGTGTAATCTACCCCAACCATGCCGTCTTTTTGGGCTAAGGTTTTCATAGCGTCGGTAAGCTGCAGCTCGTTGCCGGCACCGTTTGGGGTGTGTCGCAAAATCTCAAAAATATCGGGCGGCAGCACACAGCGCCCTAAAATAGAAAACAGCGACATAATTTGGTCCTCGGTGGGCTTTTCTACCATATCGGTTACGCTGTAATAGTTTTCGCAAAGCGGGTCTACCTTTAGCGAGCAGTATTTAGAAACATCGGCCCGCGGCACCTCTTTAATACCTACGGTGCCCTTGCCGTATTTTTCGTAAGCGCGGCACAGCTGGCCAATGGCCGGGTCCTCGCCAATAATTACATCATCCCCGTAAAGCACGGCAAACGGGTCGCCGCCAATAAACCGCTCGGCGCACAGCACGGCGTGGCCCAAGCCCTTGGTTTCCTTTTGCCGTAAAAAAAAGATGTTTGCCAGCTTTGCCACCTCGCCCAGCTGCTCGGCAACCTCGTGCTTGCCTTTTAAGGAGAGCATGGTTTCCAGCTCAAAGGAGTGGTCAAAATGGTCCTCAATGGCGCCCTTACCGCGGTTGGTAATAATTAAAATATCGGTAATGCCGGCGCGAACCGCCTCCTCCACAATGTACTGAATGGCGGGCTTGTCTACAATAGGCAGCATCTCTTTAGGGATTGCCTTAGAAGCGGGCAGCACCCGGGTGCCAAGCCCCGCGGCCGGAATAACGGCTTTTGTGATTTTTTTCATTTATAAATCCTCCTGCTATTTTGTTTGCGTTAAAGCAAACTAAAAATAAAATAGCATAACCAGGTTATCCCAAAAAGCCCTAGCATGCCGAGCCAGATATTTACCCAGCCCATTTTTTGCAGCACCTGTTCGGGCTGCTCGGTGTATTCCTCTTGCTCCTTTGCGGCGCGAATACGGGCAAAGGCGCTTTTATGGTAAAAATAATCGCCAAATAAGCCGGCAAAAATTCTTACAGCCAATTTGGTAAAAGCCCCAACGGCTACCGTAATTAAAACGGGAATATCGGCCTTGGTTAGGTTTTGCAAAAGGTAATTTGCAATCAGCGAGCTGCTTCGCTGCAGCTCCTCCGGCACGCGGTCTACCAAGCCGGTAAACGCGTAGGTCAACAAGGTACCCGTTAGAAACAAAATAAAAAACAAGGCGCCGGGCAGGTAAATTTTACGGTAAAAAAACCAAGCCTGGGGAAACAAAAATGCCCCCCAGTTCCAGCCCGTTTTTTTGGTTTTGCCCTGCTTTTTAAAGCAGTTAATGTACCGCTGGGCGCTGGGGCCAATGTAGCGGGCGGCCTCGCCCACGGTAATGTCATCCTCTAACTTTTCGTTTTTATTCAGCCTGGCAAACGGGTTGGCCTGCACAAAGCCGTTTAGTAAGCCGGGGCCGCCAACCGGGCCAACCGGGCGGCCGCAGCCGGGGCAAAAGGTTTCTTTTCCGGTTAAGTCCCGCCCACAGGCCGGGCAGCAGCTTTGTTTGCCGCCGCTTTCAGGGGGCGTTTGCCCGGCAGGCTTGCTTTCGGGCTCTTTGTACTGCTGCGGGGTGCCGTGCTGCGCCTGCAAAGCGCAGTGGCCTAACGCCTGGTAACAATCCCGGTGGTGCGGCGCGCCGCAAATTGGGCAATAAACAATATCATCGTCGTCAAATAAATATCCGTGGCAAGCGGGGCACTTTTGCCCCTCTACAGAACGGCTCATTTTAAGTCCTCCCGTTTAAAACGCGCGCTGCATTTTAAAACATTTTCAAAATAATCGTGACCGTAATCGTGGTATTTTCCGTCCCGCACCATGCTCATAAGGGTGGTGGTATTTACCCAGCGCGCCTCGGCAACCTCGCTTTTTTGCAGCTTTAGCTCCGGCACGCGAACATTAACATGAATGGCCCAAATATCTACAAACGAATTGCGCTTTCGCATACGGCGCACAAACTTTAAGCTCTCGCGCGTGGCTTTAATACCCAGCTCCTCGTACAGCTCGCGGGCGGCCGCCTCGTAAGAGGATTCCCCCACAATGGCCGCGCCGCCGGTTGCCGCCCAAATGCCGGGCATCATCCGTTTGGTTTTGGTGCGTTTTTGAATCAGCAAACTGCCGTAATCGTTTACCGGCCAAATGTGCACCACCAGGTGGTATTCCCCCGCCTTTAGCTGCACATTGCCCCGGGCTACCACCCGGCCGGTACGCTTACCGTTTTGATTTAAAATGTCCCACAGTTCCATTAAATTAACTCCGCAGCCTTACCTTGGCTGTTTTAAAACAACTTCGCCGGCTTTTTTGTAAATGCTGTTTGCCGGCACCACGCCGCGCACCGAGGAAAGCGGGTAAACCTGCGAACAAGCCCCAATAACTGTACCGGGGTTTAGCACGCTGCCGCAGCCCACCTCAACAAATTCGCCCAAAAAGGCGCCAACCTTTTTTAGCCCGGTTGCTATTTTTTCGGTGTTGGATTTTAGCACAACCAAGCTTTTATCGGACTTAACATTCGAGGTAATAGACCCGGCGCCCATGTGCGATTTGTAGCCCAAAACGGAATCGCCCACATAGTTGTAATGGGGCACCTGAACGCCATCGAACAGCAGAACATTTTTTAGCTCGGTAGAATTGCCAACCACCGCCCCCTTGCCAACAATGGCGTTGCCGCGAATAAAGGCGCAGTGGCGCACCTCGGCGCCGCAATCTATAATACAGGGGCCGTTTATAAACGCGGTTGGGGCAATTTCAGCGTCCTTTGCCACCCAAACATCCTCCCCCCGTTTTTCAAAAACGGCGGGGTCCAGCTGCGGGCCAAGCTTTAAAATATAATCGTGAATTTTAGGTAAAAGCTCAAACGGGTAGGTTAAAGACTGCACCAGCCCGGCCGCAATGGTATTTAAAGTAGGGTACAACGCGGTAATTTCAATTTCTTTCAAAAAAACGCCTCCAAAAAATGCTTTCGGCGGCGGGCTGCCCCGCTTTTGCCTACGAGGCAGTGCGGCAACCCGCCAAGGTTACTACTTATTTTACCAAATTTTAAGGTTCGTTACAATAGTTTTTGCAAAAAAGATGTTTTGTTTTTCAGTTTATTCATAAATTTGGGGGCAAAATTCCATTAATTTACAAAATGTTATTAAAATAGCAGTTGCCGTGGCTTAAAAAATACGGTATAATTAGTTTAAAATTTAAGCCAAAACGGTGCCTTGCACGGTTTTGGGCGCAAAAGCCCAAATTCGGCCGCTGCCGGCAGGTAAAAATCCCGTTTTAATTTTTTTGGCCCGCACCGGGGGGAGTTTGGCCCGCACCGGGGGAGTTTGGTCTGCAGCCGCCGGGCATACGGCCGAACAAAATTGCCAAACAGCGCCAACGAACGGCTCTACCAAAATAAACGGTTGAACGGCGCAGCAGAACCACACTGCTAAAAATAGCGCCGCCGAACAACAACGCCAAACCACACTGCCAAACAATACTGCCAAACGGCATTACCAAACAACACAGGCGAACAACACGGCCGAATGGTACAGCCGAACAACACAGAAAACCCACGCCGCCGAACCCACCCGGCCAAGCAAATTAGGAGGAAAACAGCTAACATGAAACTGGCCCTGCAAAAAGACCACACCATGCTTGCTTTAAAAATTAAAGAGGCCGCTTGCTCGGTGCTGCCAATTATTTTAATGGTTGCGGCGCTGTGCTTTACCGTTCTGCCGGTTGAGGCAGATGTGCTTTTAAGCTTTTTGGTAGGGGCAGTTTTAGTGGTGGTTGGTACGGGGCTGTTTTCGCTTGGGGCCGAGGCCTCTATGGTGGCAATTGGGGCCAAGCTTGGCGCCGCGCTTACCAAAACCAAAAAGCTTTGGCTAATTTTGCCGTTGGCCTTTGTGCTGGGCTTTGCCGTTACCGTGGCCGAGCCAGACTTGCAGGTGCTGGCCCAAACCGTGCCCCACATTAACAGCGCCGTTTTGCTTATTACGGTTGGCGTTGGGGTTGGCCTGTTTTTAGCGGTTTGTATGCTGCGCATTTTAACCGGGCTGCGGCTGCGTTACCTGCTGCTGGGCTGCTACGCCGTTATTTTTGTTTTAGCGGCCTTTTCAAGCCCCGATTTTTTGTGCGTGGCGTTTGATTCGGGCGGGGTTACAACCGGGCCAATGACGGTGCCGTTTATTTTGGCGCTGGGGGTTGGTGTTGCCAACATTCGCAGCGACCGCACGGCCGCGGCCGACAGCTTTGGCTTAGTTGCGCTTTGCTCGGTTGGCCCTATTTTAGCTGTTTTAATTTTAGGGCTGTTTTACAACGGCAGCAGCACGGTTGCCGCCGGGCAAGCCTTAAGCTTTGCCACAACGGCCGAGCTTGGCCGGGCTTACCTTTTGGCGTTGCCAAAATATTTGGGCGAAATGGCGCTGGCACTATTGCCGATTATTGTAATTTTTTTATTATTTGCGGCGTTTGCGCTGCACCTTTCAAAACGGCGGTTTTTAAAAATTTTGGTTGGCCTGCTTTACACCTACCTTGGCTTAGTGCTGTTTTTAACCGGAGTAAATGTTGGGTTTGCCGCTTTGGGCGCCGTGTTGGGCGAACTTTTAATTACGCAGGAACTAAAGCTTTTTGGCGTTTTGCTGGCGGCGGCATTTGGCTGGTTTATTATTTCGGCCGAGCCGGCGGTAGGCGTTTTAGAAACGCAAATTGAGGAGGTTAGCGCCGGCTCTATTCCCGGGGCGGCTATTAAATACAGCCTTTCGGCCGCGGTTGCGTTGGCCTTTGGGCTTTCTATGCTGCGGGTGGTTACCGGAATATCGCTTTTGTGGTTTTTGGTGCCGGGGTACACCGCCGCGCTGCTGCTAAGCTTTTTTGTGCCGGATATTTACACCGCCATTGCGTTTGATTCGGGCGGGGTGGCCTCCGGCCCTATGACCGCCACCTTTATGCTGCAATTTATGATTGGGGCCTGCGGCGCCTTAGGGGGCAACATTTTGCAGGACGCTTTTGGCATTGTGGCGTTGGTTGCTTTAATGCCGCTAATCTCAATTCAAATTGTTGGACTAATTTTTGAGCGCAAGGGCAAGGCGGCCGCCAAGCAGCCCTACGGCGATTTAGACATTATTGAGCTTTGGGAGGACGCAGCATGAATTTTATTATTTCGGTTTGCAAGCCGCAGGCGGCCGGCACCGTTTTAAAAATTTGCAGCGAGCTGCAGCTGCCGCTAACCGCCATTTTGCACGGCCGCGGCACCGCAGCCCGCAGTATGCTGGATCTATTAGGCATAGAGGGCAACGAAAAAAGGGTTATTTTTACCGTTGCCAACCGGCAAGACACCGAAAAGCTGATTACATTACAAAAAGAGCGCACCTTTGTTGGGGTGCCGGGGCACGGCATTATTGTAGCGGTGCCAATTAAAAGCGTAGGGGGCGGAAAAACCGTGGAATACTTAAACAAGGGGCCAAACGCCAAATATACCCCGGCCTTTGAGCCGGGGTACGAGCTGATTATTGCCATGGCAAACGCCGGCTTTACCGACGATGTGATGAACGCCGCACGCGCGGCGGGTGCAGCCGGCGGCACGGTGCTGCACGCCAAGGGCACCGGCGCCGGGGCCGACGAACGGTTTTTAAAGGTTAGCTTAGCGCAGGAGAAGGAGACTATTTTAATTGTTGCGCGGGCGGCCGCAAAGGCCGGCATTATGCGCAGCATTTTAGAAAAGGCCGGGCCGGATACCGAGGCCGGCGCCTTAGTATTTTCGCTGCCGGTAAGCGCGGTTGCCGGCTTTGGCCTGCTGGAGGGTTAGCCCCCCGGAGTTGGTCTGCCGCTAAATTAGCGAAAACAGCACCAGCGCCTCGCGCAGGCGGGCGTACCAGCCGTTTAGCCCGCTAACCTGCGGAATATTTTGCTTTTCGCCCAGCTTTATGCAAAAGCCGGGCTGCCCCGTTTCGCGCGCGTAGTAATCGCAAATTTCGGTGCCCGGGCGCCCTACGGGCGGGGTAACGCTAAACCCGGTAACCGAGGCCAGCACCTGCGCCATTTTTGCGCTGCCGGGCGGCGGCGCTTCGCCCCCGCCGTACCAAACGCTGTTGCCCGGGGCTGCCAGCTCTAAAAAGCCGCGCGTTGGCTTTTTATGTATTAAATTTGCCAGCGCAACGGTTTCGGGCTCGCTTTCGGGCCGGTAGCCGTAAAAGCCGCAAAAGCTGGGTTGCCCGCTGTTTTCGGGGTTGGCGGTATGCGGCGGGAGCTGCTCAAAGCTGCCTTTAAAATTGCCGGCCAGCTCTACCCCGCGCAAATTGGCCCGCCATTTAGAATATTCGCCGCCGCACATTTGGCTAATCTTGCCGGACATATACCCGCAGCCGGTTTCGCCCCGTTGGGCAATTTCGGCCCCGTCGGGGTTTAGGGTTGGCAAAATAATAACGCCGCGCCGAAACATGGCCTTACGAATGTTTACGCCGCAAAGCTCAGCCCCGGTAATTACGCTTTGGCAAAGCTCCTCGGCAAACCTTAAAAGCAGCAGCGTGCCCAACCGAAAAGCCGGGTCGGCCCCGCTTTGCAGCACGGTGTAATCGGTGCCGGTGCCAATAATCAGCGCCGGAATATCCCGCCCGGCAACCGTTTTGCCAATGGGGGTCCACTCCGAAAACGGATACCGCCCCCGCAGATCGGCAATTATTTTTTTAATTTCAAAATAACTGTACTCAATAGGGTGAATTTTACTTTCCATGCCGTCAGCCTTCCCGTAGACCGGCGCTGTACGGCCGATCTTTTTATTTTAAATATATGCGCCTTACAAAGGCAGATATACAACTAAAATGAGGTGTTTTTATGAATTTAGAGGAAAAGCCGTTAAAGCAGGAGTACATTTACCGCGGAAAGGTTATTACCCTGCGGGTGGACGAGGCCCTGCTGCCCAACGGAAAAACTGCCACGCGCGAGGTGGTGGAGCACAACGGCGGCGTTTGCGTAGTGCCGCTGACCCGGGAAAACGAGGTGCTGATGGTAGAGCAGTTCCGCTACCCCTACGGCGCCCCCGTGTTAGAAATTCCCGCCGGAAAGCGGGACAGCAAAACCGAACCCCCGCTGGATTGCGGAAAGCGCGAGCTGCGGGAGGAAACCGGCGCCACCGCCGAGCAAATGACCTTTTTAGGGGAGCTTTACCCCACGCCGGGCTACTGCGGGGAAATTATTTATATGTACTTAGCGCAGGGGCTGACCTACGGGCAGACCGACCCGGACGAGGACGAATTTTTAAACCTGAAAAAAATTCCGCTGCAAACGGCGGTGCAAATGGTTTTAAACGGCGAAATTAAAGACGCCAAAACCCAAACAGCCCTGCTAAAAACGCACCTGCTTTTAAACCGGGCTTAGGCCGGCGCCTTACAAAGGGCAGCCAAGCAAAAAGAGCCGTTATTTTGCCCGTTTAGGCGGGTTTGGCTGCGGGCGTTACGGTTAACCGCAACCCACAGCCAAACGCCGGTTTTAAAAAATTTTAAACGCCAGCATTATGAAAAGCCTTAGTTATTTGTTAGAATGACTAAGGCTTTTTTGCCGCGTTCCCCTGCAAATTAATCTTTAAAAATTTGCAGCCAAAAAGGCAAAGCTTTAGCCCCTTTGCCGGTTTTAAATTTGGCGCCCGGCGCCCAAAAGCTTAAAACGGCGGCCACAATTTTAAGGCCCAAAAAACGCAGCACGCCCTTTTTTGGGGGCAGGTGCACTTTGTTTTTGGGTGGGTGTGTTTTGTTTTGGGTGATGCGCTTTGTTTTGAGTGGCGAACTTTGTTTTGGGTGACGCGCTTTATTTTTGGGCAGGCTGCACTTTAAATTTGCAAAAACAAAAGCCAGCCCCGCAAAAGCAGGGTTGGCTTTTAAAGCTTTACCTTGCGCTAAAGGCCGGCGTTACGCCTTTTGGCCTTTGGTGGCAATCTCGTTGGTAATAAGGGCAATAAAATCCTCTACCTTCATGGTTTCGGTTACATTGGTGTCGCGGCGGCGCACGGCAACCGTGCCCTCCTCCTGCTCTTTATCGCCAATAACCAGCATATACGGCACCTTAGAAAGCTGCGCCTCGCGAATTTTAAAGCCGGTTTTTTCCTGCCGTTTGTCGGCGTCGCAACGCACGCCGGCCGCTTTTAAGGCTGAAATAATACCGTCGGTATATTCGTTATTACGGTCGGTAATTGGCAGCAGGCGCACCTGCAGCGGGGCCAGCCAAGTGGGGAACTTACCGGCGTAATGCTCAATTAAAATGCCAATAAACCGCTCAATAGAGCCAAACACCACGCGGTGGATCATAATGGGGCGGTGCTTTTGGCCGTCGGCCCCGGTGTATTCCGCCTCAAACCGCTGCGGCAGCTGAAAATCTAACTGAATGGTGCCGCACTGCCAAGTACGACCAATAGAATCCTCTAAATGGAAGTCGATCTTGGGGCCGTAAAAGGCGCCGTCGCCCTCATTTACCACATAGTTTAAATGCATTTCATCCAACGCGGCGCGCAGGCCGTTGGTGGCCAGCTCCCAATCGGCGTCGCTGCCAATGCTATTTTCCGGCCGGGTAGAAAGCTCTACATGGTACTTAAAGCCAAACAGGCTGTAAACCTCGTCAATTAAGCGCACAACGCCCTTAATTTCGTCGGTAATTTGGTCGGCCGTCATAAAAATGTGGGCGTCATCCTGCGTAAAGCAGCGCACCCGCATTAAGCCGTGCAGCTGGCCGGATTTTTCGTGCCGGTGAACCAGCCCCAGCTCCCCTACACGCATAGGTAAATCGCGGTAGGAGCGCATTTCAGATTTATACACCAGCATACCGCCCGGACAGTTCATTGGCTTAATGGCAAAATCGGTATCGTCAATAACCGTGGTGTACATATTTTCTTTGTAATGGTCCCAGTGGCCCGAGGTCTCCCACAAATGGCGGTTGAGCATAATGGGGGTAGAAATTTCTACATAGCCGTCGCGGGTGTGGATCTGGCGCCAGTAATCAATTAAAGTGTTTTTTAAGATCATGCCGTTCGGCAAAAAGAAGGGGAAGCCCGGCCCCTCCTCCGACATCATAAACAGGCCCATCTCCTTGCCTATTTTACGGTGGTCGCGCTTTTTGGCCTCCTCCATGCGCTCCAAATAAGCGGCCAAATCGGTTTTATTGGCAAAGGCGGTGCCGTAAATACGGGTCAGCATTTTGTTTTTTTCGTTCCCGCGCCAGTAGGCCCCGGCAATAGAGGTTAGCTTAAACGCCTTTACGGCCGAGGTGTAGGTAACATGGGGGCCGGCGCAAAGGTCAATAAACTCGCCCTGCTTAAAAAAGCTGAGCTCGGCGTCGGCCGGCAGATCGTTAATCAGCTCTACCTTGTAGGGCTCCTGCCGCTCCTGCATTAGGGCAATGGCCTCGGCCCGGGGCAGGGTAAACCGCTCTAATTTTAAATTTTCTTTTACAATTTTTTTCATTTCGGCCTCTAACTTTGCCAAATCCTCGTCGGTAAACGGCTCCGGCCGGTCTAAGTCGTAATAAAAGCCGTCTTTAATAGAGGGGCCAATGGCCAATTTGGTTTCGGGGTACAGGCGCTTTACGGCCTGGGCCAAAATGTGCGAGGCGGTGTGGCGCAAGGCGCCGCAGCCAATTTCCTCATCAAAAGAATGTTCGGCAATGCTGCCGTCCTGCAAAATCAGTTTCATTTTAAATCATCCTCCGGTTTCGGGGCGCGCCCCGGTTTAAAATTAAAAATAAAAGCACCCAAAAACGGCGCTTTTGCCGTTCAAGGGTGCATGAAAATGCACGGTTCCACCTTGAAGTTTAACTTAGCGGCCCGGTTTACCGCAGCACCCTTACAAACCCGCCCCAAAAGGGCAAACGGGCGGCAAAGCGGCAGCTTTTACCTGCCGTTTTTGCAAGGCGCCAACCAAAAGCGGGGCCAGCCCTTAACGCGGGCAGCACGGCGGCGTTCATCACGCGCGGCTCGGGAGTGGTGTTCGCACCCGGCGGTATAAAAAACTTGCAGCAAAATGTTTTTCTCTCTAAAATACCAACAGGGGTGTTACTGGTTCCGTCAACGCTTTATCTTTAATATTTATACCACTAATTTCCCGGTTTGTCAATAGAAAACCTACATTCTACCCGCCGCGGCAAAAAAAGAATTGTAACTTTTGCCCCGGTGTGGTAAAATAGGGTAAAAGCGCCGTAACGCTTTGCGGGCAACCCGCGTTTTGGCAGGCGCGCTACCGTTATAAGGGGTGAAAGCATTGGGCATTGGGTTTAAAACCGGCCTTTTTGGCTACAGTAAGGAAGAAGTGAACCGCTTTATTCAGCAGCAGGCCGAGCTTTACAAGGGCAAAGCGGCCGAGCAGGAAAAGCTTTTAAAAAAGCAGCAGCAGGAGCTTAGCGTTTTGCACGCCGCTTTAAAAGAGCTGGAGGAAAAGCAAAAGGAGCTGGAAAGCGAGGTTACCTTTTTAAACGGGCAGCTGGAGCATTACCGCGGCCGGGAGGAAGAAATTGAAAAAATGAGCGTTGGCATTGGCACCATGTACTTAGCCTCGCGCAAGAGCGCCACCGAAATAATTGAGCGGGCCGAGCAGTGCGCCCAAACGGTTGCCGAGCGCTCCCGCCGGCAGTTAAACGCCGCCGCCGAAACCCAAGGGGTGTTAGACCGCCTGCAAACGGGGCTGCGCACCGCGGCCGAGGATTTTGCCCGGGAGCTGGACACCCTGCACGCCGAGCTGGCCGCCGCCACGCAGGAGATGAACCGCGGCTTAGCCGCCTTAGAGCAGCCGCCAACCGACGCCGTGCCGGAGCCAACCAACGAGCAAGAACAAATTGACGAACAGAAACAAATTGACGAACAGAAACAAATTGACGGGCAAGAGCAAACCGACGAACAAGCGCCTATAGACCCGCAAAACCAAACCGACGATTGAAAAAAGCCAACGAACACAGCCAAATTTTGGGGCAAGGCCGGGCCAACCGGCCGGGGTTTACACCGGGTAAAACGCCGCATTTGTTTTTGGCGGCCAAAAGCAGCCAAAAGCGGCCTACAACCGCTCACAATTACAAACAATTTTTTTACAGGCCTTTTTACAACAAAACCTTTCTGCCGCGGCAGAAAGGTTTTTTAGTTGTTTAAAGTATTCCCGTACCGTTCTATCGGCCCCTTGCGCAAAGGGGCAAAGCGGGCGGGGTTTTGCGCTTTTTAAGCCGGCGCTTTAAAGGCCGTGCCTTACGGCGCCGCACGGCAAAGCCGTGCCAAGCCCCGTTTATTTTGGCCGCGTTTTTGCTTGGCACTGCTTTTTGTTGCCGTTTTAAAACAGCACCGGGCTTTTAAAAGCCCGTTTCAATTCAGCTATTTTTTAACAATGGCGGTCAGCACGGTAATATCGTCGTGGTGCCCGTCGTCCCGCCGGCGGCGGGCGGCAGCGGCCAGCCGGTCGGCCAACTGCTGCGCCGAGCCAACATCCCAAGCCTTTACCGTGCCGCAGATCCAATCGGTGCCCTCGGTGGTAACGCCGTCCGACATCATAACCAAAACATCCCCCTCTTTTAAATGCACCTCGGCGCGGTCAAAGGTAATATCCCGCAAAATGCCCGGCGGCAGCGAGCGGCTTTCGGCACAGCCCATTTTACCGTTTTGCCGCACCACGGTGGGCGCGGCGCCCGCCTTTAGCAGCTCGCAGTGGCCGTTAAATAAATCAAACGCCGCAAGATCTACCGTAGCTAACGATTCGTCGGTAGATTTAAAGATCATAGAGGAATTAATGAGCTTTAGCGAGCAATCGTACCCAAAGCCGGCCTGCAGCATTCGGCCCATTAGGCCGGAGACCATAGCCGAATCTACCGCCGCGCGCCCGCCGGTGCCCATGCCGTCGGAGAGCAATAGAATCATGCGGCCGTGGCCGTCGCAAAAATAGCGGCAGGTATCCCCGCACAGGCGCCCCGACTCCCGCGGGATTTGCGCCACCCCAATTTCTAACTTATACACCGGTTTTTCGGTAATGGCAATAAAGGCCTCGTCGCCGGCACTGCTAATGCACGGGGTATCCAGCTGCACCCCTAAGGAGCGGGAAAGGTGCTGCAAAATTTCCATTTTATTAGGGTATTTATCGGCAACACCCTTTACGCGAATATCGGCCGAAAGGCGACCGAACTTGTCCCGCGCGCAAACGCAGCTAACGGTGCGGTAGCCTAAGTCCTTCATTGCAAGCAGCACCGTTTCGGCTGCCTTGCCGTCGTGCCGAACCTCGTACTTAAACTCCTCGGCTAAATCAAACAGCATTTGGCTAATGCCCGAAAACTGGTCGCTAATAACGCCCCGTACCTCCCCCAAGCGCTGCTCGGCCAGGCGGCGGCTTTCCAGCTCGGCGCAGTTTTTGGCAACGGCTTTTTTTAAGGCCTCGGGCCGCAGGCAGGGGGTTTCGGTTAAATCGGCGGCAATCTCCTCCCCGTATTTTTGGCTTTTTAAGGCCGACCACAGCTTGGCCGTATCGGCCGCCGTGCGGGAGCGCACCGCCTCCCAGCAATGGCGGCGCAGGCTGCAGCCGCCGCAGGTTTCCTGCTCTATTTGGTTTAAGGTTTTTTCAAAATCCGGCGCTGTAACGCTTTGCAGGCGGTTTGAAACATCCTCTACCGTTTCAAAAATATCTTTCAGCGCGCCGGAGGCAAACTCCAGCCGCATTACCAGCTCCCCTTTTAGGGTATCCGGCCGAGAAATTTCGGCCTTGCCGGCAAACAGCCCGCTTAAAAAGCCGCTGACCTTGCGCGGAATACACAAAAACAGGCCGCCGCCAATAAGGGCGGTTACGGTTTGCGTTACCAGCACGGTGTAATCGCCCAGCACGGCGCCGGTAATTGCCGCCGTTAAAATATAGGCCAGCACCGTAACAACAGCGCCGCCGGCCGAAAACACGCCGGCCATTAACCCGCAAAAGGTAAAAATTAGCTGCTCGGGCTTGGCGCTGCCGGTTGAAAGCAGCAGGCTTAAGCTAAAAATTGCGCCCCCCACCGCGCCGTAGGCCGCCTGCCCAAACCGGGCAGCCAGCAAAATAAGCACCGTGCCTAAAATTTGGCCCAGATTTAAACGAAAAAGCTGAAACCGCGAAAGGGCGGCCAGCACCAGCGAGGCCGTAAAAATAACCGAAACCAGCTCGGCAATATCTAACCCGGTTGAATGGGTTGGCGAAATTCGGCCCATAATACTAATAAAATACGCGGCAGCGGCAGCAACCGCAGCCGAGCAAACGCTTTGCAGCAGCTGCCCGGTGCTGTAAACCACCGTAACCGAAAGGCCGGTAACCAGCACGGCGGCCAAGGCCAGCGCCGCCCCAAACAGCGGGGCGGCCGTTAGCCGGCCGGCGCCCCCCAAAATTACCTTAACGGTTACCACCGCCGCCAAGGCAGCCAAATACACCAGCCCGGCCGAAAGGTTTAGCAAATAGCCCAGCCCGGCGCCAACCGCGGCCGCCGTTAAGTAGCGCGGCTTTACCCCCGCCGCAAGCGAAACGCCAAAAGGGTACCCGCCGCCCAGCACCGGCGCCTGTGAAAGCGCAAACCCCAGCGCGGCAAACAAAAAATGGTACAGCAGGCCGTAGGTTTCGGCCCTTACGGCACCCGCCTTTTTGGTTAAAACGGTTTTCATAAACATCCATCCCTTACCCGGATTTTTTTGCGCAGGGCCTGTTAAGCCGCCCTGCCAGGGCACCGGCAGCAATTTTTAAGCCTGCCTTAGCACCCCTTATTATAACGCGGCGGGCACGGATGAATTTGTCACATTATATTGCCAAAAATTGGATTGTTTTCTCAAACAAAGTCGGTATAAATGTTTTTGGTGCTGTTTTCGGGCGAATACTGCCAGTGCTGCATACTGCTGCCGTTAAAAAAGTATTGCAGCGGCGGGGTGTAATCGCCCTCAAAGCAATCAATAATAATTAGCTTCACCTTCATTTTTTCCTGAATAATGCTTTTTACAAACACGCTGGCCAGCATACCGGCGCGCGCGGCCGGCTTAGGCTCGGCCAGCCCGGCCAAATTGGGGGTAAGCTCTACAAAAACGCCGTAGCTTTCTACCGAGCGGATAATGCCGGAGACCGTTTGCCCCTCTGAAAATTCGGCGGCGTTTTCGGCCCAGGTGCCAAGCAGCTCCTTTTGCGTTAGGGTTATGCGGCCGTTTTCATCTACCGCGCGCACCACCACCCGCAGGTCCTGCCCTACGCGCAGGCGGTCTCTGGGGTGGGAGATGCGGGAAACAGAAATGGCGTCAATGGGCAGCAGCGCGGCAATGCCGCAGCCAACATCGCAAAACGCACCAAAGCTTTCTAAGTGGGTTACACGGGCGTTTAAAACGCTGCCAACCGGCTTTTCGCGGCGCAGCTGCTCTAAACAGCGCAGCTGCGCCGCCCTGCGGGAAAGCTCGGCGTACAGCCGCCCCTGCGAATTGGTTTTAATAGCGGTTACGGTAAAGCAAACCGGCTTGCCCACGCGGGAGATCAGCGCAATATCCCGCACGGTGCCCTCGGCAATGCCAACGGCGCCCTCCTCCCGCAGTATTAAGCCTTTCATACAGCCTAAATCCACAATCAGGTTGTGGGCGGCGTCACACAAAATTACATTGGCCTCCAGCACGGTGCCGGCGGCAGCCGCGTCGGCCAGCGCGGTTGGGGTGGCGGTGGCGGCCCGGTTTTCGGGGGTGTTTAAAAGCCAGCCTTCGGGGTAAAATTCTTTTGTTCTTGTCATACAGTTCCCTCATTTTTTTAAAATACCTGCGGTGCCGCTGCGGCTCCGCACGCTCTGTTTCATTTTTATGTTTTAAAGAGGCAAAAAATGAATAGCGCTTTAAATATCTTACCGCATAGCCCTTGCAAAAAAGGTCGCATTGTCGTATAATAAAATAAAATTTAAAATTTGGCCTTCGGCAGCAGTTGGCTTACAGGCGGCAGGCACCGTGCGCGTTTGCCCCCACCGGCTCAGGCTGCCGATTTACCGTTAGAAAGCAGGATGTTTTATGACTAAAATTGATGTATTTTCCGGTTTTTTAGGCGCCGGCAAAACCACCTTAATTCAAAAACTGATTCGCGAGGCGTACGCCGGCCAACAGGTTGTTTTAATTGAAAACGAATTTGGCGAAATTGCCGTTGACGGCGGTTTTTTAAAGGACGCCGGCATTGAAATTACCGAAATGAACTCGGGCTGCATTTGCTGCAGCTTAGTGGGCGATTTTGAAAAATCGCTGCAGCAGGTGCTGCAAAAGTTCCACCCCGACCGCATTTTAATTGAGCCCTCGGGCGTTGGCAAGCTAAGCGATGTTGTTGGTGCGGTAAGCAAGGTGCTTTCAAACGAGGTTGTTTTAAACAGCACCACCGCCGTGGTAGACGCCACCAAGTGCAAAATGTACATGAAAAATTTTGGCGAATTTTTTAATAACCAGGTTGAAAACGCCGGCTGCATTATTTTAAGCCGAACCGGCACCTGCACGCCCGAAAAAACCGCCGAGGCCGCAAAGCTGTTGCGGGAGAAAAACGAAAAGGCCGTGCTGATTACCACCCCTTGGGACCAGCTGACCGGGGTGGATATTTTAAACGCCATGGAGCACGAAAGCTCACTTTTAACCCTAATGCAGGAGGTTACCGCCGAGGAGACCTGCCCGGTTTGCGGCGAGGTACACGGCCACGAGCACCACGACGAGGAGTGCGGCTGCGGGCATGACCATGAACATCACCACGACCATGAGCATGACCATGAACATGAGCATGAACATGAACACGACCATGACCACGAGCACAAACATCATCATGAGCATGAGCACCATCACGACCACGACGGCGATTGCTGCTGCGGGCACGACCACGCGCACCACCATCATCACGCCGATGATGTTTTTACCGACTGGGGCTTTGAAACCGCCCAAGCCTTTACCAAGGAGCAGGTGCAGCAGCTGCTGTTGGAGCTGGAGGACAGCAACAAATACGGCACGGTTTTGCGCGCCAAGGGCTTTGTTGCCGGCGAGCAGGATTGGATTTACTTTGACTATGTACCCGGCGAAAGCAATGTACGCACCGGGGCGCCGGCCGTTACCGGGCGGGTTTGCGTAATTGGCTCCGGCTTAAAAGAGCAGGCGCTGCAAGCGCTTTTTGCCGGGGCGGCGGCCGAGCATTAAAGGCCAAAAAGCTTTAAAGGAACGATAAGCATGAATTTTACACCCGAAGAAATTAAACAGCAGGTTGCCGCCGTTACGGCCGAAATTGTTCAGCGCGGCAGCCTAAAAAGCGGCAGCCTTTTTGTAGTTGGCTGCTCTACCAGCGAAATTGTTGGCGGCCAAATTGGCAAAAGTGGCAGCTTACAGGTTGCCGCGGCCGTTGTAGACGGACTTTTTGAGGTTTTGCAGCCCCGCGGCATTTTTTTAGCCGCCCAGTGCTGCGAGCATTTAAACCGAGCGCTGGTGGTTGAGCGCGCTGCTGCCGCCGGGCAGGAGATTGTTTGTGCCGTGCCAAAAATGCACGCGGGCGGCTCGTTTGCCACCACCGTTTACGGGCGCTTTTGCGACCCTGTTTTGGTAGAGCAAATTTCGGCCGACGCCGGGCTGGATATTGGCCTTACCCTAATTGGTATGCACCTAAAACGGGTTGCCGTGCCGGTGCGCCCCAGCCTGCAAAAAATTGGCTGCGCCACCCTTACCGCCGCCGTTACCCGCCCCAAGTACATTGGCGGGGAGCGGGCGCAATATGTGTAAATAAAATATGAATTCTGCCGCGGATGGTTGACCCTGCCGCGGCTTTTATGTTAAAATAAATTGTTAGATTTTGTTTAAACAGGCCGGCAATGAAACCAACGCCCCGCAAAAACAACCCGCGCAAAGGCGCCAAAAAATTGCCGCTTTGGGCCGGTTTAAACAGTTTTTGCCAACCCGGCGGGGCCATGCTTATTGCTTAAGCCCCGGCCCGTACACTACACAGTGGGGAGTAAATTTATGTCTAAATTCACCAACGCGCCCACCACCTCTTTAAAAGGGCTGGTAGCCGGCTGCATTATTAAGCTGCTGCTGGCCGCCGTTATTACCCTTTTGTTTCAGGTTTCGTTAATGTCGATTGCCACCGGCGTTGGCACCAAGGAAATTGGCTACCGTGTGCTTTACAGCGCCGATAATAAAGAATATAAAGAGGTTTACCTGCACCTTTACGCCGACGGGGAGGATACCCAGCTTAAAAAATACCAGCAGGACCCGCATTACTACAAGGTTGCCGAGCGCTCTACGCTAAACCCCGGCACCGTACGCGCCGTAAACGCCGTTGCCTGCGGGTTTGGGCTGGTGCTGCTTTACTTTAGCGTTTACACCGCCCTTTGGCGCGCGGGGGACGCTTTGGCCAACAAGGCCGATTTTAACGGCACCGCCGCCGACAGCCGGTTTGGCCTAAAGGTTGGGCTGCTGGCCGATATTCCGGTTATTCTGCTTTATTTAGCGGTAATTGTTTGCAAGCTGGCCGGGGGGCTAAGCCCCGCCCTTACCGCTTTTAAAATTACCAACTACTACTGCTTTGCCTACACCGACCTGTTTATTACCAAGGTAAACGGCGCCCTTACCGCCAGCGCGGCGGGCATTTTGGGGCTGCTGCCGGTGCTGCTGGTTTTACCGGCGCTGTGCGCCTTTAGCTACCGTTTAGGGCAAAAGCATTTTGTGCTGAAAAACGCTTTGGTTTACAGCAAAACAAAAACGCCGCAAAGCGGGGGGGTAAAATAATGGCTGGAATGTTTGGGTTGTTTGACTACACCAAAGAGGGGCCGGGCGTTACCAAGCAGCAGGCGCAAAAAAAAGGCTTTTTTACTTTTTTTGAGCTTTATTTTAGAAATTTTTGGGCGCTTGCCAAGCTGAGCGCCGTTAGCTTTTTGCTTTGTCTGCCGCTGGTTACCAACGGGCTTGTTCATTGCGGGCTGACCCATGTTACCCGCAGCATGGCACGGCAAAAGCACTCCTTTGGGTTTAGCGATTATTTTGAAACCATGCAAAAAAACAAAAAGCAGGCCTGGGGCTTTGGGCTGTTAAATGTGCTGGTAACGGCGCTGCTGGGGTTTGATCTTTACTTTTTTTACATGAACCTTTTACACGCGCAAAATGCGGTTTTTGCCGTTTTTGGGTTAGGCGTTTCTATGTTTTTTGCGGTGTGCGTTACTTTTATGAAGTATTATTTGTGGACCATGATTATTACCTTTTCGCTGCCGTTTAAGGTGCTGCTTAAAAATTGCTTTCGCTGCGTATTTTTAAACATTTGGCGCAATTTGCTTATTAGCGTTAGCTTAGGGCTGCTGTACGCGATTATGATTGTGGTTCCCGTTTTAGGCAATTTTCAGGTTTGGTCTATGCTAATTAGCCTAATTCTTGCCATTTTTATTTTTCCGGGCTTTAAGGCCTTTTTGGTACAGGCCAACACCTTTCCCACCATTAAAAAATACATGATTGACCCGTACTACGCCGTACACAAGGGGGAGGATATTGAAAAACGCCTGGCCTTGGGGTTAGAGGTTCCGGCCGACGAGCTGCCGCAGCGCACCGAGGCCGTTTTTAACGACGATTTGCAAACCCCCGGCGGCCGGCCAAATGCTTAAAGCGCGCACCGCCGCGCCTGCCAAACCGCGCTCACCTAACCGCGCCCGCCTAACCGCGCCCGCCTAAAAAGGCAACCTACCGGCAACTTTTTTACTCGGCATTCCCTGCCCGGTGTTCGTTGTTCGGTGCTCCTTGCTCAGTGTTCTCTGCTCGGCGTTTACTGCCCGGCGTTCCTTACTTGGTATTCCTTACTCAGTATTTCTGCCCGGTACTCCTTGTTCGTTGTTCGGCATTTGCCGCTCGTTAACCGTTGCCCTTATAAAGCGGCATTCATGCTGCCTTGGCGCCAATTTTAATTTATGTAACAAAGCGCCCCGAAAAGCCAATTAGCTTTTCGGGGCGCTGCAATTTTAAATTTAAATTTATCATAAATTCCTTTAAAACTGTTATGTTTTAGGGAATTTTGCGTGTTAAATGCTCTAACCCTATGTATTTTTCCTTATTTTTGCCCTTACGGGCAGAAACAAGGGAAAGTTGTTTCAGGCAAAAAACAATCAGCTTACTGAATACTTATTGATTATGGTTCTTTTTTCTTTTTTATAGCTTTCTTGCCTTAAATAAAATGGAAATAGGCAGCATTTTTGCTTTTTTCGCTTTATCGCTGATATTTCCTGCCGCGTGCATTGTCGCCTCGTCGGTCTGCTCAACCATTTGCTCAATTGCAAATCCCGCTTTTGCTAAAGCGTTGACATAGGTGGATATTTTTCGGTTGCACAGCAAAACCTCACTGCCGTCCACCGGCATTCTGAAGTAAGACTCATCAAAATAGCTTTTGTTCATCACCAAGGCATTATTGCAAAGCACTTCTTTCCGTTCATCGCAAGACCAGGCAATGCAGTAATTAAGGGTATGATGCCAGCTAAAAATAAAGCTACCGTCTTTTTTCAGATACGATGCAATTTTCTGAAAAGTACCATCTAAATCAGTCGTCCATCCAATACCGTATATGGAATATACAAAATCGAAATACTCTTTCGGGATATTCATATCAGCTTCCATAGGAGAGCAGATAAAATTAGCCGTGTAACCGTTTTCACTTAAATACCGTTTCGCATTTTCAAGCTGTTTATGAGAAAAATCAACACCCCATAATTCCCCGGCATTTCTATCGGCATGATATTTCAAAGAATGACCGCTGCCACAGCAAATTTCAAGCATTCTCTTTCCCGAAACATCGCCGAACAAGTGCAATTCATCCTCGGTTACAAAGTGTACGCCATACATAGGAAGTGCAGTAGTGCCAAACCACAAATCAGCGTATGTATCCCAGTAATGCTTATTTGTTTTTAATATTTCATCTCTATTCATTTCTGTTTTTCCACTTGTATTGTAAGGCTCTAACATAGCCAAACGATTTCAACGGTCTGCCAACACTCAATTGCGTTTTGTTTCCAGTTTTGCCTTCCTTATTTTTGCCCTTATAAGCTGCGAAGGCAAGGAGACCTTGAGTAAAATTATATACCGGAATAAGGTTAGCAAGCTGCAATAAACCCTTTGCTTTCAAGGCTTTTAACGGATTTTATGATTATTCTATAACGCGTGATAGCAGTTTAAGATTTTGAATGTTTTAAATTTTTTATACAAGCTGCTTTGGGGTTGTAATAACCAACAGGGCGCCCTGCTTTACCGAAACGGTGCAAAGCGGCGCGGTAACCTCGTTGCTAACGCCCAGCGGGTAATTGGGCGTTAGGGTGCCGTTTTGCAGCGGGTAAGAGGCGCCGGTAATGCAAACGCCGTGCGCAGACCCGCCAAACGGAAAAACCGAAAGGTAGCTGTTTTGCAGACCCTGCAGCTGCAAACAGCCGGATACAAAATAATAATTGCTAATACCGTTGGTGGCCGTAACGCTTTTGCCGTGCTCGCCCAGCCAGGCCATGGTGCAATAGGCGGCCACGGTGTGCTCCGGCCGGGCGCCGCCGGTAACGCCGGCCAACAAAAAGCTTTTAAACCCGCGCCGCATCCCCTCGGCGGCGGCAAACTGCAGGTCGGTATCGTCCTTACGGCAGGGCAAAACAACAGTTTGCACCCCCTGGGGCGGCTTTAAATTAGCCGAGTCAAAATCGCCTACAATTAAATTGGGGTTTAGGCCCAGCGCTGCGGCGTGGTCCAGCCCGCCGTCGGCACAAATTAAAAATTCGCTGCCGGTAAGTCGGTTTAAAAGGGCGGCTTTATTTAAAATGGGCGCCGCCCCTAAAATAACGCAATCTATTTTTGGTTCCATGGCTTTTTGTCCTTAATCTCGCTGTAAATGTTGCAGTAGCTGCGGTAGCGGCTGCTTGGAATTTGGCCGGCCGAAACCGCTGCGCAAACGGCACAGCCCTTTTCCCCAATGTGGGCGCAGCTGGTAAATTTGCAGCGGCCCAAAAACGGCTCAAATTCGGGAAAAGCGGCCGGCAGCTGCTCTTTAAACAGCGGCATGGTGCGCTCAATATCTAAAGAAGAAAAGCCGGGGGTATCTACCACATAGCCCCGCCCTACCGAAAACAGCTCTACCGTGCGGGTGGTGTGCCGCCCGCGGCCCAGCTTTTGGCTAACCGTGCCGGTTTGCAGGTTTAGCTGCGGCAGCATAGCGTTTAGCAGGCTGGATTTACCTACCCCGCTGTTGCCCGTAAAGGCCGAAACGCCGGTTTGCAGCAGCTGCAAAAGCTCTTTGCAGCCGGCCCCGGTTTTGGCCGAGGTAACAAACACCCGAAAGCCGCTTTTTTGGTAAATTTCGGCCCAGGGGGTTAAATCCCCCTCGTCGCATTTATTAAAAACCAAAACGGGCTCAATTTGGTTGCAAACGGCTATGGCCGTTAGGCGGTCAATTAGCTGGGTGTTGGGCGCCGGGGTATTTTCGGCCGAAACAATAAACAACCGGGTAATGTTGGCAACCGGGGGGCGCACCAGGAAATTTTTGCGCGGCAGCACCTTGGTTAGCAGGCCGCTGCCGTTTGGCAAAACGGTAAAGCAAACCTGATCCCCCACCGTTGGTTGAATTTTTTGCTGCCGAAAAATGCCGCGGGCTTTACATTCAAACAGGCTATCGCCGGCCTCTACATAGTAGAAGCCGGCAATTGCTTTTTTTAATATTCCCTGTTGCTCAGTTGGTTGCACTAACAGTTCCCTCATACTCCGGGTAGGCGTGAATAATAGTTTGGCTTTCGTTAATTTTGCCGGTGGTGGCGTCTACCGTGTAGGTTACATAGTCGTCGTAGCTATTCTCTTTATGCGAAAGCTTAATAACTACTCGCACGCTTTTTTTAGAGGTTTCAATGTTAAAGGAGGTGTTCGAGGAGCTCCAAATATCTATTTTCCCGGTCTCCTTTACGCGGGCGTTATCTACCCACGCCGAAACGGTGCCGTACTGGGAAATGTAATTATCGGGCAGCGGAACCGAAATGGTAAATTTGTAAACCATAACGCCGGTGCCAACGCTTAAATTAATAGCCGTGCCCTTGCCGGCGGTTTTGCCCGAACCGGACGAGGGGGACTGCGAAACAACATAGCCCTTCATGGCGGCTTCGCTGCTAACTTCGCTAATATTGCCAACGGTAAAGCCATTTTGCTCAATCAGCTTTTTGGCGTCCTCCAGCGAGCAGCCCTTAACATCGGGAATTTCTATATACTCGGTGGGGGTGCCGGCGCTAACATACATTTTAACCTCGGTGCCGTGCGGCATATTAGAGCCGCCGGCCGGCTCGGTACGAATTACGCAGTTTTCGGCAACCTCCTCGCTGTTTTCCTGCACCGAAATAACGGTAAAGCCCTCGTTTTCCAGCACGGCCTTGGCCTTGGTAGCGTCGTAATTAGCAACAACCGGCACTACCACAACCGCCGGCCCCTTGCTAACCTTTAGCTTAACGGTTGCGCCGGATTTAACCTTACGGCCGGCCTTTGGCGTTTGCTCTACAATTTGGTTGGCGGGCGTGTCATTTTCTACCCATTCCACTTCAAATACAAAATCCTCTTTATTTTCGCCCTTGGTTACGGTTTCGTAATTTTGGCCAACATAATTCGGGCAGTCAAACTCGCCGCTGGTTTTGCCAAACAACCGCGGAATAAAAATTAAGCCCAGCACAATAACCGCCGCAACAAAAGCCACGGCAACACCGGTTAAAATTGGCACAATGGGCGCCCTTTGCGGGGTTTGGTCGTCCTCGGCGTCCGGCTCAGATTCCTCCGGCAAATTGTAGTTTAAGCTGCCAATGTGCCGGGTGGGGGAATCGTCTACAAAATAAGTGGGTTTAAAGGTCATTTCCGGGTCCCGCTTAAACTGCTCTAAATCGTGCAGCATTTCGGCCGCAGTTTTATAGCGGTTTGCGGCGTCCTTTTGCATGGCCTTCATGGTAATTTGCTCTAACCCCAAGGGGATAAGCGGGTTTAGGTGGGTTGGCAGCTTTGGCTCAGCCTGCAGCTGCATCATGGCAACCGAAATGGCGCTTTCGGCCTCAAAGGGCAGGGTGCCGGTTATCATTTCGTACATAATAACGCCAACCGAGTAAATATCGGCTTTTTCATCGGTCAGTTCGCCCTTAACCTGCTCGGGACTAATGTAATGCACCGAGCCAATGGCTTTATCGGTAATGGTTTTAGATTCGTTGCGGGCAAAGCGGGCAATGCCAAAATCGGTAACCTTTACCGTGTTATCGGCCAAAATCATAATGTTCTGCGGTTTTACATCGCGGTGCACAATGCCTTTATCGTGCGCGTGCTGCAGCCCGCGCAGAATTTGAATAGAGATGTTTACCGCGTCGCTCCAGGGCAGCACGCCGTTACGCTCAATATATTCCTTTAGCGTAATGCCGTCAATATACTCCATTACAATGTACTGAATTAGATCGCCAAAGCTAACATCAAAAACCTTAACAATGTTTGGGTGCGAAAGCACGGCAATGGCCTTGGATTCGTTTTTAAAGCGACGCTGAAATTCTTCGTTAGAGGCAAATTCCTCTTTTAAGATCTTAATAGCAACAATGCGGTCCTCAATGCTGTCATACGCTTTGTAAACCACGGCCATGCCGCCAACGCCGATAATTTCTTTAATCTCATACCGGCCGTCTAATCTTTTACCGACAAATTTATCCATAACTCATCCATTCCCCGCAAAGCGGTTTTGTAAATTTAACTGTTACTAAGCTGAAGCGGCGGCGTTACTGCCGTAAGATTACCGCGGTAATATTATCTGGCCCGCCGGCCTGCAGTGCCGCGGCAATTAACTGCTCCGGCAATTGCTCGGGCGGTGCCGACTCTGCAAATTCGGCCAGCTGCTGCGGGCTAACGCAGTTGGTTAACCCGTCGGTGCAAAGCAGTAAAATATCCTGCTGCTGCAGCTCGCAGCTGTAAAGGTCAACGGTAACATCGGGCGCCACGCCAACGGCGCGGGTAATAATGTTTTTATTGGGGTGATTTTTGGCCTCATCGGCCGTTAGCTGCCCGTTTTCTAACATGCTTTGCACCACCGAATGGTCGGTGGTAAGCTGCGTGACGGTGCCGTTTCGCAGTAAATAGGCGCGGCTGTCGCCAACATTGGCAATGCTAACGCTGCCGTTTATTACGGTGCAGGCCACTACCGTAGTGCCCATGCCCTCCAGCTCCTGCTTTTGCTCGGCCGCCTTAAAAACGGCGGCATTGGCAGAATCTATTGCCCGTACCATTAACCGCTGCGCGGTGGCAGGCTCGGTTGTCGGTTTAAAATTTTCGGCCATGGCGGTGCTGAATACCTCGGTCGCACCGGCGCTGGCAACATTGCCGGCGGCGGAACCGCCCATGCCGTCACAAACCACTGCCCAGGCAGCGTTACTGCCAACAACGCCAAAGTTAAATGCGTCTTGGTTTTGGGTGCGTTTCAGGCCACGGTCTGTTTTTGCGTGGATTTGCATTTTACCGACTTCCTTTCTCCAAAGTTTTACGGCGCAGCTGCCCGCAGGAGGCGTTAATATCCGCCCCAAGGGTGCGGCGCACGGTGGTAACAATTCCCCGGCTGTTTAACAGGCTGCAAAACCGCTGTACCCGCTTTGGGTCCGGCCGCTTGTAACCGTTTTCGGCCACCGGGTTTGCCGGAATTAAGTTAACATGACACAGCATGCCGTGCAGCCGCCCGGCCAGCTCCTCGGCGCAGGCGTCACTGTCGTTTAAGCCGCTGATCAGCGCGTATTCAAAGGAAATACGCCGCCCGGTTTTTTGAATATAATCCCGACAGGCGGTTAACAGCTTTTGCATATTGTACGCTTTATTAATTGGCATAGCCGCGCTGCGAATGGCGTCGTTCGGGGCGTGCAGCGAAATAGAAAGCGTAATGGGAAAGCCGTATTCCATAAGCTTGTAAATGCCCGGCACCAGCCCGGAAGTTGAAACCGAGATGTGCCGCATACCAATGCCAAGGCCGTCAAGGTCCCCCACCAGCTGCAAAAAGCGAACGGTGTTGTTTAAATTATCCAGCGGCTCGCCCATGCCCATCATAACAACATTAGAAACGCGAATGTTATTATCCCGCGCGGCAAACTCAACCTGCGCCAGCATTTCACCGGCGGTTAGGCTGCGGCAAAGGCCGTTTAAGCCCGAAGCGCAAAAGCTGCAGCCCATACGGCACCCCACCTGGGAGGAGATGCAAACCGTGTACCCGTGATGATACTTCATCAGCACCGATTCAATATACTCCCCATCATAAAGCTCATATAAGTATTTTACAGTATCATCTACCTTAGATTCAAGTCTTTTTTTAATTTTTACGGTAGAAATGTAAAAAAACTTGCACAAATCTTCTTTCAGTTTTTTGGGTATGTTTACCATTTGTTCGAAGGAGGTTACCCCTTTGCGCAGCCAAAGGTACACCTGCCGGGCGCGAAAGGCCGGCACTTGAAAAGTCGAAAATTCGGCAGAAATTTCGTCCAGCGTCATAGATTTTATATCTTTAAGCGGCACAAAGGCACCCCCTTTTGCGCGGCCGAAACGGCCTGCGGCTTATAAAATTACGGTAACAAATTAAAATACCCTTTAAAAATTTTTGGCAAAATATTTGGCGGAAAAGCGGTGTAAAAGCAGCTGGCAAAACACGCCTTGTAAAATGCTTAACGAAAAATCTTAATAAAATTTTGCAAGAATGTTTGGGGAAAGCTGCCGGTAAAGCTCTTAAGCCCGGCGGCCCAAGGCGGCAACAAAAAAGCCGTCGGCCTCGGTTTCGGGCGGAAAGTAGGTGTGCGAGCTTTGCTCGCCAAGGCTGCCCCCCAAGGGCAGCGGGCAAAACTGCGGGTTTGCCGCCAAAAAGGCCTGCACAACCTTTTCGTTTTCGGCCTTTAGCACCGTGCAGGTAGAGTAAATTAACCGGCCGCCCGGCTTTAGGTAGCGCGCCGCATTGGTTAAAATTTTCAGCTGCAGCGGCGGCAGCGCGGCGCACTCCTGCTGCTGTTTATATTTTAGCTCCGGCTTGCGGCGCATAACGCCCAGCCCGGAGCAGGGAACATCACACAAAACACGGTCGAACAGCCCCAGATCTTTACAATAAACCGCTGCGTTTTGCAGCCGGGGCTGAATACAGGTAAGACCCAGCCGCTCGGCGTTTTTTTGAATAAGGCCTACCCGATGCTCGTGCACATCGCAGGAAATAATTTCGGCCTTATTTTGCACATTCAGCGCCGTGCAAAAGGACTTTCCGCCCGGGGCGGCACAGCAATCTAAAATGCGCTGCCCCGGCTGCGCCTGCAAAAAGCCGGCGCACAGCTGACTGGCCAGCTCTTGCACAAAAAAGCCGTAGCCGGTTTGCTGCTGCAGGCGCTCTACCCCGCGCAGCCCGGCTGTTTTAAAGCAGCCGCTTGGCCCCTGCGGCGTTAAGGTGACACCATTTTGGGCTAAAATTTGCTGCGTTTTCGCCGCGGGGGCGGCAATGGTGTTTAGGCGAATATGTACCGGCGGGGGGCAAAGGGCGTTTTGCAAAAAGGCCTCCCAATTCGGGTAATCCTGCGCTAAGGCGGTTATAATCCACGGCTCTACCGAATAGCGCACGGCGGCGTTGGCGTTTTGTAAAAATTCCTGCGCGGAGTGGCCGCAAAGGCGGCGCAGCACGGCGTTGCAAAGCCCGGCGTTGCCCTTTTCTTTAGAGCGGCGCAGCAGCTTGACCGACTCGTTTACCGCGGCGCTTTCGGGAATTTTGGTTAGGTACAAAATTTGGTACGCCCCGGCCCGCAGCACAGCGGCAGTGTAGGGCGGCGTTTTGCTAAGCGGCTTTTTTAAAAGGCCGTTTAAAATGTAATCTAAGGTTTTACGGCGCTCCAGCACGCCGTAAAAGGCGCTGGTTACAAAGGCTTTGTCGGCCTCGGTTAATTCCGCACCGTTTAAAGCGCTGTTTAACAAAAGGTTTGAGTAGCCCTCCCGCTCGGCGCGCAGCAAAAGTGAAACAAAAAGCTTTCTGGCGTTATTCAAGCGTTTTCCCCCTGCGCTGCGCCGGCGCCCGAAAGCACCGTATGCTCCGGTAAAAAGCGGCCGTTTATAAAGGCGGCGGCCGCCATTTTTTTAGAGCCCTCGGGGCAAAGCTCCAACACCTCTAACACCGTGTTTTGCGCACAGCAAATGTAAAAATGGCCGTTTTTAAAGCAAGCCGTGCCCGGCCCGCCCAAAAGGCTTACCGCTGCCGGCGCGGCCTTTAGCACCTTAAAACGGCGGCCGTTGGCGTAAAAAAAGGCGGCCGGCCAAGGGGTAAACCCGCGAATAAGGCAATCTAACTGCGCAGCGGTTTGGTTAAAGTTTAAAACGCCCATTTCTTTGGTAATAATGGGGGCGTGGGTAACGCCGGCCTGGGGCTGCGGCGTTGCTTTTAGGGTGCCGGCTGCTAAGGCCGTTACGGTTTTAGAAAGCAGCTCGGCCCCCATTTGGCTTAGCCGCAAAAACAAGCTTTCGCCCGTTTCGTCGGCCGAAATGTTGGTTTTTTGCTGCAGTAAAATGGCGCCGGTATCCATGCCCTCATCCATTTGCATGGTGGTAACGCCGGTTTGGCTGTCGCCGCAAACAATGGCCCACTGAATGGGCGAGGCGCCGCGGTGGCGCGGCAGCAGCGAGGCGTGCACATTTACGCAGCCGTATTTTGGCAAATTTAAAATTTCGGGCGGCAGCAGGCGGCCGTAGGCAACCACCACTACCAATTCCGGCGCCCAAAGCTGCAATTGCTTTAGCGCCTGGGGGTTGTTTTTAACCTTTTTGGGCTGAAAAACCGGAATACCGTGCTGCTGCGCGCAAACCTTTACCGGCGGAGCGGTTAAAATCTGTTTGCGGCCAACGGCCTTATCCTCCCGGCAAAAAACCCCTACAATTTCGTGTTTGTCGGCAATCAGCCGCTCTAAGCACGGCACCGAAAAATCCGGCGTGCCCATAAAAACAATTCGCATTTACAACGCTCCAAACAGTTAATTTGTAACACCGTGCGGCAACTTTACCAAAGGCTGCCCGGGGCAGCTTTGGGGGTTATTTTGCCAATCTATCTATAAACAAAATGCCGTCTAAATGGTCAATTTCGTGGCAAAAGGCACGGGCCAAAAGCCCTTCGCCGGTTACGGTAAAGGTTTTGCCAAAACGGTCCTGCGCGCGCACCTTTACCCACATTGGCCGGCTGGTAACATCGTACCGCCCGGGCAGCGAAAGGCAGCCCTCGCTTTCCTGCTGCTCGCCCTTTTTTTCTAAAACAACGGGGTTGATCAGCTCTATGGGGCCGTCACCAATATCTACCACGCAAACGCGTTTTAACACGCCTACCTGCGGGCCGGCCAGGCCAACCCCCTCGGCGGCGTACATGGTTTCTAACATATCTTCTACCAGGGTTGCAATTCTGCTGTTAAATTCTAACACCGAGCGGGCTGTTTTACGCAGCACCGGGTCCCCTAATTTTACAATATTGCGAATGGCCATTGTAATCCGTCCTTTATATTCTATTTTATTGTATTGTATTTGTATTCGATTCAATTCTCCCGCGCCAACGCCCGTTACCGGCCGGTTTGGTGCCGCAAAAATTTTGGGGCTTTGTGGGCGGCCAAGGGCTGTTTTTTTGGTTGAAACGCCCGGCGGCAGCCTGCGCGCCTTGGTTGACCGCAGCGCCCAGCAAACCTGCCTTAAAGGCTTTAAACAATGTTTTCGGGGTTTACATCTACCGTAATTAAAGCATTATTACCCTGGGCTTGGTAAAACTGCTGCAGCACCCCGCGCATTAAGGCCCGAAAGGCCGCGGTGTTGTGCACCTTTAAAATTAAGCGGTAGCGGTAGCGGGTGCTAACCTTTACCACCGAGGCCGGTGCCGGGCCCAAAATAATAATTTTAATTTGCGGGGTTTGGGCCAGGGTCTGCTTTAGCTGCTCAAAAAACTGCAGCGCCGCCTGCTTGGCAAGGCCCAAAGACTCGGCCGTTACAACCACCTGTACCAAGTCGCAGTACGGGGGGTAGATCATTAGCCGGCGGGTGGCAATTTCGGTTTGGTAAAAGCTTTCATAATCCTGCGCGCAGGCAAGGGCAATCAGCTCGCTTTCCGGGTCGGTGGTCTGCACCAGGGCAATGCCGTGCTCCTTTCCCCGGCCGGAGCGGCCAATAACCTGCGTTAAAAGCGAAAAGGTGCGCTCAAAAGAGCGGTAATCGTCACTGTACATTGATTGGTCGGCCGAGAGCACCCCCACCAGCGTGACTTTTGGAAAATCTAACCCCTTGGCTACCATTTGGGTGCCCAGCATAATATCGTACTCCCCGTTGGCAAAGGCCGACATGCCCTTTTCAAAGGCGTCCCGCGTAAGGGTGGTGTCGGCATCCAGCCGAAGCACGCGCGCCTTAGGAAACAGGGCGGTTAGCTCCTCCACCGCTTTTTGGGTACCCGCACCCGAAAAACGCAGCGTTTCGCCCCCGCATTGCGGGCATTTACCCGTTAGCGGAAAGGAGGCGCCGCAGTAATGGCACATTAAACGGTGGTTTGCCGAGTGGTAGGTTAGGGAGATGCTGCAGTTAGGGCAGGTCATAACCTTGCCGCAGCCGGGGCAGGAAACATAGGTGTTGTGCCCGCGGCGGTTTAACAAAATAATTGCCTGACGCTTATTTTGAAGCGTTTGCTCCAGCTCCAGCGCCAAACGGCGGCTGAACACTCCGGTGTTGCCGGCGGCCAGCTCCCGTCGCATATCTACCGTTAAAACCTGCGGCAGCACGGCGCTGCCGTAGCGGTGCGGCAGGGTAACCAGCTTGTACTTTCCGCTTTTGGCCAAGCTAAAGCTTTCTACCGACGGGGTAGCGCTGCCCAACAGCAGCAGCGCGCCGTTTTGCCTGCAGCGAAACCGTGCAACCTCCCTTGCGTGAAAGCGAGGGCTCTGCTCGGATTTATAGGTGTGCTCCTGCTCCTCATCCATAATAATTAACCCCAGGTTTTGAACCGGGGCGAACACCGCCGAGCGGGTGCCGATTGCAACCGTTGCGGCGCCGCTTTTAGCGCGCAAATATTCCTCCCGCCGTTTACCCAGCGGCATTGCGCTGTGAAAAACGGCTACGGACGAGCCGTACCTTGCACGAAAGCGGCCAAGGGTTTGCGGGGTAAGCGCAATTTCGGGCACCATAACGATCACCGATTTTTGCCGGCTTAGGGCCTCGTCTACCAAGCGCAAAAAAACGCTGGTTTTGCCCGAGCCGGTTACCCCGTACAGCAAGGCGGTGCAGGGATCGCCCTTATTTAGGCAGTCCTGCAGGCTGTTAAAGGCCGCCTGCTGCTCGGCCGTTAGGGTAATTTTAGCGTTGGACTGCCGCTGCTCTTGCTGATATTTTAGCGCCGGGGCGCTGTAAAAGGTTAGCACGCTTTTTTTTTGCAGCGCCTTTAGCACGGCCGCCGTTACCCCGGTAAAATACAAAACCTCTTTAGCGCCGGCCGCGCCGTTTTGGGTTAAAAACTGCACAACGGCCTGCTGCTTTGGGGTAAGCTTTGGCAGCGCCCCATTTTGGCAAAGGCGCACCATGCTAACGGTTGGATCCTGCATATTTTGCCGGGCTTTTTCGGTTAAAACGGCGGCGCCGCTTTTTAGCAGCTCTAAGTAGGCGGGGCTTTGGCTGTTCAGCCCGGCGGCCGCCAGCAGCTGCCCTTTTTGGCACGGACCTTTTTTGGCCTTTTGGCGCAAAAGGGCCAGCAGCTTACCCCCCTCGTAAGAAAGGGCGGCTATTTTTTTACAATCGGCCGCCGGGTTTGGCTCAATGTACTCGGCTATTTTTAGGCTAAGTCCAAAGGGCAGCATGCACTTCACGGCGTCGTAATAGGTGCAAAAGGTGTGCTCGCGCAAAAAGCCAACGGCGGCCAGCAGGTCGGGCGGAAGAATAGGGCTTTCATCCTCTACCGTAAGCAGCGCTTTAAGCCCGTTGTTTGGGCTGCTGCTTTGGCCCGGCTCGGCGGGGCGAACCGTTAAAACAAGGCCAATTCTGGTAGCGTTGCCGCGCCCAAAGGGCACAGTAACCCGTACCCCCGGCAGGCAGGCGCTTACCAGCCCCGCGGGCACGGAATAATCAAACGGTTTATCAAACCGATAAACCGTTTTTTCTAACACAACACTGGCAACAATACCGTCGGCCATTTTTAAGCTTTAGCCTTACCGGGCCAAGCCTGCGTCAATTTCATCAATTGCCAGGCTAACCGACTTTTCATACGCCGGGTCAATGGAATCCTCATGCTCTTTTGCAATAATGCGGGCCAGCTTTGCAACCTCTAAAACCAGCTCATAGCGGCTGTCGCATTTTTTAATTAATCGACCAATAGCGGGATTTAACATTTTTTAAGCACCTCATCAATAATATTTTTTTGGTTTTTGTATTGTAATCGGCTGCTTTCAATTACCGTAATAAAATCGGTTACGGCTTTTTCCAGCGCGTCATTCACCACAATGTAATCAAACTCGCCGGCACGCTCAATTTCCCTTAAAGCGGCGTTTAGGCGTTCGGTAATTTGGGCTTCGGACTCGGTATTACGGCCGCGCAGCCGGTTTTTTAAAACGGAAAAGGAGGGCGGCATAATAAAAATACTAACACATTCTGGCAGCTTTTGGCGAATTTGGGCGGCGCCGTTTACATCAACCTCGATTACGGCGTCCCGCCCCTGCTCTACCGCGGCCAAAACCGGCGCCTTGGGGGTGCCGTAGTAGTTGCCAACATAACAGTTATGCTCTAAAAACGCGCCCTGGGCCAACCCGTTTTCAAACGCTTGTTTAGAAATAAAGTGGTACTTTTCGCCCTCTTTTTCGCCGGGGCGCATGGCCCGCGTAATAGAGGAAATAGAAAAAAATAACTCGGGTCGTTGTTTAAAAACCTCTTGCAAAATGGTATCCTTCCCCGAACCGGAGGGGCCGGAGACAATAAAAATATTGGCTTTACTCATCATTTTCCTCCTCGTTGGCAAAGCTGCCCTCCGCCAAGCGGTTCGCCAGCGTTTCACACTGCAGGTAGGTTAAAATAATGTGGTCGCTGTCGGTAATAATTACCGCGCGGGTGCGGCGGCCATGGGTGGCGTCTATTAGCGTGCCGCGCTCTTTTGCGTCGGCAATCATACGCTTAATAGGGGCCGATTCGGGGCTGACGATTGCAACCAACCGCTGCGCCGAGACCATATTGCCAAAGCCGATGTTTACTAATGTCATAACATTCCCCTTTACAAACCGTTACAGCAAGCCGACCAAGGCCAAACACCGCACGGGGTTGCCCTGCCCTTTGGTTTCGGCCGCTGTGCCGCCGGCGTTAGCCCCGCAAGGGCGCCGGGCGCAAAGCTGCCAAAGGCTTGCCGCTTTGGGCCGGTTTGGTTTATTTTACTGGTTCCTTGCCAAAGCTTTGCCTATTCTATGTTTTGAATTTGCTCGCGTATTTTTTCAATTTGCGATTTGATTTCTACCACCGTGCGGGTAATTTCAAGGTCAACGCATTTTGAGCCGGTGGTGTTGGCCTCGCGGTTCATTTCCTGCACTAAAAAGTCCAGCTTGCGGCCAATAGGCTCGCTTTGCTCAAACAGCTGGCGCATTTGCTCAATGTGGCTGCGCAGGCGAACGGTTTCTTCGTCTACGGCAATTTTATCGGCAAAAATGGCAATTTCGGTCAGCAGGCGCTGCTCCTCTACCTGGCGGTCCTGCAGCAGCTCCCGCACCCTACCCTGAAGCCGCTCGCGATAAAGGGCTACCGTTTCGGGGGAGCGCTTTTCTACCTGCTCTACCAGCGTTAAAATGGTGCTGCAGCGGTTTAAAACATCGGCCTGCAGGCGGGCGCCCTCGTTTTCCCGCATGAAAAGGAACGAGCTTAACGCCTGCTCGGCCGCCGTGCAAACGGCGGCTAAAACGGCCTCCTGCTTTTGGGGCTTTTGCTGCAGCGAAAAAAGGTTTTGGTTTGCCGCCATTAACGAAAGGCAAACCTTACCCGGCAGGTGCAGCTGCGCCTTTAGCTGCTTTAAGGCGTTAAAATAGCTTTGGGCCAGCCCGGCGTTTAAGGCAACCTCGCCGCCCTCGCCCTCAGCGGCGTGCTGGTCAATAAAAACATCTACCTTGCCGCGCTGCACCTTGGCACCAACCAGCTTTTTTAAAGGGTCCTCTAAAAAAAGCAGGCCTTTGGGCGCCCGGCAATTAAATTCAAAATAACGGTGATTCACCGAGCGCAGCTCTACCGTGTAAACGGTGCCGTTTAGCTCGGCCTCGCCCCGGCCGTAGCCGGTCATACTTTTTACCATTTTTACCCTACCTTTACGGCGGCAGACAACAGCTGCTACCTGTGGCATTATACGAAATACATTATACCAAACTTTGCCCCGCCTTGTCAATTAAAAACGGCAAAAATCTGCGCGCCGGCGCAAAAATATGCCGTTTTGCCTTAAAAAAGCCATTGAACCGGCAAAAATTGGCCAAGGCCGGCAGCTTGCAAAGCCGGCCGTTTAAAAAGGCTCATAACTTTAAGTATCATCTAAAACAGCCGGAATGTATTCATCAACCGTTTAAAAATGCCCTTAAAACGGGGAGTTATTGGTGTTATGCACCGAGTTATCAACATTATTGGTTGATAACTTTTGTTTACAAATGGTATAAAAAAATTTTCTTTGCCAAAAATAGCAATAGCCGGCCCGGCAAACAAAGGGCCAAAATTTAAAATTAGGGGGCACCGCCATGCTGCGAGGAACCAACCGCTCGATTATTGAGATTAACGAGACCGGCAACAAGTATTTTGAAAAGGTTTTAATTTTTGTAAAGCCGGAATTTTACGCCGACCCGGCCGACCATTTAAAAAAAGAGGCGGTTGACCTGATTGCCGCCTACCGCCCCAGCCCCTACGGCAGCGCCTTTTGCGTGCCAACCGCCAAAAAGCGCCGAAAAAGAAAAATACCGTTATTTTACCTTTTACCCACCGCCGTTATGGCCGCAGCGCTTTGGCTGCTGTTTAAGCTGGTATTTTAATATAAAACAAACAAAAAGAAGCAAACAAGATTAAACAAACACGAATTGACAAACAAGGCCGCCAAAAGCACAAAAGGTGCTTTTGGCGGCCTAAAAAATTGCCGAAACTTTTGCCGATTGGGCAGACAGAGTAAATTCAACCCGCCCAAAACGGTTGGCTTTTACCGGCTGCCGATCCGTTACTGAGCTGCCAAGCCGTTACCGGGGGCCAAGCTGTTAGCGGACGGCCGGGTTATTAATAGTAAGTTTCGCCGGTAAAAATTAATTTGGTGTCGCCGGTTAGGGTTACGCCGTTTTCGGTGTAGCAAACGGTTAGATCCCCGCCGCGAACCTTTACGGTAATCTCCTGCCCTTTGGGGCAATAGCCGTTTTCTACCGCGGCTACCACGGCGGCACAGGCCCCGCTGCCGCAGGCAAAGGTTTCGCCGTTGCCGCGCTCATAAACCCGCATTTTAAGGGTAACGGGGTTTACCACCCGCACAAACTCGGTATTGGTGCGTTTGGGGAACTGGGGCGCGTTTTCAAACGCCGGGCCAATTTTAGAGAGCGGCAGCGTATCTATTTTATCGCAAAAAACAACGCAGTGCGGGTTGCCCATTGAAACGCAGGTGACCCGGTAGGTTTTTCCGGCAACGGTAAGGGGCACATCAACCGCCCGTTTGCCCGGCAGCGTGCAGGGAATTTTAGCCGGCTGAAGCTCGGCCTTGCCCATTTGCACACAAACCGAGGAAACCCGCCCGTTTTTTAAATAAAGCTTTAAAGCTCTAACGCCGGCGGCGGTTTCAACCGTTAGGCTGGTGCTTTTTACCAGCCCGTTATCGTACAAATACTTTCCTACGCTGCGCAGGCTGTTGCCGGCCACCTGCCCGGCGCTGCCGTCGCGGTTAAATACCCGCATTTTGCAGTTGGCAACACTGCTGTTTTCCAACAAAATTAGCCCAAAGCCGCCAATGCCGTAATGGCGGTTGCAAAGGGTAAGGCTTAACGATTCGGGGCAGGTGATCTCGCCGTTAAAGTTTTCTACAAAAATGTAGTCGTCGCCGGTGGCCTCCATTTTAGCAAAGCGCAGCAGCGTGCGGTCGGTGCGCATGTGGTTTAGGTCTACCAGCTCGGTATTATCGCACCGGTAGCCGGCGGCTAAAATATCGGCCACGGCGTTGGCCGTATCTAACGAGGTTAAACAGGGCACCCCGGCCTGCATGGCGTGGCGGTGCAGCTGAATGTACAGATCTACCGTAGAATCGTACGCGGCGCCGGTGTACACAATGTAGCTGATCTTTCCGGCGTCTAACAGCTCAAACACGCCGTCGCTTTTTTGAATAGAGGGCACGGTTTGCACCGCCACCCCAAGGGTTTGCACCGCAGCGGCGGTATCGGGCGTGGCGTAAAGGCTAAGGCCTAAGGCCTCCAGCTTTTCGGCCAGGGCCAAAACCTCCATACGGTCGTGCTCCTGTACGCTTAAAAGCACCCCAACCTGCTGCCCTAAGGCGGGCGCCTTGGGCGCAATTCCGGCCGAGACCAGACCTTTAAACAGCGCCTCGTTTAAGGTTTTGCCAAGGCCTAAAACCTCGCCGGTAGATTTCATCTCCGGCCCTAAATAGGCGTTGGCGTCGGTTAGCTTTTCAAACGAGAACACCGGCACCTTAACCGCAAAGTAGGGCGGCGTTTTGTAAAGGCCGGTGCCGTAGCCCAGCTGCTTTACCGGCGTACCCGTCATTACCCGGGTTGCCAGGTCTACCATTGGCACGCCCGTAACCTTACTAATGTAGGGCACGGTGCGGGAGGCACGGGGGTTTACCTCAATCACATACAGCTCGTTTTGGTAAATAAGGTACTGAATATTTACCAGCCCCTTGGTGCCTAACGAAAGGGCCAGCTTGGTAGAACACTCTACCAGCCGCTGCAGCAAAACATCGCTTAAATTGTAGGGCGGGTAAACGGCAATTGAATCGCCGCTGTGCACCCCGGCCCGCTCAATATGCTGCATAACGCCGGGAATTAACACATCGGTTCCGTCGGAGATTACATCAACCTCCAGCTCGGTGCCCATCATGTATTTATCTACCAGCACGGGGTTTTCAATTCCGCCGGCTAAAATGCGCTGCATATAGCGTTTTAGGTGCGCCTTGTCGTGCACAATGGTCATGTTTTGGCCGCCAATAACATACGAGGGGCGCAGCAGCACCGGGTAGCCCAGCCGCTCGGCAGCCTGCTCGGCCTGCTGCAGCGTTTGCACCCCGCAGCCCTTGGGCCGCTTAATGTTAAACTGCTCTAACAAGGCGTCAAACCGCTCGCGGTCCTCGGCAATATCAATACCCTCGGCCGAGGTGCCCAAAATTTGCACGCCGTTTTGGCTTAGGTAATTGGTAAGCCGAATGGCCGTTTGCCCGCCAAAGGCCACCACCACGCCAACCGGCTGCTCAACGGCAATAATGTTCATAACATCCTCGGGCGTCAGCGGCTCAAAATAAAGGCGGTCGGCGGTGTCGTAGTCGGTTGAAACGGTTTCGGGGTTGTTGTTTACAATAGCAACATCGTACCCCAGCTCCTTCAGCGTCCAAACGCAGTGCACCGAAGAATAATCAAACTCTATGCCCTGCCCAATGCGTATTGGGCCGGAGCCCAGCACCAGCACGCAGGGCTTGCCGCTGCGCGGCAGCGTTCTGGCCTCGCACTCGGCGTTATAAACCGAGTAAAAATAAGGGGTCTCGGCGGCAAACTCTGCCCCGCAGGTATCTACCATTTTGTAGGCAGCGGTTAGCTTTGGCAGCGTTTTTTGCCCGGTAATTTTTAAAAGGGCGCTGTCGGGGTAGCCCAGGCGCTTGGCGGCGGCGTACAGCTCTGGGCTAAAGGCCTCGGCCAGCTGCTTTTCCAGCTGTGCTAAGTGCAGCAGCTTGTAAATAAAAAACAGGTCAATACGGGTTATGCGGTGAATTTCCTCGGGCAAAACGCCGCTTTTTAAGGCCTCAAACACCGTAAACAGGCGGCGGTCATCCTGGTCCTGCAGCCGCTGCAGCACCGGGCGGCTGTCTACCGGGGCGGCGTTTAGGCTATCTAACGAAATTTCGGCCCCGCGCACCGCCTTCATTAACGCGGCCTCAAAGCTGGTGCCAATGGCCATAACCTCGCCGGTGGCTTTCATTTGCGTGCCAAGCTTGCGGCTAACGCCCACAAATTTTTCAAACGGCCATTTGGGGAATTTTACTACCACATAGTCTAACGCCGGCTCAAAACAGGCGCAGGTTTTTTTGGTAATATCATTTTCAATTTCGGCCAGGGTGTAGCCCAGCGCAATTTTGGTGGTAATTTTTGCAATGGGGTAGCCGGTGGCCTTACTGGCTAAGGCCGAGGAGCGGGAAACACGGGGGTTTACCTCGATTACCGCGTACTCAAACGAATCGGGGTTTAAGGCAAACTGGCAGTTGCAGCCCCCTACAATGCCCAACGCCGAAATAATGTTGAGCGAGGCGGTACGCAGCATTTGCAGCTCCCTATCGGAAAGGGTCAGCGCCGGGGCCACTACCACGCTGTCGCCGGTGTGCACCCCAACCGGGTCTACATTTTCCATGCTGCAAACAGCAATAACATTGCCAACGCCGTCACGCATGGTTTCAAACTCAATTTCCTTCCACCCAAAAATGTAGCGCTCTACCAAAATTTGCGTAATGGGCGAGGCCTCTAACCCCGTAAAGGCAACGGTTTTTAGCAGCTCGGCGTTTTCGGCAACGCCGCCGCCCGCGCCGCCCAGCGTAAAGGCCGGCCGCACAATAACCGGGTAGCCAATTTCTTCGGCAATTTGCAGCGCCTTTTCTACCGTTTCGGCAATGTCGGACGGCACCGTAGGCTGCCCAATTTGCTGCATGGTTTGCTTAAACAGCTGCCGGTCCTCGGCTTTATTAATAGCCTCGGCGTTGGTGCCAAGCAGGCGCACGCCGTTTTGCTGTAAAAAGCCCTCCTTCGAAAGCTGCATGGCCAGCGTTAGGCCCGTTTGGCCGCCCAGGCCGGCCAGCAGGCTATCGGGCTTTTCTTTTAAAATAATGCGTTTCAGGGTGGTAACATTCAGCGGTTCTAAGTAAATTTCGTCGGCCAGGGCACGGTCGGTCATAATGGTTGCGGGGTTTGAGTTTACCAGCACTACCTGAATACCCTGCTGCCGCAAAACGCGGCAGGCCTGCGCGCCGGCGTAATCAAACTCTGCCGCCTGGCCAATTACAATAGGGCCGGAGCCAATAACCAAAACCTTTTTAATATCCTTACAAAGCGGCATTTTTACTCCTCCATTAGCTTTATAAAGCGGTCAAACAAAAAGGCGGTATCCTGCGGGCCGGAGCGCGCCTCGGGGTGAAACTGCACCGAGAAGGCCTTTTTTTCGGGGTAATCAATGCCCTCGCAGGTGCCGTCGTTTGCGTTTTTAAACCGCAGGCTGCCGGCCCCCTTTACACTGCCCGAAACAACCGCGTAGCCGTGGTTTTGGCTGGTAATGTAGGTGCGGCCGGTTACAAGGTCGGTTACCGGCTGGTTGGCGCCGCGGTGGCCGTACTTTAGCTTTTGGGTTTGCCCCCCCTGCGACAGCGCCAGCAGCTGGTGCCCTAAGCAAATGCCAAACAGCGGCACCTTGCCTACCAGCTTTTTAAGCTCGGCAATTTCGTTAACATTTTCGGCCGGGTCGCCCGGGCCGTTGGAGAGCATAACCCCGTTTGGCTTTAGCGCTAAAATTTGCTCGGCCTTGGTGTTGTAGGGCAGCACCGTTACGCTGCAGCCCCGCTTTACAAGCTCGTTTACAATATTTTTTTTGCAGCCGTAATCTAACAGCGCAACTGTTTTTTTAGGGTTTTTGGCCGGCACGGTGTAGCTGCTTTTGCAGGAAACGGCCGCCACCGCCCCGGTAACCCGGTACTGCTGAATGGCGGTTAGCTGCTTTGGCGGTTCATCGGCAATAACGGCGTTTAACACCCCGTTTTCACGCAGCAGCTTTGTAATGGCGCGGGTATCTACCCCAAAAATGCCGGGAATTCCCGCTTTTTTTAAAAAAGAATCCAGCGTTTCCTCGCACCGAAAATTAGAGGGGTGCTCGCACCACTCCTGCACCACATAGCCCACGGCGGCCGGGGCGCCCTCGTAGTCGGCAGAAATTACCCCGTAGTTACCAATTAGGGGAAAGGTTTGCAGAATAATTTGGCCTTTGTAGCTGGGGTCGGTAAGGGTTTCAATGTATCCGCCCATGCCGGTGGTAAAAACCAGCTCGCCCACCACGCTTGCCGACGCCCCAAAGGCAAAGCCCTGAAACACCCGGCCGTTTTGCAGCACTAAATAGCGTTTTTTCATACGGCGCCCCCCATAAAGGCGGCCAGCACAGCTTTAATGGTGTGCAGCCGGTTTTCGGCCTCGCGGAATACTACCGACTGCGGCCCCTCGAACACGCCGTTTGTAACCTCTAACGAATCGCGCCCGAACTGCTCGCATTTTTCGCGGCCAATGGTTGTATTTTTATCGTGGTACGCCGGCAGGCAGTGCATAAACACGGCGTTTTTGGCGGCGTGCTGCATCAGCCCCTCGTTTACCTGGTAGGGCGAAAGCGCCCCCATGCGCTCGGCCCAAACCTCGTCCGGCTCGCCCATGGATACCCAAATATCGGTATAAACGGCGTTAGCCCCCGAAACGGCCTGCACCGGGTCCTCGCAAAAACGCAGCGTAGCGCCGGTTTGCGCCGCAATTTTTTGGCACTGCTCTACCAGCTTTGGGTTTGGAAAATAGCCTGCCGGGGCGCCGGCGGTAAAGTTTACGCCCATTTTGGCGCAGCCCACCATAAGCGAATTGGCCATGTTAAAACGCGCGTCGCCCATATAGGTTAGGCTTAGCCCCTTTAGGGAGCCAAACTGCTCTTTAAGCGTTAAAAAATCGGCCAGAATTTGCGTGGGGTGAAATTCGTTGGTTAGGCCGTTAAACACCGGCACGCTGGCGTAGGCGGCCAGCTGTTCTACAACCTCTTGCCCAAAGCCGCGGTACTCAATGCCGTTAAACATGCCCGAAAGCACCCGGGCGGTATCGGCAATGCTCTCTTTTTTTCCTATTTGGGAGCCGGTGGGGTCTAAGTAGGTTACGCCCATGCCAAGATCCCGTGCGGCAACCTCAAAGGCACAGCGGGTACGGGTGCTGGTTTTTTCAAAAATCAGGGCTAAATTTTGCCCGGCGCACAACGGGTGCGGCTGGCCGTTTTTCTTTTGCTGCTTTAGCTTGGCGGCCAGGTTCAGCAAATCACCAATCTCCGCCCCGGTAAAATCTAAAAGCTTTAAAAAATCTTTGCCCTTAAAATTGCTCATACTTCTTCCTCCCCGGCGGCGCAAACCGCCTTAATTACCTCAACTGCCTTTTGCAGCAGCGGCATTGGAATATTTAACGCCGGCAGCAGCCGAACCTTATTTTTAGCGCTAATAACCAGCACGCCCTGCGCCAGGCAATTAGCAATAACCTGTGCGGCGGGGCGCACGGTTTGCAGCCCCAGCATTAGCCCTAAGCCGGTAACGGCCGTAATGCCGGGCGCGCCGGTAAGCTCTTTTACAATAAACTCCGACCGTTTACGAACCCCCTGCAGCGTTTGCTCGTTCAGGCGGCTTAAAATGCTTAACGCGCCGGCGCAGCAAACCGGGTTGCCCCCAAAGGTAGAGCCGTGGGTGCCCGGCGTTAAAACGCCCGCCGTTTTTTTAGAAAACACCGTTGCCCCCAGCGGCAGCCCGCCGGCAAGGCCCTTGGCGGTTGTAAAAATATCGGGCTGCAGGCGGTAGTTCATGTACCCGTAAAGCTGGCCGCTGCGGCCGTTGCCAATTTGCACCTCGTCACAAATCAGCAGCACGTCCTTCTGCTTTAGCAGCTGCGCAAGGGCAGTTAAATAGTTGGGGTCCAGCGGCTGCACGCCGCCCTCGCCCTGCACAACCTCCAGCATTACGGCGGCGCAGCGGTAACGGTTCAGCAGCCGGCTAACGGCCTCTAAATTATTTGGCTCGGCGTACAAAAAGCCCTCGGTAAGGGGGGTAAAGTCGTTATGAAACACCGCCTGCCCCGTTGCGGCAAGGGTGGTAACCGTGCGGCCGTGAAAGCTGTTTTTTAGCGTAATAATGTGGTAATAATCCTTACCCTTGGTTAAAGCGGCGTATTTTCGGGCGGCTTTTATGGCGCACTCGTTTGCCTCGGCCCCGGAGTTAGAAAAAAACACCTTTGCCATGCCCGTTTTGTTTACCAGCAGCCGGGCCAGCTCGGCACACGGGCGGCTGTAATACAAATTAGAGGTGTGCTGCAGCGTTGCCGCCTGCTGCGCTACGGCCTGCTGCCATTCGGCGTCGGCAACGCCAAAGGTGTTTACGGCAATGCCGGTGGCAAGGTCTATGTATTCTTTGCCGTTTTCATCGGTTACCAGCGAGCCGTGCCCGGCTTGCAGCACCACCGGAAAACGGTTGTAGGTGTTTACAATATAATTTTCATCCAGCTGTTGTACCGTCAATTTCTCTGCCCCCTTTTAAAGCTTTTGCGCAGCTTCGTCCCCTAAAAACATAGTGCCAATGCCCTCGTTGGTCAGCATTTCTATTAAAATGGCGTGGGGAATACGGCCGTCAATAATAAACACGCGGTTTACGCCCCAGCGCAGCGCGTTCATGCAGCACTCAACCTTAGGTATCATGCCGCCGTTAATGGTGCCGTTGTGAATAAGCTGCGGCGCCTCGCTGCTGTGAATAACCGGAATCAGAGTGTTAGGGTCCTCTTTATTCGCTAAAATTCCGGCAATATCGGTCATAGAAATTAGGCTTTCGGCCTTCAGCTCGCCGGCAATTTTTGCGGCGGCGGTATCGGCGTTAATGTTGTAGGCGTTGCCCTCGGCGTCGCACCCCACGGTAGAAACCACGGGAATATAGCCTTTATCTAACACATCTAAAATAGGGCGAACATTTACCTCGGTAATTTCGCCCACAAAGCCCAGCTTGGGGTTTTTAACGGTGGCGGTAATTAAGTGGCCGTCCATACCCGAAAGGCCAATGGCGCTGCCGCCCTTATTTTCTATTAGACTTACTAAGCTTTTATTTACCTTGCCGGCCAACACCATTTGCACAATGTCTACGGTTTCTTTGTCGGTTACCCGCAGGCCGTTTACAAACTCGCTTTTTTTGCCGATTTTATTCAGCATTTCGGTAATCTCGGGCCCGCCGCCATGCACCAGCACCACCTTTACCCCAATAAGGGAGAGCAGCACAATATCCCGCATAACGGAATCCTTTAATTCCTCGTTTACCATGGCGTTGCCGCCGTATTTAATTACAACAACCTTGCCGGCGTACTCCTGAATATAGGGCAGCGCCTGCACCAGCACCTTGGCCCGCCCGGCGTTTGTAATATCCATGCTTCTTTCCCCTTTTTAAGTGCGGTAATCGCCGTTTATTTTAACATAATCGTAGGTTAAATCGCAGCCCCAGGCGGTAGCCTCGGCGCTGCCGCTGTTTAAGTCTACTAAAATTTCAACCTCGTTTTGCAGTAAAATCTGCTTGGCCTTTTCCTCGGAAAAGGCTACCCCCGCGCCGTTTTGGCAAACGGTAATTTCCCCTTTTTGAGAGGCAAAAGCAACCTTTATTTTGGTTACATCTACCGGCTCGCCGCTGTAGCCAATGGCGCAAAGCACCCGGCCCCAGTTGGCGTCGGCCCCAAACATGGCGGCCTTGGTTAGCGCCGAGCAAACAACGCTTTTGGCAACGGCCTTGGCGGTCTGCTTGGTTTTGGCGCCGCAAACCTTACATTCTAACAGCTTGGTGGCGCCCTCGCCGTCGGCCGCTATAAGGCGGCACAGGTGTACCGTTACGGTGTTCAGCGCCTGCATAAAGGCGGCGTAATCCTCCCCCGGTTTTGTAATGGTTTTATTTTTAGCCATGCCGTTGGCCAGCACCGCAACCATATCGTTGGTGGAGGTATCGCCATCTATGCTAACCATATTAAAGGTTTCGGCAACATCGGTAGAAAGGGCCTTTTGCAGCATTTCGCTGCTAATGCTGCAGTCGGTTGTAATAAACACCAGCATGGTGGCCAGGTTGGGGTGGATCATTCCCGAGCCCTTGGCAATGCCGCCCAGCTTGCAGGTTACCCCGCCAACGCTAAACTGCACAGCCACCTGCTTTACCTTGGTGTCGGTGGTCATAATGCCCTCAGCCGCCTGTGTAGAATGGCTGCCAAGGCTGTTTACCAGCTTTGGAATTCCCTGCTCAATTGGCGCAATGTTCAACGGTTGGCCAATTACCCCGGTGGAGGCCACAATAACATTCTGCGGCAAAATGTTTAACGCGTTGGCGGCCAATTGGCTCATTTGCTCGGCAATTTGCACCCCGTTGGCGTTACAGGTGTTGGCGTTGCCGCTGTTGCAAATAACGGCCTGCGCCACCCCGTTGGCTAAGTGCGCCTTAGTAACGGTTAGCGGCGCGCCCTTTACCAAATTGGTGGTATACACCGCGGCAGCGGCGGCCGGCGTTTGGCTGTAAATTAAAGCAAGATCTTTTTTTAATTTATTTTTGCGAATCCCGCAGTGTACCCCTGCGGCGGTAAATCCGGTTGCGGCGCAAACGCCGCCGTTTATTAGTTGCATTTTATTCTCCTTTATTCTACATTCCCCGCGCGGCGGGCGCAGGCGGCAAAAGGGCTTAAAGCCTTAGCCCCTGCTCGGGCGGGCGGCCCAGCGCCAAATTAAGGCACTCGATTGCGGCGCCGGAGGCGCCTTTGCCTAAATTATCGTACAACGCTAACAACAAAATGCGGCTGCTATTGCCGCTAACGGCAATTTTCATGCTGTCGTACCCCGAAAGCGCGGCGGCCGACAAAAAGCCGTTTTCCCCAAGCTCGGCGGCGTACTGCACCACGGGGCCGCCAAACTGCTGCCGGTAAACCTCGGCAATGTTGGCCGGGGTTACGCCGGGGGCAAGCTGGTTGGCAAAAAGCGGCACCGTTACCTGCATTCCGCTGTAAAAATCGCCAACCACCGGGCAAAAGGCCGGGGCGGGCAGCCCGGTTTGCGCCTGCATTTCGGCCAAATGCTTGTGCTGCTGCGGCAAAGCGTACTGCCGCGGCGCCTCAAACAGCTCGCTGCGGGCCGGGGCGGTGTACTCCGCAATCATTTTTTTGCCGCCACCGCTGTACCCGGTTAGGGAAAAGCAGGTAAGCTGCGCCGTTTTAGGCAGCAGGCCTGCCTGCACCAGCGGGGCGGTTAGCGCAATAAAGCCGCTGGCATGGCAGCCGGGCACGGCAATGCGTTTGGCGCTGCAAACGGCCTCTTTTCGGGCCGCCGAAAGCTCAGGAAATCCGTACACCCAACCGGGCGCCGTGCGGTGCGCGGTAGAGGTATCTAACACAACGGTGTTGGGGTTTAAAACCCAACCGACCGCCTCGCGCGCGGCGTCATCCGGCAGGCAAAGTATAGCAATGTCCGCAAGGTTCAACGCCTGCTTGCGGCAGGCGGGATCCTTGCGGTCTTTTTCGTTTAATGTAATCAGTTCCAATTCTTTGTCGGTTTGCAGCCGCTCAAAGATCCGCAGGCCGGTGGTACCGGCGCTGCCGTCTATAAAAACTTTTTTCATGAATTTAAGTACTCCGTTACCAAAGCTATTTGCTTCTCCACCGACGCAATAGAGGTGCCGCCGGCGCTGGTGCGCTTTTCTACACAGGTTGTAAGGTTAATGGCAGTGTAAACATCCTGCTCGAACAGGCTGCTGAACTGTTTAAAAACCGAAAGTTCTAATTCCTCCAGCACCTTGCCGTTTTCAATACAGTAGGCAACCAGCCGGCCCGAAAGCTTGTAGGCGCTGCGAAACGGCAGGCCCTTTTTGGTTAAATAATCGGCTAAATCGGTGGCGTTAATAAAGCCCTTTTGGGCGGCGCGCAGCATATTTTGGGGCAGCGCCTTTAGGCCCTGCAGCATTCCGGCAAAAACCTTTAAGCACATTTTAACGGTGTCGCAGGCGTCAAAAACGCTTTCCTTATCCTCCTGCATATCCTTATTATAAGCCAGCGGCAAACCCTTTAGCATGGTTAGCGTGGCTAAAAGGTCGCCGTAAACACGCCCGGTTTTGCCCCGCACCAGCTCGGCCATATCGGGGTTCTTTTTTTGCGGCATAATAGAGGAGCCGGTGGTAAATTCGTCGGAAAGCTCTACAAATTTAAACTCCCAGCTGCACCACAAAATAATTTCCTCCGAAAAGCGGGAAAGGTGCATCATTAAAAGCGAAAGGCAGCTTAACAGCTCTACGCAAAAATCGCGGTCCGAAACGCCGTCTAAGCTGTTTTGGCAAATGCCGCTAAAGCCCAGCGCCTTGGCCTCGGCCTGGCGGTTGGTTGGGTAGGTGGTGCCGGCCAACGCGCAGCACCCAATAGGCGAAACATTTATTCTGCCGCGGCAATCGGCAAGGCGCTGCAGATCCCGCAGCAGCATTGCGGAGTAGGCCATTAGGTGGTGCCCAAAGGTTACCGGCTGCGCGCGCTGCAGGTGGGTGTAACCCGGCATAATGGTTGCCTTGTACTGCTCGGCTTTATTGGTAAGCAGCTGCAGCAGATTTTTTACCAGGGCAATAATTTCGTCGGTTTCGTCCCGCAAATACATTCTAAGATCCAGCGCAACCTGGTCGTTCCGGCTGCGGGCGGTATGCAGCTTTTTGCCAACATTGCCCAGCCGCTCGGTTAAAACCTGCTCTACAAACATGTGAATATCCTCACACGCGGGGTCTATTGGCAGCGCACCGCTTTCTAAATCGTCTAACACGGTCTGCAGGCCGTCAATCAGCTGCCCGGCCTCCTGCTCGGTAATAATTTTTTGCGCGCCCAGCATGGCTGCGTGGGCCATGCTGCCTTTAATATCCTGCCGAAACATTCGGCTGTCAAAATGAATAGAGGAGTTAAAATCATCGGCAATTTTGTTGGTGTTGCCGCTGGTTCTGCCGGCCCACATTTTAGCCATAATAACGCTCACCTGCTTTGGTTTAATTTATTTTAGGTTGTTTTTTGCCTTCATTTTAGCGTAAACCTTGGTAGAAAGGCCGTACAGGTTAATAAACCCGGTAGCGTCGGCCTGGTTGTAAACATCGTCTTCATCAAAGGTAGCAATTTCGGGGTCGTACAACGAGTAGGGGGAGGTTACGGAAGCGTTGATCATATTGCCTTTGTACAGCTTTAGGGTAACATCGCCCGTAACGGTTTGCTGGGTTGTTTTAACAAAGGCCAAAATAGCCTCGGTAAGAGGAGTAAACCACTGCGCATTGTAAACCATTTCGGCCAGTTTTTGGGCCACCAGGGCTTTGTAGTGTGCCGTTTCTTTATCTAAGCAAAGGGTTTCCAGCACGGTGTGCGCCTTGTAAAGAATGGCGCCGCCGGGGGTTTCGTACACGCCCCTGCACTTCATGCCAACCAGCCGGTTTTCAACAATATCTAACAAACCAATGCCGTTTTGGCCGCCCAGCTCGTTCAACTTGGTTACCAGCGCAACGGCGTCCATCTCTACCCCGTCTACTGCGGTAGGCACGCCCTTTTCAAAGTGGATTTTAACATAGGTTGGCTTATCGGGCGCCATTTCGGGGGAAACACCCATTTCTAAAAAGCCGGGTTTGTTGTACTGCGGCTCGTTGGCCGGGTCTTCTAAATCCAGCCCCTCGTGCGAAAGGTGCCAAATGTTTTTATCTTTAGAATAATTGGTTTCGCGGTTAATTTTAAGCGGAATATTGTGCGCCTCGGCGTATTCAATTTCCTCCTCCCGCGATTTAATGCTCCACTCCCGCCAAGGGGCAATAATCGTCATATCCGGTGCCAGCGCCTTAATGGCCATTTCAAACCGCACCTGGTCGTTGCCCTTGCCGGTGCAGCCGTGACAAATGGCATCGGCCCCCTCTTTAACCGCAATTTCTACCAGCCGCTTAGCAATGGGCGGCCGGGCAAAGGCGGTACCTAACATATAGTCCTCATACAAAGCGCCGGCCTGCACACAGGGGAATACATAATCCTCTAAAAATTCTTTGGTCAGATCCTCTACATACAGCTTAGAGGCGCCGGTTTTTAAAGCTTTTTCCTCCAGCCCCTCCAGCTCGTCGGCCTGCCCTACATTGCCCGAAACAGCAATAATTTCGGGGTTATTGTAGTTCTCCTTTAACCAGGGAATAATAATAGAAGTATCTAACCCGCCGGAATAAGCCAAAACAACCTTTTTAATCTCTTTTTTATTCATGATGAAAACCTCCGAATTCATAAATATTCATTTGATATGCATAATTATACAACCGTTTTAAGCGATTGTCAAGCAGATTATTCAACTTTTTGCATATTTTGTTAGAATAACTAAAGAAATTGCCTTAATAACCGTTTTTTGTTGCATATTTCAAGTTTTATGCAAAATATTATGCATATTAATAATAAGTCCTACCAATCTTTCCTGCCATTTTGGTAAAAACCAGTTTGTTTAGGCCTTGTAATTGCCCCGTTGGTGTGCTAAAATAAAGGTAAATTTAGGGGTTGCAGCCCTTTTACAGCCGGTTTTTGCAAGGCCTTAGCCCCAAAGGCGTATTTTGCCCTTTAGGGGTGGGCAAAAGGGGCCAAAGGCGCGGGTTTGGCACGGTGTGCGCTGCCCGGCCGGGCCTTTGTTTTAAAGGGCCGATTGCTTTTGACTTTTGACTTTTGACTTTTGGCGGCCTTGGCCGGCTGGCTTGGCTTCTAGTCGCCTTGGCCAGAGGTCTTAGCCGGCGGGCTGCCGCTCCCCGATTTTGGAGGAAAAGTATGAAGTTTTATCAACAATGGCGCGGGCGCGCAGCGGCCGGAAGCGCCGACAAGGCCTGGTTTAAAGCTACCGTACCGGGCAATATTCAATACGATTACGGTGTTGCGCACCATTTTGGCGACCCGAACGAGGGCTACCGCGTAGAGCAGTACCTGCCTTTGGAGGATTGCACCTTTGAATACGAAACAGCGCTGAGCTTTAACCGGCAGCCGGGTGAAACCGTTTGGTTTTGCAGCGGCGGTATTGATTACCTTTACGACATTTACCTAAACCAAACCAAGCTTTACAGCTACGAGGGAATGTACCGCCCGGTTGAGCTGGAACTGACCCCGCACTTAACCGGCAGCGACACGCTGCGCGTGGTAATTCACCCGCACCCCAAGCGCCCCGGCGCCGCAGCGGGAACCCGGCAGGAGGCCGACCACAGCTGCAAGCCCCCGGTTTGCTACGGGTGGGACTGGAACCCCAGATTAATGATTTCGGGCATGTGGCAGGAGGCCTACATAGAAACCCGCGCCGCCGAGCACATTACCGCCTGCGAGCCGTTTGTGCGCCTTGCGCCCGATTACCAAACCGCGCAGGTGCGGTTTGAAATTGCCGGCACCGACCGTTACACCGTTACCCTGCAGGACAGGGAGGGCAACACCGTTTACACCGGCACCAACCCGGAATTTACGGTTAAAAACCCGCAGCTTTGGTGGTGCAACGGGCAGGGCGAGCCGTACCTTTACCGTTACACCGTAGCCGGCCCTGTTAACACGGTAACCGGCACCTTAGCGTTTCGGGAGGTTAAAGTGGTTCGCAACACCGGGGCCGACGGGCCGGACGGTTTTCCAAAATCGCGCTATGACGCCCCAACCACCGTTTGCCTAAACGGCCGCCGTATTTTTGCCAAAGGCTCTAACTGGGTAAACCCCGAGCTGTTTTGGGGCAACATTACCGCCGAGCGGTACGAGGAGCTGCTGGAGCTGGTGCGGGACGCCAACATGAATATGCTGCGCATTTGGGGCGGTGCCGGCATGAATAAAGAGGCCTTTTACAGCACCTGCGACCGACTTGGCATTTTGGTTTGGCAGGAGTTTATGTTGGCCTGCAACCGCTACCCCGACGACCCGCATTATTTAGCCGTTTTAGAGCAGGAGGCCACCGCCATGATTAAGACCCTGCGGCGCCACCCCTGCTTAGCCATTTGGTGCGGCGGAAACGAGCTGTTTAACGGTTGGTCAGGCATGGACGATCAATCGCTGCCGCTGCGGCTGTTAGACCGCCTTTGCTACGAATTAGACCCCGGCAAGCCGTTTTTTAAAACCTCGCCGCTTATTGGCATGGGCCACGGCTGCTACGCCTTTAAGCACCCCGACATGGGCGGAGATATTTTTGAATCAATTCGCGGGTCGCACCTGGTTGCCTACACCGAGTTTGGCGTGCCGGGCTTAACCGATGTTGAAACGCTGAAAACCATGATGCCGGAAAACGAGCTGTTCCCCGTTTTGCGCACCAAGGGCTGGCTGCTGCGCCACGGGCTGGGTGCTTGGGGCCCCGGCGCCTGGATTTGCGAAAATGTACTGCGGGAATATTTTGGCGAGCCCGAAAGCATTGAGGATTTAATAAACTGGTCGAACGAGCTGCAAAGCACCGGCTACCAGGCCGCGTTTGAGGAAATGCGCCGCCAGTGGCCGCACTGCGCCATGGCGCTGAACTGGTGCTACAACGAGCCGTGGAGCAACGCCGCCAACAACTGTTTAATAGATTACCCCACCAAGCCCAAACGCGCCTACTACGCGGTGCAGCGCGCGCTGCGCCCGGTGCTGTTTACCGCCGGTATGCCGCGGTACGATTTTAAAGAAGGCGAAGCCTTTAGCGCCGACATTTGGTTCCACAACGACACCCCGCAGCCGGCCGCCGGCACCGTTACCGTGGTGTTGAAAACCGGCAGCACCGAAAAGCAGCTGCTAAGCTGGAGCGCCGAGGCCGGCCCGAACAGCAACCTGCAGGGCCCCACCGTGCATTTTACCCTACCCGAAAGCAGCGAGGATTTTATTACCCTAAAGCTGATTGCCGAAAACGGGCAGGAGAACGAATATCACCTGCTGCTGCGACACAAAAAGCCCACCGCAAAGGTAAAGCAGATGAACGCTTAACCCCAGCGCGCCGCCTACCCCCCGTGGCACTGCGGGCCGAACCTACTGCCCGCAGCCTATTACCCGTGCGGTGCAAAAGCGCAGGCCTTTAAACCGCCGCTTTGCCCGCAAAGCGCTAATAATAAACAGGCCGCCCGCCCTGCTTTAAAAGCAGGGCGGGCTTTTTTTATTTAAAGCGAGGAACCGCCCCCCTGCAGCCGCAAAAAAGTTTTAAGCCCTTTGGCCCTGTTTTTGGTTTTAGCGCGGCCAAGCTAAGCCCCCTAAAACGGGCAAAGCAAAACACCCGGCGGCCTAAAAATTAGGCTGCCGGGTGCGCCGTTTTTATTGCGGGCGGGGCTGCAAAACAGCCGCCGCCCTTTACCTTTTTGCGGCGTTACCGCCGCTTTTTAATTGAACCTTTTTAGCTTACTCTAAAAGCCTAACCGCAAAGAGCTTACCCTTTTACCGAGGTGTAAACAATTACCGAGGCGGCGGGTGCAATATCTACCAGCTTATTCTGCACATTAACAAAGGTGCGGTCGGCGTCGGCCAAACGAGCCGCCGTGGTGGGCTCCCTTGTAGTTACCTGCTCATAGTGGCGGTAAAGCGTTTTGCCAATTACCTTTTCAAGGTCAATTTTAATTGGCATATCGTCGGTCGTGGCGTTTACAACGGTAATGGTCCAGTTGCCGTCCTCCAGCTGTACGGCGCCAATGTAAAGGTCCATTACATTTTCGCCGGTGCCGGTGCTGGTTTGGTAAACCGTGCCGTTTTTGTAGCCGTTGTAGCGGCTAAACAGGCTAATGGGGTAGTAAGAGGCGCGCGGAATACTGGAAACAAACAGCGAGGGGCAGGTTCCGCAAACGTGAATACCGTTGTTAAACTCGCCACTGGTGTTGGTTTGGTCGGTCCAAAGCTGGTCAAAAATCTGCCAAAGCGAAACATTATCAATACCCTTTTGCTGGGCAATAATTCCGCCTACTACTGTTTGCAGCGAGGCCCAGCCACTGCCCTGGCCCAAAGCAGATTTTTCGGAACGGCAGAAAAATTCATCTACCCAAAACTCTTTGGTATCCCAAATCTTTTTCTCTTTTAACGAGCTGGAATAGGATTCAAACACCGGCTCAATTACATCGTAGTAAACATCGTTCGTTTCGTCGGATGAGCTGGGGTAAAAGTGTGCCGAATAAACATCAAACAAATCGGGGTCGCGCTCTACAATGTAGCGCAACAGGCCGTTGCCGTGCTGAATAGAGCCTTGGTTTGGCCCCATGTGCTTAATGCCGTTGGCAACGCCGGAGCCGCGCAAAATGTTGTTAATTGTTTTGCATACAAACAAATACTCATCAGCTTCCCAGCCTTGCGGCATGGTTTCGCTGAAATACGACGGCTCGGTAAAGTACAGCAGGTGCGAAACATTGTGAATCCCCTTAGCCTTTAAGGCCTTTAGGGTTTGCACAAAAAACTCGCCAAACCGCAGCGAAACCGTTGTTAAACGCTTAAACTCTTCGGTAATATTTTCATCGGCAAAGGTTAGGGAGGTAACATTCTCCCACTTTTTGCCGGTGCCGGTTTGCAGGTACTCTTTGGCAACATACTTGCCCCAGGTGGCAGTTTCGCCGTATTTTTCGGCGCCGTCGCCGTACAAATAGCCAACCTCGTTAATGCTGCCCTTTTTGCGGTTGGTGGTAACAGACTGAAAGTGCCAACCAACCGACATTACAACATTAATATTTCGGCTTTGCAGCGCCCGGCAATAATCGTAAAAATAATTAATACGGGGCATATTTTCAAAGTCGTAGCCGCCGGTTTTTGCGTTCCAAACCCAGGCAGAATTGTAACGGGTACGGCAGTAGCGCATGCCGGAATTTTGCAGGCGGGTCAGCTCCGTGTTCATCATTTTATTATTATAAACACGGCCGGTTTGGTCATCCTTCATAAAGCCGTAGGCGTGGTAAACCGTGCCCGAAACGCCTTTATAAATGTTAGAGATTGGTTTTTTGCCGTTGTAAACGCGCAGCTTGGTAAAATCGGCGTCGGTTAGGCGCTCGGTTTCGTCTACCGGGCCAACCTCGGGCTCTACCACCTCCGGCTCACTGGAGTCCTCCTCAAAGCTGTTATCGGCTACCGAGCTTTCGCTTTCGCTGCTGGCGGCGGCAGATTTGGAGGAGTTGTTCTTTTTAACGGTTTTCTTACCGGTGTTGCTTTCCTTACATGCGGCAAGGCTGGAAAGGGCCATTACCAGGCTTAAAACCAGGCACAACAGCTTGGTAAGCTTTTGGTTCTTAGTCATTTGCCGCACCTCCCTTTCTTTTTAAGATCAGCAGCAAGGCTGCGGCAAATGCAACCGTGGCCGAAAGAACGCAAACTGCCGGTAATACCGGGCTCTCCCCTGTTTGCGGGGTCTCATAAGCGGCCCACAAAGTTTTTTCCAGCTGGCTGGCAGAATCACTAAGCTTAAAGTAAGGCTGCGTGCCGTAGCCGCCGTTGTACAGTGCGGTTGCAGATTTTAAATTGTTATAATCGTAATTTTTGTAAACGGTGTAATCGTTAGCGTCGTAACGCAGGGCGTAGGTGCTTTCAAACAGCATTACGCTTTCAACATCTAAGGTGCCGGCCGAGCAGCTCAGCTGCAGGTAAATGTTGCCGGTAGCGTCCGGCGTAATTTCAAACCCGCTGCGTACCCACTCGTTATTGGTTTTAGCCTGAATAACCGAGGCCGTTTGCCCGGCAAGGTTAGAAAAGTGAATGTAGTTACCGCCCGAGCCCATTAAGGCAAGCGCAGCCTGGCCCTTTGTACCGGCGCTGCCGCGCAGGCTAATGCCAAAGGTGTAAGCCTTGCCCGGTTCTACCGTAAATTTAAAGGTATGGCTGCTGCCGGCCGCCAGGCGCATAAAGTGACTGCCCTTTAGGGCGTTGCTGCCGCTTACAATGCTAAAGCCTTTTGGTAGGGGGCTGCCCCAATTGCTGTTGGTGGCAGCGCTTTCAAAACTTGGATTTTCTACATAGTTGTAAAGCTCCTCACAAAAGCTGGTGTTTACATTCTCATTCAGCACCATAGGCGCCGCAATTTCAATGGTAATATCGTCAATATAAACATCCGACTCTAACGGGCCGCCAATTTTAAATTTGTAAGGCCCGTTGGCGGGGGCATTAAAGCCAAAGCTTACCTTTTGCCAATCGGTACTGTCGGCCGTTTGCTCGTAACCAATAGAGGCGCCGGCCTCGCCGTTATAATCGGGCGAGATGGTTACCGAGCCGCCGGAACGGCCACCGGTGATTTTGTACCAGAAGGTAACCTTGTAGGTGGTGCCTTTTACCGCGTACAAGCTTAGGAACGACGAATTGGTGTAGCTGGCAGAGGAACTTAACGCCGCCGGGTAGTACAGCGAGCTGCGGCCGCTGTGAACATTTTTATCGCCCTCGGTGCCGGTGTAGATTTGGAAGCCAAGCGCCGTATCGTCGCGTTCTAATTGGTAGCGGCTGTTTTCAAAATCAATTACCTCAATGTTATTGCCAATGCCCGTTTTTTCGGTTACGGTTACATCGTCAATTACCGCGTCGCCGCCCAGCGCGCTGAACACCAGGTTGGCGCACTGCTGATTACTGGTTGCAAAGGTAAAGGAATATTGCTGCATTGCGGTAGAATTAACCTCTACCGCCGCGGTAGAAGCAATGGCGTTTTGCCGGGTAACGGCGGTGTTTTGGCAATCGGTTACGCCGGCCAGCAGCTTGCCCTTTGCTTTAAAGGTAACGGTGTAAGCGGTGCTTTCTTTGGTTTTAAACAGCTGGTTGGCGTTGGCGCCGTCTAACAGCTTTAACGCCTTAGAGCCGTTTTCTACCGCCACCTGACCGGTGCCGGTCCATTGGTCTAAAACAGTAGTGTTGCCGCTGGTAAGCTCTTTTTCAAAATTGCCGTTTTGCAGCGTTTCGTTTGCGGTATATTCGTACAGGAATATATCGTCAATGTAGTAGCTTACATTGGTATCGTCCGACTGGTACTTCATCCACAGCTGCAGCTCGCTGGCCGAACCGCTGTTAAAGTACATGGTAACCTTGTTCCAACCGCTGTTAATGGCAAAGGGGGCGCTCTTGGCGTAAACATTGGTGGCCGTTGCGCCGTTTACAATGCCGGGGTCGGTAATAATTTGATCGGTAATAGATACATTGGTAGAATTATTATCGGCACGAATGTAGTAGGTTAGGCAGTAATCGGCACCCGGGGTTAAGCCGGTTAGCGGAATGTGGGTATAGCGCCAGGCGGCAAAGATTTTTAACGACTTTGTGCCGGAGTGCGCGTACAGGTTAGAAACATTGGCGCTGCACCAGTTGCTCGGATCCTGCAGATCGTCAAAATAAACGCCGTTGATTGAGCCGTTTTCAAAGCTGCCGTCCATACCCTGCGCGGCAAAAAGCTCCTGCGCGGGCATATTAAAGCCGGTAAAGCGCGCGGTTAGCGAAATATCGCTATTCGCGGTATGCACATATTCGGCGCTGGTAGAAACAAGCTTGCCGTTAGCGTCGTACCAGCCGGCAAAGGTGTTGCCCAACAGCGGGGTTGCTTTAAACAAAACCTTTTGGCCCTTAGTAACCTCGCCGGTAAAGCTGGCCGCTGCCGAGCCGCCCAGCGCGCTTTTAACGCTTACCAAAGCGCTTTGGTAGGCTGCAAGCTCGTCGGTGTAAAGGGAGTTGTTGGCGCCGCCGTCTGGGCTGTAATTGCACCAAAGGGTAACAGAGGTTTCGTTGCCGGTATTTACGCGAATGGTTACTTTGGTCCAGGTTTTGGGCGACACGCCAGCAACGCTGTTGGCCATAATAGCCGCGCTGTTGCGGGTTCTTTTCGATTCCGCTTTTGCGGGGTCGCCATCAACCAGCCAAAGGTTTTCGCTTTGCTTGGTAACATAAAGGCCTAAGCTGCCGCCCGACTCGGTGTAGGCCCAAAAGCCTAAGGCGTACTCGGTGTTTTTCTCTAGCCCGGTAATGCGGTAGCCGGTTTGGGAATAGCGGTTATAATTCTCTAACCCAATATTGCCGGAATGCTTTAGCTTGCTAACCGCCGTTACCGTTTGCCAGCCAAGAACATATTCCGAATCCTGCACAATGCGGTCGGGATAATTGTTGGTAAACCCTTTAGAAACAACATTTCCGGCCGGCAGGTCTTCAAACGAATCTTGAAATGGGGTGCCCTGCGGCAACACAAAGCGGGCCTCGTAATTCGGGGCTTCGCCGGTGTAGGTAAAGGTTAGGTCGGTGTTGTTGGTAATTAATTGGTCGCCGCTGTACCAGCCCTCAAACAGAACGCCAAAGTTGGGCGCTGCGGTAAAGGTAGCCTGCTCGCCCGGGCGCAGCGAAGCGCCGTTTTCCGGGGTAACAGAGCCCAAGGCGCTGTTAAAGGTTGGCCGGTAATTTAAGGCCTCGGCCTCAATAGAAAGGTCGTCTAAATACATATTGCCTTTTTCGGCGTATTTTAACCAAAGGGTTGCGGTGTTCTCGCTGCCGTTTTTAAAGGTAAGGGTGTGCTTTTGCCAGCTGCCGGTGCCTGCGGTTTTGGGCAGGGCGGCCAAAATAACGGCGGCGGGGTTTTGCACCCTTTCACTGCCTCTTGGGTCTTTATCAATCCAAAACGCGGTGCTGCCGGCGGTAATTTTAGCAAACTCTAAATAGCAGGCGGCGTCTTGCGGCTGCCAGGTGTAAAACTGAACTACATAGTTGCGGCCGGGCTGCAGGCCGGTAAAGCGGTAGCCCACCGTTTGGTACTGGGCCGAAAATTTAACCGACTGGCTGCCCCAGTGCGCTTTTTCGTTGGTTAGGGTGGCGTTCCACCAGGTGCTGTAATATTGGTTGGAATCGCCCACCCAGTACTGCCCGTTAGCCGGGTTGGCAACGGTTGTGCTGTTGGCAATTACTTTATTCAGCTTTTCGGTGTTTTCAAAGCTGGGGTCGGTAATAAGCGGGGCCTCGCTGCCCTGCTCAAAACGGGCCTGGTAGCCCGGATTTTTTACCGAAGAATCCCAAACAAAGGTTAGCTCCGGCTCCTCGGTTACCAATTGCTCGCCCTTGTACCAGCCTAAAAAGCGGCTGCCGTTTGCCGAAACGGCGGTAAACTTGGCGGTATCGCCATTTTTTAAGCTAAGGCTGGCCGGCTCAAACCCGCCCAGCGCAACATTGTTGCTGGTTGGGGCGTAGCTATCGGTTTCCATTTGCTGCGCGGCAAACACAAAGCCGCCCAGCGTTACTGTGCTGCCCTTGGCGTAAATTTCTTTTCCGCCGGTGGCGTTGCGAGCCGGAATACTAAAGCCGTAGCAAACCTCGGCCTCGCTGGAATCTAACCCGTCGGTTGTAAAGGTGTGGGTAACCTTTACCCACTCGTTGGGTTTGGTTTGCGAGGGGTAATCTTTAGTAAGTACCAGCCAGGTGCTGCCCTTAACGCTGAACATAGCATTAGAGCCGTTAAAAACCGTTGTGCTGTCGAACTTAAATTCGTGCTTAATATTGGTGCGGCAAACGCGGGTGCTGCCATTGTCGTAATCGTAGCTGTAAATGTTATGCCCTTCGGCAATAACCTCGTTATGCTGCGTTTTGCCGTTGCGGTCAATATAGTCCGGCTCGTACATACCGAACTTTAAACCCTTAACATCCTTCACCTTAGCCCAAAAGCTAACGGTGTAGGTATGGTTTTTTTCTACTTTAATTTTTTGGGTGCTGTTAAAAGTGGCCGAGCTGCCATCGTTACCCTTGTGGGTAAAGGTAATGGCGTTTTGGCCGTCTGGGGTTTTTTCGGTGCCAACAGCAATATCGTACGCTGCGGCAGTACCAACCTTCCACCCCGTTGGCACATTACCCGAAACATTTTTAAAATCGCCGTTTTCAAACAAATTGGGGCTGCTTGCCGCCGAAAGCCCGGGCAGCACAGCCGAAACGGCGCTGACGGTTACAGTAACCGCCAGCAGTAGTGCTAAAAGTTTTTTCTTCACGGTTGTTATCTCCCTTAACAAGTCGTTTTAGGGGTGCAAACCCCATTTTCTCCCATTTAACAAAAAACCTATTTACTTTTAAATTTACTTTTAATAATTTTAAAGCAGCTTTAGCCGGCAAGGTGCAAAGCGTAAGGCCTTACGCCCATTCCCCGCCCTTTGCCGGGCTAAGGGCTGCCCCGCCAAGGCGGAGCAACCCTTGTTTTTAAGCCTTTGTTAATTTATTTGCAGGGCAAATTATTTAACCTTTTTCAGCTCTTTGTTGGCACGGTTCATGCCGGTAGTAACCTGACCCTTTAAGGAGTTCAGCTTAGAAGCGATCTGGTCGGAGGTGGTGTTAGACAGCACATTTACAATTTTGCCGCTGTAGGTACCGGAGGATACATAGTCTACAATACCTTGACCGCGCATTACAATTTTCTTGGCGCCGGTGGCAGTAATTTTGTTGTAAACCTCACGGAACTGCTCGTTGTAGAAAGAACCGTTCATATCACAGTTTTTAATGTCCAAGAAATACCGCAGGAAGAACGCAGCGCCTTCAGGGTTCTTAGCCTTTTTGGCAGTACCCCAGGTTTTGGGGCGAAGCGGGGTGTAGGCGGTGCCGCCCTTGGGGCCGGCTACCGGTACGGCTTTAATATCGGCCGAGGTGTGCGGGGTGTTGGTAAACCAAGCGTCGGTGTTGGCGTTGTACATACCGTAAGCAATTGCGGTAAACAGGCCAACCTTACCCTGCTGCACATTGTTTAATGCCCAGCCGGCAGAAATGCCGTCCTTGGTTAAAGCGGCAGTTGCCTGCCAAGCTCTGGTAAGTAAAGAATTTGCATTGGCGTTGCCCAGCTCGTTTTTAAACTGGTTGCCGTCGTAAGATACAAAGTCTACACCGGCACTGTACATCATAAGGTCTTGAGCTTGGAAGGAAATACCAATGTAGCCGCTCTTTTTAGAAACCTTTTGTGCAATCTCCCGTTGCTTTTCCCAGTTCCATTGGCCCTTTTTGTACAGCGTCCAGGGATCCTCGCTAACGCCGGCAGCTTTTAATACCTTAGGCATATAGTAGGTAACATAGTTACAGTCTTCAACAGCCCAGGCGCCTTTCATAGCAACGGTAAAGTACTTGCCGTTGGTTTTGTAGGCGTTCATGTAATCTTTGTACCAGCAGCTGTCATCCAAACGGAAAACATCTGCCTTTAAGGTTTGCAGCGATTTGGTTGCCAGGCCCGGGAAGTTGGTAGAGCCCATGCAAACTACATCCGGAGAATCGCCGCCGGCGATTAACGAAATTAACTTGGTAGAATATTCGCTCTCGGTGGTTTGGGTAGTGCGAACCTTCATGCCGGTTTTTTTCTGGAAATCGTCTACCAGCTTTTGCTCTAAGGGGGTGTACTTACGCCACATTAAAACATGCACGCCCTTAGATTTTACGCTGCTGGAGATTTCGGAATACGGGTCGGACGCAAAGGTGGTTTTTTTGGTGCCACTTGCTTTGCTGCTGTTTTTGTTGGAATTGTTAGAGTTGTTGGTTGCGGAATCCTTGCTGCCGTCAACCTTGCTTTGATTTTCCTCGCCGGAAGTGATCTGCGCTTGATTATCTTCAGATCCCAGGTTGGAATTGTTGCTTGCCGTGTTTTTGGAGCCGCAGCCGGAGAACAGCATTACTACTGCCAGCATTAAGGCTACAACGCCAGTAACACGCTTGAAAGAAAACAATTCTTTCATGTTGGATACCTCCATACTTTTTATAGTTTGTTTTTATATAAGTGCATAGGAATTATGCATCATATACAAGTATATTTTAACCGACAATGCCCACTCTGTCAATACTTTGTATAAATTTCTTTTGTAAAAGTAAGAACATTATTAACATTGGCAGAATAAACAGCAGGCAGGCCGCGCAAACGCCGGGCGCCTGGAAGTTTGAGGCCACCCGCATATTTTGCAGCTCTACCGCCACATTGGCCAGCTTAACGGCCAGCGGCTGCGCTGTGTTAAAGAATATTACCGATTCGTAATACTCGTTCCAGTGCCAAATTACCGAAAAGATGGTAACGGTTAAAAACACGGTGCCGGAGGACGGAACCACAATGCGGAAAAAGGTTTTCAGCGGGCCGGCGCCGTCGATCCAAGAGGCCTCCTCCAGCTCTTTGGGCAGGCCCATAAAGAACTGGCGGTAAATAAAGATGAACAAACCGGAGCGCAGACCAACCGAGAACAGCGAGGGCAGCCAAAAGGTAAACCCGGTATCGGTTAGATCTACAAACGGCTGCTCCATTGGAATAATTTTGCTGATTAGGGTTAAAATACCGGCAAAATCAAAATAACGGTAGTTTAAAAACAGCGGAATTACTAAGATTTGCACCGGCACAATGGCGGTTAACAGCACCAGGCCAAACAAAAAGTTTTTACCTTTAAATTTAAACCGGGCAAAGCCGTAGGCCGTAATGGCGCAGGTAAAAATTTCAATAAACGCGCTTACGCCGCCAACCAGCAGGGTTTGCAAAAACGAGGTTGGGTAATCCAGCGCCTGCCAGGCGTTTTTAAAGTTGCTGAAGGTTGGGGCTTTAGAAATCCAAATAACGCTGCTATCTAAAATATCGGTACCGGATTGCACGGAATAGGCTACCATGGCAAACAGCGGGTACAAAATAATGTAGCTAACCGAAATTAAAAACACCAGCCGGAAAATTGAAACCACGGCACCGCCCGCTTTTTGGCGCAGCTTAACCTTGCTAAGGGCAGGGGCTTTGTACTGTTCCGGAATATCGTTCTTTTTCTTTTTCATTACAAGATCCCCTTTCCTTAATTTTCCCAACGCTTTAAGCACAGCGTTGAATACAGCAGAATAATTAACCCTACAAACGCGCCAATAATGGCAAAGAATACCCAAAGCATGGCGGCGCTGGTGCCGTAATCGGCCTGGTCGGTCATCATAGAGTAGGCTTGCGTCATTACCGCGTTGTTCGACTGCGTCATAAGCTCAATAAGCGTAAACACAATTACCAACAGCAGGGTTTGCGAGATCATTGGCAGGGTAATTTTCCAAAACTCCTCCCAAGCGGTTGCGCCCTCCACGCGGGAGGCCTCGTACAGCTGCGGCGGAATTTGCTGCAAGCCGGCCAGGAAAAGTACCACCGGAATACCGCAGGTCCAAATGGTGTTAAAAATGTTGGTAATTAGGTTAGACATTTGCGCGGTAATATCCTCGGGCAAATTCAGGCCGTTTAGCAGGGTGGTAAAATCCATACCGCCGCCGGTGCCGGCTGCGGTGTAGGCGTTTTCCTGCACATCGGTAGAAAGCTGAATAATTACATTGCTGCCGCCGTAGCTTTTGGTAAGCAGCGACATTACAACGCCGGTTGCAACAATTACCGGAATAAAGAAAATGCCGCGGAAAACGGTACGGCCCTTAAAGTTACCGTTAAGCACCAGGGCCAAAATTAAGCTAACTACCACAACAATGGGTAACGAGCCCATAAACCCGCCAATAGATTTTGTAAGGTTATCGACAAAGCTGGGGTCCTCGTTAAAAATGTACTTGTAGTTGTAAAGGCCGCTCCAGTCTACCACCATTTCGCCGGGTTCTACCGAAACATCGCCAAACGAATAGTAAAGCGATTGGAACAGCGGCACAATAAAGAACAGGATCATGCCAATAATCCACGGCAGAATAAAGAAGAAGCCGTACCAGCTTTTTTTAGATTCAATACCGCGTTTATGTTTTAGGTTTAAATCGGGAATAACATTACCGTTAATATCGTAGGTAACATTTTTGCGTTTCTTTTTGGCGCGGGCCTTGGCTTTTTCCTCGGCTTTTTCGGCCTTTAAAATTTCTTTCAGCGATTGAGGGGTTTGAGCTTGCTGTTCCTCTTGCTTTTGTTTCTTTTCACTCATTTTTACCCCTCCTTACTTTACGGTGAAGCCCAGCGGCTGAATGGTGCCGGCCTCACAGGTGAAACTTGTTTCGCCGTAGTTTACATAAACGGTTACACCGTTTTCAAACACGGTTTTGGTAACCTCTTGACTTAGCATTTGGTGGTCGGCAATTTTTGCCCCGGCAACCTTAGCTAAATAATCGGCGCTTTCTTTTACATAGCTTTCAATTTTAGCTTTATTATCGCTGTAAAGCGAGCTTTGCAGCCCGGGCTCCTGCTGCTTGCGCAGCTCGGTATTGTAATTGGCAACCAGGTTAAAGCTTAAACCGCTGCCCGTTTCAATAGCCTTTAAAAACTGCTTGCGCGGGTTTACGGCCGTGTTAATAGGCGAAACGCTATTGGCCTTGCTGCCCTGGAACACAATTTGGTACAGCGGAACGGCAGCGTCCAGCACCAGCAGCTCAGAGCAATCGGTTGGGCAGTTGGTAAGCACATCGGCCGCGGCGGCGGCGTAGGAAAGGGCGCCGTCGACCATAACCGTTTTGCTGTTTTTGCGTACCTCGGCAATAATGTTTGCAACATCCTGCCCCATGTTGTTCCGCAGCGGGCTGTTGCCGTCATCACTGTAATCGGCGTAGCACATAGAGCCTAAGGTGTTAAACGAAAGGCCGGTAAAGCCAAAATCGTCGGCTAAATCTACCGTTTTTAAGGTAGCCTCGCTTAACAGGTTACGCTTGATCATTACGCTGGTAACGCCGCCCTCGCTGCCGGTTTTACGGCCACGGGTAGAAATGTTAAACTGCCGCACCGTTGCCTGGGCGCCGTTTAGGTTAATGGCGCTATCCCAGTTTGTTTTGTAACCGGCGGTAGATTTTGCAAACAAAACGGTATTAAAATCAAAGTAGGTTTTAATTGAGTTGCTGTTTACATACTCTACAAAGCTTTTTAGCTGCTTTTTGCTGCCGGCCACGCCGGTTAGGCTGTAGCCGCCGGCAAGCTTTGTGCCGTTAATACCGCCCTTGCCGTAGGCGTACATTTGTGCGGCAACCTTACCACCGGTTAGGCTGCTAAGCTCGCCTAAAATGGTTTGCGCCTCCTCGTAAGAGGTTAGGGCAACGGCCTTAGAGGTTGGCAGGCCTAAAAACAGGTCGTCCTCCTTAGCGGTGCCAACAAAGCGGGCGGTTAGCAGGGTATTATCCTGCGATTTAGCCATGCCCTGCTTTTCGGTAAGGTAGGTGCGGTAGCATTTGGCAATGCCGGTGTAGTTCGCATCGCTTGAGCCTAAGGAGCGGTAGCCAATAATCAGCGGGTTAATTTCACTGCTGATGGCGGTAGCGTACTGCGTGCGGTAGTTGCCCGTGTTGTAAACCATGTTGCGGGCGGTTACATTGTACTGTACATCTAAGTAGCTGTAGCCCAGCTCGCCCGAGCCAACCGTGCCCTGCAGGGTGCTGCTTTCGGCCCCTTGCTCTACAACAGCGCACAGCGCGCTGCCCCCCACCTTAACGCCAAAAAACGGCATTGTTAAGGCGTTGGCGTTCTGGTCTTTTACATAAACATCCACAGCGTAGTCGGCACCGTAAAAATCGGCCGAAAAGTTGCGAATAACGCTGTCGCTGCGGCGGTCGGTGTACATTAGGGCGCCGCTGCCGGAGGGCACTACCAGGTAAGAATCCTTACTGCCGGCGGGGGTGTTGGCGGCGCTGCACATAAAGGGCGCCGGTGTAACGGCAATCACCAAATTTTCGCCGTAGGACTTTATTTTGGCGGGGTCTACCTTTACCTTAAAGGCGTCGTCCTCCAAATAATATTCCGCAGTTACAATGGCTTCAATTTCGTCTAAATAATAAGTAATATTAATGCCGTTTTCGGTTTTTTCCGAAAGGTAGGTGTCGCGGGAAATAGATTGGTCTGACACGGTGTAGTCAAACTCCTGCTGGCCCTGCTGGGCGCTTTTGCGGCACCGCACCACCATAGAGGAATTAATCAGCTCGTTGCCGGTAATATCGTCCCGGGTGGTTTTGTTTAAATAATCGTTCGGGGTGGTGCCCCAAACGGCGCCGGTTGCTTTATCGGTAACCGTTACGGCGGCCCGTTCGGCATTCCAGTTCATGCGGTAGCGGCTGTTTTCGGCCACTACGCCGCTTTCAACATTGGTGTATTCGCTGGCGCTTTGGTAGGTTTCGGTTGTTTGCTCCTGCCCGCAGCCGGAGAGCAGACCCAGCACCATACACAAAGCACATATCAAAGCGATACATCTTTTTAAGTGTTTCATTCCAAGTCCTCCAAAATCTGCGGTCATCGATAGCTGACCTCTTTATAAATTGTGCCAATAAAGCTAAACATTTGCTGCAGCAGCACAAATATCATAAAGGCAATAAACAAGCAAATAAACATTCCAAGCAGGGTGGCGGCGGTTAGCAGCAGGAATTTAAAGAATCCGAACTCCTGCACCGTCATAATACCTACACACATAATAATGTAGAACAGCGCCTGGAACACAAAGCTTACAACAGAGATGATTAAAATTTCCTCCGGCACTACCACATTGGTTAAAATAATTAACAAAATGTTGCTGAACACCAGCGGCAGCAGCGAGTAGCAGGAAACAATGTAAATTTCCTTGATACGGCCCTTACCGTTAAACAGGGTTGAAATAGCCCAGTTACAAAGCGTCCAAAGCAGGTAAAAGCCAATGGTCATGCAAAAAGTAAAGGTGGCGCTGTAGCTGCTTTTATCTAACATTCCGTACATAAAGCCGCTGTAAATGTCGTTACAAACGGAGGTAATAAAGTACAGCACCAGCACAATACTGGCCAGCAGCACTGAGCCCTGCCCGTAGTAGCGAACCTGCTTGCAAGCGTCAAACGGGTGGGTTAGGCAGCTGAACATGGTAGAAACCTTTTGGTTTTTAATAAGCTTAACGCTGTGCTTATTGGTGTAAACCAAAAAGGCAATTAGCCCGCCAACAACCAAAGCCAGCAGCAAGAACAGCCAAACAAAGTTGTTGGAAATGTAGTCGTTACGCACATAGCGGTAGGCGGTAGCGTAGGTGGTTTGGTCAAACCCTAATTTGGCGTACTCCAGCGCGGATTTGTAGTCCTCCTCCATTACAAAGGTTTTGGCTAAGCCGCGGTAGGCCAGCTGCGAGTTGCGGTCGTAAGCCAGCACCTGGTTCCAAAGGTCTTTGGCCTCGGCGTAAGAGCCGGCGTTGGTAAGCGCCTGTGCTTTTTTTACCAGCTTGCCGTATTCGGTTTCTTTAAATACGGTTAGGTTGGCGTTCATTTTATCTACAACCAAAACATCCTCATTATGCTGGTTTAGCTGCAGGGCCTGGGCGCGGTTAAAGGTACCCTTTTGGGTGCCGGCGCCGTTACCGCCGCCAAAAATGCTAAGCTGGTTGCACTCCTGGTCGTAAATAAAAATGTGGCCGTAGGTACCGCAAACGGCGTACATAAACCCGTTGGCGTCCACATCCATAGAGCGAACATCGGCAACGCGCCAGGCGTAATAGCCGGAAGCGGTTGCATATTTAGTGCCCTTACCGTCGGAAAAATCGAACCCTTCGGCCGAAACGGCTTTGGAGCCGGTTTTATTTTTTAGTACATTGGTGCCGCCGGGAGAAAGCTTTTTTAGCTGGCCGGCGTTACTAACCCAAGTAGAAACCGCACCGGTGGCCGTGTAAATAAAGTCGTCCTTATCAATAGAAATATCGGTAAAGGCGTACGGCAGGGTTTTTTCGGCGTTCTCTTTTTTCGTGTCGCTTACAAAAAGCATATCCCAAATGCGGGAGAACACATCTAACACCGAGGAGGTAACCGAGTTGGAGCCGTAGAAGCCCGAAAAGGTACCGTCCGGCATATAAAGCAGGGCGCCGTAGTAGGAGCCGTCACTAACAATGTAGGTGTAGCCGCGGCTATCAATAACAATTTTGCTGGGCCGGTAAGAAAAGGTTGAAGGAATAACATCGGCCTTAGGCAGGGTTAAAATGTTGGTAACCTGTTTTTGCAGGTTGGTAACAATTACGCGGGCGTTTTCGGTGTCGGCAATGTAAATTTTTTGGTCTTTGGTTACAAAAATGCCCTGTGCACCGGTAAAATCCAGCCCCTCGCCGTTGTAGGAAAGGCCTTTAATTTCGGTTTTTAGGGTGTAATCGGGGTTCATTACCAGCACGCGGCCGTTGGCGGCGTCTACCAGGTAGATCAGCCCGGCAGCGTCTACATAAACATCCGAAGGCTCGCTAATTGGGCCGGTACCCAGTGTAGCGCCGGTAACAACGCGCTCCAGCTCGTACATTGGGGTGGCAGTAGTGGGGCGGGAGGCGCCGGGCGCCGCCCAGTAGGTGTAGGTGTCGTACGCCGGGTCATTCAGCGACTGGGCCGACGCTGTTATTCCGCAAACCGGAACCAGCGTTAGCAAAACCAGCAGGAGAGAAACAAATAGGCGTAAGCTGCTTTTGGCAAAGCTTTTTTTCATTGAATAATCCTCCTCCTGCTTTATTTAATACCGGAGCTACTCATGGTTTGGGTAACGCTGCTTTGCGAAATTAAGTAAACCAGAATAGGCGGAATCATCATAATAACGGTAATGGCCATGGCGCAGCCCTGGCGGGTAATACCGCTGCTTGCCACGGTAGAAGCGGCAAAGGGCAAGGTTTTTAGCTGCTCGCTGAAAATGGTACCGCCCGGCTGAATAGCCCACAAATCGCGGAAGGAGAACAGCGTTAAGGTTAGCCACGCCGGCTTTACAATTGGCATTGCAATTTGCCAAAAGGTGCGAACGGTGCCGGCACCGTCGATCCGCGCCGCCTCAATTAAAGCGTCGGGAACATTGGTATCCATAAACTGCTTCATTAGGAAAACACCCATGGACGACGGAATGGCCGGTAAAATGTAGATCCAGTAGGTATCGACCATTTTAAAGGCCGAGTAGATTAAGTAACGCGGAACCTCCAGCGTATAGGCGTTGTACAACAGCGAGAACTGAACCAGCGCAAAAATAACCTTTTTGCCTTTAATGTCGGTCTTGGCTAAAACATAGGCCGCCATGGAGGCAACAATAACATGTAAAAAGGTTGTAACCACGCTAATAAACACGCTGTTAAACGCGTAGCGGGAAAGCGGAACCGCCAAGTTATCCAGCAGGCTGGGCAGGGTGGTGTAGCTTTCTACCGTTGGGTTTACCACATAAAACTTAGGGGGAAAGATGAGCAGCTCATCCAGCGGTTTAAAGGAAGTAATGATGCAGTAGATCATTGGCAGGATTGAAAACGCGCCGAACAGCAGCAAAATGATTGTATAAATAGCGTTACCGCCGCGGGTGCGGGTGTAGCGCTTGTATTGATCGCGCCGGGAAGCCTTTAAACGCAGCTTTTGCATTTTGGCTTGATCTTTTTTAGATAGGGTTGATGTAGCCTGCATTTTTTTACCTCCCCGCCATATTTACAAGCTTACCCAGCAGCTCCTTGGTTAAGGACATGAGGATAAACAGGATAACCGAAAGTGCGGCAGCATAGCCCATTTCGTAACGGGAAGTACCAACATCGGTAATGAGTGAAACAATGGTATCGGCCGCGTAGTTTACGCTGGGGTAGCCGCACAGCGCAATCGGCACCGCACTAATAGAGAAGGCCGACTGAATTTGCATTACAACGCCGAACATCATAATATTTTTCATAGAAGGAATGGTTATGTACCAAAGCTCGTGCCAACGGTTACGCACGCCGTCAATTGCGCCGGCCTCGTAAAGCTCGGGGTTTACATTCTGCAAACCGGAAATGTTGGAGAGGAAGGTAACGCCCATACTCATCCACAGCTGCACCACACAAATAATGGGCAGCATATAGCTGGCGTTTTTCAGCCACTGCACCGGCTCTACAATTAAGCCTAAGGAAAGCAGCGTGCTGTTAATGTAGCCGTAAGAGTCACCACTAAATAAAATTTGCCAAATAAAGTAAACATTGCCGGCCAGTGCGGGGGAATAAAACAGGAACGAAAGCACGGTACGGGTTTTAGGCCCAAACTCGTTTACCATCCAGGCCAGCATAAAGGCCAGCAAAAAGCCAATTGGGCCGGTTACAATTGCCAGGGTTAAGGTGTTACTTAACGCCTTGGGAAAAACATCGTCCTGCACAAAAATGCGCATATAGTTATCCAGCCCGGCAAAACGGGGTAAGGATACGGCGTCGAAATCAAAAAAGCTTAGAACGACCGAGCTTAAAACCGGCAAAATGGTAAAAAGCGCAAACAGCAGGAAGAACGGCGCCAGCATAATGTAATACGGCGCGTTGTTCTTAAAGCCTTTGTCCCTTTTTTTGCCCAGCTCGGGAATGCTGTCAGCTGTAATGTTAGAATTAGTCATTTTCTGCATACCCATCCTTACTGTACATGATACTGCTCACGCTTACGCGTAATTTCCTGATCGGCAATATCAGACCATTTGATGATCATATCTTTTGCATTCTCAGAGTTGTTTACAACATTCCAATAGGCCTGGTCAATGCTGCGGGAGGTGTAGTAGCTGCCGGGCAGCTCGGGCACCTCTTGCAGCTTAGACCACTGCGAAAGCAGGCCGTTTAAGCTGTCTTTATCCCAGCCCATGCCCTTAAACGCCTCTACATTAGAGGTGGCAACACGGCCGGCAACGCCTAAAATAGATTCGCAGTTGTTAGAGTAGCTCAGCTGCGTATCGGCCGAAGTCCACCATTTTAAGAACTCCCAGCCGCCCTCTTTATTCTTAGAGATTTTTAAAATACCGCAGCCGGTACCGGAGCCTGCCTGAACATTTTTAATGGTGCCGTCGGCCTGTTTAAAGCCCGGAATGGGAACCATTTTCCACTTGTTGGTAATTTCGGGCGCGGCCAGAGTTAGGTTAATGTACAGCGTGTAGTTTTGAATACCCAGCGGCATGGTGCCGGTACGGAACCGGTTAAAGAAGTCGGCCGTTACGGGGAATTTGTACTCGGTGTAAAAATCCGTCCAGAACTGGAAGGCCTTAATTCCCTCCGGCGTGGTCATGGTGGTTTTGGTTAAGCCGTCGTCGTACAGCTTACCGCCCATTTGCATAAGCAGGCTGGGGTAAATGCTAAGCGAGCCAACGCCGGCGTTTACCATGGCAGCCGTTGTAATTTGGGTGTAGGGCAGGCTGGCCTGCAGCTTGTTGCGGTACAGCACCGAGGATACTTGAATAAACTCATCCCAAGTAGTTGGAACTTTTAAATCGTACTGCTCAAAAATATCGGTACGGTAGAACATCATGTAAAAGTTAATGGTATCCGGCAGGGCGTACACGCCGTCTTGGAAGGTGAACGGCACAGCAGAGTCCTTGGTCATAAACCGCTGCATAACCGATTCGTAATCGCTAAACTGCTTTAGGTCGTACATTGCGCCGCGCAGCGCCAGGTTTACCGGCTCGGAACGCGCCATGTTCAGCGAGCAATCCGGCCCGTTGCCGGAAAGAATTGCCTGGATGTACGAGGCGTTAGACATTTTAAGGTTTACGCCAATGTTGGTTTTAGGCGTAAAGGAGGACTGAATTAAGTTGTTCAGCACGCGAATTTGGTCACGACCCCAGTTTGCCCAAATGGTAATGGTCTTTTCGGTTTGAACATCGCCGGAAATATTGTCGTAATCCCCACTAAAGGAGGAAAGGAACCGGTTAAAGGAAAACCCGAATTTTTGGAACCAGGAGGCTTTCGGATCGGTTACCGATTGGCCCTTGGGCGTAATTTGAATGTAATCTAAATTCAGACCCATATCCATCATGGTGTAAACCAGCGAGCTTACGCTGGTGTAGTTGGAATAGTAGGTGCTTTTGTACTGGTGGGCCGTAAATTTGTTTTTCAGCATATTATCCAGTACATTCGCCATGGCGCGAATACTGGTAGAGTTGCTGTTACCGTCTTTCCCGGCAATCTCCTCCAGCTCGGCGGCAATGCGTTTCAGCTCTTTAGAGTAGGCCTTTAGGTCTTTATTAAAATTAGGAATTTGCTGGTACAGGTCATAGTCGCGGCTGTTATCCGGCGTTTCACCGGTAATCATAACAATTTTGCGGTACAGCGTACCAACATCGTACATAACATTATTTAAAGCGCTTACGGCCGAGGTCATATCCCCTAAATTTACTTCCATGGCAATGGTGTGCTTGCCCTCTTTTAAGTAAACATAATAGGGTTTATCCTTACTGTCGCAAAACTCCATCATTTCCCAGTTTAGGCCGTAGTTAAATTTAATGTTGGCGGCCTCCTCAAACGGAACCTCACCATCTATGTACAGCTTACGGCAGGAGGTGCCGTTTAAAACCAGGTTTTGCTTGTAGCGGAAAGCCAGCTTGTAGTAGCCGCTGGTTTTTACCTCAAACTCCCAGGTTAGGCGCTGGCCCGGGCTGGCCCAGTTGGTGTTGCCAATGTAGTTAATGCGGGTTAAATAAGGGTCGGACCCGCTTTTAGAGGAAACGCTGGGGTCGGTTTGGTCGTACTGGCTAATTAAGGAGTTGGTGCTTTTGTAGTCGGCGTCCTCCCCCTCTAATTTAATAGCCTCGCCGTCGGTGTCGGCGTCTAAGTCGGCGTAGCCGGCTTTTACCTCTTTGTACGGCTTAAAGCTTTCCGGCTGGGTAAACAAAATAGCGTCCAGCGCAACCGGCTCGGCAACCGAGCCAACCGTTACGGTGTGCTCCCCTGCCGAAAGGCTTAGGGTGTAAGGCTCGCTTTCCATACCCGTTTGATCCGAAAAATAATATTCTTGAAAACGAAAAACCTCTTTTTGCTCCGGCGCAAACTCGTTGCCTAAGCCGTCCACACGCGGGTCACCGTCATCGGTGTACAGGCGGGGCAGCTCAAATTCGTCCATGCCGTCAAAATAGCTTTTGCCGTCAATTTTAAGGGAGAGCGAAACCGGGTTGTTACGGCTGGGCATAGCGTAGTACACAAACTTAACGGCATATTTGCCGTTTGCCGGAATGTTGATTTTGTAATCTACCGTTCCGTCCTCGTTCGTCCACTTTAAAACGCCATTTTTGCCTTCAAAGGAATTTACCTTTTCTACCTGCGCGCCGTGGGCGGCCGTGTAATTTACAGCGTCTACCGTAACGGTGGCGGTGGCGTTCGGGTAATCCTCCCGCTGGGCACAATAGCTGCTGTACAGGCTGCGGTTTGTAACAATTTTAGACATCATGTTACTACCGTCGGCCGATTCGGCAGAAACGGTGAACGCAGCCTGAAAAGAAATGCCGGTAAACAGCATAACGGCAGCCAAAGCTAAACTAAGTTTTCTTTTCATTCATTTTACCTCCGGATCATGTTCAGCGGGCAAAGCCCGGCCGGGTTTGGGTGCCTTGCCCGTTTTTGCCAAAAGCCGCTGCCGCGCCCGGCCAAGGTTTACCGGCCCAAAGCGCAAATTGCAGGTTAGTACAGCCCGGTGCGGAAGGATAAATGATATATTATACATTATATATAATATATACGGCTGTCCAACCAAGATATGCCGCCCGAAAACGGGGGCAAAAAACGGCAAAGGCGGCGCAGGCCAGCTTGCCTGCGCCAACGGCGCGCAACAACCACAAAAACAGCCGCTTTGTAACCGACCCGGCACAAAGTGGACTGCTAATTTTTGGTTATTTCACCCAATTATTTCGTGCATTTTGTGAGAATACACCTTTACTTAATATATTTTATCATATTTTCGCAACATTTAAAGTCTAATTTTCTACTACAAACTACCAAAAATTTAAACCGTTTTCCCCCTTTTTGCCTGTATATTGCAGCAATACCACAAGGGCTTGTGGTTTTAGATTGTGCAAAACGCAATAAAATTAAAAATGTTCTTTGTTAAAAAGCAATGAATTATTTTTTAAAATAATTTTTGTTAAAAATGTACGAAACAGGTTTTCCGCAAAAGCCGCAATAAAAAAGCGCCGAAACAATAAAGCAGAGAAAGAGCACGGGGCAAGCCTAAGCTTGCCCCGTGCTCTCCCTTTTGGTTGCGGAACCTGTTCAAAAACCGCAACCAGTATTACTCCCTGCGGGCGGTTGCCCCCCGCAAAAGGAGCATCTCCCATAAACTCCCGTCGAAAGCGTATTAAAGGCAGTTAAAAATCGTCTGCCATATCCATATCCGTATCGTTACTGCTCATAATAACCGAAACGGCGGCGGGCCTGATCTCCACCTCAGGCGCAGTATAATGTTTCATTATTTCTGCCCCCTTACTTTTGGTCAATGCCGCCGGTGTACCCGCTGCCGCTTGCTTTCCAAGCGGTGTAAGCTTCGGCACGGTTGGCAACATTGTTAATATCGGCAGTTTGGCCGTCGGCGGTTAAGTAGCTGTTTACAGCGTTCCAGTCGCTCTCGTAGGTGGTTTGGTTGTCTTCCAAGAACTTTGCAACCTCAAAGATCGAATAGCTTTGGGTCTCGCCGTAAAGCACCTCGCGCGTGCCGCCGTTGTGCTGCAGCACCACATAGGTACGAACCGAGAACTCCTTGCCCAAAATGCTGTAATCAAACCTTGCGCCGTCTTTGCTTACGCCAATGTTGTAAAGGGCGGCACGGAAGGTGTACTTACTACCGTCTTGCTCTAAAATTTTGTTATCTTCGCCGCCGGCCTGGTAAGCTACGCCGGTTACAGCCTTTTTGCTGCCGTAAACGCCGTCCTTTACCAATGCGGCGGTATCTAAGTAATCGCTGCGAATGGCGGTAAAGCCAAACTCATTAACCGTGGCGCCGGTAGCGGCCTCTATTGCGGCTACATCTATGGTAGACTTAAAGCGCAGCGCCGGGTTGCCGGTTGTGCGGATAGAAGCCCCGCCAAAGGTGGTAATATTGTCATCCGAAACTTTGGTAAGCGTAATGTTATCTAAATAATAAGCGTTTTTACCGGTGTTGCCGTTATCGCTCATTACCAAGTAAACCTTTTCTAAATTACCGCTGTTAAAGGCGGCCGAAACCGTGGTCCAGCTTTCGGCGTTAACCGCACGAATATCAAAGTTCGCCAGCTTAAACGGCCAATCAAGCTGTGAAAGGGGTTTGCCGCTGTTTGCATTGCCGGTGTTTACCGTTGTGGCAATAAAGGAGGCCTCTTTTAACACTGCGCCTTCCTCAAACTTAATGTCGTAGCTTAAAATGTAGTTGGTATTTTTTTCTACCGCTACGCCCATGTTGGCAACCCAAGCTAAGTGGGCAGCGCGCAAAACATTGCCATGCTCGGCATCGCCGCTGTTTACAATTTTAAAGGAAGCTTCGGTATTATCGGTAGCGGTGCCTGCGGCGGTAACCTCGTAGGCGTTGTTGTATTTATCGTAATTTGTGCCCTCGTAGGTTGCCCCAAAATAGCCGGCGTTTTTGTTAGCACCCCATTCGCCATCTTCGGGGAACTGGGTAATATCTTTTACCTTTAGGCTGGTGCCGGCTGCAAAATTCTCAAGGTCGCCAAAGCTGGTTGGCGCGGCCACCTTGGTTAACGCAAGGTCATCAATAAACGCAACCTGCGCGCCGTCAAAGGCAAATGCGTAATAAACCTTTTCTAAATTGCCGGAATTAAACGCAACCTCAACCTTTTGCCAGTCGGTGGTGTTGGTAACATCAAGGGTTTTGGCACCCAAAGAAATTTGCTGTGAATTTTGTGTGCCGGTTCCGGTATCGTTTACCGTACCGTTAGAAATTTGGGCAATTTGCAGGTCAGAATAAACGCCATGAATTTTAAACGGAACAGAGCTTTTGGTTACCAAGCAATAGTAGGTTAGTTTATAATCGGTGTTCTTTTTTACATTTAAGCCAACCGAAACCATGCCGTAGTCGTTCGCAACCCGTAAAGAGTTACTGCCGCTGTGCGCCTTACTGTTGGAAACCGCAATGGTGGCGTCCGGGCGGTAATTAAAGCTGCCGGCGGCGGCGGGGGTGTATTTGGTGCCGTCAATTAAAGTGGTTTCGCGGGCTAAAATTTGGCCAAAGTAACCACCGTTGCTGTTCCAGCCCCATTCACCAATGCCGGGCAGAGTGCCGACCGCGGCGTTTGCCTGACTAACCTTTAAGCTGGTGCCGCTTTTAATTCCCTCAAAAGTGCCAATGGTGTTAATATCGTCAACTTCAACATCCTGCAGGGTAGAAAGCGAAAGGTCGTCTACCCAAAGGTTTTTGCCGGCTACCCCGGTGTGGCCGCTGGAAAACGCCAGTACTAAGTAGGCAGTTTCACAGTCGCCGGAGTTAAACTCAAGCTCTACCGTATCAAAGGAATCGGTGCTGTAAGTGTAGTTTTGAATTCTGGCGTAGTTGTCGGCCGAATCTTTTAAACATACAGCCGCTTGTTTTGCGGGGTCGTTACCCAAATTGTTTTGGAAAAGGGTTTTAGCTACATAAATTGCCGGGTAGGTTAACTCTGCAATTCCGCTGTAGCCCTTTAGCTTAACCGCAACCTTATAATTGGTGTTTGGGGTTAGATTGCCAAGGCTGGTGCTAAAAGCAAACATACCGGCCATGATGGCTACGCTGTTTTCACCGCTGGCAGCCTCGGCGTTGGTTACGGTCATGGTGTTGCTGCGGTAATTAAACTTTGTTGCGTCAATAGCGTCGGCTGAGGCGTAGTTAAAGTAGCCGGCAGCCGCGTTAACGCCCCACTCTAAGCCGGGCTTTTCGGCCGAGGGCAATGCCCCGGTTTTAGCAGCCTCTTGGTTAACCTTTAAATTGTCGCCAACGGTGCTGCTTTCGTAGTCTTGGTGCCAAAGCTCTGCCCAAGTGCTAACGCTTGCAGCCTGAGCTGTGCTTGTTAGCAAGCAGGTAAAGCACGAAAATACCATTAAAAGTGACAAAACAATGGATACAGATTTTTTCATTTGCTAATTCCTCCCTAAAGCATTATTAAAATAAAACGGGAAAGGCGCAAATATGCAATATGCTGACCAATAGCCGACCACGACTCACACGCTCCCACATTGCGCTCGGCACCCGTTCCCCAAAAGTTTTGGGGACTATTTTACAGGCTTATTTTACAACATGTTACAAAGCTTTGTCAACATCAAAACCGCATATTGTTTATTTTTGACATATTAATGTTTATTTTTGACAGTTTTACATAGTCCGTTATTTTTGAACAAGCAGTTTTGGGCGTGGCGGTTTGGTAAGAATAGACAAAACAGTTGCCGCGCCGTTTGTGCAAAATTATTTTAAAAGCAATTTAGGCTTTAAAGCCTGCGCCCCCTTAAAAGCAGCCTTAAAAACAACCGCAGCCCTTGCAATAGGCCGGTTAATTTGCTATAATGCAATTATAATAAGAAGTAAGCTACAAATAATAATAAACAAACCGTTGAAAGGAGCAGCTATGAAACAACAGCTTTTTAAAATTGCCGAAAACCGCCCCTTGGCCCCCAAGGTGTTTTGTATGCGGCTATTGGGCGACACCGCCCCCATTTCCGCACCGGGGCAGTTTATTAACCTTAAAATAAACGGCTTTTACCTGCGGCGGCCCATTTCTATTAGCAATTGGGACGACCGCTCGTTAACCATTATTTACAAAACCGTTGGTGCCGGAACCGAAAAGCTAAGCCACACGCTGCCGGGCGAAAGCCTGGATGTTTTATTTGCCTTAGGCAACGGCTTTAACCCGGCGCCGGCCGGCGAACGCCCGGTGCTGGTTGGCGGCGGCGTTGGCGCCCCGCCCCTGTTTGGCCTTTGCCGGGCGCTGCTGCGGCAAGGGGCAGCCCCGCAGGTTGTTTTAGGCTTTAACACCGCAAGCGAGGTTTTTTTAGAAAAAGAATTTTTGGCCTTAGGGGTGCCGGTAACCGTTACAACGGCCGACGGCAGCTACGGCCAAAAGGGCTTTGTAACCGCTGCGCTGCAAAATTTAAGCTACACCTACCTTTACGCCTGCGGGCCGCTGCCAATGTTAAAAGCGGTTAGCGAGCAGGCCGCCACCCCGGGGCAGCTAAGCTTTGAAGCGCGCATGGGCTGCGGCTTTGGCGCCTGCCGCGGCTGCACTGTACAAACCAAAAACGGCCCCAAGCGCATTTGCTTAGAGGGCCCGGTTTTAACAAAGGAGGAGGTTTTATGGTAAACACGGAGGTAACCCTTTGCGGAACCACGCTTGAAAACCCGGTAATTGCCGCCAGCGGCAGCTTTGGCTACGGGCGGGAATTTTCGGCGTTTTACGATTTAAACTGCTTAGGCTCGTTAAGCTTTAAGGGCACAACGCTGCAGCCCCGCTTTGGCAACCCGCAGCCCAGAATTGCCGAGTGCGAATGCGGAATGTTAATTTCTATTGGGCTGCAAAACCCGGGGGTAGAGGGCGTTATGAAAGACGAACTGCCCCTGCTAAAGCACCTTTACCGCAAAAAGGTTTTGGCCAACATTGCCGGCTTTTGCATTGAGGATTACACCGAGGCTGTCCGGCGCCTGAACGGTGAGGAGCAAATTGGCTGGTTTGAGCTGAATGTTTCCTGCCCGAATGTAGACGGCGGGGCCGCCCTGGGCGAGGACCCCAAGGCCGCCGAGGCGGTGACCCGCGCGGTAAAAAGCGTTGCCAAAAAGCCGGTTATTGTTAAGCTTTCGCCCAATGTGCGGGATATTACCGAAATTGCCAAAGCGTGCGAAAGCGGCGGGGCCGACGGGCTGAGCCTGATTAACGCGCCCCACGGCATGAAAATTGATTTAAAAACCAAAAAGCCGGTGCTGGCAAGAAAATCCGGCGGGTACTGCGGCCCGGGCATTAAGCCCATTGCGCTAAAAATGGTTTACGATTGCTTTGAGGCGGTAAAGCTGCCGCTGGTTGGCATTGGCGGGGTTCAAACCGCCGAGGATGTGCTGGAATATTTATTAGCCGGCGCCACAGCGGTTGGGGTTGGCGCGGCCAATTTAGCCGAGCCGTTTACCTGCAAAAATATTATTGAGGCTTTGCCCGAGGTTATGCAAAAATACGGCATTACCAGTTTAAGCAGCATTATTGGCGCGGCGCATTAAGCCAAAACCAATATGGCCGAAAAACGCCATTTGGCCGCCAACGGTTATTTTACCTTAGAGGGTTGTTTGGCCAAAAGGCCGTTTAAGCCAAACACCGTTTGGTCGGCAAGGGGCTGTTTGTTCACAGTGGCCGCCGGGTTGATTGCGGCTGCCGATTTGATAGTGGCGGCTGGACTGGCCGGCGGCAATTGGGCTAACCGGCGGCGACTGGACTGACCGGCGGTAATTGGACAGGCCGGTGGCAATTGAGCCGCCAAAGGGCCATTTTGCAAAAAAAGCGTTCCCAAAAGCGTTAGGGTTAAAAAAGTAAAACCGCCCGGCAGCAGCTGCTGCCGGGCGGGCGCCGTTGAACTTGCAAAAACAGCGCAAAAGTACCTGCGCTGTTTTTGGCACAACACCCTGTTTAGCCTTTTAAATTTACAGCGGGCAAAGCGCCGATTGGCGCCTTGCCCGCTGCGTTTTGCTTTTTGCAAGCCCCTTTAAGGGCCTTTGCCCTTTAAAACAGGCCGGTGATTTTGCCGTTTTCGTCTACATCAATCTGCTCGGCGGCGGGGCGCTTTGGCAGGCCGGGCATGGTCATAATATCGCCGGTTAAAACAACCACAAAGCCGGCACCGGCCGAAACCTTTACGCTTTTTACCGTAACGGTAAAATCCTTTGGCGCGCCTAACAGGGCTGGGTCATCGGAAAAGCTGTACTGCGTTTTGGCCATGCAAACCGGCAAATTGCCAAAGCCCAGTTCGGTTAAACGGTCCAGCTGCTTTTTGGCCGCCGGCAAAAAACTTACGCCCTTTCCGCCATAAACCTTTTGCACAATGGCGGCAATTTTTTCCTCCAGCGGGCTGTTTAGCTTGTAGCTGTAAGTGAAATTCGGTTTTTCCTGCTCGCAAAGGCGAACCACCTCTTTTGCCAGGTCCAAGCCCCCCTGGCCGCCCTCGGCCCAAACGGTTGAAAGCACGGTGTTAACGCCCAGCTCGCGGCATTTTTGCATAATAAAATTAATTTCGGCGTCGGTATCGGTTGGAAAACGGTTAACCGCCACCACGCAGGGCAGGCCGTAAACCTGCCGCATATTGGCAACATGGCGCAGCAGGTTGGGCACCCCTTTTGCCAAGGCGGTAAGATCCTGCTGCAGCAGCTGCGATTTTTGCAGCCCGCCGTGCATTTTAAGGGCGCGCACTGTTGCCACCACTACCACGGCGGCCGGCGTAAGCCCTGCCGCGCGGCACTTAATATCTAAGAACTTTTCGGCCCCTAAATCGGCACCAAAGCCGGCCTCGGTAATGGCGTAATCGCCCAGGCGCAGAGCCATTTTGGTTGCCAGCACCGAGTTGCAGCCATGCGCAATATTGGCAAACGGGCCGCCATGCACCAGGGCGGGCGTGCCTTCCAGCGTTTGCACCAAATTGGGCTTTAGGGCATCCTTTAACAAGGCAGTCATAGCGCCCTGAGCTTTTAAATCGGCACAGGTTACGGGCTCGCCGCTAAAGGTGTAGCCTACAATTATTTTAGCCAGGCGGGCTTTTAAATCGGCAATAGAGGTGGCAAGGCAAAGCACCGCCATCACCTCGCTGGCAACGGTAATGTCAAACCCGTCCTCCCTTGGAACGCCGTTTGCAGTGCCGCCCAAGCCGTTTACCACAAAGCGCAGCTGGCGGTCGTTCATATCTACACAGCGTTTCCAGGTAATGCGGCGCACATCAATATTCAGCTCGTTTCCCTGCTTAATGTGGTTATCTAACATTGCGGCCAGCAGGTTATTGGCCGCGCCAATGGCGTGAAAATCGCCCGTAAAATGCAGGTTAATATCCTCCATTGGTACCACCTGCGCATAGCCGCCGCCGGCAGCGCCGCCCTTAATGCCAAACACCGGGCCTAAAGACGGCTCGCGCAGGGCAACAACAACCTTTTTGCCCAGGCGCTTTAGGCCGTCGGCCAGGCCAATGGTGGTGGTTGTTTTGCCCTCCCCCGCGGGGGTTGGCGTAATTGCCGTTACCAGCACAAGCTTGCCCTGCCGGCTGCTGCCCTGCAGCGCGTTTAAGCTGATTTTTGCTTTGTAATTGCCGTACTGCTCTAAATGCTCCGGCGCAATGCCGGCGGCTGCGGCAATTTGCGTAATAGGCTGCATTTTGCACTGCTGTGCAATTTCAATATCGGTTAACCGGTTCAAAAAATTCGCCCCCAAAAATTAAAATAGCTAAATTTAAAACATGGGCCGAACGCCAAACGGTATTCGGCCCAATTTAATCCTAACGGATGACCAAGGCTTTTCACAACGCCACGCTTAAATTTTAACGTTTTTGCTTAAATACGGCGCAGTGGCAACCCCTAAAGCGCGCAGTCAAACCCGCCCAAAGTGCGGCGCCCGCCGGCTTAAAATTTTACTTGCCCAAAGCCTTTAAAACGGTTTGAACAATATTTTCGCTGCAAAGGCCAAACTGCTTTAACAGCTCCTTCGCCGGGCCGGAATGGCCAAAAGTATCCTGCACGCCGATTTTGGTTACCGGCACCGGGCAGCCCTCGCACACAACATCGCAAACGGCGCTGCCAAGTCCGCCGATTACCGAGTGTTCCTCTACCGTTACAATTCGGCCGGTTTGCTGAGCGGCGGTTAAAATAATTTCTTTATCAATCGGTTTAATGGTTGGCATATTAATCAGCCGAACCGAAACGCCCTTTTGAGCCAGCTCCTCGCAGGCCTGCAGCGCCTCGCCCACCATTAAACCGGTGGCAATAACGGTAATATCGCTGCCCTCGCGCAGGGCTACGCCCTTGCCGATTTTAAATTGGTAGTCGCTGCCAAAAATAATCGGCGCGGCCAGGCGGCCAAAGCGAATATACACCGGGCCGTTATGCTCGTAAGCGGCGCGAACTGCCAATTTGGCCTCGGTATCATCGGCCGGGTTTAACACCGTCATACCCGGAATGGTGCGCATTAGGGCAATATCCTCGCAGCACTGGTGGGTGGCGCCGTCCTCCCCTACCGAAATGCCGGCGTGGGTTGCGCCAATAATAACCGGCAGGTGCGGGTAGCCAATAGCGTTGCGAACCTGCTCAAACGCGCGGCCGGCGGCAAACATAGCAAACGAGCTGGCAAAAACCTTTTTGCCGGTTGCCGCAATGCCGGCGGCAATGCTTAACATATTCTGCTCGGCAATGCCGCAATCGTAAAACCGGTTGGGAAAAGCTTTTTTAAAGGTTCCCGTTTTGGTGGCGGCGGCCAAGTCGGCGTCTAAAACAATAAAATCGTCATGCTCTTTTCCCAGCTCTACCAGGGCGTTACCGTAGCTTTCGCGGGTGGCAATTGCTTTTTTTGGTTCCATGTTCATCGTCCTCCCCTTATTGCAGCGCGGCCAGCTGTGCGTTTAGCTCGCTTACCGCAGTTTCGTACTGCTCGTCATTCGGGGCGGCACCGTGCCAGCCCACTTGGTTTTCCATAAACGAAACGCCCTTGCCCTTTACCGTTTTGCAAACAATAGCGGTGGGGCGGCTTTGCTCGGCCTCGGCCGCGGCAACGGCGCTGGCAATTTCGGCAAAATCGTGCCCGTTAATTACAACCACATTCCAGCCAAAGGCCTTAAATTTTTCATCCAGCGGCAGGGGGTTATTAACCTCCTCTACCGTGCCGTCAATTTGCAGGCCGTTTACATCTATAAACGCGGTTAAATTGTTTAGCTTTTTAGCGGCGGCAAACATGGCGGCCTCCCAAACCTGGCCCTCCTCGCTTTCGCCGTCGCCCACAATGGTGTAAACCCGGTAGGGGTTGCCAAAATGCTTAGCCGAAAGGGCCATGCCGCAGGCGGCCGAAATGCCCTGCCCTAACGAGCCGGAGGACATATCTACCCCGGGAATGTGTTTCATATCCGGGTGACCCTGCAGCATACCGTCGGTGTGACGCAGCTTTTGCAGCTCGGCTTTTTCAAAATATCCGCGCTCGGCCAGTACGGCGTACCAGGCCGGAGCGGCGTGGCCCTTGGAAAGCACCAAACGGTCCCGCTCGGGCATTTTGGGATTTTTAGGGTCAATATTCATTTTTTCAAAGTAAAGGTAGGTTAAAATATCGGCAATGGAAAGGGAACCGCCCGGGTGCCCGGACTTTGCAGCGTGAACCCCCTCTATAATACCAAGGCGAACCTTGCAGGCTGTTTGCTGCAATTGTTTTATTTTGCTTTGTTCCATGTTATTCTTCCTTTCTTTAATTGCCAAGCAGGCCGGCCTTTAGCCGTTGCTCGGTTTCTATAATAAAATCTGCAACGGCGCCCTGCTCGCACGGGCCGGTTACAAATTTTGCTACGCTTTTAATATCGTTCGGGGCAGCGGCGGTGGTTGCGCCAAAATCGGCCGCGGCAATCATTTCAATATCGTTGTAATAATCGCCAATGGCAAGGGTGTGCGTTGCGCCCAGCAGCTGCTTTAGCCGGTTTAGCGCGCTGCCCTTGTTTACCCCAAACGGCAGCCCCTCGAAAAAAATTACCTTTTTGCTGCAGCCGGTTTGCAAAAAGCGACAGCACGAAAACTGCGCGCAAAATTCTTTGAGCGAAAGCAGGGTCTGCTCGCAATCTACCGCGAATAATACTTTGGTCCATTCCACTTCGTCTACCCGGTACGGCGGTTGCTCAAAAACAAGGCTTTCGTACTCCTTATGAAACAGGGTTTGAGCGTTGCGGCGCAGCTCGTAAATTTTGGTGCCGCTGTGCACCTCTACCCCCACCGACGGAAACTGCCGCATAATTTTAGGTAGCACGGTTTTACACTCCGGGCTTAGCGCGGCGCTGTACAAGGTTTTTTGAGTTTTATAATCGTAAATTAAGCCGCCGTGGCAAGCCACCACCGGCGCGTTGGAGTGCGAAAGCGTGTAGCTGTACTTTGCGGCCGGCAGCGCGCGTCCGGTTGCAATGGCAAAAACGCCGCCCTCGGCTTTAAAGTGCTCGATCCATTTTAAATTACGGGCCGGAATTTTCCCGTTACAAAGCAGCGTGCCATCAATATCCGAAAGCATAAGGCAACCGCTAAAGATCCCCATTCAATCCGTTCTCCTTTAAAAATTGCGTAAAATAATTTGGCAGGCTGCTGGTAAATTCTAAATACTGCCGGGTGGTTGGGTGAATAAACCCAATTTTTTTAGCATGCAGGCACTGCCCCTGCAGGCCGGGAAAGCTTTTTTTGCCCGGGCCGTAAACAGTATCGCCGGCAAGGGGGTGCCCCAAATAGGCCATGTGCACCCGAATTTGGTGCGTGCGCCCGGTAAACAGCCGCAGCCGCAGGTAGGCCAGGTTATTGCCCTGCGCCAGCACAAAGTACTGCGTTTTGGCCGGTTTGGAATTTAGCGCCGTTACGGCCATTTGCTTGCGCTTTACCGGGTGGCGGCCAATGGGCGCCTCTACCACGCCTTGCGTGTTTTTAAAAATGCCGTGCGCCACGGCGGCGTACTCCCGCGTAAAGGTGTGTGCCTTAATTTGCTCGGCCAAAAAGCGGTGTGCCGCATCGGTTTTTGCTACCATTAAAAGGCCGCTGGTTTCTTTATCTATTCGGTGAACAATGCCGGGGCGCAGCACGCCGTTGATGCCCGAAAGGCTGCTGCCGCAGTGGTACAGCAGCGCGTTTACCAGCGTGTTTTGGTAATTGCCGGGGGCGGGATGTACTACCATGCCCTTAGGCTTGTTAACCACCAGCAGATCGGCGTCCTCATAAATAATATCCAGCGGAATATTTTGCGGCTCGGCTTTGGGCAAAACGGGGTCGGGCACCCGGGCTAAAACCTCGTCGCCGTTTTTTAGCTTTAGGCTTTTGGCGGCCATTTTACCGTTTACCGTTACCTGCCCGTTTTGCACCAAATTGGCGGCAAACGCGCGGGAAAGCCCCAGCTGCCCGGCCAAAACCGCGTCCAGCCGCTGCGGCTCCCCCGCAAAGGTAAAGCAATGCTCTTGCATTTAATTGTTTTTGGGCAGCGCCGATTCGGCCGCCTGCTCCTCCATTTGCTTTGCCAGGCGGGCGTCGCGAATAATATCTATTACAAAGTAAAGCAGCAGCAGCCCCGCGCCAATGCAAACGGCGCAATCGGCAATGTTAAACACCGGGAACTTTGGCATAAACTGCAGGTGCAAAAAGTCTACCACCTCGCCGCCGCGAAACAGGCGGTCTACCATGTTCCCCAGCCCGCCGGAAAGAATTAGGCAAATGGCCCAAAAAAGCAGCTTATTTTTTAAGCCCTTTTTAATGAGCAGCGCAATGCAAACAATCATAATCAGTAGGGTTACGGTAAGCAGCAGCCAGGTGTGCCCCTCCATTAATCCCCAAGCACCGCCGTTGTTGTGAATGTAGGTAAACTCTAACACGCCGGGCCAAAAAGGCTTAGATTGCCCCAGCACAAAATTTGCGGTAATTAGGTGTTTTGTAAACTGGTCGGCCGCCAGCAGCAAGGCCGAAAGCAGCGCAGCCAAAATGTAACTCATAAAAATGCCCTCCGATTTAGCTTAATACCCTTGCGCAGCGGGCGCACAGCTCGGGGTGCGCGGCGTTTTCGCCCACGGTTTCAGAGTAGGTCCAGCAGCGCACGCACTTTTTGCCGGTTGCGTGGCGCACGGTTACCGAAAGCGGAAGCTCGCCTTTAAACTCGCCGCCGCTGCCCTCTGCAAGGTTTACCTTAGAGGCAATAAAAATAGCTTTTAGGTTTTCTACCGTTTTTAAAAAGCTGTACAGCTCGCCCTCGGCGTAAACGGTAATTTCTGCATCCAGCGAGGCGCCGATAATTTTTTCGCTGCGGGCCTGCTCCAGCGCTTTTTTTACATCGTCGCGCACGGCGTGGATCTTTTCCCACCTTGCCATAAAGTCCGGGTCGGTTTCGGGCTGGGCGGTTGGCATGCTGTTAAGCAGCACGCTTTGGCGGTTGCAGCTGGCGGCGTGGGGCATAAACTGCCAAATCTCCTCCGAGGTGAAGGCCAAAATTGGCGCAATTAAGCGGTCTAAGGTATCCAGCACGCGGTAAATGGTTGTTTGGGCGGCGCGGCGGGTTGCGCTTTGCGCCTTTTCAACATACAAACGGTCTTTAACAACGTCTAAATAAAAATTAGAAAGATCCAGCACGCAGAAGTTGTGCACCGCGTGGAAAATTAAGTGGTACTCGTAATGGTCGTACGCGTCGCGGCACTCGGCCACCAGGGCGTTGAGCCGTTTTAAAATGTATCGATCAATTTCCTCCAGCGCGGAATCGGGCACCTGGTCGCGGTCGGGGTCAAAATCCGGAATACAGCCTAAAATAAAGCGGGCGGTGTTACGAATTTTGCGGTAAACCTCGGACATCTGCTTTAAAATTTCGTTTGAAACGCGAATATCGGCATGGTAATCGGACGAGGCTACCCACAGGCGCAGAATATCGGCGCCGTACTGCTTTACAACATCATCCGGAATAATGGTGTTACCCAGCGATTTAGACATTTTTTTGCCCTCGCCATCTACCACCCAGCCGTGCGTAACAACGGTTTTGTAGGGGGCAACGCCCTTGGTGGCAACCGAGGTAAGCAAAGAGGATTGGAACCAACCGCGATACTGGTCGGCCCCCTCTAAGTAAAGGTCGGCCGGGAATTTTAAATAATCGCGCTCATCCAGAACCGCCGCGTGGGAGGAGCCGGAATCGAACCAAACATCCATAATATCGGTTTCTTTTTTAAACTCGGTACAGCCGCAGGCGCAGCGGGTGCCCTTGGGCATAAGGTCGGCCGCGTCCAGCTCGTACCAGGCGTCGGCGCCCTTTTCGCGGAAGATGTTGGCAATGTAGGCAATGGTGCTGCGGTTAATTAATTCTTTTCCGCAATCCTTACAGTAAAAAATCGGGATTGGCACGCCCCAGGTACGCTGGCGGGAAATGCACCAGTCGCTGCGGTCGCGCACCATGCCGGTAATGCGGCCCTCGCCCCAGGCGGGCACCCATTGAACGGTTTTAATAGCCTGAATGGCCTTATCGGCAAAATCGGCAATTGAGCAGAACCACTGCTCGGTGGCGCGGAACAAAATAGGCGATTTGCAGCGCCAGCAGTGCGGATATTGGTGAATGATTTTTTGAATGGCAAACAGGTGGCCGTTTTCCTCCAGCTCTTTGGCAATGGCCTTATTGGCCTCGTTGGTGGTAAGCCCCTCAAACTTGCCGGCGTCCTTGGTCATTTTGCCTTTGCCGTCTACCGGAACCACCATGCCAATTTGCGGGTAATTGCGGCAAACCTCAAAGTCATCTACACCGTGGCCGGGCGCCGTGTGTACGCAGCCGGTACCGCTTTCAATGGTAACATGGTCGCCCACAATAACCAGCGAGGTGCGGTCAATAAACGGGTGGCGGGTTTCCATTAATTCTAACTCGGAGCCTTGAATGTGCCCTAAAATTTTGTACTCGGAAATGCCGCCGGCCTGCATGGTGGCCTCTACCAATTCGTCGGCCATAACATAGTATTCGCCGCCTGCGGCAACTAAGCTGTAGCTGTAGCGCGGGCCAACACAAATGGCAAGGTTGGCCGGCAGGGTCCAGGTGGTGGTGGTCCAAATAACAAAGTAGGTTTTGGCAAGGTCGGCCCCTAAGGCGGTTAATTTGCCAAAATCTTTGGTAACATTAAATTTAACATAAATAGAATAGCAGGGGTCCTCGGCGTATTCAATTTCGGCCTCGGCCAAGGCGGTTTGGCACTCGGGGCACCAGTAAACCGGCTTTAAGCCCTTGTAGATGTAGCCCTTTTCGGCCATTTCGCCAAAAACCTCTACCTGCTTGGCAACATAGCTGTTTTTAAGGGTTAAATACGGGTTATCCCACTCGCCCAGCACACCCAGACGCTCAAACTGCTCCCGCTGGCTTTCTACAAAGCCCAAAGCAAAATCGCGGCAAATTTTGCGCAGCTGTAAGGCCGAAACCTGCTCGCTGGATTCCATACCCGCTTTTTTGCGGGCCTTTAGCTCGGTAGGCAGGCCGTGGGTATCGTACCCCGGTACATAAGGGGCTTTAAAGCCCGACATGTTTTTGTAGCGCAAAATAAAATCCTTTAAGCACTTATTTAGCGCCGTGCCAAGGTGAATAATGCCGTTGGCGTAGGGCGGGCCGTCGTGCAGTACATAAAGGGGTTTGCCCTCGTTATTTTTCATTACCTGCTCGTAAAGCCGGGTTTGCTGCCAGTTTTTTAGCATTTCCGGCTCGCGGGTTGGTAAGCCTGCCCGCATGGGAAAATCGGTTTTAGGTAAATTTAGGGTTTTGTTGTAATCCTGCTGTTCCATTGGCTTAAAATTTCCTCTCTATAACATACACTCTATAACAATACAGCGTGCAAGGCACTGTTTCGGTTCAACGCAGCGCGCCCTTACAAGCCTGCCCCAAAAGCGCCGCTAAGCGGCAATTTTGAACCTGCAATTTTGTAAGGCGCCGGCTTTAAAAACAGCACCCTGCACGGATGTTTTATTTACTTTGCCTGCTCAGCCGGGGCATTGGCAGCTAGCTCTACCGGCTCTTGAATAATTGGCTCGGGGACTGCCGGCATTACCGGGGCTTTGGCAGCCGCTTGGGCCGGGACGGCCTGTTCGGCAACCGGCTCGGCAACCGGCTCGGCAGCCTGGGCTGTCTCGTTCGCCGGGGCGGTATATTCGGGATTGCGGGGCAAAAAGGCTTTAAAATCCGGCTCGCTTTCTACCTCAAAGGCAATGGCTTTGGCGGCGCGCTCCGGGTCGTAGGGAACGCTATCGGGGAATTTTTGCAAAACCTCCAGCTGCTGCTTGTGGTTTTCAAACATCGCCTTTTTAAACTCCGAAACCTGCACTTTTAATTTATCAAACAACAGCTGCTGGCGAGCAACACTGTCGTGCGCGGCGGTAACCAAGCCCTCAGACTTTGCGGCCGCCTCGGTAAGCATACGGTCTACCTCGGCGTCGGCGCTGGCTTTGCGCTCGGCAATATCTTTTTCAAAGGCGTTCAGCACCGTTGCAACCTTTTCGTCAATTTCCTGCGCTTTGTGGTTCGCCTCGTCTAAAATAGCGGCGGCTTTTTCGTTGGCTTCGTTAATAATTTGGTCGGAAAAACGCTGGGCGCTAACTAAAATGCCCTGCACATTCTCCATACTGGCAGAATTATCTACCTTAGCTACCGGCGTTTTGGGCGCGGCGGCCGGGGCACTGCCCTTTGCCTGCTCCAGCTCTTTGGTAAGCTGGGCAACACGGTCGGCCAGGGCCTTGTTTTGGCGGGTCAGCTCGTCAAAATCGTCGGCAATCTCCTCCAAAAACATTTCAACATCCGAAACGCGGTAACCGCTCATGGATTTATCAAACTTTGTGGTGCGAATAAATTCTGCCGTATGCATTTTTAAACCTCCAAAAAATTATAAATACTTTTCAGCCAAAACGCGCTCCCGCCCTTTGCGGGTGGCGCCCCCTGCGCTAATAATTTTAAACTTCCCGGCGCCGCGCACGGTAATTACATCGCCCGCGGCAACCTTTTTGGTTGGCTTTTGCGCCGCAAAGGAATTTACGCAAACGCGGCCGTCGGCAATCAACCCCTCGGCAGCGGCGCGCCCGGTGTTTAAAAGGCCGCTGAGTACGGCGTCCAGCCGCAGGGAGGCTACCGTAAAGCTCAGCTCTTTTTTAGGGGCGTTTTGCTGCAAAAGCGCCAGCTCCTGCGCGTTGGCAACCCGGGGCTTTACCCCAACGCCGCCAATTTTTTGCACCTGCTGCAGCAGGTAACTGCTAAGCTCGCTTAGCACAAAGGCGTACGCCCGGCCCGGGGCAAATAAAATATCGCCCACGCCGGCCCGCACAATGCCCTGCGCCATTAGGGTGCCTAAAACATCCCGGTGTGAAAGGGTAAACCCCGCCGGGTACTCAAAACAAAGCAGCGTAATTGGAAAAGCCTGCTCCGGCTGCGAAACATAGCCGGGCAACGCGCCAAGCAGCGTACGCTCGCAGCCCTTTGCGCCGCCAAAAAACACCACCGGCTCGGCCGAAAAAGCGTTTTTTAGGTACGCGGCCTGCTCGGGGCTTAAAAAGCCCACAAATTTTGGCACATTACGCAGGCGGCAAAGGCGAATGGCGTCGGCCGCACGGTCGGCCAGGTTTTTTAGGTCGTTTTCCGGCATTATTCAAAAATGCTGCCGGTGCTGCTTTCTGCCTCGTCGGCAATCAGCTCGCCTAAAACATCTACATTGGCGGGGGTAATAATGTAGGTGCTGTTGGCAACCTTTTTAATGGTAGAGCGGGTAGAATAGGCCGAACCACTTAAAAAGTCCAGCAAGCGGCGGCTGACCTCGCGGTTGGCCGATTCCATATTTAAAACAACGGTTTTGCGGGCGTTTAAATGGTCGGCAATAGAGGGGGCGTCTTCATATCTTGTTGGTTTTACCAGCACCACCTGCACCTGCGGGCGGCCGGTGCCGCTTTGGGCGCTGCGGTGCGCCGGCTCGGCCGAGCGGCGGCCAAACAGCTTGTTGGGTTGAGCCGGCTCCTCGTCGGCGTCCTCCTCTGCGGCGGTTTCCTCCTCAAAAATATCTTCGTCCTCCTCGTATGCGTCGTCAGACGGAATTAATTTGCTGAAAAAATCTTTCATACCCATCTTTTTAAACCTCCGTTAAACTTTTTTAAGGGTACAAGCCCGCCTTGGGCTTTAAAAGCAGGGCTGCGGCCGCAAAAAGCAGCCTGGGCAAAATTAGCCCGAGCCGGCAATAATTGGCCTTGGCCGGGTAAGCCCCGACCCCATTGCATTAAGCCTAACCTATTGGTACACCCGGCGGCCAAACAGCGCGGTGCCAACCCGAATAATGGTGGCGCCCTCTTCAATGGCGGTTTCGTAATCGTCGGACATGCCCATAGACAAATGCTCCATATATATATTATCTATTTTTTTAGTGCCAATGTCAACAAATAGTTTGTGCAATTCTTTAAAATAAGGCCGATTTTTTTCATTATTTTCGCAAATTGGGGGAATTGCCATTAATCCGCACACCGTAATGCCCTTAATTTTGGCAATTTCGGGCAGGACTTCAAGCAGCTGCGTTTTTAAAAATCCGCTTTTGCTCTCCTCCCCCGCTAAATTAACCTCCAGCAAAACGGGGGTGTTTAGACCCAACCTTTCGCTTACCTTGCCAACTTCCCGCGCAAGCTTTAGCGAGTGGACCGAGTGAATCATTGCCACCTTGCCTACAATATCCTTTACCTTGTTGGTTTGCAGGTGGCCAATAAAATCGCGGCGGGCGCCGCTTTTCAGCTGCGGCAGCTTTTGCAAAAATTCCTGTACGCGGTTTTCACCAATGCAGGGCACGCCCAGCTCAATGGCGTAATTAATAACCTCGGGGCAAACGGTTTTGGTAGCAGCCAGCAGGGTAACGCTTTTCGGGTCTCGTCCGCTGCGCTGCGCCGCCGCAGCCATATTGGCGCAAATTTTTTTAAAATTTTGCTCTACGGCCCTTTTTTGCAAATCAATTTCGCCCGCGTTACTGAATGAACTTTCCGTCATAAAGGTCCTTTCCTTTCTCTATTACCTCGTCGTACAAACGAAGCTTGCCGGTATCGCCGGTCTCGTTTTTTTCGCAAATAACATAGTTGTCGCCGGTGTACAAAATGTTTACCGGCTTAAATTTAACGGTGCTGCCCTGCATTACATAAACGCCGGTGGCACCGTTTACCACGCGAACCGATTTTTTGCTGATTTTAATACCGTCGTAGCTTTCGTTAATTACCGTCATGGCGGCACTGCGCGTGGTGGCAATTTCGCCGTTCATGACGCTGCATTTTAACACCACAATGGCCGAATCTTTATTTTTGGTAACCTGCACCCGGTAAACCTGCGCTTCTAACTCCTCGCAGCCGGAAATAGCCGTTTTTAGCCGAACGGTGTTGCCGGTGTTAAAGTTTAAATACTGGTCGTTATCCATTTTAGCAACAATGTACCAGGTGTAGTCTGAAACAATTTTGCCAAACCCGTTGCCGGCCTTAGCGGTTTTGGTAAGCGTGTTAAAGGTTTGCTCGTCAATGGTATCCATGGCGGCGGGGGTCAGCACCGTTTCCAACCCGTCTACCGACGGTACAAAAAAGCCGGAGCTTTGTGCCCTTACGGTATTCAGCGGCTGCGGCTTATTGCCCTCCAGCGCCGAAAGCTTGGTTTTAAGGGAGCTTAGTAGAGCATCAAACCCCGTAACCCCGCCGGTAACAATTTGCTTTTTATTTATCATGCTTCGCAGCTCCTCGGCGGCGGCTGCGGCCTCCTGCAGGCTGCCGTTATCGGTACGGTTCAGCAGCGAGATGTATGCGGTGCGAATACGGTTGTTCAGCGTATCTAAATCAACCGCCGAAGGGTCTGTAACCGAATTCATAGCCTCTAAGGTCTCAATTTGCTGGCGCAGATCGGCCGCTTGGGTAACGCTGGCGGCAGCTGCGGCATTTTGGTAAACCTCGGCAATCACACCGCCCTTAGAAACCTTTTCGCCCTCGCTTACCACATACCGCACCGCGCCGTTGGCGTTGTTTTGCACCAGCACCTCGTCCCGCACAAAATAGCCGGTAATGCCAATGCCGTCGTAAGTGCTGTAAGAAACGGCCGTGGCCGTTGTAATAGGCTTGTAAACGGCGGCGTACAGCTGGTAGCCAAAAAAGGTTAGCACCAGCAAAACAAGGCACACCTGCCAAAACTTTTTTGCTTTAGGGCTCACGGGCTTCGTTTTCCTCCTTTAAAAAATCCCCTACCAATGCGGCGGCCTGCAAAAACGGGTCAGGGCTTTCGTCCATGTAAATTGGGTGCAGCCCCGGCATTTTTGAAAACCAGGTGATTTGCCGCTTGGCATAACGGCGGGTTTGCTGCTTTAGCCGCTTAACGGCGGTGCTTAGCTCCTCCTGCCCCTGCAGGGCGGCAAAAAGCTCTTTGTGGCCAATGGCCTGGCAGGCAGTAGGGCCGGCCTTGCCGGCAGCGGCAGCCTCTTGCAGCAGGCCGTTTTGCAGCATTTGCTCTACCCTAGCGTTAATGCGGCTGTAAAGCAGCTCGCGGTTTTTAAAAAAAACGCCAATTACAAGGTTGCGGTACAGCTGCCCCGCCGCCTTAGAGCGGGCGGCACGCTCGCTGATGCGCTCGCCGGTTGTTTCAAAAACCTCTAACGCGCGAATAATGCGTTTTTGGTCATTCGGGTTAATTTTTTCGGCCGCGGCCGGGTCGCACTGCTGCAGGCGGGCGTAAAGGGGAGCCGTGCCGTTTTGCAGCGCCTGGCTTTGCAGGTGCGCCCGAACGGCCCCGTTTTGCCCCTCTTGACCAAATTGAACATTTTCGGCCAGGCTTTGAATATACAGCCCGGTTCCGCCAACTACAAAGGGCAGGTGCCCCGCTGCGTGTACGGCGTTAATTTCCCGCTTGGCGTCGGCAACATAGCGCGAAACGCTGTACTCTTCGGCCGGGCTTAAAAACTCAAACAGCCGGTGCGGCACGGCGGCTTTTTCGCTTTGGGTTGGGGCGGCGGTGGCAATAGGCATATTGCGGTAAATCTGCATAGAATCGCCGCAAATAATTTCGCCGCCAAAGCGCTGTGCCAGCTGCACCGAAAGGGCCGTTTTACCGCCGGCGGTTGGCCCAACAATGTAAACAACCGGCTTTAATTTTGCCCCCATTACACCAGCCTGCCAAACTGCTTTTCCAGCTCCTGCCGGGTTAGCTTAAAGGCAATGGGCCGACCGTGCGGGCAGTACATTAAATCGGCCCGGCTCAGCACCGTTTTGGCAAGCGCCAACTGCTCGGTTACCGAGGTGTAATCGCCCGCTTTAATGGCAGCCTTACAGGCAATGCTGTGCAAAATGGCGTTGGTACGGTCGCTTTCGCAGGTAGATTTTTCTAAAATATTGCCGGCAATTTCGCTCATTAGCGTGGGCACATCTACGCCCGAAAGCTCGCTTGGAACGGCGCGAACCAGCACGGCGCCGTTGCCAAAATCCTCTACCTCTACGCCGTAGCTTTTCAGCTCACCTTGCCGCTCTAAAACGGCGGCGTGCTCCTGCGGCAGCAGGTTTACCGCCACCGGCTCTAACAGCAGCTGCGGGTTTACCTGCCGCGCCGCCTTTAGCTTTTCAAAATTCATGCGCTCGTGCGCGGCGTGTTTATCAATAAAATACAATGTGTTTTCTAAGCTAACTAAAATGTAAGTATCAAACGCCTGACCAACATACCTTAGGTGGTTAAAATTCGGCTCGTTGGTTTGGGGCTCTGCGTTGGCCGGGGCCTCGGCCGAGCTTGGCGCTGCCCCCACCCCGCTGTTGGCATTTTGCGGCGGGCCCTGCCCGGCTAAATGGGCCGAATTGCCCGGCAAGCCTTGCCCGGCAAAACTGGTTGGGGCGCTTTGCCTCGCCGAATTTGTTGGGGCGCTTTGCCCCGCCACCGGGGCCGGCGAAGCGTTATTGGCCGGGGCGCTTGGCGTTTCTTGCCCGGCCGGCTTGCCCGCGGCGTTTTGCGCCGGTTCGGCCACGGTTTGGTCTACGGCAATATCTAAATTCACCTTAGCGCCATCCGGGCGGTGCGGCTGCACCTCGAACAGCCGGTAAGAGCCGGGCGTTAAGCTGCTGGCCGCAATTTTGCTGTCGTCCCACAGGGTAATAATGGAATCTCGCTCGTCCTCTTTTTCCTTTTCCGGCAGGGTGCTTAAATCTACCGCCGCCTGCTGAAACTGCACGTTATTTGGTTCGGCAAAGGGCTGTTTTTTTTGCGGCAGGCGAATTTCGGGGCGTTCGTCCCCCGCGGCAAGCGCCGCCTTTACCGTGCGGTAAACGGCCTCAAAAACCAGGCGCTCGTTGGTAAAGCGCACCTCGGTTTTAGTGGGGTGCACATTTACATCTACAAAATTCGGGTCTATGCTAATATTTAACACGCAGGCGGGGAACTTGCCCACCATGGCGGAATTTTTGTAGGCTTGATCTAACGCGGCCGAAACCGTGCCGGATTTTATAAACCGGCCGTTTATAAAAAAGAACTGGCCGTTGCGGTTGGGGCGGCAGTTGGTGGGGCGGCAGGTAAACCCGCTTACCGTAACGGGGCCCTCCACTTCCGGCAGCTGCATCATTGCCTTTGAAAAATCGCGCCCTAAAACGGCGTAAATGGCCGAGCGCTGCTTGCCGTCGCCCGCGGTGGCCAGCACCTGCTTGCCGTCTTTTATAAAATGAAAGCTAATTTCGGGGTGCGAAAGGGCTAAACGGTCCATAATTGCGCCAACGGCGCTGCCCTCGGTTACATCTTTTTTTAAAAACTTCATTCTGGCGGGCACATTGTAAAATAGATCCCGCACAATTACCGTGGTGCCCTGCGGGCAGCCGGCGTCCTCCAGCGAAAGCTCCTCCCCGCCGTGTATGGTGTAGCAGGCCCCCAGCTCGGCACCGGCGGCCGCGGTAATCATTTCTACCTTTGCTACCGCGCAAACCGAGGCCAAAGCCTCGCCCCGAAAGCCTAGGGTTAAAATAGAGTTTAGGTCCTCTGCCGAGGCAACCTTACTGGTGGCGTGGCGCAAAAATGCCGTACGGATCTGGTCCCGCTCAATTCCGCAGCCGTTATCGGCCACCCGCATATAGGTAACGCCGCCGTGCTGAATTTCTACCGTAACGGTGGTGGCACCGGCGTCAATAGCGTTTTCTACCAGCTCTTTAATCACCGAGGCCGGGCGTTCTACCACCTCGCCGGCGGCAATAAGCTCTGCAATATTTTTTGGCAACACCTTAATTTGCGGCATTTTTGTTCCTCCCTTTTTATAACATTGTTCCGGCAGGGCCGGCAGTTTTATTGGCGGCAGCAGCCGGGTTTGGCCTTTGCCCCTTTAGCCAATTGCTTTAAGGCGGCTGCTTTTAGCCGGCCGCTTTAAAACGGCTTTGGGGCGTTTTTAGCAATTGCCTTTAGGCTGTTTAAGGCCGTTTGCTTTGGCCTGGTTCCCCGGGCGTTAAACCTTTTTGGCGCGGCCGGCAATATCGTTTAAAATGCCCAGCGCCTCAATAGGGGTTAAAACATTAACATCTAACGCCTTTAGCTCCTCAATAATGCCGTTATATTCCCCAACGCCAAGCGGCAGCTGCACCGGCTGCTGCACTACTTGAACCTCGCGCGTTACGCCGGTTTCCTCCAGCTCTTTTAAAATGGCCTTTGCCCGGCGAATAACCCCCGCGGGCAGCCCGGCCAGCTTTGCAACCTCTACGCCGTAGCTTTCATCGGCCCCGCCGCGCACAATTCTTCTTAAAAAAGTAATGTCATCGCCGTGTTTTTTTACGGCAATGTTGTAGTTCTTAACGCCCTTTAGCTCGTTTTCCAACGCGGTTAGCTCGTGGTAGTGGGTGGCAAACAGCGTTTTGGCGCCCAGCTTTTTGGTGTCGGCAACATACTCCAGCACCGCCCGCGCAATGGCCATGCCGTCAAAGGTAGAGGTTCCGCGGCCAATTTCATCTAAAATTAAAAGGCTGTTTGGCGTTGCGTTTTTTAAAATGTAGGCAACCTCGTTCATTTCTACCATAAAGGTAGACTGCCCGGTTGCAAGGTCGTCGGACGCGCCAACACGGGTAAACACCGCGTCGGTGATTGGAATATTGGCCGATTGCGCCGGCACAAAGCTGCCAATTTGGGCCATGATTGTTATAATGGCAACCTGCCGCATATAGGTAGATTTACCGGCCATGTTTGGCCCGGTAATAATGGCGCAGCGGTTTTCCTTTTGGTCTAACACCGTATCGTTCGCAACAAAGGGGATTTTGCTGACCCTTTCAACCACCGGGTGGCGTCCGGCGTTAATGTTTAAAATGCCGTCGGTATTCATGCGCGGGCAGCAGTAGTTGTTGGCAATTGCCACCGTAGCAAACGAGCAAAGGGAATCTAACTGCCCAACGGCTGCCGCCGTTTGCTGAATACGCTGCAAATTGTTGGCAATTTGGTTGCGCAGGCTGCAAAACAGCGCAAACTCTAATTGAATATCCCGCTCGCGCGCGCCTAAAAACCGCGCCTCAAAATTCTTTAGCTCATCGGTAATGTAGCGCTCGGCGTTGGTTAAGGTCTGCTTGCGAACATAATCCTCCGGCACGCTGTTTGCAGCCGAAAGCGGAACCTCTATGTAATAACCAAAAACCTTATTGTACCGCACCTTTAAATTTTTAATGCCGGTGCGCTCTTTTTCGTGCAGCTCCAGCCGGGTAATAAAATCCTTTCCGCCGTTCATGTCGGCGCGAACAGAATCTACCTCGCTGCTAAAGCCGGGGCGGATAATGTTGCCGTCCTTCATGCCAATGGGCGGGTTTTCGGCCAAGGTATTCTCAATAAGCTCGCACTGGTCGGTTAGCGGGTCTATGCTTTGAAACAGGCTTTGCAGCAGCTTGCTGTGCGCGGTAGAAAGCAGCTGCTTTAACGGGGCAAACCGGCTCATGGTGCGGGCAAGCTCCTGCACCTCCTTAGGGTTGGCGGTGCCGTAAACCACACGGGTCATTAGCCGCTCAACATCTCGCATACCGGTTAAATACTCGGTGGCCTCGCCCAGCAAAACGGCGTCGCTTGCCAGCTCGTCTACCGCGTTTTGCCGCTGCAAAATGCCCTGCATACTAAGCAGCGGCTGCTCTAACCAGCTGCGCAGCAGCCGTTTGCCCATGGCGGTTTTGGTTTTATCTAACACCCAAAGCAGCGAGCCGCGCTTGGTTTTGCCGCGCATGGTTTCAATCAGCTCTAAATTCCGCATAGAGGAAAGGTCTATGTTCATGTACTTGCTGCTGGTGTAACGGTCAATTTTTTGCAGGCCCGAAAGCTTGCTCATTCCGTTTTCGCTTAAATACTGCAAAACGGCGTCTAAAGCGGCGGTTTCGCACGAGTTGGCCGAAAGGCCCAGCTGCTCTACGCTAAGGGTGTTAAACTGCCGTACCACAAACTCCCCTTTGCCGGCGGCCAAAAATTTTTCATCGGCCAAAACCGAAATGCGGCAGCTTAGGGTTTGGGTTAAAAACTGCTCTAATTTAGGGTAAAGGCGGTAGCTTTGCGAAAGCAGCACCTCGCTGGGCAAAAAGCGGCCCAATTCGCTAATAAGGCGGTTTTCCAGCTCCTCCCCCGCAAGGGTGGTTAAATGCACCTCGCCGGTAGAAACATCTACAAAGCAAACGCCGGCGCTTTTTTCGCCAAACGCAACGCCGCAAAGGTAGTTGTTTTTGCCCTCCTCCAGCATAGAATCCTCTATTACCGTGCCGGGGGTAATAACCCGAACCACCTCCCGCTTTACTAAGCCCTTGGCGGTTGCCGGGTCCTCCATTTGCTCGCAAATGGCAACCTTGTAGCCCTTTTGAATTAGCCTTGCAATGTAGGATTCGCAGCTGTGGTAGGGAATGCCGCACATGGGCGCGCGCTGCTCTAACCCGCAGTCCTTCCCCGTTAGCACCAAATCCAGCTCCTCGGAGCAGGTTTTGGCGTCGTCGAAAAACATCTCGTAAAAATCGCCTAAGCGAAAAAGCAAAATAGATTCAGGATTAGCCTCTTTAATGCTTAAATATTGCTGCATCATTGGTGAAACGCCGGCCAATGCTTTGAACCCCCTTTGGTAAAACTTTAAACAACTTGCCGGCCCAGCCGGCCTTAAATTTTGCGCTTAGTGGCAGCCCTTGCAGGTGGCGCAGGAGCCGGTGCAGCCCTCAACATCAATGGTAAAAGGATCCTCGCCGTTGGCGGCGCCGTTAATTACCGTGGTAATTTTTTGCACTAAGCTTTCCAGCTCAGCATGGGCGGCGTTGTACGCCTGCATAGAGGGGTTTTGCATGACCTTTTCGTACACCGCTTTTAGCTGCTCGTTTAAGGATTTAATTTTTTCGTCGTCCCGCTCGTCCTCCGAAAGTGCCCGGTCTAACGACATACGCGCCAAATTGAATTCCCCAATTTGGTTTTGCAGCTCGGCGTCGGCGTCGTTGGCCTTTTTAGCCTGCTCAATTTTTTTAAAGCAATCCTGCTGTTGAATGGCCTGGCCCAATTGCCGGGCAAGTTCTATAATTTCCATTTAATATGATCCTCCGTTTTGGCCCTACGGCCGGTTTTTAACTTTGCGCCGGGTTAACGCGCCCGCAGCCGCACCCCTTAAGGGCGCTTGCCCGGCGGCGCTAACAGCCGTTTGCAGAATACAATTTATTTTTAACTGCTGTTTTTGCTGGTTTATTTTGCGGCTTAAAGCCAAAAATTCGTCCGCACCGGCGTGTTTTTTGGTTTTTGCAAAACAAACCCGCCTTTTGCTTTTACGGCGTGCGGGGCCGGGGGTTTACAAGCTTAGCCATTACCTGCCTGTTTTGCACCGTAACAAAAACGGTTACAAACTGCCCCAGCAGGCTGGGCTCGCCCGCAAATTCTAAGCAAAGGTTGCCGCTGGTGTGCCCGGCCATGGTGCCCTCGCTGCGGCCGTAATCGTCACAAAGCAGGGTAAAGGTTTTGCCGTTTAGGGCCTGCTCGTTTTGCCTTGCAATTTGCTCCTGCGCAGCCAGCAGCTGCCGAAACCACTCGCCCTTTTCCTTGCGGGAAACGGGGTCGGGCAGGCTTGCGGCCGGCGTGCCGGGGCGCGGGGAGTAAATAAAGGTAAACAGCTGCTGAAACCGCACGGTTTGAATCAACTCTACGGTTTTTAAAAAGTCTTGATACTGCTCGCCGGGGAACCCGACTATAATATCTGAGGTTAAGGTAATTTCGGGCATTAGCTCCCGCGCGCGGCGCACCAGGCTAAGGTAATGCTCGGCCGTGTAGCGGCGGTTCATGCGTTTTAAAATTTCGTTTGACCCGCACTGCACCGGCAGGTGCAAATGCTTGGCCACCTTTTGGCAGCGGCTCATGGTTTGCAGCAGCTCGTCCGAGCAATCCTTAGGGTGCGAGGTCATAAACCGAATTCTAAAATCGCCCTCTACCGCGTTTAACAGGCCTAACAGTTTTGGGAAATTTACGGTGTTGCCCTGCTCGTCCGGCTGCCCGCTGCAATAGGAGTTTACATTTTGGCCCAGCAGGGTAATATCCTTAAACCCGGCCTGCACCATTTGTTTAAACTCGGTTAAAATTTCTAAATAATTGCGAGAGCGCTCGCGCCCGCGCACATAGGGCACAATGCAGTAGGTGCAAAAGTTGTTGCAGCCGTACATAATGGGCAGCCAGCCTTTAAAGGTGCCGTCCCGCCGAACGGGCTGGCCCTCTACAATTTCGGCGTTTTCGGTAGAATTTTCAAACACGCGAGCCTTTTCGGTAAGCAGGCGGTAAATAAACTCCGGCAAGCGGTAAGCAACATGGGTGCCAAATAATAAATCTACGTACGAAAAGCTGGTTTTAATGCGGCTTTCAACCTCCGGCTGCTGCGCCATGCAGCCGCAAATGCCAATCATCAGCCCCGGCTTGCGCCGCTTTAGGTGCTTTAACGCGCCAATATTGCCAAATACGCGGTCCTCAGCGTGCTCCCGCACGGCACAGGTGTTAAATAAAATTAAATCGGCGGCTTCATCCTCCTCGGTAAAGCCAAAGCCCATAGCCGAAAGCAGCCCCTTTAGGCGCTCGCTGTCGCTAACATTTTGCTGGCACCCGTAGGTGTGAACGGCGGCCAGCGGCTGCCGCCCCTGGTAGCGCTGCTTTAACAGCGCCGCTGCGCGGGTAACATATTCCTCCTGCTCCAACAGGCGGGGTGTTTTTTGCTCCATAAAACTAATCCTTTATAACTAATCCTTACTGTTTTAAATATCTAACCTTTTACTTAAATTGGCTATTTTTAAAAATTAAAAGCCGCTGCCGCCAACATTTTAAAACGGATTTAACGGTTGGGGCTTTTTCGACCGTTGGCAGGCTTTTTGCCGACTTCGGCGTAAGAGGATTTTAACTGAAATTCCCTTTTTACCGTAAACCGCAAAAATTTTGCCTTTGGCTTTTAGGCTCCTGCAGCCATTGGCAGCTATTTGCTGCCTACAGATAAAATTATTTTATCACAATTTATAAATAATTGCAATAAATTTTGGCCTAAAAAGTGCAAACGGCCGCACAAAATGTTAACCCCAAGGCTTTTTAAAAGCGTTTTATTCCACCGGGCAAAAGCCACCCCCAAAAAACGCCAAACAAAAACAAAAAATAATGCAAAAAAGAACCGAAAGGGTACCGAAAAAGAACCGAAAGGGTACCGAAAAAGAACCGAAAGGACACCGAAAAAGAACCGAAAGGACACCGAAAAAGAACCGAAAGGACACCGAAAAAGCGCCCGACCAAGGCGGCCGGGCGCTTTAAAATTTTTTAAATAGCTTTGCTAAAAACGGGTTGTTTTTTAATCTACTTCCCCTACATCAATTTCAACCTCGCGCACGGGCTCGGCTGCCGGGGTGCCGGGCAGCGGGCGGTTTTGGTAACCGGCAAGGTGCTGGGCCAAATAGGCGGCATCTTTTGGGTCTACCGTGCCGTCGCCGTTACAGTCGGCCGCGCGGGAATTTATGGTATTGGAGCCGCCCAGCGTATGCTGCACCAGCTGCACAACATCCTTTAAATTCACGCTGCCGTCGCTGTTTACATCGCCCGGTACATAACGGTCCTCGGGGCGCTGCATAGCCGCCACCAGCATTTGGGCGGTCATAGTAGCCCACCAATCGTTCGCGTGGTTAATGTTGTTCGAAAGGTAATCCTCAACATCCTTTGCGCCGGTAATGCTAATCCACTGGGAAAAAGCCGGCAGCGTAATGCAATTTTCGGTTTGGGCGGCAATTTCAACCAACGCCTGCTCCATTTCCTGCTGGTGCGCAATATCGCCGTAAATGTTGCAGCGTTTATTATCCATTTTACCCGAAAGCAGCACAATGGCGGCGTTGGGGTACTGTGTGCGCAGCTGGGCGGTAATGCTGTTCATATCTGCCCGGTACTGCGCAGTTTCGCGCATAGTATCGTTACTAAAATAAAGCACATAAATTACATCGGGCGTTACGGTTTTGCCGTAGTAGCTGTTCATGGCTTTCACCCGCTCGCCCAAATGCTCTGCCCCCCAGCGGGAGGACATTCCGCCCCGGGCAAGGTTGTAGTAGGTAACGCTGTTTTGTTTGCCGTACAGCGTGGTTAGTCGGGCGGTAGCCTGCTCAAAAAAAGTTGGAACCCTGGCGCCCCAGCCCGCGCCGCGCAGCTGCACCTTGCAATCGGTATCAAACAAATCGTAGTTCATATTTGCGCCGGAGGAGGAGCAGCCCGTTGCTACCGAATCGCCGTAGACCAGCACATTTAAAGGGCTTCCGCTTTGCAGCTTTTGGTAAAGGCCGCTCAGCTTGCCGCCCTGCGCCTCGGGCGCTTTGCCGTTATACCCGGCGCTGCCATCCAGCTCGGCCCAGGTTTTTTGGTGCGTGTAGCTAACATAAACGGTGTGCTGCTCGTGGTAAGCGTCGTAAAGCAGGCAAAGGCCGTTTTCGTCATCGGTTTTGTAATACTTAGCGGTGCTAACGCTGCCGTGGTCGGCCAGCTCGGGGTCTTTATAATCGTCCGGCGTGTTTTGCGGCACCGTAAGCGGGCCGGTGTAAACCGGGCATTTACCGCCCGGCAGCCAAACCAGCTTGCCGTTTTCTACTGTAAAATCTACCCCAATAACATAATTGGTTTTTAAATCGCTGCTGCGCACCGAAACAATTTTTTCAATGGGGTAAAGCAGCTTTTTGGTAAGGGAAACTCTACCGTCGGACGAATTGTAAAACATGACCGATTCGTGATAAACGGTGTTGCCCTGCCAAATGCTGCTTTGATGTACCTCCTCGCGGTAGGCGGTTAAATCTTTTCCGTCTACCGTTTTTCCTGCCTCGTGCTTTTGCAAATACGGGTTGTTAGAGGTTTCAACACTAAGCTCACTGCTGCCGTTATTTTTCACGGTGTAAATTCCTTTCTCGTTCGGGGTTAAAGCCTTGCCGCCGTACTGCACGGTTACCGCAGCGCTTTGGGCTTTTTCTACGGTAAATTCGGTGGTGGCGCCTAAATAGCTTTCGGCAAACGGCGTGCCGGCAACGGTTGTTAAACGGGCGCCCTCATCTAAATATTTTACGGTAACGGGCATAATTCCCAACAGCGCGGCGTTGGCCAAATAAACCTCGTCGGCGGTGGCGTTGGCAGCTTTACCGTTAAATTTTAAAATAATGTAATATTCGGTATCGGCCCCGGTTTGCAGCAGGGCAAAGCCCTTGTTCCAGGTGCTGTTATCGGTTTGGCTTTCTACCGTAAGGGTGGTTACCAAATCGGGGTACAGGGTGTTGTTCTCGTCCCGCCCCGGCAAATAGCCGCCGCTTTTATTATTTTCTTTTTTCATGCCCGATTTTTGCGTGTAGCATTGAACCGAGCCTATGGGCGTAGTGCCCTTGTATAAAAAATCCAGCCGGTAATTGGCGTTGGCCTTTAGCTGCACCGCCGTGTACACAAATTGATATTGTGCCGTTGTAATTTTAAGGCTGTTTTTACCCTCCTCGGGCGAAACGCTGCTGCTTGTAACCCCCACCCAAGAGGCTACCTCGGTTTGCGCCTGCCACTGCGTAAGCTGCAGCGTTTCGCTTTCGGCCCCAACCGAAAAGGGCAGCGCCGAAAGCAGCAAAACAAGGCAAAGCGCAAAGGCAATTGTTTGCTTCATACCTATTCCCCCAATAAACCTTTATTGCAAACCGTTAAAAGCACCAAAAATTGCTAACGGGCTGCAATCTTTGTACAATTGTACCACCCATTCTTTTAATTGTAAATGGTTAAAACGATTTAGTATGCAGCATTTTGACTTTTTGCCTTGCCCTTTTTAAGCCCCTGCGCCGGTTATTTACCGCGCAAAATTTTGCCGGCCGCAGCCAGCCAAACGGTTTTTTAGCCTTACCCCGGCGCTGCAGCTGCCGTCCTTTTCCCCCCTTGCGCCAAAGCTGCCGCCCCGGGGTTGCCGGGGCGGCAGCTTTTTAAAGGCTTTAATTTTTAAGGCTTTGTATGGGGGCGGGAATTCGGCCCCCGCGGGAAATAAACTTTTTGGGCGAGGCGGTGTTTACCCGAATAACCGGGCCGCCTTGCGCAGAATTACCAATTGTAAATTGTTGCATACCAAGAATAAGTGCCTTTACCGGGGCAGAAGTAAGTTTTTGTATTTAAATCCATATTCTCGTACTTAGTTCCCCACGGATTCCAAACAGAATAATAATCTCTTCTCTTATTATATCCCCGCAAGACAATTGCATGGTAAGCATATTGGCCCGCACCAAGACTTCTACGAACATTAAGGTATATTGGTTTTCTTGCGTCGATTTGATTAAATACTTGCGTAGAGGTTAAGCTTCCGGTTAATTTTGTTGGGTTATACCCGTTTGATTTGGCATATTGAACGGTTTGATCCATTTTAAATTTATCGTTTGCCGTTGGGCGACGATAAAACAAAGACATTAATCCGGCTGCCGTTGGACTTTTGGTATTGCCCTTTAAATACCTCATTATTGCGGCGGTTACATACGCCCCGCACCAATTGTTTTGCCCCTGCGTTTCAATAATGCTCAAGTTTAAATAGTTTTCTGTTGCGCTGTTGGGTTCAGCCGAAAGTGTGCTGCTTACACCTATGCTTGTCATTAAAGAGCGAACCGTTGTTGCGGAAAGAGCCGGAATGGTTTGCACCTGTGCGGTTATTGCAAGTTCGTTATCCATTAAAGGCTTATTGCCCATTCTGTCCTCCCACATTACAAGCTTTTCCCCGTTTATATCTGCCATTATATTTCCATTATCCTCATATATTACAATTGGGTCGGTGGCGTTGTAGCAATCTTTCAATTGATTCAACTCTGCGGCATATAGCTCTGACATAATGCCAACATAAACAGTATTTGTGTATGCAATATCCCGATAGACCCGAAAGGTACCAACAAACCGCCCGTTGTTGATAATTGGGAAATAGTAAGCAGGAATGTCCCCTTCAACATTCGGTACAAAATACGGTACAAACGGCATACCAAGGTAAGCAGTTCCGCTCACATCACTTAATACTTCGCTTTCCAGCGAGCCTTGAAAAAATCTATCAAACGAATTTTTTGCATATTCCAACGCCGCTGTAGGGCAGGTTTGCATATTATCCGAAACCGGTTTAGAAACATCGAGCGCACTTGCCGGTACTGCTGCCGCAAACAGTACGCCGATTGCCAACACGAAAGACAAAATTTTAATTGTTCTTTTCCTCATTTTAAATACCTCTTTTCTTGCATTGTAAAAAACAAAATTTATAGTACACGCCCAAAAGCACAATTTGTTACGCACTATTCCACTAACCGTTCATACACCGCATATTCGTTGCTTTCTTTGTATTTCACCACCACACTGTTTTGGTACAAATAAACCGCAAAACCGGCAATTTCGCTATTTGCCTGAAAATTTTGCAAAAGCTCCTCATCATCCAAAACGGTTGACTGTATTGTCCCAAGGTATTTCAGCTCGTTTTTTTCCAAGTCCTTGCCGCTTACCACTTTTTCTAACCGGTAAATCTTGTTGTTTACCCTTACCATTGGCGGGCGGGAAGTAACGCCGTTCGGATCATTTGTTTCTGTGTTCTTTAATACCGGTGCTTTGTTAACAACGCGAATACACGATATACCAACCGAAAAAGCAATTACGCAAAGCACTGCAGCGACTATTGCACAGCGTTTTGCAAAAATCCTTTGAGGGGTCGCCTTAACAGTGTGCCTGTTTTTGTTATTGTTTTGAAGCAAGGTAAGAGGAGCCTCGGCCGCCTCGACGATATACCGATCCCCTATTTTTTCAATTGCGTTCATCATGTGTTCCGCTTTCATACTACCACCCCCTGTTTGTTCAAATTTTTCTTAAGCTCTGCTTTTAATCGGGTCATTTTAACCCGAAGGGCGCCCTCTTTTAAGCCGGTTTCTTTTGCAATAGAATTGTAAGAGTCTAAATACCAAAACCTCCGCACAAAAATAAACCGCTCTTGCACTGTCAGGCTATCCAAAAATGTTTCTATGTACCCCGTTAGTTCCTTTTCGGTAATTTTCTCTGACAGCTCAGTTGTTCCAAAATACCGTTCTATTTCCTCCAAACACAAATTGTAGTTGGTTTTGCGCTTTTCCGCTGCGTTGTATTTGTAACGGTTAACAGAAAGGTTTCGCACCAGCCTGCACAGGTACGCCGTAAAAGAATTTGGCCGCTTTGGCGGAATGGTATTCCAAACGCCTAAATACGCATCATTTACACATTCTTCCGCATCTTGCCGATTTTTTAAGATGTTAAACGCAAGCGTATGACAAAGTTTGCCTTATTGTTTGTTTATTTCAACAATTGCTTTTTCTGATTTATTAAAAAGCAATTGAATAATCTCATTGTCATTCACGGTGTCCCCCCCTTTACCTATTAAGTAAAAAAACAAATTGATTTGTTACACTGTTTTTAAAATTTTTGCCCCAAATGCCGCCCCGGCAACCCCGGGGCGGCAGCTTTTTAAAGGCTTTAATTTTTAAGACTTTGAATGGGGGCGGGAATTCGCCCCCCGCGGGAAATAAACTTTTTGGGCGAGGCGGTGTTTACCCGAATAACCGGGCCGTCGCCCAGCAGCCCGCCGAAGGAGAGCTCATCCCCAACCTTACAGCCAATTGCCGGAATAACCCGAACGGCCGTTGTTTTGCTGTTTACCATGCCAATGGCGGCCTCATCGGCAATAATGGCCGAAATTACCTCGGGCGGGGTATCGCCCGGAATGTTAATCATATCCAGCCCAACCGAGCAAACGGCCGTCATGGCCTCTAATTTTTCAATGGTCAGGCAGCCGCTGCGGGCGGCGGCAATCATCCCGGCGTCCTCGGTGACAGGAATAAACGCGCCGGAAAGCCCCCCAACATGGGACGAAGCCATAACGCCGCCCTTTTTCACCGCGTCATTCAGCAATGCAAGGCAGGCGGTAGTGCCGCAGGCGCCGCAGCTTTCCAGCCCCATCTCCTCTAAAATATGGGCAACCGAATCACCAACGGCGGGGGTAGGCGCTAAGGAAAGGTCTACAATGCCAAACGGCACACCCAAACGGTCGGCCGCCAGGCGGGCAACCAGTTGGCCAATGCGGGTAATTTTAAAGGCGGTTTTTTTAATTAAATCGGCCACGGCGGTAATATCTGCCGTTTGGTGCTTGGCCAAAACGGCGCGCACCACCCCGGGGCCCGAAACGCCAACATTAATGACGCAATCCGGCTCGCCAACGCCGTGAAAAGCGCCGGCCATAAAGGGGTTATCCTCCGGTGCATTGCACAGCACCACTAATTTGGCGGCGCCAATACAGCTACGGTTGGCGGTTTGCTCGGCCGTTTGCTTTACAATTTGGCCCATAAGCTTAACGGCGTCCATGTTAATGCCGGCCTTGGTAGAGCCAACATTTACCGAGGCGCAAATGTGCTCGGTAACCGCTAACGCCTCGGGAATGCTTTGAATAAGCACTTTATCGGCTCCCGAAAAGCCCTTGCCAACCAAGGCGGAGTAGCCGCCAATAAAGTTAACGCCAACCGCGGTGGCGGCGCGCTCCAGCGTTTGGGCCAGATTTACCGGGTTGCCGCCCCGGCAGCCGGAGGCCACAATGGCGGCGGGGGTAATAGAAATGCGTTTATTAATAATGGGAATACCGTATTCCTTTTCAATGCGCTCGCACACCGGAACCAGCTGTGCGGCGCAGCGGGTAATTTTTTCGTAAACCTTTTCGCACAGGCGGTCCATATCCGGGTCCATGCAATCTAACAAGGAAATACCCATGGTAACCGTGCGGATATCCAAATTCTCCTCGTCGATCATTTTAATGGTTTCTAAAATATCGTGCGTATTATACATGGCGTTCCCCTTTAAATGCTGTGCATGGCGTTAAAAATATCCTCATGAATGGCGCGAATGGAAAGGTTATTTTCCTGCCCAACCTTTTCCAGCTTTTCAGAAAAATCGCAAAAATCGCCCTTCATGCCGTCGATTTCGCCAATCATAATCATGCAAAACAGGTCGGACAGAACCGACTGCGAAACATCGCAGATGTTTACCTGATACTCGGCGCAAACGGCCGAAACCTTAGCCATGATACCCACGCAGTCGTGCCCGATTACCGTGATCACCGTTTTTTTCATTTTAATTACCTCCAAACAAAAAACTATAACCGCAGCGGCAGCGCCGCCCAAAAGCAATTTTGGCCAAGCGCCTTGCCGGGCGGCAAAAAAGCGGCCGCCTTAAACCGTTTTGCCTTTTAAACCGTTTTTACCTTTGGCAGGTTGCGGCGCAGCCAGCCGGCTATAACCGCTTTATTGTAACATAAAACTGCCTAAAAGTAAACACCGCAGCACAAATTTTGGCATAAAATTAAACGCAAAGGGGGCATAAAAAATCAGCCGCGGAAAACCGCGGCTGAAAATTTTAGCTTTTAAGCCTTAAAGGCTGTTACAGGTGAACTTACACCAACTCGATGATAGCCATTTCTGCAGCATCACCACGGCGCGGGCCTGTTTTAACAATCCGGCAGTAACCGCCGTTTTTGTCAGCATACTTGGGGGCAACCTCGTCAAAAAGCTTTTTGACAACGCTCTCCTTCGTAATAAATGCCATAGCCTGACGCTTGGTAGTGAGCGAACTATCCTTAGCGAGTGTAATATATTTCTCGGTCATAGCGCTGACCTCTTTAGCGCGTGTTACGGTGGTTTCAATTCTGCCGTTTTCCAGCAGGAAGGTTACCATAGCCCTTAACATTGCCATTCTGTGGTCACTGGTTCTGCCGAGTTTTCTGGTACCGGCCATTCATATTCACTCCTTACTGATGGTAAAATCTTTATTCCTCATTGTGGCTGAGGGTAAAACCAAGAGAATGCAGCTTGGCAATAACCTCTTCCAACGATTTTCGACCAAGGTTACGAACCTTCATCATTTCTTCCTCGGACTTGTTGATTAAATCCTCAACGGTGTTGATTCCGGCACGCTTTAAGCAGTTAAAGCTACGAACGGAGAGGTCTAATTCCTCAATCGTCATTTCCAGAACCTTTTCCTTACTGGTATCGCCTTTTTCTACTAAAATTTCTACCTCGTTGGTTTGCTCCTCAAGGTCTAAGAACATTTTTAGGTGGTCTATTAAAATTTTAGCAGCTAAAGAAACAGCCTCTTTTGCCGTTTTAACTCCGTTTGTCCAAACCTCTAAGGTCAGGCAGTTAAAGTCGGTTACCTGCTCCTTACGGGTGTTCTCAACATCAAACTTAACCTTGGTAACGGGGGTGTAAATGCTGTCTACCGGAATAAGGCCGGCAACGGTTTGCGCCGGTTTGTTCGCGTCGGCCGGGGCGTAACCGCGACCCTTATCCAACACAATTTCCATAAACAGCTTGCCGCCCTCGCACAGGGTTGCAATGTAAAGATCCGGATTTAAAATTTCTACCTCGGAATCGGTTTTAATTGAAGCGCCGGTAACCACGCAGGGGCCTTCGGCCTCAATATAAACCGTTTTGGGGCCGTTGCTATGCAGCTTTGCGGTTAGGCCCTTTAGGTTTAAAATAATTTCGGTAACATCCTCTTTTACACCGTCAATGGTGGAAAATTCGTGCATGACACCGTCTATTTTAACCGAGGTAACAGCAACACCGGGGAGAGAGGATAAAAGCACGCGACGCAGGCTATTGCCAATGGTCGTACCGTAGCCGCTTTCCAGCGGTTTTAGGGTAAACTTGCCGTAACGGCCGTCGTCGGATACTTCAACAACCTCAAGAGTGGGCTTTTCAATCTCTATCATTTAAAAGCTCCGTTTCTCCGCACATAATGTATTTAAAATTTTGTTGTCTGCCGCTTTGTGCGGCTCACAGCAGAGCAAGATGAAAAATACGATTATTTGGAGTACAACTCAACGATCAACTGCTCCTCAACCGGTGCCTCAATTTGGTCACGGGTTGGCAGTGCAACAATTTTTGCCTCGAAAGCGTCTCGGTTTACATCAATCCACTGCGGAACCGGATGTGCGGCGTTTGCCTCAATAACAGCTTTGATTTTTTCAGAAGCTCTGCTCTTTTCGCAAACGGTAACAACATCACCGGCGCGCAGCAGGTAAGAAGCAATATCTACCCGGTGGCCGTTAACCTCAAAATGGCCATGACCAACCAGCTGCTTTGCCTCGGCTCTGGAGGATGCAAAACCAACTCTGTATACTACATTGTCTAAACGGCTTTCCAGCAATTGCAGCAGGTTATCACCCGTTACGCCGGGTTTGCGCTCGGCAATTTCAAAATAATTGCGGAACTGACCCTCTAAAACGCCATAAAAGCGCTTTGCCTTTTGCTTTGCACGAAGCTGCAAGCCGTATTCAGATGTTTTTTTACGGCCCTGGCCATGCTGACCCGGGGCGTAAGCCCGAACACCTACGGAACACTTTTCAGAATAGCAGCGCTCGCCCTTTAAGAACAGCTTTTGCCCTTCGCGGCGACACAGTCTGCAAACTGCACCTGTATATCTTGCCATGATTACACCTCCAACGATTAAACGCGTCTTCTTTTCGGCGGGCGGCAGCCGTTATGCGGAATTGGAGTTACATCTTTAATCATGCTAACTTCAAGACCGGCAGCCTGCAATGCTCTGATTGCAGCCTCTCTGCCTGCGCCGGGGCCTTTTACAAAAACATCTACGGTTTTCAGCCCGTGCTCCATTGCCGCCTTTGCAGCGGTTTCGGCCGCGCTTTGTGCAGCAAACGGCGTAGATTTTCTGGAGCCTCTAAATCCAAGTTCGCCAGCAGAAGCCCACGAAAGTGCATTACCCTGTACATCGGTAATGGTTACGATCGTGTTATTGAAGGTGGACTGGATATGGGCCGCTCCGCGCTCAATGTTCTTTTTTTCGCGACGACGGCGGGTGGTAGCGGTTTTATTACCCTTAGTAGCCATATTTTATTCCTCCTTCTTACTTCTTCTTGTTCGCTATTGTTTTCTTGGGGCCCTTACGGGTACGCGCATTGGTTTTAGAGCGCTGCCCGCGAACCGGAAGCCCTTTACGGTGGCGAACACCGCGGTAGCTGCCGATTTCAATGAGTCTTTTAATATCAAATGCGATAGAACGGCGTCTGTCACCTTCAACTTCAAGATGTTTTTCAATGTACTCACGAAGCTTGGCAACATCTTCCTCTGTTAAGTCCTTTACACGGGTATCGGGGTTTACGCCCGTCTCGGCAAGGATTTTTTTGGATGTTGTAAGACCAATTCCGAAAATGTAGGTCAAACCGATCTCTACGCGCTTTTCTCTCGGAAGGTCAACACCGGCAATACGTGCCATTTATTCTTGCACCTCACATTCATTTTTGCGCAAGGCTTAGCCTTGGCGCTGTTTGTGCTTGGGATTTTCGCAAATTACCATTACTTTTCCCTTGCGTTTGATGATCTTGCATTTTTCGCAAATCTTTTTAACCGAAGGTCTAACTTTCATTAGGGATACCTCCATTCATACTAAACCTTACTTGGAGCGCCAGGTAATGCGCCCCTTGGTCAAATCGTAAGGCGACATTTCTACTGTCACCTTATCGCCGGGCAGAATACGAATAAAGTTCATTCGCAGCTTACCCGAAATATGTGCCAAAATTGTGTGGTTGCCCTGGATCTGCACCTTAAACATTGCGTTCGGCATAGCCTCCAGAACGGTGCCCTCCAATTCGATCATATCTGCCTTAGACATTTAAATGCCTCCTCTCAGAATCGTCATGCTCGCTGAAACTTGCCAGCTTTTTTTGAACCAAACGGTTGGAAAACAAATCCTCTTCGGCAATGCTGCCGTTGGTCGCGCCCAAATGCTTTATATTCTTGCATTTTGGTTTTTCCACCCGCCGCCTGCGCCCGTCGGCCACCGTACAGCGGTTGCCCTGAACGCTTAGCACCACCAAAAAGTGGCTTTTATCGCGGCCGGCTTTTGAAAACACGATCTGTCCTCGCTTCATACCATCCCTCCGTCAGTCGGCCACCGTCATAATAACGGGGCCATCCGGCGTAATTGCTATGGTATGCTCAAAATGCGCGGATAAAGAATGGTCGGTTGTTACAACCGTCCAACCGTTTGACAGGGTTTGAACTGCCGGGCCGCCGGCGTTTACCATTGGCTCAATTGCAATTGTCATACCCGGAACAAGACGGATCCCGTGGCCTTTTTGACCGAAATTCGGGACTTCCGGGGCTTCATGAAGTCTTGTGCCTACTCCATGCCCGACAAACTGTCTGACTACAGAATAACCACGAGCCTCTACATAGGACTGTACCGCGTGGCCAATATCACCGATTCTGCCGCCGTTGGTTGCAGCGCGAATGCCCTCGTACAGGCTTTCTCGCGTTGTATCCATCAGCCGCTTTGCCTCGGCGGAAACATCCCCCGCGGCAAAAGTGGCGGCATTATCGCCATGATAGCCCTCAAAAACGGCGCCTAAATCTACGCTGACTATATCGCCGTTTTTAATTTTGCGGGCACCGTCCGGTATGCCATGAATAACCTCGTTATTTATAGATATGCAGGCCGTTGCGGGAAAGCCCTCGTAATTTTTAAAGTTGGGCTTAGCGCCCTGCTTTAAAATGTACTCCTCGGCTAACCGGTCAAGCTCGCCCGTTGTAACGCCCGGCTCAACCGCACTGCCTATCAACTTTAATGCACCGGCAGAAATCCTGCAAGCTTCGCGCATTATTTGAAGCTCACGGCCGGTTTTTAAAACGATCATATACCTAATGCCTCAAAAACCAAGCGGGTGGTATCAGCCAGTTCCTCCTGCCCTTCCACCGTTTTCAGCTTGCCAGACTTTTGGTAATAATCCTTCAGCGGCTCGGTTTGCTCGTGGTAAACCTTTAAGCGGTCTAAAACCGTTTCGGGGGCGTCGTCCTTACGGCAAATCAACGCGCCGCCGCAGGCGTTGCACACGCCCTCTTTTGCCGGTTTTTTGTACTCAATGTGGTAGCTGGCGCCGCATTTTTCGCAAACGCGACGGCCGGACATTCTTTTTACGATCGCTTCGTCCTTAACTTCTATTGACAAAACCGTGTCAATATCCACACCCATTTTGTCCAAAGCTTCGGCCTGCGGAATGGTGCGCGGAAAACCGTCTAAAATAAAGCCTTTTTGACAGTCCTCCTGCGCCAAACGCTCTTTAATAATGCCAATAACCACTTCGTCGGGCACCAAATTGCCGGCGTCTACAAAGCTTTTGGCTTTTTTGCCCATCTCGGTGCCGTTTTTCATGGCCTCGCGAATCATATTCCCGGTTGAAACGGCGGGAATATTCAGCTTTTCGCAGATTAGCTCGGCCTGGGTGCCTTTACCGGCACCCGGAGCTCCTAAAAGAATCAGTTTCATAAACTACTCCTGTTCATCAATCCAAAAAGCCTTTGTAATGACGCATCATCATTTGAGACTCTAAGTTTTGTACCGTATCCAGCGCAACGCCAACCACGATCATAATAGATGTACCGCCAATGGTAATATCTACCCCGCCAATGCTGCCAACCAAAATGGGCAGAATAGCAATTAAGCTTAGGCACAGCGCGCCGATCAAGGTTATTCTTGACAAAATTTTAGAAATAAAATCAGAGGTGGCCTTGCCGGGGCGAATACCGGGAATTGCACCGCCGTTTTTACGCAGGTTATTTGCCATTTCAACCGGGTTGTACTGAATGGTAGTGTAGAAGTACGCAAACGCAATAATCAGCAAGAAGTAGATAACGGCGTAAAAGGTACCGCGAACACTGAACAAGGACAGGAACTTGTAAAAGGAGCTGCCCTGCTTAACTAAAAAGTTAAAGGAGAGCAAAATGGTTGGAACCATTAAAATAGAGCTTGCAAAAATTACGGGCAAAACGCCGGACATATTTACTTTAATTGGAATATGTGCGTTTTGGCCGCCGTATTGCTTATTGCCAACCACGCGTTTGGCGTACTGAATGGGTACGCGGCGCTCGGCGTTGGTCATCCACACAATAAAGGCAACAACCAGCAAAAAGGCCAGAATTAAAGCAACTACAATAATTTTTTGCGAAGTGCCAATCTTCCAGTTACCGTAAAGGTAAGCCACAGCGGTTGGCGCGCGGGAGATGATGCCGGCAAACAAAATAATTGAAATACCGTTACCAATACCCTTAACATCAATTTGCTCGCCCAGCCACATTACAATGGCCGAGCCGGCCGTAAAGGCCAACACAATTACAAACGCCGCAAACACAACGCCGCCGCCCTGAATGCTTAAACAGTTGTTTTTTTTAAGGTAAAAGAAGTAAGCAACACCTTGAATTAAAGCTAAAAGGATGGTGGTGTAGCGGGTAATTTGCGCCAATTTTTTTTGGCCCTCCTCACCCTGTTGGGCTAAGCGCTCTAACGGCTTTATGGCAACCGTTAACAGCTGAATAATAATGGAAGAGTTAATGTACGGGGTAACCGACATTGCAAAAATTGCACCGTACTCTAAACCGCCGCCCGTTAGAATTGAAAGGTAGCTGAAAAACTGCTCAGAATCTGAGGAGGCCAGCTGCCGGATCATGGAGGGGTCTACAAACGGTACGGGAATAACCGAACCAATGCGAAAAACAATAATAATGAAAAAGGTGAATAAAATCTTTCTGCGAATTTCAGGGATTTTCCACGCGTTTTTAATTGTTTCAAGCATTTTAGTTCACCTCGGCTTTACCGCCGGCGGCTTCAATTTTAGCTTTGGCAGCAGCCGAGTAGGCCGTTGCTTTAACGGTCAGCTTTTTGGTCAGCTCGCCGTTGCCTAAAATTTTAACGCCGTCCAATGCCTTTTTAATCAGGCCTTTTTCCTGTAAAGCCGCGGCATCTACAACAGCGCCGTTGTCAAATGCCTCTAACGCAGAAACATTAACGAAGGCGTACTGCGTTGCAAAAATGTTGTTAAAGCCACGCTTAGGAATTCTTCTTTGCAGCGGCATTTGACCGCCCTCAAAGCCGGGTCTCATGCCGTGACCGGAACGAGCCTTTTGACCTTTGTGACCTTTACCGGCAGTTTTACCGTTGCCGGAACCATGGCCTCTGCCAATACGCTTTGCGTCCTTAACGGAACCCTCAGCGGGGGAAAGCTCATGAATTTTCATGGTATGCGCACCTGCCTTTCCTTACGCTTTTGTTACCTCTACGAGGTGACTGATCTTATTGATTTTTCCCATAGTCTGGGCGTTGTCGGGTTGAACGGTTTCGTCCCCAACCTTGCGAAGGCCCAAGGCAGCAGCGGTCAAAATCTGATTAGACTTGCAGCCGATTGTGCTTTTAATTAATTTAATTTTAAGCCCGGCAGCCTGTTTTTTTGTAGCCATTTGCCGCTCCTCCTTAACCTAAAATTTCTTTAACAGATTTGCCGCGGGTTGCAGCAACCTGCTCGGCGCTTCTTACCGAAGCCAAGCCTGCTACCGTAGCGCGAACTACATTGCAGGGATTGTTGGAACGCAGCACCTTGGTACGGATGTCTTTAATGCCAACCGTTTCAACAACGGCACGAACGGCACCGCCGGCAATAACGCCGGTACCGGGGGCAGCGGGTTTCATTAACACGCGGCCTGCACCAAATTCACCAATAATTTCGTGCGGAATGGTGGTGCCCTTTAGCGGAACCTTAATCAGGTTCTTTTTGGCGTCCTCAATGCCCTTGCGAATAGCGTCCGGAACTTCGCCGGCTTTGCCTAAACCAAAACCAACGGTGCCGTTGCCGTCGCCAACAACGACCAAAGCCGAAAACTTCATAATACGGCCGCCCTTAACGGTTTTGGAAACGCGGTTGATAGAAACAACGCGCTCTTTCATATCCATAGTGGTTGCATCAATGTTTTTAGCCAAAGTTTACTCCTCCTTCTCTTAGAACTTGAGGCCGCCCTCGCGGGCACCTTCGGCAAGCTCTTTCACGCGTCCGTGATAAATGTAACCGCCACGGTCGAATACAACCGTTTCGATTCCTTTAGCCTTTGCGCGTTCAGCAATTAACGCCCCTACCTTGCGGGCTTCATCCTTATTGCCTTTGGTTTCGCCAAAGTCTTTTTCAACAGAAGAAGCGGCAGCAAGCGTTACGCCTTGCTCATCATCAATGATTTGGGCGTAAATATTTTTGCTGGAGCGGAATACATCAAGACGGGGGCACGCTGCGGTGCCGCTGATCTTGGCGCGAACACGCTTATGGCGCTTAAGACGAGCGGTGTTGCTGTCAGTCTTTTTAACCATTTTTCGTTCTCTCCTTTATTAACCCTTTGCGCCCTTACCGGCTTTACCTTCCTTGCGGCGGATGTGCTCGTCTGCATACTTAATGCCTTTGCCCTTATACGGCTCCGGTGGACGCTTTTCGCGTACTTCTGCTGCAAACTGACCTACCTGCTGCTTGTCAGCGCCGACAATAACGATTTTGTTGGGGCTGGGTACCTCAATGGTAATACCCGGCACCTCGGAAACAATTACCTGATGAGAAAAGCCTAAGTTCATAACCAGGTCTTTGCCCTGCTTGGCAACACGGTAACCAACGCCGTTTACTTCCAGCTCTTTAGAAAAGCCTTTTTCAACACCGGTAACCATGTTGGCAATTAAGGTACGGGTCAACCCGTGCAGAGATTTAAACTGATTGCTGTCATCCGGGCGTTTTACTAAAACTTCGTTCCCCTCTACGGCAATGGTAATGCCGCTGTGGAAGGTGTTGGTTAAAGTGCCCTTCGGGCCTTTTACGCTAACCTCGGAGCCGTTTACCTTAACCTCAACACCGGCCGGGATGGTAATAGGTTTATTTCCTATTCTTGACATTTTAGCTGCACCCCCTTACCAGATGAAAGCCAGCACTTCGCCGCCAACATTGTTGGCGCGTGCCTGCTTGTCGGTCATAATACCCTTAGAGGTGGAAAGGATTGCGATGCCCAGGCCTTTCATAACCTTTGGCATATCCTCTACATTGGTGTAAATACGCAGACCGGGTTTAGAAATTTTTCTAAGACCTTTAATGACCTGCGACTTGTTCGGGCCATATTTTAATACTACATGAATCGTGCCCTGTTTTCCGTCCTCCACTACCTGAAAAGAGCTGATAAAGCCTTCGTCCAAAAGGATCTGGGCAATTGCCTTTTTCATGTTAGATGCCGGAATATCAACCGACTCATGCTTTGCTGAACTTGCATTACGAATACGCGTAAGCATATCAGCTATTGTATCGGTGATTTGCATACCGTCAACCTCCTTTACTTAGCTGATTACCAGCTAGCCTTCTTCACACCGGGGATTTCGCCCTTATATGCCAATTCTCTAAAGCATATACGGCAGATACCGTATTTGCGAAGGTAGGCATGGGGGCGGCCGCAGATCTTGCAGCGATTGTAGCTTCTGGTAGAAAATTTAGCGGGACGAGCCTGCTTGATTTTCATAGATGTTTTAGCCATTTTCCTTACTCCTTACTTCGCAAACGGGGCGCCCATGAGCGATAACAGCTCGCGCGCTTCCTCGTCGGTATTCGCGGTAGTGACAAACATAATGTCCATACCTCTTACCTTGTCGATCTTGTCGTATTCAATTTCAGGGAAGATTAACTGCTCTTTTACGCCCATGGAATAGTTTCCACGGCCGTCAAAGGAGTTGGGGTTAATTCCTCTGAAGTCACGAACACGGGGCAGAGCCAAGCTGAACAGCCGGTCTACAAATTCGTACATTCTGTCGCCGCGCAGGGTAACTTTAACGCCAATTGGCATACCCTCGCGCAGTTTAAAGTTTGCAACGGATTTTCTTGCTCTGCAAACAATCGGTTTTTGTCCGGTGATGATGCCGAGATCGTTCATAACGGCGTCAATTGCCTTTGAATTGTCCTTTGCCTCACCGCAGCCAACATTGATGACAACCTTATTGAGCTTCGGGATCTGCATGACGCTCTTATAGTTGAACTTTTTCATCAGCGCAGGCGCGATATTGGCATTGTAATCGTCCTTTAGCCTTGCCATGTCATTTCCTCCCTACTCAAAAAGTCTCACCGCATTTTTTGCAAACGCGGTCTTTTTTGCCATCGGCGTAGATTTTAGTGCCTACGCGGGTGGGTTTGTTGCACTTCGGGCAAACCACCTGAACCTTAGATGCATAAACAGCAGCCTCGGTTTTAATAATGCCGGAGGGGTCGCCAGCCTTGCGGGGCTTTACATGCTTAGAAACAATGTTAATGCCCTCTACAATAACCTTACCCTCTTTGGGGCTTACCTCTAAAACCTTGCCGGTCTTACCACGGTATTTTTCGTTACCGGTAAGCAGTACAACGGTATCGTCTTTTTTAACATGCATTTTACTCATTGCGTTCTACCTCCCATCAGAGTACTTCGGGAGCCAGAGAGAGGATTTTGGTATATTCCTTCTCACGGAGCTCACGGGCAACAGGCCCGAAAATACGCGTACCAACCGGGTTTTTATCTTCGCGTATTAGAACTGCTGCATTTTCGTCAAATCTGATGTAAGTACCGTCTTCGCGACGGATACCTTTGGCTGAACGCACTACAACGGCCTTTACCACATCGCCCTTTTTCACTGTTCCACCCGGAGCAGCCTTTTTCACGGACGCAACGATAACATCGCCGATGTTTGCATACCTCCTGCCGGAGCCGCCCAATACTTTAATGCACATAATTTCCTTTGCACCAGTGTTGTCGGCAACCTTGAGGTAACTCTGTTGTTGTATCACAGTGTTTTCCTCCTAAATAGAATTATTTAGCCTTCTCAATAATTTCAACCACACGCCAGTTTTTATCTTTCGAAAGGGGTCTGGTTTCCATAATGAGAACTCTGTCGCCTACACCGCACTGGTTGTTTTCGTCGTGGGCTTTCAGCTTAACAGTATTCTTAATGATTTTTTTATACAGCGGGTGCTTTACGTTATCCTCGATCAAAACAACAACGGTCTTGTCCATTTTGTCGCTAACTACTTTACCCACTCTGGTTTTACGAAGGTTTCTTTCGCTCACAGCCATATACCTGCCTTTCCTTACGACTCAGCGCTGCCAGATTGGATCTCGCGCTCACGCAAAACGGTGTTTACGCGGGCAATATCCTTTTTCACAGCGTTGATCTGCATCGGGTTATCGAGCTGATTGATAGCGTGCTGAAAACGAAGGTGAAACAGCTCTTCTTTTAAAGACTTCAGTTGGTTTGCAAGCTCTGCGTCGGTTTTTTCTCTAATGTCCTTAACATTCATTACTGCTCACCGCCTTTTTCTTTCTCGATAAATTTGCATTTGATCGGCAGCTTGTTGGCGGCAAGACGCATAGCCTCGCGCGCAATTTCACGGTCTACACCGCCGATTTCAAACATAACACGGCCGGGCTTTACCACGGCTACCCAATATTCCGGAGAACCTTTACCGGAACCCATTCGGGTTTCTGCCGGCTTTTCGGTGATCGGCTTATCGGGAAAAATTTTGATCCAAACCTGACCGCCACGCTTGGTGTAACGGGTCATGGCAATACGAGCTGCCTCAATTTGGTTCGAGGTGATCCAGGCCGGCTCTAAAGCCTGCAGGCCGTAATCACCGTAGGTAACGGTATTACCGCGCTGTGCGGTGCCCTTTAAACGGCCACGCTGCACGCGACGGAATTTTACTCTCTTCGGTAATAACATTACTTGGCGCCTCCTTCTTTCTTTGCTGTTTTACCGGCAGCATGAAGCACCTCGCCCTGATAGATCCACACCTTTACGCCAATGCGGCCGTAAGTGGTGTGAGCCTCTGCAAAACCGTAGTCAATATCGGCACGAATGGTTTGCAGCGGAATGGTACCCTCATGATAATGCTCGGTACGAGCAATTTCGGCACCGCCGACACGGCCGGAAACCTGGGTTTTAATACCCTTAGCGCCCAGGCGCATTGCGCGACCCATGGCAAGCTTCATAGCGCGGCGGAAAGAAATTCTTTTTTCCAGCTGAGCTGCAATGTTCTCAGCAACCAGCGTAGCGTTTACATCGGGGTTTTTAACCTCAACAATGTTAATGAAAACCGGTTTGCCCAGCATTTTTTGGCAGTTGGCGCGGAGCTTTTCAATCTCGGCACCGTTGCGGCCAATTACCACGCCGGGTTTGGCACAGTGAATGTGGATCCGAATTTTAGAAGCGGTACGCTCAATTTCAATCTTCGGAACGCCTGCGCCGTACAGGGTTTTCTTCAGGTACTTACGGAGGTTATAGTCCTCAACTAAGGTGTCGCCAAAGGCACCGTCGCTTACAAACCAGCGCGAGTCCCAGTCTTTAATAACGCCTACGCGAAATCCGTTAGGATGTACTTTCTGGCCCATTACTTGTAACCTCCTTTTTAGTCTTCGCGTTCCCTGAGTACCAGGGTAACGTGAGATGTTCTTTTTAAAATGCTGTGCGCTCTGCCGTGGTCCTTTGCGCGAATTCTTTTCAGCGTGGGGCCGGGGCAAACAAAGCACTCTGCAACATAAAGCTTGGAAACATCCATTTTGTGGTTGTTTTCAGCGTTTGCCATAGCGGATTTTAGCAACTTTTCCAAATATTCGCAGGCCGACTTCGGGGTGTACCTGAGAATAGCCATGGCTTTATCCGCCGGTTGATTGCGGATCAGATCCAAAACAATCTTAACCTTGCGGGGTGAAATACGGGCGTATTTCAAAACTGCCCTTGATTCCATAGTCTGACTCTCCTTTCGACCGCTTATTTGCCGCTGGTCTTGGCGCCCGCGTGGCCGCGGAATGTTCTGGTGGGAACAAATTCACCAAGCTTGTGGCCTACCATATCCTCGGTAACATATACCGGTACATGCTTGCGGCCGTCGTGTACTGCGAATGTATGCCCAACAAAGTCGGGGAAAATGGTGGAAGAACGGCTCCAGGTTTGAAGAACGCGTTTTTCACCGGTCTGATTCATCTCTTGCACTCTTTTCAGAAGTACAGGTTGCACAAAAGGACCCTTTTTAATGCTTCTTCCCATAATGATTACTCCTTTCGCCGATTACTTGCTGTTGCGGCGCTTCACAATATATTTATCGGAAGCCTTGTGTTTCGCACGAGTTTTGTAACCGAGCGTAGGTTTGCCCCACGGGGTAACCGGGCCCGGACGGCCAATGGGGGATTTACCCTCACCACCACCGTGCGGGTGATCGCACGGGTTCATAACAGAACCGCGAACGGTAGGACGCCAGCCCATGTGACGCTTACGGCCGGCTTTACCAATGTTCACATTTTCGTGCTCGGGGTTGCTTACCTGGCCAACGGTAGCCATGCAGCCGTCCGGCACATTGCGCAGCTCGCCGGAGGGCAGACGCAGCAACGCCATGCCGTTCTCTTTCGCCATTAACTGGGCCATGTTACCGGCGGCACGGGCTAACTGAGCGCCCTTGCCGGGGTAAAGCTCTACATTATGAATAAAGGTACCAACCGGAATGTTGGTAAGCGGCAGCGCGTTACCGATTTTAATATCGGCAGCGGCGCCCGAAACTACTACATCGCCAACCTTTAAACCAATCGGGGCAATGATGTAACGCTTTTCGCCGTCCTCATACTGCACCAAAGCAATAAAGGCGGAACGGTTCGGATCGTACTCTAAGGTTTGAACCGTAGCGGGGCAATCAAAACGCTCGCGCTTAAAATCAATAATTCTGTACTTTTTGCGGTTACCGCCGCCGCGGTGGCGAACGGTAATGCGGCCGTAGCTGTTGCGGCCGGCATTTTTCTTAATAGAAACCAGCAGACTTTTTTCGGGTGCCACCTTGGAAAGCTCGGAATAATCCAGAACGGTCATGCCGCGGCGGCCCGGTGTAGTCGGCTTGTAATGCTTAATAGCCATTTTGTTCACTCTCCTATTTAGGCTTAGCGGGGCAATTGGCCCCATACATTGCCGGAAGTATTACTTCCAAGTGTTTGTTACATCAAACCGTCAAAGAAGGCAATGGTCTTAGATTTTTCGGTTAAGGTTACAATAGCCTTTTTCCAGGCCGGGGTAGTGCCGGTGTAGCGCCCCATACGACGGTTACGGCCGCGAACATTCACGGTATTAACCTTTGCAACCTTTACGCCGTCAAACAGCGCTTCAACTGCCTGCTTAATTTCAATCTTGTTGGCGTCGTTGGCTACCTTAAAGGTGTATTTTTTATCGGCAACGGCGGCCATAGATTTTTCGGTGATGATAGGAGCTATAACAATATCCTGAGCGGTTTTCATTATGCGTATACCTCCTGAAGTTTTTCAACAGCACCCTTTACAAACACCAGCTTGTCGGCATTTAAAATGTCGTAGGTGTTTAAGGTGTTGTACTGTGCGGTTTTGGCGCCTTTAATGTTTGCGGTGCTCTTAACGGCCTTTTGGTCGTTATCGGCCAGCACAAACAGCACCTTGCCCTCGGCGCCAATGGCTTTAAGGCAATCGGCAACCGTTTTGGTTTTGTAACCGTCCAGCTTCAGCTCGTCCAAAACAATAAGGTCGTTTGAAAGGGCCTTGTCAGAAAGGGCGGATTTCAGCGCAAGCTGACGCACCTTTTTGTTTAAGGAATAAGAATAATCCCTTGGCTTCGGGCCTAAGGCCACACCGCCGTGACGCCACTGCGGCGCGCGAATAGAGCCCTGGCGCGCATGGCCGGTGCCCTTTTGCCGCCACGGTTTACGGCCACCGCCGGAAACCTCGGTACGGGTTAAGGTGGACTGTGTGCCCTGACGCTGGTTTGCCAAATAATTTACAACCGCAGCGTGCATAACAACCGCGTTTGGCTCAATACCGAAAATGCTTTCTTTCAGTTCAAAATCGCCAACCTTTTTGCCGGTCATATCCATAATAGCTACATTAGGCATATTCAACACTCCTTCCCTTAAGCCTTAACGCTGTCTTTCAAAACAACAATTCCGCCCTTGGGGCCGGGAACGGCACCTTTAACGGCAATAATGTTATTTTCAGCGTCGATCTTGACAATATCTAAGTTTTGAACGGTTACCCGCTCACAACCCAGGTGACCTGCCATTTTTTTACCTTTAGCTACGCGCGAGGGGGAGCTGCTGGCACCCAAAGAACCACCGTGACGGGCCACCGGGCCGGTACCGTGGGACATTTTAAGGCGGGAGAAGTTCCAGCGCTTAATAACGCCGGCATAGCCCTTACCTTTGCTGGTGCCTACTACATCTACATGGTCGCCTTCGGCAAAAACATCAGCCTTCAGAATGTCTCCGACATTAATGGCGGAGCTGTCTGCCAGGCGGAACTCGCGAAGAACCTTTTTCGGTGCAACATCACCCTTGGCGAAGTGACCCTTTTTCGGGCCGTTTACCTTAGAAGCCTTTAAGTCGGCAAAGCCAACCTGCACGGCCTCGTAACCGTCGTTTTCAACTGTTTTTTTCTGAACGACCACGCACGGGCCGGCCTCAATTACAGTTACGGGAACAACATTACCGTTTGCGTCAAAAAGCTGGGTCATGCCAAGCTTTTTTCCAACTAAACCTTTTTGCATTTTATTTCCTCCTTACTAGTTATTGGTTGACGCATTGCGCCAACTTGACCAGTCGGCACGAATTAAAGCTTAATCTCTAATTCAACGCCGGCGGGAAGCTCAAGACCTTTCAAAGCGTCTACCGTTTTGTTAGACGGTCTGAGAATGTCGATAAGCCTTTTGTGAGTTCTTGTTTCAAACTGCTCACGGCTGTCCTTATACTTGTGAACAGCACGCAGAATGGTAACAACCTCTCGCTCGGTCGGCAGCGGCACGGGACCTGATACACGAGCACCTGTTCTTTTGGCCGTGTCAACGATCTTTTCCGAAGCCTGATCTACCAACGCGTGGTCGTATCCCTTGATACGAATTCTGATTTTTTCCTTAGCCAATTTTGGTCGCCTCCTTGAAATGTTGGCGGGCAAAACTTACACGGCGCCGGGTGTTTCAAACCCTGCCGTTTTTAAAACCGGATAGGCTGGGGTCACAGTCTACGCCGGGAGGCAGGCTTTCACTGCCGGATAAACGGCCGCAAGTAACCGTTTATGCTTTGCTTTAAGTTTATTCGCCCGGTTTAAAATCGGACATACTCCGCGGAAATTTCCCAGCTCGGGGCTGGCCACCTCCCGCATCAACGCATATCGCCACGCATACAGCGTGCCCTAATATAATAACACAAGCAACCCGCAATTGCAAGCAAAATTTTTAATTTTTTAAAATTTTTTTAATTTTTTTGCAGTTTTGGTAAAAACCCGCCAATTTTCGGCCTTCGTTGCGGTTTTTCGACCAAAGTGCCGGTAAAAATGGCGCGGCTTTTTACCTTTATGCTGTACATTTTTCGTTTGACCATGGCACAAGGTGTTTTTTTGCGGCGCTGTGGTGTTGCCGCCTGTTAGCCGCTTGTGTTCGCGGCTTGCTTTGCTGCCAGCAGCCCCTTTGACCGGCGCAAGGCAGGCGCTGCTTTAGCAAATTGGCAGTGCGGGTGTGTTTGCTGTTGATTTTTGTTGGGTGTTCCGCTATAATATATATTAATGTAGGTGCCGGGCTGTTTTTGTGCCGCCGTACCACCGAATACTGAATATTGTTTTAAAGGAGTTTATTGTAAATGTACCATGAAATTTTACCAACGATTGACTATGTAAACCGGGTAGACCCCGAGGTTGCCGCCCCCATGCAGCGGGAACTGCACCGCCAACAGCATAATATTGAGCTCATTGCTTCGGAAAACTTTGTTTCCCCCGCCGTTATGGCGGCCATGGGCTCGGTGTTAACCAATAAATACGCCGAGGGCTACCCCGGCAAGCGCTATTACGGCGGCTGCCAGTTTGTAGACGAGGTTGAAACCTTAGCCATTGAGCGGGCCAAAAAGCTGTTTGGTGCCGAACACGCCAATGTACAGCCCCACAGCGGCGCCAACGCCAACTTTGCCGCTTACGCCGCCGTTTTAAATGTGGGCGATACGGTTATGGGCATGAGCTTAGCGCACGGCGGGCACCTAACGCACGGCTCGCCGGTAAACCTTTCGGGCAAGAATTACCACTTTGTGCCCTACGGGGTAGGGCCCGACGGCTACATTGACTACGCCGAAATGCGCCGCATTGCCTTAGAGTGCCGTCCCAAGCTGATTGTTGCGGGGGCCTCGGCCTACCCGCGCGCCATTGCCTTTAACAAAATTGCCGAAATTGCCCACGAGGTTGGCGCCTACTTTATGGTAGACATGGCCCACATTGCCGGCCTGGTTGCCGCCGGGCTGCACCAAAGCCCGGTGCCCTACGCCGATATTGTAACCTCTACCACCCACAAAACCCTGCGCGGCCCGCGCGGCGGGTTAATTTTGTGCAAGGCAGAGCTGGCCGCCGCGGTAAACAAAGCTGTTTTTCCCGGCACGCAGGGCGGCCCGTTAGAGCACATTATTGCCGCAAAGGCCGTTTGCTTTGGCGAGGCGTTAAAGCCCGAATTTAAAGCCTACCAAGAGCAGATTGTGAAAAACGCCGCCGCCATGGCAGCCCGGTTTGCCGAAAACGGGGTAAACATGGTTTCGGGCGGAACCGACAACCACTTAATTTTACTGAATTTAATTGGCACCGGCGTAACCGGGAAGGAGCTGGAGCAGCGGCTGGACGCCGTTCACATTACCGCCAACAAAAACGCGGTGCCCAACGACCCGGAAAAGCCTTTTGTTACCAGCGGTGTGCGCCTTGGCACCCCGGCCGCAACCACCCGCGGATTTAAAGAGCCGGAGATGGTGCAGATTGCTGACCTAATTACCTTAGCTATTCGCGATTTTGAAGCGCAAAAGGCTGCCATTGCCGAAAAGGTTGAAAAAATGTGCGCCCAGTACCCGCTGTACCAGTAATAAACTTACATTTTGCACACCCGGCAGGCTGGGGCAGCACCCTGCAGCCTGCCGGTTTTGTTTAAGAGGTGACCCGCATGAAAACCCCGTTAGCCGACCGTATTCGCCCCAAAAGCATTAACGAAGTTGTTGGTCAGCACCATTTGTTAGATGAGGGCAAGGTGCTGCGCCGCATTATTGAAAGCGGCGAAATTCCCAACCTTATTTTTTACGGCCCCTCCGGCGTTGGCAAAACAACCGTTGCCAACATTATTGCCGGCATTAGCGGCAAAAAGCTTTACCGCCTAAACGCCACTACCGCCTCTACGGCCGATTTAAAAGAAATTATTGCCGCCCGCGGCAGCTTTGAGGCGCAAAACGGCATTTTGCTGTATTTAGACGAAATTCAATACTTTAATAAAAAGCAGCAGCAAACGCTGTTGGAGTTTATTGAAAACGGGGATATTACGCTCATTGCCTCCACCACCGAAAACCCCTACTTTTATGTTTACAACGCCATTTTAAGCCGATCTACGGTTTTTGAGTTTAAGCCGCTGGAGCGCGCGGATGTAGAGCTGTTTATTACCCGTGCCTTTGAATTTTTAAAGCAGGAAAGCGGCCAGCCCTTTACTTTAGAGGAGGAAGTTATTCCCGTTATTGCGGGCGGTTCGGGCGGCGATTTACGAAAAGCCTTAAACGCCACCGAGCTTTGCTTTTTAACCTGCAAAAACAGCGCACCCCCGGTTGTTACCAAGCAGCTGGCCTTAGAACTTACCGGCCAAAGCGCCATGCGGTACGACCGCAAGGGCGACGAACAGTATGATGTTATGTCGGCACTGCAAAAATCAATTCGCGGAAGCGACCCGGACGCCGCCCTGCACTATTTGGCGCGGCTGCTTTCGGCAAGCGATTTGCCAACCGCCTGCCGCCGGCTGCTGGTTGCCACGGCCGAGGATGTTGGCCTGGCCTACCCCGGCATTATGCCCATTGTAAAGGCCTATGTAGATACCGCGCTGATGGTTGGCCTGCCGGAGGCGCAAATTCCTTTGGCCGACGCCGTTGTTTTAGCCGCCGTTAGCCCAAAATCTAACTCGGCTTATTTAGGTATTCACGCCGCCATGGCCGATGTTGCCGCCGGCGGGGCCTACCCTATTCCGCGCCACCTGCAAAACAAGCATTTTGACGGGGAGGACGCCGCCATAAAGGGTCAGCACTACAAATATCCGCACGATTATCCCAACCACTACACCCCCCAGCAGTACCTACCAAACGAGCTGAAAAACAAGCAATACTACACCCCGGGCGAAAACAAAACCGAGCAAAGCTACCGGGAATATTGGCAAAAAATTAAAAAGTAACCCCTTGCCAAGCTGCAAAGGGTACAGAACAGCAAGCCGCCGCAGCGCTTTTGGCGCTGCGGCGGGACGGGCCGGCGGAGCTAAAACCCCGCCGGCATGCTTTTATATTTTTAAAAAACCAGCTGCACCAGCAGCATGTAACAAACGGTGCCCCCGGCAATAGAAAGCAGCATTTGCCTTTTAAAGCAGTGCAGCCCAACTGTTACGGCAATGGCAATAAGCTCGGGCAGGCCGTAGCTGTACTGCAGCGGCGAAACATTTTTAAGGCAGTACACCACCAGCATGGCAAAAATTGCCCCCGGCAGCACCTTGCCAAGGTACTGAATGTACTTTGGCGTTGGCCTTTTGCCGCTAAAAATAATAAAGGGTAAATAGCGCGTTAGCACGGTTGCCAGCACGCACATGGCAATGGTAATAATCTGCTGCGTTAGGGTCATGCGGCATCACCCGCCTTTTGCTGCAGCGGCTTACGAAACACAGTTAACAGCACCAAAATACAAATCATAGTTGGCACAATAAAATTGTTGGCCCCAAAAACAAGCAGGCACAAAACCGAGGAGGCAAAACCAATCCACGCGCTGGCGTGGTGTTTTTCTTTAAGCCACTGCTCTAAAAAAATTACCACGAACATGGCCGTCATTACAAAATCCAGCCCCTTGGTGTTAAAATTCATTACACTGCCTAAAAGGCCGCCAACCGTTGCGCCGCTGCACCAGTAAAACTGGTTTAACAGGGTTACAAAAAAGTAAAACCAGCCTTTGTCAACATCCGGGGGAATTTTGGCGGTGTAGTTAATGCTAAAGGTTTCATCGCACATACCAAAAATTAGGTAAAGCTTTTTAGGGCCGGTGTTTTTAAATTTATCTAACATAGAAATGCCGTAAAACAAATGCCGCGCTTGTATCATAAGCGACATAAGAAACACCTGCAGCGGCGCAAAGGGGGAAAGCAGCATACTAACCGCCAAAAATTCTAAGCTGCCGCCAAAAATGGTTAAGCTCATTAGCATGGGGTACCAAAAGCTAAAGCCCGAAACATTCATGTAAACGCCGTAGGCCAGCGCCAAAAACCAAAAACCCGCAAAAATGGGAATGGTGTGCGGAAACGCAGCTTTAAACGCTTTAAAAATTTTAGATTTCCTGCTTTTTGCCTGCATAAAAACCTTTCCTTTATTTTAATGTTTTACCCTTGGTGCCTGCCGGCCACGGGCTGCAAGTTAACCCCGGCACAAACAGCCAAACCCGCCTTAAAAAAGCAGCTGGGCAGCCCCTTTTTTCTTGTTGCCCTTTGCAGGGCAGCTGCCAAAGCCTTTTCGGCTGCCGTACGGTTTTAAGAACAAAAAGCATTATACCATTTTGGGTTTTACTTTTCAAGGCAAAAAATTACGCTTTTGGTTATATTTTAAACCCCGGCCGGCGCCCAAGCCGCCAAAAAATTTGGCAGCTTGCCCCCTGCTACAAAATAAGCCTGCTGCAAAAAAAGAAAAACAGCCCTGCACAAAAGTGCAGGGCTGAAATTGAATTACCAGTTAGCTTTTAGCTTAGCCGCGTTTTTTCTTAGAAAGAACTACGCCGGCAGCAGCTGCTGCAAACAGGGTTACGGCTAAGGCAGCGCCGGTAGCTTCGCCGGTTTTCGGAGAAGTAGAGGAACCGCTGTTGCCATTTTCGCCGGAGTTGTTGCCATTGTTGCCGCCATTGGTTTCAATTTTAGTACCAATTACAACAACCTTAGCAAGCTTGCCAGCCTCGGCAGTAAAGGTAAGGTAGCCGTCCTCAGTTACGGTTGCGCCTAAAGCGGTACCGTCAATTGCTACATCAAAATCCTTGTAAGCGGCTTTCATGGCGTCGGTCAGCTTAATTTTAGCGTTAACCTTTTTGTCGGCTGCAACAGGCTCGTTGGTGTCGGCGTCAATAATATCAATCTTGTAGCCGCCAACAACATCCTTGCCGTCTACCTTGTCGGCCTCAGAGGTAGCAACATCGCTTACCTTAACCTCGGTGTAACCGGTAAAGGGCTCTTCAGCGTCAACAACAACTTCTACTTTAGCGTCGTCGCCGGTTTTAACCTCTTTGGTCAGTTTGGGAATAGGTTCCTCAATGGGTTCTTTGCAGCGGTCGCAGGTGCCGGTGCGTTTACCCTCTTTTTCCAAGGTAGCTTCCTCGGTAACGGTCCACTCCTTAACCTCGTGGCCTAAAGCGCTGTCTTTGTCAGCTACGGTATCTTTTTCGCCGCAACCATAATCACACTTGGCCGTTTTTGTGCCGTCCGCGGTGCAGGTAGCGTCTTTGTTAGAAACATAGTTCGTAAATTTATGGTTTACAGTGCTATTGGCAACCTCACGAGTATCTTTAGCACCACAATTAAAGTCACAACTTGCAGTTTCGGTAGCGTTCTTTTGGCAAGTGGCATTGTTATCGTTCACATACTTGGTGAACTTATGGTCTACTTTACTACCGGCTTTAGTGCGAGTATCCTTCTTGTTACAAACAGAGCAAGTGGCGGTCTCGGTGCCATCTTTTTGGCAGGTAGCATCATTATTGTAGGTGTAAGCGCCAAATTTATGATCGTCCGTTTTAGTGCCAGCCTTGGTGCGAGTATCTTTAAAGCCACACACTGAACAGGTCGCAGTTTCGGTGCCATCTTTTGCACAAGTGGCGTCATTATTGTAGGTGTAAGCACCAAATTTGTGATTTTTGCAAACAACTGTAACAACAGGAGAAGTTACATCAAAATCAATGTCATTCATGTCGTGATCATAGGTGTAACCGGGTAACATGCTGATTTTAACTGTATAGCCTTCCTTTACCACTACTGCACTGTCTTTAATTTTGAACTTAAAAGTACCTAACAACTTCTTGCCTTTTTTAGCGGCCGACAAGCCATCCTCGTACTGAAGCTCATAGGGATATGTGGCAATAGTTTCACTTGCTGTCAGCGCAGCCGCAGGAAAGAAATCACCGTTGGTCCAACTCACAAGTTCCAAGTTACCCTTATCATATTCAATAGAAATGCCTAAGGCTACAACACCGGCAGTAGAAGCAGTATCAACCGTAACTGGAATCTCTACGGTTTCACCAGGACCACCTGACACAGAGTTGCCAACAATTGTACCTTTCGGATCAGCCGCAGTTGCATTAATCAGCAAAACACTCGATGCTAACACCGCAACTGCCAAAATCATTGAAATTAATTTTTTCATCTAAATAGCCTCCTATATATTACAATGTATACCCAGACCACTTGGCATTGTAACGTTTTAGATAAGTAACATCTTTTGCGTTAATAACACCGTCTTTATTAACATCGCCTACGCTCAGTTCAACATCGTACCCAGACCACTTGGCATTGTAGCGTTTTAGATAAGTAACATCTTTCGCGTTAACAACACCATCTCCATTTGCATCACCCAGTAGTCGATCAGTATACTCCACACTTACCGTAGCGGTTGGGGCGTTGACAGAACGACTATTTAAATCTTTATCGAACGCGTCTTTCACGGTTAAGGTAATATTCACATTGGTAGCGGCATCTTTCGTGCCATTGGCCAATACCTTAAAGGTGTAGGTGGCTAAGGTGCCGGTTTTAGTGGTTTCGCCGGCGTCACTTTCATCGGCAGGCAGAACCAGGCTGGCAGCGCGGGTCTTGTCGTCGCTGAACATACCCAGCATACCGGCGGCAGAGCCGTCGCCTGCAAAGTCACCCTCAAACTTGGCGGCCAACAGGGATAGCTGTGTGGAATCAAACCCTAAATCGTACTTTAGGCCGGCGTAGCCCTTGTTAGACTCTAATGAAACGGTGACTGTGATCGTATCGCCCATTTTTGCGTTGGCAGGGGCGTTAAGCTTTAATTGAATATCCTCCCCCTCGGCGAAAACCGCAACGGAAAAGACGCTGAAACACAGTGCTACCGCCAAAAGAACGGATAGAACTTTTTTCATAAACGAATACCTTCCCTTCAAAAAAGTTAATTGTTGCAATAACATTATAGCAATCTGCCAACGGGAAGTCAAGACACTTTTTTCATTCTTTTAAACTTTTTTAAGAAAAATTGAAGTTTTTTTGAACACTGTTTCCGTTCATTTCCATGCAAATAGCACAAATTTCCACCTGGGCGTAATTTTTTACGCCAATATGGCAACGGTATGTACCAGCAGCGCCGCCACCCAGGCAACGGCGCACTGGCTTAAAACCATTAGCCCGGCCCATTTGCCGCCCAACTCCCGCCGAACGGCAGCAACCGCCGCCACGCAGGGGGTGTACAGCAGGCAAAACACCAGCAGCGCCAACACGCCGGGCAAATTTAACATTGCGGTTAAGGCCCCGGCCGAGCCCAGCAGCACCGAAAGGGTTGAAACAACGCTCTCCTTTGCAATAAAGCCACTGATTAGCGCGGTAGAAATTTGCCAATTGCCAAAGCCCAGCGGGGCAAAAATCGGCGCGATCCAGCCGGCTATAACGGCCAGCATACTGTTTTCGGGGCTTTGCACCACATTCAGGCCAAAATCAAAGGTTTGCAAAAACCAAATAACCAGCGTTGCCAAAAAAATAATGGTAAAGGCGCGCTGCAAAAAGTCCCGCGCTTTTTCCCACAGCAGCTGCGCCACATTTTTTAAAGCCGGCAGGCGGTAGTTCGGCAGCTCCATTACAAACGGCACCGGCTCGCCCTTAAACAGGTTATTTTTCATAAACAATGCGGCCAAAATTCCCGTTACAATGCCAAATACATAAAGCGCCACCATAACCAACGCCCCGTATTTTGGAAAAAACGCCGCCGTAAAAAAGGCGTAAACCGGCAGCTTGGCCGAGCAGCTCATAAACGGGGTAAGCAGCACGGTCATGCGGCGATCCCGCTCGGAGGAAAGGGTTCGGCTGGCCATAACGCCCGGAACGGTGCAGCCAAAGCCAATTAGCATTGGCACAATGCTGCGGCCCGAAAGCCCCAAACGGCGTAAAAGCTTATCCATAATAAACGCCACACGGGCCATGTAGCCGCTATCCTCCAGCAGCGACAAAAAGAAAAACAGGGTTACAATAATTGGCAAAAAGCTTACCACGCTGCCCACGCCGCCAAAAATGCCGTCAATAATTAACGAGCGCAGCACCGGGCTGACCTTTACGGCGGTTAAAAAGTCCTCAACCGGAACGGTTAAAGCGTTGATCCCAAGCGCCAGCAAATTAGAAAGCCCGGAGCCTATAACATGAAAGGTTAAGTAAAACACCAAGCCCATAATTGCAATAAAGGCCGGAATACCGGTGTATTTGCCGGTTAAAAAACGGTCGATCCTGCGGCTGCGGGCGCGCTCCCTACTCTCCTTAGGGCGCACCACCGTTTGCTCGCACACGCTTTGAATAAACATAAACCGCATATCGGCAACCGCGGCGGCGCGGTCCAGCCCGGTTTCCTCCTCCAGCTGCAGCAAAATGTGCTCCAGCAGCTCCTGCTCGTTTTGGCTTAAATTAAGCTGCTGCAAAACCGGGGCGTCCCCCTCGGCCAGCTTGGCGGCGGCAAAGCGCAGCGGCAGGCCGGCGGCTAAGGCGTGATCCTCAATTAAATGCATAATGCTGTGCAGGCAGCGGTGCACGGCGCTGTTTTTGCCCGTAGGGCTGCAAAAATCAATTTCGCTTGGGGCCTCGCGGTATTTTGCAATATGCAGCGCGTGGTCAACCAGCTCCTCTATTCCGTTGCCCTTAGCGGCCGAAATTGGCACAACGGGCACCCCCAGCAGCTGCTCCATCTCGTTTATTCTTACCGAGCCGCCGTTGGCGTGCACCTCGTCCATCATATTCAGCGCTACCACCATTGGCACATTCAGCTCCATAAGCTGCATGGTAAGGTACAAATTGCGCTCAATATTTGTAGCGTCTACAATATTAATAATGCCGGTGGGCTTTTCTTTTAAAATAAAGCCGCGGGTTACCAGCTCCTCGCTGCTGTAAGGCGACATGGAGTAAATGCCGGGCAGATCGGTAATTAAAGTATTGGGGTGCCCCTTTATTGCGCCGGATTTTTTATCGACCGTAACGCCGGGAAAATTGCCGACATGCTGATTGGAGCCGGTTAGCTGGTTAAACAGGGTTGTTTTGCCGCAGTTTTGGTTGCCGGCCAGGGCAAAGGTAAGGGTTGTGCCCTCGGGCAGCGGCTGCTCGGTTGCCTTGTTGTGAAACCGGCCGCCCTCGCCGTAGCCGGGGTGCGCCACCACGCACGGCCGCCCCGCGGCCGCCATTGCCGGCTGGCGTTTGGCCGCGGTTTGCTCTACTACAATTTGCCGGGCCTCCTCCAAACGGATGCTAAGCTCGTACCCCCGCACGCTCAGCTCAATAGGGTCCCCCATTGGGGCAAATTTTTCTACCGTTACGGTAGTGCCTTGAATAAGCCCCATATCTAAAAAATGCTGCCGCAGCGCGCCGCTGCCCCCAACCGAAAGCACCGTAGCGCTTTGACCGGCTTTAAGTTCGTTTAGTGTTTGCAAAAAATCACCGTTACCTTTTCATAAAATGTTTTTACTATTATATAATGTACGGCCTTGCTTGTAAAGAACTGCGGCCAAATTTTTTTAAACCGCCCCTAAATTTTGACAAATTTTGAACCCCTTATTTGGTACAATTATTTTACAAAAGGCAACGCCGGCAGCCGCCAAAGGGGGAACATTGGTTGTGCGTGTACATTGATGTTTTAATTTTTGTAAATATGTTTGTTAATTTTTTTATTTTGCGGCTCTCGGCTGTTTTGTGCCGGGAAAAGCCCCGCGCCTGGCGCCTTTTGCTGGCCGCCTTTGTTGGGGCGCTGTTCTCCCTTTACATTTTACTGCCAATGGGCGACCTATTTACCCAAACCGCCGTAAAGCTGGTAACCGGCGCCGTTGTGGTAACTTTGGCTTTTCCCTTTGCGGGGCTAAAGGCGTTTTTGCGGCGGGTTGCCGTGTTTTTTGCGGCCAGCCTTTTGTACGCCGGGTTTATGCTGGCCGTTTGGTACCTGCTAAAGCCCGGCGGCATGGCGGTAAACAACGGCGTGGTTTACTTTAATGTTTCGCCCCTGCTGCTAATTACGGTTACCCTTGTTACCTACGCGGCGTTAACGCTGCTGCGGCGGGCGGCCCAACGGCGGCTGCCGCAGGTTAGCGCCTGCCGGCTTTGGATTACCGTAAAGGGCAAAACGGTTTTAGCCAACGCGGTGGTAGATACCGGCAACAGCCTAACCGATTGCGCCGACAACGCCCCGGTGCTAATTCTTTCGGCCCCTACCGCCGGCCGGCTGCTGGGCTTTGTGCCAAGCGCCAACGATTTTACCAAAGCGGCCGAGCTGCCGGGCTTTCGGCTGGTGCCGTTTTCTACCGTTGGGGGCAGCGGTATGCTGGTTGGCTTTAAGCCCGAACGGATTGAGGCCGAGCTGGCCGGGCAGCGCTACACCCTACCGGGTGCCACCGCGGCGGTAAGCTTAAAAGATTTAGGCGGCGAATACACCGCGGTAATTGGGCCGGACCTACCCTGGGAGCCGGTAAGGTTAAAAACGGCGGCAGCCGGCAAAAAAACCGAGAGCCCTTAAAACAGCCCCAAAAGCTTTAACCCAAAAGCTTTAGCCCAAAAGCATAACCCAACAGTTTAACCCAACAGTTTAACCCAAAAGTTTAACCCAAAAGCGTAACCCAAAAACATAACCAAAAAAACCAAAAAAGCCGTAACAGCAAACAAGCCCTAACGCCGCAACCGCAAACGGCCTTTTTACAAAATTAGCCCGGCGGCAGTTGAAACGCGCAAGGTGCCGCCCCAAAAGGGGCAAGCTTAAACCGGTTTTTAAATTTTAAGGCGCGGGCGGGCATTTTTCGCCGGCCGAATTTAAGGAGAATTACAATGAAACTAAAAAAACGCTTAAAAAAATGGCTGCGCGGCCTGCGTGCCGCTTGGCACCGCCGCGTTGCCGTACACTACATAAACGGGCCGGATGTTTTACCCGCGCCGCTGACCGCCGAGGAGGAGGCACGGCTGTTTGCCCGCCTGCCGGTTGATACCGAAGCGGTGCGGCAGGAGCTGATTACCCACAACCTGCGCCTGGTGGTTTACATTGCCAAAAAGTTTGAGGCGGCCGGCGCCGGCATTGAGGATATGATCTCGATTGGCACCATTGGCCTAATTAAGGCCGTAAACACCTTTCACCCGGAAAAGGGCATTAAGCTGGCCACCTACGCCTCCCGCTGCATTGAAAACGAGATTTTAATGTACCTAAGAAAAACGGCAAATTTAAAAACCGAAATTTCGTTAGACGAACCGCTGAATGTAGACTGGGACGGCAACGAGCTGCTGCTTTCGGATATTTTAGGCACCGAGGGGGACGAGATCTCCCGCGGGGTGGAAACCGAGGACGAACACAAGCTGTTAAAGCAGCTGGTAACCACCCTGCCCCCGCGCGAGCGCCAGATTATGGAAATGCGGTTTGGCCTGTTTGGCTACCAGGAGTACACCCAAAAGCAAATTGCCGATTGCCTGGGCATTTCGCAGTCTTACATTTCGCGGTTAGAAAAGCGGATTATTGACAAGCTGAAAAAGTCGTTAGAAAAGGTAGTAATGCAGTAGCGCCCCTTGCCGCACGGCTTTGCGCGCTAAGGCTTGCCGCTTGCGCCTTAAACTGGTTAAAGCAAAAATTGCTGTTATTACCCTTTTTTAAGTTTTAGCTTTCGGCAATTCAATTTTGCAAAAAAAAACAGAGCCCCGCCGGGTTTAATAGGCACCCTGAACGGGTTTGGCAGGCCGGTTTCACCGCACCTTGCCAAAACGCTTTAGGGTGCCTAACCTTTTAGGTGTGGCTCTGTTTTAAATTTTTAACCGCAGCGCACCCGGAAAAACCCGCCTAAAAGGGCAAAATAACGGCCCTTTTAGGCTTGTTGTTTTTGTAAGGTGCCGGCCGCGGGGCAATGGGGGCAAAGGGTTAGTCCAGCATAAAGCGCAGCGCCTCTAACAATTGGGCGCAAAACGCAGCCAGCTCCTGCACCGGCTCTTCGCAAGCTTCAAATTCTGTTAAATCAATATTTAAAGTGTCTAATGGCGTTAACATTCCAAAAGCCTCCTGTAAAGAATTTGTAATCGCAGCAGCGTTGCAGGGCCCTGACCGTTTAGCTGCAGGGCAAACTCCTGCACCGGGGTGCTGTTTAAGGGCAGCTGCAAAAATTGGCGGCCCTGAACGGTGCGGTACAGTCCTCGGCCGTTTTTGCCCGGCTGCCGAACCGCAATTTTGCAGCCCGAGCCGCTTTCCAGCAGCAGGCGCGCGCTAACCGGAACTACCCGGCTGCCAAGCGTTTGCCCGGTAATGCCAACGGTTTGCAGCTGCCAGCTTACCGGCAGGCTGCCGCCCCCGGCGTAAACAACGCCGTTTGAAAGCAGGTAGAGCGTATTGTTTAGCGAAAAAATTTCGCTAATTCCGTCGGCGTCCTCTGTCCACCACCTGCCCCCGGCAGGGGAATATATATAAAGGCGGTCTTTTCCTAAAAAATAGCACAGCCCCCCGCAGGCAACCGCCCTTTTAGCCTGCGGGTTGGCAAGAATACCGGCCGAAACGGCCTGGCTGCTGCCGGAGCGGTATTTTACAATCTGCGGCCCGGTGCAGTAAAAAAACTGCTTTTCCTGCCCGCAAAGCGAGCGGGAAAATTCGGCCGAAACACCGCTGCTGTTAATGGCCGCCGCCTGGTAATTCAGCGCGTTGCTGCCGTATAGCCGAAACGCGCCCTCGGCCGTAAAAAAGTAAACCTCGCCGCCGCTTAAAAACAGCGCCGTAAAATTGCCTGCCCCGGCCACCGTTAGCTTGCAGCCGTCGGTAGCAAGCTGGGGCCGCAGCATATAACGCGCCGGGTCGCGGTGGGACGAAAGCCAAATGGCGTGATTTTCGTTATCGGCCAAAATACAGCGCTCATCGTTCATTACGGCAAAATCGGCCTGCGGCATTAGGCTTTGCACCGAAAACCCTTGGCCGGAAAAGCTGTACAGGGTGTCAAAGCTTTTGGTAAAGGTCAATGCGTCATCCTCCACCGTTTGCAGGGTGTACTGCCCGCCCAGCGCGTTGCTGCCGGTGCCCTTAAGGCAAACAACCTGCCCGGGGCTAAAGTAGTTTTTAAAAGAATCCTCAAACTTTTTGGTGCCAACCGGCTGCTGCAGCGTTAGGGTGTTTTCAAACAGGCTGTAGCTGCAGGTGGGGTTCCCGTAATATATTGTTTGAATGGGGTGGCAATACGGCGTTTGCAAAGTAGCGGTTGCCCCGGCCGGAATGTTATTGTAATTCGGCACGGCCGGCGAAAAGGTTATTTGCACCCCTTGGTAGGTGGTAACGCCGTTTTGCACCGAATAAACCTGCTCCCTTTTTAGTACCGTGTGCTCGGTATTGCTAAACGAAAAGCGCAGCGTGGCGTATTGGGTTAATAAATCGGCGTCGGCGCAGGCAAGGGCTTCGCCCTCGGTTGGCACCTCATAAAACAGCGTGGTGCTGCCGGTAAAGGGGAATTTTTGCGCCACGGTGTTGGCCACGGCAAAGGGCAACGTTTGGCTGTTTTCGTGTAGAGTAATATTATCGGGAAAAATGTACAGCTGCTGCCCGTAGCGAATTACGCTGCGGTTTTTACCGCTGCAGCCCGGCTGCAGCGCAATCTCCTGCCCGGTAAAGGCCAGCTCGCCGTTTTGCTGCGTTACGGTACGCAGGGTGTTGCCGTAACGGTAATAAAGCTTACCGGCCGAGGGAATAATTTCATTCGGCTCGGCGGTTAAAACCTGTACCGGCTGCCGGGCGCTGCGCGTAGTACAGGAGCCCGAAAAGCTTAAATTCACCGCGTTTTGAACGGTACATTTTCCGTTTTTTGGCGCCTGCATTCCCTCGCTCAGCAAAACCTCGGTACAGCAAAGGTTGGCGCTATTATTGTTTTGTTGCATACCATCAGCTCCAGTAGTTCAGGTTTATTTTGGGCGGCCGTTTTTGTTTGCGGTAACGGGCGGCAATTTGGGCAAACCGTTGCTGTGCCGCCTGCAGCGCGGTGTTGTAGGCCGGGCTTTCGCCCCGGCTTAAATGCTCCTTAGCCAAGGCGTATTCGGCGTACAGCTCCAAGTCCTCTGCCCCTAAAAGCAGCTCGCGCTCGGCGGCGGCCGGCAGGGTGTAATTCTGCCCGTCCAGGGGCGCCGCAGCGCCCAAAGCCTCCCGGCAAAGGCGGGCCTCTAAGTCGGCCACGCTGCTGCAAATTAGGGCGTCGTTTTGCAGGCCGCGCCCGTGTAAAATTTGTAAAAGTTCTTTCAGCTTCATTTCTGCGCTCCTGTTGCGGCGGCGAAATTTTTTCGCCGCCGTTTATTGTTGGTTAAATTAGTTGGAATACTCGTCGGCAAAGGTAGAGCAGGATTCTATACGAATCATATAGCTTTCTACCAAACGCTCGGCGGTTTTGGTTGCCTTCCAACCGGCGGAGGCACGCTGGTTTAACGGGTCGGCGGTACCGGCCGAGCCCAGCTGCTTAATAATGTGCTCTAAGCCGCCGTTTTCCAGCTCGGTTACGCCGTAGGCGTTTGCGCCCAGCACCAGGGTGGAGTAAACCGAAACGCCGTCCTGCCCGCCTTCACCGGGGTAAATTACCGCGTTGGCCTCGCAGGTTACGGCCCGGTCTAAGGTAATTGCGGCGCTGCCGGCAGCCCCGGCGGTGCAGCCCTCTACCGTGTAAAGGGCGCCGCCCAGCAAAACCTTGCGGCCCTTTAAGGCTGCGGCCTCCTCGTTTGAAACAGCCTGCGCTACCGTAACGGCCGTTGCAGCCGAAACGGCGGTTTTAACCGTTAGGTTCCGGGCGGCAGCGGTCAGGTCGTCTCCGCGCCAAATTTTGGCCTCGTTGGTTTCTACAAAGCGCACATTGCCAATTTTGCCAATTTCGCCGTTAAAAAGGTGGTCCGGTGCGGCGTATTTGTGAGCTTCCATCCACTCGCTGCTGCGCATTAGGTCGTACGCAACATAGGGGTGAATAATGGCAACATAGCTGCCGTCAATGGTTTTGGCTAAGTTGTTTTTCAGCTTAGCCGCCGCGCGTAAAATTAAATCTACGCTAAGCTTGGCGTTGGTGGTAAGCGAGCTGCGCGCCGTAACCGGGGTGGTGCCGCTTTCGGTTACAATGGGGGCGTACATTACATTGGTGCCGCCGTTTAAAACCTCGCGGGTCACGGTGTCTAAGGTACGGCCGGCCTGGTCGCCCAAAATTTCGGTAGCCTGCACCATGTTGTTATCCAACTCGGTCAGTTTAATCATATCCGGAATACCAACCCAGCCGCCGTACTGCGAAACGGTAGAGCTAACGGTAGAAACCTTTAGCTCCTGCCCGTTGGGGGTAACGCCCTCGGCCAACGGCTTGGTGGCCTTTGGCAGCGGGGAGTATTTTCTAAACTCAATGGTCTTGCCGTTGCCGGCCGGAATGGGGTTCTTTTGGCCAAACTGGTCGTGCACCAGGTTTTCGTTGGCGTTATCTCGCAAATAATCTTTATAATAGGTACGCATATCGCTGGAAAGGGTTTTTTCGTTTTCTGGCATAATAATTCTCCTTAATTTTTACTTATTTTTGCTTATTTATTGTAGCTGTTAAATGTAGGCTGTTAAAAGCCAATTTTTTCGCCCATAAGGGCCTTTTGGGCCAAGGCGCGGCGCTGTGCCGGGCTAAGCCCCGAAACGCTGGGCTTGGCAGCCACCCCAACCGTTGCGTGCAGCCCGTTTTCGGTGGGCCGCTCGGCGTGGGGCGCCGGCTGCGCGGCCGGCTTTGGGTTGGTGCGGTTTGGGGGCGGATTTTGCATAACCTGTTCTAAATACGCTGCCGCGGCGGCAACCTGCGGGGAAACCCCGCTTTGTATTAGCAGATCCGCCAGCTCCCCGCCCGGTTTGGCCGGGGCAGCCGCTGCTGTGCCTTGGCTTTTGGGGGCTTCGGCCTTTGGTTTGGCCGGCTCCCCCTTTAGCTGTTGCTGCAGCTGCTCGTTTTGCTGCTGCAGCTGCTTCATTTCTTTAAATCGCCCGTCAATTATTTTTTGCACCCGCTCGGCAAAGGCCTTTTTAAACCTTCCCTGAATCAAGCTTTCAAAATCCGCACGGTCGGCGTCACCGTTTTGCGGCGGTTGCGGTTGTTCGGCTGCTGTACGCCCGCTCTTTTCTAATTGGTTTTCCGGGGTGGTCAGCACGCTTTCTTCCTCCGCCGCAGGTAATTGCGGTTTATTATTTTCCATTTTGGCGCCTCCTTTGAAAAATTCATCGTCTGTTCCGAAGGGTCAACGCCCGTGAGCTCCCGGGTGTAGCAGTATTATAATACGGCGGCAAATAAACTTCCCCCCACCATTTTGCAAAAAAGCAAAAAGCCGCCAAAAATTGCCTAAAACAGCGCGTTTTTGGCGGCTTTGGGGCCAAACTTTCGGGGCCGGCCCAAGGCCGGCGCTAAAGGGCTGCGCACGCCGGTACGCTTTTTTAAAAAGGCCGGCGCTAAAGGGGTGCCCACAAACGCCGCCTTTAAAAACGCCTTTTTTAACCCGGCGCCTTGGCCGAGCCGGCAAAATTTTTAAACGGCGGCAAGCCCCAAAGCCAAAAGCCAAACCCCAAAAAAGCCGCTTGGCCTTTTCGGCGGTGCAAACCGGTGCGGCCAATTTGCGCCGCAAGCGCACGAAACCCCCGACGCGGGGTTGTTTTGGCTCGCCTTAAAAACGCCAATTGCCTTTTTAAGGCCGCGCGCCCGGCCGGGCCGGCAAAAAAATTGTGCAAAAGGGCCAATTTGCCCAAAAATAAGACACGCGGCAAAATCTGCCCGTTTCTATTTTTCGGCAGGGCAGATATAATACATTAGGATTAAATTTTAAAGGAGGAATTGTAATGCGTCATACCGCCCCAATGAAAACGGCAAAAATAGGCTGCATGGTGGTTTCGGCTTTGCTTTGTTTGGCCGGGCTCATGTTTATTTGCTACCCGTCGTTTTCGGTTTGCTTTATTGGCACCCTGTGCGGCATTATTTGCATTGCCTTTGGCGCGTTTAAGCTGGTTGGCTACTTCTCGCGCGATTTGTACCGCTTAGCCTTTCAGTACGACTTAGCGTTTGGCCTGCTTTTAATTGCGCTGGGCATAGTGCTGCTTACACGCCCCTCCGGCCTGCTGTGGCTGGTGTGCATTGTGCTGGGCATTTCGGTTTTAACCGACGGCCTATTTAAAATTCAAATAGCCGTAGACGCCAAAAGCTTTGGCCTTAGCACCTGGTGGTTAATTTTAGCCATTGCTGTTTTGGCCGTTGTTGCCGGCTTGCTTTTAGTGCTTCGACCAACCGAAAGCAGCCGCCTGCTTACCGTTTTGCTGGGTCTTAATTTGCTGATAGAAGGCATTTTAAACCTTAGCACCATGCTTACCGCGGTAAAAATTATTCGGCACCAACAGCCCGATGTGGTTGAGGTGCACATTCACGAAGAAGGAGAGAAGTAATCAGCCATGCGTTTTTCTAAAGCGGTTGTAAAATTCCGTATTCCAATTATCATTTTGGCTTTAATTTTGGCTGTGCCCTCGGTTTTAGGGATGATAGGGACCCGCATTAACTACGATATGCTGGACTATTTGCCCGACACCATGGACACCGTAGTAGGCCAACAAAAGCTGATGGATGACTTTGGCAAGGGCGCGTTTTCCTTTATTATTGTAGAGGATATGCCGGACAAGGATGTAAGCGCCTTAAAGCAAAAAATTGAAAAGGTGGACCATGTTGAAACGGTTTTGTGGTACGATTCGCTGGTAGATATTTCGGTGCCGAAAGAGCTGCTGCCCGAAAAAATTTACAACGAATTCAACACCAAAAACGCCACCATGCTGGCCGTTTTCTTTAACACCTCCACCTCGGCGGATATTACCATGGACGCCGTGCGGGAGATCCGCTCCATTGCCGGCAAACAGTGTTTTGTTAGCGGGATGTCGGCCTTGGTTACCGATTTAAAAGACCTTTGCGAAAAAGAGGAGCCCATTTATGTTGCCATTGCCGTTGTTCTGGCCGCCGTTGCCATGGTGGTATTCTTAGACGGCTGGCTGGTTCCGTTTGTTTTTTTGGCCAGCATTGGTTTAATGATTTTGCTGAACCTTGGCACCAACTACTTCTTTGGCGAGGTTTCGTACATTACCAAAGCGCTTTCGGCCGTTTTGCAGTTGGCCGTTACCATGGACTATTCTATTTTCCTGTGGCACAGCTACAATGAAGAGCGCGAGCATTTTGATGACCACAAAAAGGCCATGGAGGTTGCCATTAGCAAGACCCTGACCTCGGTAGTGGGCAGCTCGCTTACAACGGTTGCCGGCTTTGCGGCTTTGTGTTTTATGACCTTTACCTTAGGGCGCGATTTAGGCATTGTAATGGCCAAGGGCGTTATTTTAGGCGTTATTGGCTGCGTTACCGTGCTGCCCTCTATGATTTTGGTATTAGATAAACCCCTGCACGCCACCCGCCACCGCCCGCTGCTGCCGGATATGAACGGCTTAGCCCGCGGCGTGGTAAAAATTTTCCCGGTGTTTTTAATCATCTTTGCCTTGTTAATCGTCCCCTCCCTTTACGGGTACCAAAAAACCAACGACGAGGTTTATTACGACATGGGACAGTGCCTGCCGGAGGATATGGAGTATGTTATTGCAAACTCCAAACTGTCGGAGGACTTTAACATAGCCTCTACCCACATGATTTTAATTGACGCCAAAACCGACCCCAAGCAGGTGCGCAATATGTGCAGCGAAATGGAAAAGGTAGACGGCGTAAAGTATGTGCTGGGGCTGGAATCGGTTATTGGCTCCCGCGTGCCGGAGGAGGTTTTGCCCGAGCGCTTAACAAAGGTGCTGAAAAGCGATAATTTAGAGCTGCTGCTGGTAAACTCCTCTTACAAAGTAGCAAGCGACAAGGTAAACGCCCAAATTAACAAGCTGAACACCATTTTGAAAAAGTACGACCAAAACGGTATGCTAATTGGCGAGGCCCCCTGCATGAAGGATATGATTGAAACCACCAATCACGACTTCCAGGTTGTAAACGCCGTTTCAATTGTTGCCATTTTTGTCATCATTCTGCTGGTAGAACGCAGCATTTCTTTACCGTTTATTTTAATTGCGGTTATTGAGCTGGCCATTTTCATTAACCTGGGTCTGCCGCATTACCTTGGGCAGTCGCTGCCGTTTATTGCCCCTATTTGCATTAGTACCATTCAGCTGGGCGCCACGGTAGACTACGCAATTTTAATGACGACCCGTTACAAAGCCGAGCGCATTGCCTTAAAGCCCAAAGCCCAGGCGGTACAAATTGCGCTGGCCACCTCAATCCCCTCTATTATTGTTAGCGGCATGGGGCTGTTTGCAGCAACCTTTGGCGTAGCAATATATTCGGATATTGACATTATTAGCTCTATGTGTATGTTAATGGCGCGCGGCGCAATTATTAGTATGCTGCTGGTTATCTTTATTCTGCCGGCGCTGCTCATGCTGTGCGATCGCCTGATTTGCGCCACCACGCTTGGTATGCGCCACCTTAAAAAGCAAAAGAATTTGGAGGTTTGAAGTTTATGAAAAAATTTATTCAAAAACCTATTGCCGTAGCGCTTTCGGCCGCCTTGCTTGTTAGCAGCCTGGGCGCGGGTGCTTATGCCCTAAACCAAAAGCCAACCGAAACCGCCAAAACCGAAACCGCTTCGGCCAACCCCTCCTCCAGCAGCAAGGACGAGGCCGTTTACAAGGACGAAACGGTTTATGTGCTGGCCGGGGCCGACGGAACGGTAGAAAAAATTATTGTAAGCGATTGGATTAAAAATGCCCTTGGTGCCGCTACCTTAACCGACGCCGGCAATTTAAAGGATGTTGAAAATGTTAAGGGCGACGAAAGCTACACCCTAAACCAAAACAATATGCGCGTTTGGGACGCAAAGGGCAACGACATTTACTGCAAAGGCACCGCCGAGCAGGCCCTGCCGGTAAACCTAAAGGTTACCTACAAGCTAGACGGCAAAACCGTTTCGCCCACCGAGCTGGTTGGCAAAAGCGGCCATGTTACCCTACGGTATGAGTACCAGAACAACCAGTACGAAACCGTTAGCATTGACGGCAAAAAAGAAAAAATTTATGTTCCGTTTGGAATGCTCACCGGCGCACTGTTAGATAACAGCGTGTTTAAAAATGTAACCGTTACCAACGGTAAGCTGTTAAACGACGGCGACCGCACCGCCGTGGTAGGCTTTGCCTTTCCCGGCCTGCAGGAAAGCCTGTCGTTGGATTCCGACAAGTTTGAAATTCCCAGCTACTTTGAAATTAGCGCCGATGTTCAGGGCTTTACGCTGAACGAAACGGTTACCATTGCCACCAACGGCATTTTTAATGAAATTGATACTTCTAAGTTCAATTCGGTTAGCGACCTTACCGCCGGGCTGGACAAATTAAACAGCGCCATGACCCAGCTGGTAAACGGCTCTAACGCCTTGTACGGCGGGCTGACTACCCTGCTGGAAAAATCCGGCCAATTGGTACAGGGAATTGACGCCCTTGCCGCCGGCGCCGGCAAGCTAAAATCCGGCACCGAGCAGCTCTCCAGCGGATTAAACGAGTTAACGGCCAACAATTCTACCCTGCAGGCAGGTACTGCCGAGCTGGTTGCCAGCGTTTACAGCACCGCCAACAGCCAGCTAAAGCAAAGCCTGGCGCAGTACGCCGCCTACGGCGTTACCGCCCCAACCCTAACCGCTAAAAATTACGCCACCGAGCTGGATAAACTGGTTAAACAGCTTTCGGCCATTTTCTCGGAGGAAAATATTACCGCGCAGGTACGCGCCGGGGTGTTAAAACAGGTTTTAGCTACCGTCGGCATAGACCAAAACACTTATAACAACCTGCCCGCTGCCAACAAAGCCGCTATTGACGCGCAGGTTACCGCCGCCATGCAGGGCGCCAAGGCGCAGGCCCAGCTAAAGGCCGCTAAGGAGCAAGCCGCTGCAGGCTTAAAGCAAATTACCGGCCTAAAAGCCCAACTGGAAAAGGTTAATAAATACCAGGCCGGCGTAAACAATTACACCAACGGCGTTGCTTCGGCCGCCAGCGGCGCTACCGAGCTAAAGGCCGGCACCGCCGAGCTTTACAACGGCATTTTAACCTTAAAGAACGGCGCCCCCGCTTTGGTAAACGGTGTAACTGAGTTAAAATCCGGCTCGTTAAAGCTAAGCACCGGCATTAAACAGTTTAACGCCCAGGGCGTGCAAAAGCTAAGCGACGCCGTAAACGGCGACTTGGGCGGCCTGGTTACCCGCTTAAAGGCCGTGGTAGATGTTTCTAAAAACTACCGCTCCTTCTCCGGCATTACCAACGAAATGGACGGTCAGGTTAAATTTGTTTACCGCACCGCCGCGGTAGATTCCGCAAAATAGGCTTTCCCCCACTTCTTTCCCCGCTAAGGCTTTGCCTTGGCGGGGCTTTTTTGTTTTGGGGCTTTATTGCCCTTTTGGGTGCTTGGGTAAGCCCGTCAAGGGGTAAACGCCGCACGGCTGCGCCCCTTTATGCCCGCAGTAAGGCGCAAAATTACCCGTAAGGTGTTAGCCCGGCGGGCAAGTGCTTTGCCGCTCTAAAATAAACCGCCCTTACCCCTGCCGCCTTTGCAATTTTACCCTAAAAGCTTAAAATTCAAAATAATACCAATTTGTAATTGATATTTTTGGTTAAAGCCTTTATAATATAAAGTGTATTAAAGTACATTTACGGCGGTTGCTTTAAATGTTTTTTGGAGGTTTTTGTAAATGGACTGTCAGCAGTTTTTTGATTCGCTTGAAAATAAACGCATTGCCATGTGCGGCATTGGCATTAGCAACACCCCGCTTATTTTAAACTTTTTAAAGCGCGGGGCGCGCGTTTTAGCCTGCGACCGCAGGGAGCGCGCCGCCATTGGCGAGCTGGCCGACCGCTTAGAGCAGGCCGGTGCCGAGCTGCGCTTGGGGGAGGATTATTTAAAAAATTTAGAGGTAGATGTTATTTTTCGCACCCCGGGAATGAACTTTAATATGCCCGAGCTTTGCGAAGCCCGCCGCAACGGCATTGCCGTTACCTCGGAAATGGAAGTGTTTTTTGACCTTTGCCCCGCAACCATTTTTGCCGTAACCGGGTCGGACGGTAAAACCACTACCACCACCTTAATTGCCAAAATGCTGGAAAAGGCCGGCCGCACCGTTCATGTAGGGGGCAACATTGGCCGCCCGCTGCTGCCCGAAATTGAATCTATTAAGCCGGAGGACTGCGTAGTGGTAGAGCTTTCCTCCTTCCAGCTGATCTCCATGCGTAAAAGCCCGGATATTGCCGTAATTACCAATGTGGCGCCCAACCATTTAGATGTGCATAAGGATATGGACGAATACATTAGCGCCAAAAAAAATATTATGCTGCACCAAAACGCCTTTTCCCGCACGGTGCTGAATTTAGACGACGCCATTACCGCCGGCTTTGCTGGGGAGGTTCGCGGCCAAATGTTAAATTTTTCTATGACCAAGCGGGTTAAAAACGGCGCTTATTTAGACCCCGACGGCAACCTGGTTGTAAGCTACCGCGGCATTAACGCCCCCATTATGCACAAAAGCGAAATTGCCATTATGGGCGAGCATAATGTAGATAATTATTTGGCTGCCATTTCGGCCGTTTGGGGCTATGTAGGGGCCGAGGAGATTCGCGCCGTGGCCCACGAGTTTCAAGGCGTGGAGCACCGCATTGAATTTGTTCGGGAGCTCAACGGCGTTAAGTATTACAACGATTCTATTGCCAGCAGCCCCACCCGCACCATTGCCGGCTTAAAATCGTTTAACAAAAACATTGTTCTGCTTGCCGGCGGGTACGATAAGCACATTCCCTTTGAGCCTATGGTGCCCTATATTATTGAAAAGGTTAAGCTGCTGCTGCTGAGCGGCCCCACCGCCGAAAAAATTGAAAAAGCTATTAAGGCCGACCCTAAATACATGGGCTTTAACCCCGCTATTGTGCATGTTAGCAACATGGAGCAGGCCGTTGCCAAGGCGGCCAAAAACGCCGTAGAGGGCGACACCGTTTTGCTTAGCCCCGCCTGCGCCAGTTTTGACGCTTTTCCAAACTTTGCTGCCCGCGGCACCGCTTTTAAAAAGCTGGTAAACGCGCTAAAGGGTTAAGGAGTTTGTATGCAGCAATTATTATTTAACCTTTGTAACGCCCCCTGCCTTGGCCCGGTAGAAAACGCCTTTGCCGTAGCCGAAGAATTTTTAGCCCCCTTTGCCGCCGTAACCCGCAGCCCCGGCCGCCTTATTGCAGCCGTGCCCGGCACCGGGGAGCCGGTTTTGCTGGAGGCGCATTTAGACGAGGTTGGCTTTACCGTGACCCATGTTCACCCAAACGGCTTTTTAACCGTTGCCCCCGTTGGCTCGGTAGATAGCCGCATTTTAGCCGGCGCCCCCGTTACCGTTTTGGGGCAGCGGCCGGTGCCCGGCGTTTTTACCAGCGTGCCGCCCCACCTAAGCAGCGGCAGCAAGGCCGCCGGGTTTGAGGATTTAAAAATTGATATTGGCAGGGCCGGCGCAAATTTGGTGCGCCCGGGGGATTTTGCCGTGTACCGTGCCCCCGCCGCCGCCTTGGCCGGCAGCTGCATTACCGCCAAAGCGTTAGATAACCGCAGCGGGGTTGCCGCCGTGCTGCTGGCTGCCCAAAAGGCTGCCGCGCTAAAAGGGGCCCGCCCGGTTACCGTTTTGCTAACAAACGGCGAGGAGCTGGGCTGCCGCGGCGCAAAAACGGGCGGCTTTGCCCTGCTGGGCAAGGTGGGCTGCGCCGTTTCGGTAGATGTTAGCTTTGGCAATTTTCCCGGCTGCGAGCCGGAGCATACCGCCGTTTTGGGCACCGGCGCCATGGTGGGCGTTTCCCCGGTGCTAAGCGGCAGGGTTACCGCCGCCTTAAAGCAGCTGGCCAAACAAAATAACATTCCCTTTACTTTAGAAGTCATGGGCTCTAACACCTCCACCAATGCCGATGTGCTTTCGGTAACCGGCGGCGGTATAGCGGCCGGCCTTGTTTCTATTCCGCTGCGAAATATGCACACCCCGTGCGAGGTGATTAACCTAAACGACCTTGCCGCCGTTGCCAACCTGTTGGCCCAATTTTGTAAGGAGGGGTGCTGAAGTATGGAACCGCTGAACGAACTTATAAAAGCCCTGTGCTGCCTAAACGCCCCCAGTGGGAGCGAGCAGCCGGCGGCCGATTATATTTTGCAAAAAATTGCCCCCTACTGCACCGCCGAAAAAGATTTAAACGGCAACATTATTGCCTTTAAAAAGGGTGAAAAACGCCCGAAAAACCGCGTGATGTTAGACGCGCATTTAGACGAAGTAGGCGTTATTATTACCGCCGTTACCGAAAGCGGCTTTGCGCTGTTTGAGCCGCTGGGCGGCATTTTGCCCGAGGCCCTTGTTTGCAAACGGGTTTTGGTAAACGGCCATTTGGGGGTTATTGGGGCCAAGCCCATTCACTTAGCCTCGGCCGAGGAGCGCAAAGCCCCCTTTACGCAAAAGGACCTTACCATTGACTTTGGCGCCGCCAACCGGGCAGAGGCCCTAACCTTGGTGCAGCCCGGAGACTGTGGCACCTTTGAAAGCGAATTTACCCCCCTTGAGGGCAATTTTGTTAAGGCCAAGGCGTTAGACGACCGCGTGGGCTGCGCGCTGCTCATGCAGCTGCTAAGCCAGCCGGCCGAGTACGATTATTACGCCACCTTTACCGTGCAGGAGGAGCTGGGCTGCCGCGGCGCCAAAACCGCCGCCTTTACCGTACAGCCCAACATTGCTCTGGTGCTGGAGGCCACCACCGCGAACGACATTGCCGGCACCCCGCCCGAAAAAGCCGTTTGCTTTGCCGGGGGCGGCGCGGTTGTTTCGTTTATGGACCGTGCCACCCTGTACGACCGCGAGCTGTTTGAGCTGGCCCTTGCCACCGCTGCCGAGCAAAAAATTGCCGTACAAACCAAAAACGCCGTTGCGGGCGGTAATAACGCGGGGGCTATTTCGCTTTCCGGCGCGGGGGTGCGCACGCTGGCGCTCTCGTTACCCTGCCGGTACATTCACTCCCCCTCCGGCGTTGCCAGCCTTGAAGATTGCAAGGCTCTGCAGGCCCTTGCCGCAGCGCTGCTGCCAAAGCTTTGCTGCCTTTAAAGCCAAAAACAGGAGTTTGGTTTTTCTGCCGCCCCGGGCGTAACCCCCGGCTTTCGGCGCTTTTGGCGCTTTAAAAGGGTTCCTTAATTTTCTTAAAAGGTTGCCTTAAAAGGTATTTCATATTTTATATTACTTTACAATAACGAATGATAAAGCTTTTACAAAATTTAAACAATCTTTCGGTGCCGCCGGGCAGTGTTGGCACCAAAATTGCCGCCGACCTTTTTGCCTACGGCACCGGTTACCCGTTTTTAACCGCCTGGCAGCAGCTTGGCCCCCAAAACCGGCCAACCGCTCTGCTTTGTAAAAAAGAGGATTCTTGGCTGCTTTACGCCGGCAGCAAAGCCAACCCCGCCGAGCTTACCGCCTTTGTGCAGGCGGTTGGCGGGCGCCACCTGCAGCTGCAGGGGCCGGGCAATTTAACCGCCTTAAAAAGCCCCGGTTTATTTGCCGAATACTGCCTGCAGCCAGGGCAGCCCGCCGCGGCTGTGCCGGCCGCCGTGCAGCAAAACAACCTAAAGGGCTGCTACCAAATTTTATACAGCAGCCCCAACTCAAGCATTGCTAAGGTAGAGTACAACGGCTGGTACGCCGATCTTTCGCACAAAATTCGGCACGGCTACGCTTTTTGCGCCACGCTAAACGGGGCAGCCGCGGTTGTTTCCCACCTGTTTGGCGGCAGCGCCGTGCTTAGCGGGGTGGCGGTGCTGCCGCAGCTGCGCGGTAAGGGTCGCGGGCGGCAATTGTTAGCCGCTTTGCCCGCTCTTTTACCCGGGGTGCGGCGGTTTTATGTTTGCTGCGCCCCGCAAACCGAGCCGTTTTACAAGGCCTGCGGCTTTGTAAAAACCGGGCAGGCCGTTACGGTAGGCCGGCTGTAAAAGAAAATTGCAAAGTAAACCGTTGGCTGCCCCCAACCGTTGGCCGAAGTAAGAAGCTGGTCGCAGTAGCTGTTGGCCAAAGTAAACCGTTGGCCAAAATAAGCTGCTGGTTGTAATAAGCCGCTAACCCCCGGTAACCCGTTAATTAAGGTTAGCCGTTGTGCACCGTAAACCGCCGGTCGCAGTAGCTGCTAACTGCAGCGAACCACTGGCCGCAGCGAACCACTGGCCATAGTGAGCCGCCGGTTGTGGTAGCTGCTAACCGCAGCGAACCGTCGGCCAGAAAAACCGCCGGCCTTAAAAATTGTTGGCAGCCGGGCAAGGCACCGCGCCCAACCGCAAAACACGGCTAAAGAAAGGAATTTTAAAGATAAATGGATTTTTTTAAAATAGACGAGCGCCTGCAAAAGCTGGACGCCGCCGTGCTGCAGCAATGCAGCAAACCGTTTGCCGAAATTGAAAAAACAACCGAGTATTGCCAGCTAAAGGTTTTAAACGCGTTTATTGAAAACGGGGTTAGCGAAAGCCATTTTGCCGCAACAACCGGCTACGGGTACGATGACCGCGGCCGCGACACGCTGGACCGCGTTGTTGCCCAAAGCTTAGGCGCCGAAGACGCCCTGCTGCGGTACAGCTTTGCCAGCGGCACCCACACCATTTCCGTAGCCCTTTTTGGCGTGCTGCGCCCCGGCGACCGGCTGCTGTGCGTAACCGGCCGCCCGTACGATACCCTTATTGGCGTTTTGGGCTGCGACGAAAAAACCGACGGCTCCTTGGCCGATTTTAACATTGGGTACGATGAGGTTGCCCTAAAGCCGGACGGCACACCCGACCACGCCGCCATTACCGAAAAGCTGAAAAACGGCGCCTACAAGGTTGCCTACATACAGCGCTCGCGCGGGTACTCCCTGCGGCCAAGCCTGCAAATTGCCGAAATTAAGCGCCTTTGCCAAACCATTCGCGCGGCGGCCCCCGGCGTTATTATTATGGTAGATAACTGCTACGGCGAATTTACCAACCGGCAGGAGCCCTGCTGCGTTGGGGCCGATTTAATAATGGGCTCGTTAATTAAAAACCCGGGCGGCGGCATTGCCCCCTCCGGCGGGTACATTGCCGGCCGAAAAGAGCTTATTGAGCAGTGCGCCCACCGCATGACAGCCCCCGGCGTAGGGCGGGAGATTGGGGCCACCTTAGGCCACAACCGCGAGCTGTTTTTGGGCTGGTTCAACGCCCCCCATGTAACGGGCGAAGCCCTAAAAACCGCCGTTTTTGCGGCCGCTTTTTTTGAAAGCTGCGGCTACACCGTTACCCCAACAGCAGCCGAGCCGCGGGCCGATATTATTCAAAGCATTGTGCTGGAAAACCCCAAGGCCCTTATTGCCTTTTGCCAGGGTATGCAGCGCGGCGCGCCGGTAGATTCTTTTGTTACGCCGGAGCCGTGGGACATGCCGGGCTACAACGACCAGGTAATTATGGCGGCCGGCGCTTTTACCTTAGGCTCCTCTATAGACCTTTCGGCCGACGCCCCGCTGCGCGAACCCTACGCCGCCTGGATGCAGGGGGGGCTGAATTTTCACAGCGCCCACGCCGGCGTGCTGTTAGCGGCGCAAAGTATGTTAAAAAACGGCCTGCTAAAGGGCTTTGAATAACGCTTTAAAAAGGCTTGGTAAAAACGGGGACCGCCCGGCTTTGCCCCTTAAAAAATAATACAATATTCTTTGGAGGTTTTATTCATGAAAATTGCAATTGGAAACGACCACGCCGCCACGGCCCTAAAAAAACACATTATGGCCTACCTACAACAAAAGGGGCACGAGGTTGTAAACTTTGGCACCGACACCACCGATTCGGTAGATTACCCCATTTACGGGGAGAAGGTTGCCCGCGCCGTAGCCGCCGGGGAGGTAGACCGCGGCATTGTAATTTGCGGCACCGGGGTTGGCATCTCCTTAGCCGCCAACAAGGTTGAGGGCATTCGCTGCGTGGTTTGCTCCGAAACCTACACGGCCCGTTTTTCCCGCCTGCACAACAACACCAATATGCTGGCCTTTGGCGCCCGTGTGGTTGGCCCCGGCCTTGCCGAAATGCTGGTAGACGCGTTTTTAGAAACCGAGTACGAGGGCGGCCGCCACGAGCGCCGCGTGCAAATGATTCGCGAAATTGAGCAGCGCCGGTAATAAAAGGCAATGAAAAAATTTAGAACCGTTGTATCGCTTATTATGATGGCGCTGGCCGGGCTGGTTGGCTTTTTTGCCGGCGCCGCGCTGGAAAATGCCTTTGGCGGCGCCATACTTTTTTCTGTAATTGCGGGAATTGCCTGTGTGGTTTATGCGGTAGACAACCAAAACAGCTAATTGCTGTTATTGGTAATGCCGTTCGGCAAGGTTGGCGGCAAAATTTTAAACCCGCCGCCCTTTACGGCGCCAAAAAACGGCCCAGCCTAAACAAAAAACAATTGAACAAATTAAAAGGAGAATAGAGCATGAAAAAAATTTTTACGGTTATTTTTGCGGCACTTTTAGCGGCAAGCGCCCTTTTGGTACCCGCCAAGGCTTACGAATACCCGGTTTATAACGGCTTTGAATACATTGAAATGCCGGAGGAAAACGGCACGCTGCTTTACGCCTACCACGGCACAGAAAAAAATGTAGTTATTCCGCAAAAATTGGGCAAGTACAATGTTACCGCCATTTACAGCAACGCTTTTTTAAACAACAGCGCCCTGCAAACGGTAACGCTGCCAAGTGGGCTAAAAAAAATTGAAGCAAGCGCGTTTGAGGGCTGCACCGCCTTAAAAGCCATTCACCTGCCTAAAAGCGTAACCGAAATTGCCAACGCCCCCTTTAAAAGCTGCACCGCGCTGGAAAGCATTACGGTTCAAGCCGGCAACCCGATTTTTGAGGCCCAAGGCAATTGCCTGGTAAACAAAAGCCGTAAAACCGTTGTGGCCGGCTGCAAAAACAGCGTTATTCCGGCCAACGGTGCGGTTACCGAAATTGACTATTACGCCTTTTGGGGCTGCACCGGCTTAAAAAGCGTTACGGTTCCGGCCAATATTACCTACATTAATCCGGGCGCCTTTTGGGGCTGTACCGGCTTAACCGGCGTTACCCTGCAAAATGGGCTGGTTGGAATGGGCGAATCGGCCTTTCAGGGCTGCACCGCTTTAAAAAGCATTTTTGTGCCCCAAACCGTGCAGCAGGTGTTTTCCAACAGCTTTTACGGCTGCACCGCCCTGGCCGAAATTTTGGTTTCGCCCGAAAACACCGCCTTTTACAGCACCAACAACTGCCTGGTTCGCCGCGGCGATTTGGCCCTGCTTATGGTGGGCTTAAACGCCGAAATTCCAACCAACCCCGAAATTAAAACCGTGCTTTACGGGGCTTTAAGCAGCAAATTGCAAGCCGAGTATTTGTACATTCCGGCTAATATAGAGGTTTTAGAGCCCAACCTGCTGCAAGGCTTTTTAAATTTGCGCCAAATTGGCGTAGCGCGGGAAAATGCGTTTTACACGGTTATAAACGGCTGCCTAATTGAAAAAAGCACCCGCCGCCTGTTAAAAGCCTGCATTGGCGCCAAGGTGCCGGGCGGCGGCGTTGTTACCGAAATTAGCAGCGACGCCTTTGCCGACCCGGCCCTTACCGAAATTATTATTCCGCAGGGCGTGCAGGTTGTAAACGGGTACTTCAGCAATCCGCAGCTAAAGCGGCTGGTTTTGCCCCAAAGCGTAACCGAGGCTTTTGGCATTTGCAGCGCCGCACAGGAAAGAACCGTTAGCGTAGCCGGTTACGCCGGCACCGCCGCCGAAAAAGCCGCCCAGGAATACGGCGTTCGCTTTTTTGCGTTAAACGGCTGCGATTTAACCAAAGACGGCAGCTTAGATTTAAAAGACCTTACCCTGCTGGCCCAAAAAATTGCCGGCTGGGGCGGGCAAGCCGCTCCCCTTTCCTGCGACTACGACGGCAGCGGCCAAACCAATTTAAAAGACCTTTATTATTTAACCCGCCTAATTTTAGAAAGCAACTAAGGCAGGCTCCCTGCGCTCCAACACCCTGCACCTCAACACTCTACGCTCCAACACCTTGCACCCTAACACTCTAAACCCCAACACTCTAAACCCCAACACTCCAAACCCCAACACTCCAAACCCCAACGCCCTAAACTACAATACACTACATTTCAATACCCTGCACCCAAAAATTAAAACCCAAAAGCTTTTTTGCGGGCACCGGTTATTTGCCCCTTTAGCCCCAAAAAACAAAGCCTTTCAGCAAAAAACAACCCAGCCGGCAAAAAGGTTTGGGCCTTTGGCCCCCTTTGCCGGTTGGGTTGTTTTATTTTTAAAACGGGCAATTATTTTTAAAAACGGGCTATAAAAACAGCCGCGGCGCACCGCGGCTAAACCTAACGCTTAAAATTTAAAGCTTAAAATACTGCGCCGAAAGGCAACGGCTAACGCCGGCCGCTTTGCCGCAAAAATTTATGGCGGCCGCGCCCCAAAACGGGCAGTTTTTTGTTGCCCGGCGGTTATTTTGCCTTGCCAATTTAGCCCGCCGGGTTTATTTTGCTTTGTTGCTGCCCCCCGGCTCTGTCTGCCGGCTGCAAGCCAAACTCCGCCCCGCTCGCCCCTAATTTAGGCAGCCGGGCGTTTATTTGTTGCGGGCGTTTACGCGCCGGGGTTATTCTGCCTTGCCGGTTTTGGTAATATCAATTACCGTTAGCCCAGTTCCCCGCACCTTAAAATGCACCTCTAAATTTGCAAAGCTTAGGCCGTAAACCCGGTTGGGGTCCTGCTGGTAAGGGGGGCGGGGATCTTGCGCCAGCACCCCCAGCAAGCCCTGCAGCTTTTCGGGCGGAACCGCCTGCTTTAGCTGCGGCGGCAGGTTTACCTGCAGGGTGTAGGCGTTGTTTTGCGCCGTAAACCCGGATAGGGCGCTTGGTACACTGTCGGCGTAGGGAATGTAGGGCTTTATATCGTAAATTGGGGTACCGTTTAATAAATCGGCCCCGCGCACCGTTAAAACCGGGCCGTTTAGCGTTTGCTCAATACTCTCCAACTCCACGCAGGAAAGCCCAATAGGGTTGGGCCGAAAGGGCGACCGCGTAGCAAACACCCCCATTTTTTCGTTCCCGCCCAGCCGCGGCGGGCGAACGGTTGGCGAAAACGGGTGCCCAAACGCCTTGGTAAAGCCCCAAATTAACCAAAGGTGCGAAAAATCTGCCAGCCCGCGCAGTGCCTGCGGCTGCCGGTACTCGGGCGCAAAAACAATTTTGGCCTTTAGCCCGGCTACCAGCCGGCTTTGGCGGGGAATGCCAAATTTTTCGTTAAAATCGGTTTGAATGTGCGCAATGGGGGTTAATAACAGCTTGTCCACCTGTGTTATTCCTCGCTCAGTGCGTACTTTTGCTCAAATTGGCGGTAATCCTCAACAAAGGCGCCGGCTTTTTCCGACTTTACTTTGCGCAAATATTTGTGCGTATCTAACTTGCTGCCGCTCAGCTGCACGGTGTAAACCGCTAAGTTCGAGCAATGGTCGGCAATGCGCTCGTAGTTGGTTAAAATGTCGGAAAGAATAAAGCCCAGCTCAATGGTGCAAATGCCGTTTTGCAGCCGGTCAATGTGGCGGGCATGCAGCTCGTCGTTCAATTTGTCAATTACCTGCTCCAACGGCTCTACATGCGCCGCCTCGGCTGCGTCGTCGTGCACAAAGGCGTCTACCGTAAGGTTTACAATTTCAATTAGCGCACCGGTCATTACCTTAATTTCGTTTCGGGCGTTTTCCGAAAACGCAACGCCCTTTTCGTGCATCTCCTGCGCCAGCTTGCAAAGGTTAACAGCGTGGTCGCCAATACGCTCAAAATCGCCAATGCTGTGCAGCATACGGGCAATTTTGTGCGAGATCTGCTCGGTGGCGTCACTTCCCCCAATGCGCACCAAATAGGTGCCCAGGCGGTCCTCGTACTTATCTACCAGCTTTTCGTTCTCGTTAATCTGCTCGGCCGTTTTGTTGTGGTACTGCTCAAACAAGCCAATGGCCGAAAGCATCATGCCCCGCACCAGCTCGGCCATTTCGCCGGTCAGGCGCTTACATTCGTCGCAGGCCAGCGGCGCGTTTAAAAAAATACGCTCGTCCAAAAAAACGGTATGCGAGGTTTCGCCCTTTTTATCGGGCACGGTAACCTCGCAAAGGCGAATAACCCACTTGCGAAACGGCACCAGCACAACGGTGTTAATGGTGTTAAACAGGGTGTGCACCACAGCAACCCCTAGCATAGAAATAGTGCTGCCGGTAAGGCCGGGGTTAAAGGCCCGCACAATGTAAAGCAAAATTAAGCAAACAATCGAGCCAATTACATTAACATAAATGTGCATGGCAACCACGCGCTTGGCGGCTTTGCTGGTGCCAAAGGCCGAAATAAGCGCCGTAATACAGGTTCCAATGTTAGCGCCCAGCACCAGCGGAATGGCCATTTCGTAAGAAATGCTGCCCGAAAGCGCCAGCGCCTGCACAATACCAATGGTAGCGGCCGAAGACTGTATAATTCCGGTAAAAACCATTGAAACCAGCAGCGCCAACAGCGGGCTGTTGCCAAAGGCCGTTAGCATGCTTTGAAAACCGGGCATTTCCTGCACGGTCTGCATGGAATTGCTCATAAAATCCATGCCCGTCATTAAAATGGCAAAGCCAATTAAAATGTAGCCAATATTGTGCTTTTTTTGGCTTTTGGCAAACATACGAAGCACAATGCCAACAAAGGCCAAAATGGGGGCAAAGGTCATGGGCTTTAACAGGGTTAAAAAAAAGTTTCCGCCCTCAATTCCGGTTAAGCTTAGCAGCCAGGCGGTAAGGGTGGTGCCAACGTTGGAGCCCATTATTACCCCAAACGAATCGCAAAAATTTACAATGCCCGAGTTTACCAAACCTACCAGCATTACCGTCATGGCCGAGGAGGACTGTATGGCAATGGTTATACCGGCCCCTAAAAAAAAGCTTAAAAACTGGCTTTTGGTAACCTTTTTTAAGGTATGCTCCAGGGCGCCGCCGGCCATGGTCTCCAGCCCGCCGGACATAATATTCATGCCGAACATAAAAAACGCCAGGCCGCCCAAAAGCTCTGCCAGCATAAGTAAAACGGTTGTTGATGTCATAAAGCTCCTCCTAAATTTGCAAAAAGGGCGGGCCGACGGTTTTGGTCAGCCCGCCCTTGTGCTGTAAAGTGCGCGGCAGCCGCCCCGCCCGCAGCCGGTTTTAGGGCTGCAAGCCGCCGGCTTAAAAGCCGGTGGGGTAGGCTAACACTGCGCTTTTATTGGGCCGTTCAGGTGAACCACGGCGCAGGAATGAAGGGTGAATTACACACCTGCACACTTGCCTAAGCCTTGCCCGGATTAAAAAACAATTTTTGCAGCAATGTAGGTTTTAAGTTCTTCAATTTTAATGCGCTTTTGCTCCATGGTGTCGCGGTCGCGCACGGTAACGCAGCCGTCCTCTACCGAGTCAAAATCGTAGGTAATGCAAATGGGGGTGCCAATTTCATCCTCCCGGCGGTAGCGCTTGCCAATAGAGCCGGCGTCGTCATAATCTACCATAAAATCTTTGCTAAGGTCGTTAAAAATGGCGGTGGCCTGCTCGCCTAATTTTTTAGAAAGCGGCAGCACGGCGGCCTTAAATGGCGCCAGCGCCGGGTGCAGTCGCAGCACTACGCGGGTGTCGCCCTTTTCGTCGGTCTCCTCATCGTAAGCGTCGCACAAAAAGGCTAAGGTTACACGGTCTGCCCCTAAGGAGGGCTCAATTACATACGGGGTGTACTTTTCGTTGGTTTCCGGGTCAAAGTACTCCATAGGCTCGCCGGAATGCTCCGCATGCTGCGAAAGGTCGTAATCGGTACGATCGGCAACGCCCCACAGCTCGCCCCACCCAAACGGGAACATGAATTCAAAATCGGTGGTGGCTTTCGAGTAAAAGCAAAGCTCGTCTTTATCATGGTCGCGCAAACGCAAATTATTCTCGTTCAGGCCAAGATCCAGCAGCCATTTACGGCAGTAGCCGCGCCAAAAATCGAACCATTCCAAATCGGTGCCCGGTTTGCAGAAAAATTCCAGCTCCATTTGCTCAAATTCCCGAATACGGAAAATAAAGTTACCGGGGGTAATTTCGTTGCGGAAGGATTTACCAATTTGCCCCACGCCAAACGGGATTTTTTTACGGGTGGTGCGCTGAATGTTTTTAAAGTTAACAAAAATGCCCTGCGCGGTTTCGGGGCGCAGATATAAGGTAGAGGAGCTATCCTCCGTAACGCCCTGAAAGGTTTTAAACATCAGGTTAAATTTGCGAATATCGGTAAATTCGGCGCCGCCGCAGGCCGGGCAGGTAATGTGGTGCGCGCGAATGTAGTCCATCATTTCGGAATCACTCATGCCGGCCGGATTATCCGAAAGGCCGTTTTCGGCAACATAGTCCTCAATTAATTTGTCGGCGCGGTGGCGGGTTTTGCACTGCTTGCAATCCATAAGCGGATCCGAAAACCCGCTTAAATGGCCCGAGGCCACCCAGGTTTCGGGGTTCATTAAAATAGCGCTGTCCAGCCCAACATTGTAAGGGCACTCCTGCACAAATTTTTTCCACCAAGCTTTTTTAATGTTGTTTTTCAGCTCCACGCCAAGGGGGCCGTAGTCCCAGGAATTGGCCAGGCCACCGTAAATTTCGCTGCCCGGGTAAACAAACCCGCGGCTTTTGGCCAGGTTTACAATGGTATCCATGGACTTTTTGGTATTATCCATTTTATTTCCTCCTAAACGCTGCCGGCAGCAGTGCCAAACAGCCTAAATGTTTTTAAGTTTTGGGTAAGGCCTGCGGGTCTTGCCCCCGCGGCGAGCCGGCACAGGCCAAACTCCCCTATATACACCTATATATAATACTATCTAAAATTTTACCAAATGTCAATGAAAAATTTTGAATTTGACATTATGAATAGTTTTAATAATTTCTTGACTGCCTTTTATAGCTGATGTATAATGTAAAAGGCCGCTTGCGGCTTTTAAAAATCTGTTCAAGCATTGCGCTGTTTTACCGCCGGCCCTCTGCCCCATTTTGTAGGGCAGGCCGCCGGCCCTTCGGGCGTTGACCCGGCCGCAAAGGTTAAAAAAAATTAAGGGGCGGTTTTATGTACCAACATTCCTGGGCAGAAATTAACCTAAACCATTTAGAATACAACCTAAACCAAATTAAAAAATTTGCGCCCGTGCAAAAAATAATGGCGGTAGTAAAGGCCAACGCTTACGGGCACACCTGCCGGGCCGTGGTGCCGTTTTTGCAGCGGCTGGGGGTGCAGCATTTTGCCGTTTCTAACGAGTACGAGGCGTTAGACCTGCGCCGCCACGGCGTTACGGGCACCGTTTTGGTGCTGGGTCGGGTAGACCCGGCCGCCGCGGCCGAGCTTAGCGAAAACGGCATTACCGTAGCCGCCTTTAGCCCAAGCTACGCCAAGGACCTTGCCGAACGCCTGCCGGCCGGCAAAACCCTTTGCTGCCATGTTAAGTTAGATACCGGCATGGGCCGGTTAGGCCTAAACTGCCGCGAGCATTGGCAGCCGGAGGAATTTACCAATGCCGCCAAAGAAATTGTAAACACCCCCGGCCTGCAGGTTACCGGCGCTTTTACCCACTTTGCCGCGGCCGATACCGACGGCGACTGCACCGGCGCCTTTACCGCCGGGCAGTACCAGCGCTTTACAGCGGCCTGCAAAAGCTTAAAGGCCCTTTTGCCGGGGCGGCAGCTTTGCCTGCACTGCTCAAACTCGGCCGCAACGCTGCTGCAAAGGGATTTTGAAACCAGCCTTTACCGCGCCGGTATTATTATGTACGGCTGCACCCCCTCAAACGGGCTGCAGCTGCCGGTACCCTTAAAGCCGGTGTTTTCGTTTAAAACGGTTATTTCGCAAATTAAAACGGTGCAGCCCGGCGAAAGCCTAAGCTACGGCCGCACCTTTACCGCTAAAGAACCTATGCGGGTTGCCACCATTGCCGCCGGCTACGCCGACGGTTATATGCGGGGCCTTTCGGGCAAGGGCAGCGTTTGGCTGCACGGGGTTTTGTGCCCGCTGCTGGGTCGCATTTGCATGGACCAAGCAATGATAGATATTACCAACTGCCCGGCCGCCAAGCCCGGCGACGCCGTTGAGCTGTTTGGCGAGCATTTGCCGGTAGAACAGCCGGCCGCTCTGCTGCAAACTATTAATTACGAGCTGCTTTGCGCTGTTTCCCACCGAGTGCCGCGCCTGGTGCTGCAAAACGGCAAGGTGGTAGATACCGTTCGGTACGAATCCTATTAAAAGTTTGCCAAGACCTTTACCTAAAAGCTGCAGTCTGAAAGAAAAATTGCGGGCGGTTTTGGCGCAGCGAGTGCCGCAAATCCGGTGTCTGAAAAACCTTTCTACCTTTTAACCACAAAACGGGGGGATTTTTATTTTTACAAGACAAAACAGTATTGGCCTTTTTGGCATGGACGCCTACATGGTAGAGGTAGAGGCCGATGTTTCCGACGGCGTTTTCAGCTTTGATGTTGTAGGCCTGCCGGATCTGGCCGTTCGGGAATCGAAAAACCGGGTGCAGTCGGCCATGCGCAACAGCGGGTACCACTTTCCCTCGGGCAAAATTACGGTAAATTTAGCCCCGGCCGACCGCAAAAAAGAGGGCACGCTGTACGATGTTCCCATTTTTATTGCCCTTATGGCGGCAACCGGGCAGCTGCGCCAAAGCACCGGTGGCTGCGCGTTTATTGGCGAGCTTTCGTTAGATGGGGAGCTGCGGCCGGTAAACGGCGTGCTTTGCATGGCCCTTTTAGCGCGCGAGCACGGCATTAAAAATTTGTTTGTGCCGCTGCAAAACGCCGCCGAGGGCGCGGTAGTTGCCGGCCTAAATGTTTTTGGCGTGCAAAGCGTGCAGCAGCTGGTTAAAATTTTAAACGGCGAAGAAACCGCCCAGCCGGTTCAGCCAACCGCCGCCCAGCTTACCAAGCAGCGCTACACGGTAGATTTTAGCGAGGTAAAGGGGCAGGTGCTGGCCAAAAAAGCCTTAGAGGTTGCAGCCGCCGGCGGGCACAATGTGCTGTTAATTGGGCCGCCCGGCTCGGGTAAAAGTATGTTGGCAAAGCGTTTTCCAACCATTTTGCCCGAAATGACTGAGCAGGAATCTATTGAAACCACAAAAATCCACTCCATTGCCGGGGTGCTGCCGGCAGCCGCCCCATTAATTACAACGCGGCCCTTTCGATCCCCGCACCACACCGTTTCAATGGCGGCCATGTCGGGCGGAGGCTCGGTGCCAAAGCCCGGCGAGATCTCTTTAGCGCACAACGGCGTATTGTTTATGGATGAGCTGCCGGAATTTCGGCGCGATGTAATGGAGGCGCTGCGTGCCCCGTTAGAGGACGCAACCGTTACCGTCTCCCGCGTGGCGGGCACCCTTACCTACCCCTGCTCTTTTACCCTAATTGCCGCCATGAACCCCTGCCCCTGCGGCTTTTTTGGCCACCCAACCAAGCGCTGCACCTGCACGCCCAAGGCCGTTAGCAAGTATTTGGGCCGCATTTCGGGCCCCATGCTGGACCGGTTAGATATTCATGTAGAGGTGCCGCCCGTAAAGTACGAGGAGCTAAACGCCCCCGGCGGGGAGGAAAGCTCGGCCGAAATTAAAGCCCGGGTAGACCGCGCCCGCGCCCTGCAAAACAAGCGGTACGCCGGCACCGGCGTTCGCTGCAACGCCAAATTAACGCCGGCCTTAATGCGTAAATATTGCGTTTTAAGCAGCCGGGCGGCCGAAACCCTGCAAACCGCGTTTAACAAAATGGGTCTTTCGGGCCGCGCGTACGACCGCATTTTAAAGGTTGCCCGCACCTTAGCCGACTTAGACGGCAGCGAGCAAATTGAAAACAGCCACATTTTTGGCGCCATTCAATTTAGAAGTTTAGACAGAAAATATTGGGAATAGGAGCATTAACATGACAGAAAAAGAAAAGTACATTTCCCCACTTTCCACCCGCTACGCCAGCAGCGAAATGCAATTTGTTTTTTCCGAGCGCTTTAAGTTTACCACTTGGCGCCGCCTTTGGGTTGCTTTGGCCCGTGCCGAGCAGGCGCAGGGGCTAAACATTACCAACGAGCAGCTGGCCGAAATGCAGGCCCATGTGGAGGATATTGATTTTGCCACCGCCGAGCAGCGCGAGCGCGAGGTGCGGCACGATGTTATGAGCCATGTTTACGCCTACGGCAAGCAGTGCCCCAAGGCCGAGCCTATTATTCACTTAGGCGCCACCAGCTGCTATGTTGGCGATAATACCGATGTAATTATTCTGCGCGAGGCCTCTAAAATAATTTTAAAAAAGGCCGCGCAGGTGTTAAAAAATTTAACCGATTTTGCCGAAAAATACCGGTCAATGCCCTGCCTTGCCTACACCCACCTGCAGCCGGCGCAGCTAACAACCGTTGGCAAGCGCGCCACCCTTTGGGCGTACGAACTGGTTCAAGATATTACCCGGCTGGAATTTGAGCTGGGCCAGCTAAAGCTGTTAGGCTCTAAGGGCACCACCGGCACCCAAGCCAGCTTTATGGAGCTGTTTGGCGGCAACGCCCAAAAGGTAAAAGCGGTTGAGCAGCAAATTGCCGAGGAGATGGGCTTTGCCGGCTGTGTGCCGGTTTCTGGCCAAACCTACTCCCGCAAGGTAGACGCCTACTTTTTGGCGGTTCTTTCGGGCTTTGCGCAAAGCGCCTACAAGTTTGCCAACGACCTTAGAATTTTGCAATCGTTTGAGGAGGTAGAGGAACCGTTTGAAAAAAGCCAAATTGGCTCCTCGGCCATGCCCTACAAGCGCAACCCCATGCGCAGTGAGCGCATTTGCGCCCTGGCGCGGTATGTAATAACCGATTCCTTAAATCCGGCCTTTACAGCCGCCACCCAGTGGTTCGAGCGCACGCTGGACGATTCTGCCAACAAGCGCCTTTCGGTTTCCGAGGCGTTTTTGGCCGTAGACGCCATTTTAAATATTTACATTAACATTTCGGCCGGGCTGGTGGTGTACGAAAAGGTTATTCACCGCCGCGTTATGGAAAAGCTGCCCTTTATGGCAACCGAGAATATTATGATGGACTGCGTAAAAAACGGCGGCAACCGGCAGGAGCTGCACGAACGACTGCGGGTACACGCACAGGCGGCCGCCCAAAATGTTAAGCTAAACGGCGGCACGAACGACCTAATTAATCGCATTGCGGCCGACCCGACCTTTGGCCTTTCCCGCGAGCAGCTAACACAAATGCTAAACCCTGCCTTGTACACCGGCCGCAGCAGCGAGCAGGTTACCGAATTTATTACCGAGGTTGCTGCGCCGGTTTTAGCCCGCCATTTTCACGGTGCCGTAGCGGCTGAGCTACGCGTTTAAGGGTTAGAGCGTTTGGCCCGGCAAAAGACCCCCGCCGGAAAAAGAATTAATTTTCAGGCGTTCGAGCCAACTCTTGCCAACTAAACCCGCCCCACCGGGGCAAAACAAAATTTTACCAATACCCTCTCACAATAGCATAATAGCAGGTGAAAAAATGTTTCAAGCAGTTTTATTTGATTTAGACGGAACCTTAGCCAACTCCCTTTTTGATTTGGCCGATTGCGTAAACCACGCCTTAACACAATTTGGCTACCCCACCCGCCCGGTAGAAAATTTTCGCTACTACGCGGGCGACGGCATTACCAAAATGGTAGAGCGCGCGCTGCCCGAGCAGCACCGCAGCCCCGAAACGGTTGCAAAGGTGCAAAAGGCTTTTAGCGCCCGCTACGCCACCCACTACGCCGACAAAACCGCCGCCTACCCCGGCCTTTGCCAATTAATTGACGATTTAAAATCCAGCGGCGTTAAGGTTGCCGTTGTAACCAACAAGGCGCAGGCCTTTGCCGAAATTGTTGTAAAAAAGCTTTACGGCAGCCGTTTTCAGGTTATTTTAGGTATGCAGCCCGGTATTCCCGCAAAGCCGGACCCGGCCGGACCTTTTTTGGTTATGAAGCAGCTGGGTGTAACGCCCGAGCAGTGCGCCTTTATTGGGGATACCGCCATGGATATTTCGGCCGGGGTAAACGCCGGCGCTTACCCGGTTGGCGTTTTGTGGGGTTTTCGTGAAAAAGAGGAGCTGGCTAAGGCCGGCGCCAAGGCCTTTGCCGCCAACGCCGAGGAGCTAAAAACAATTTTACTGGAGCAGCCGCAAAGTTAAATGAAAAAATATAAACTAACAACCGTAGCCAGCTACACCGGCTACATTGTGCAGGCTTTTGTAAACAACTTTTTGCCGCTGCTGTATGTTATTTTTAACGCCGCCCCCTACGGCATTAAAATTGAGCAGTTAGGCGCCCTTTCGTTTATTAATTTTACCCTGCAATTAATTGTAGATGTACTTTCGGTCTACCTTGTTCCAAAATTCGGCTCCAAGCGCTGCGTGGTAACGGCGCAGGGGCTTTCGGCCTTAGGGTTTTTGTGCCTGGCCGTTTTGCCAAACCTGCTGCCAATTTACCCGGCGGTGCTGGTATCTATGCTGTTTTTGTCGCTTGGCAGCGGGCTTATAGAGGTGGTTGTCAGCCCTATTATTGAGGCGCTGCCCAACCGCAATAAATCCGGCAGCATGAGCCTTTTGCACTCGTTTTACAGCTGGGGGCAGGTGCTGGCCGTTGCCGGAACCACCCTGCTGCTTTTAGTGCTGGGTAACGGCCGCTGGCAGCTTATTGCCGCCCTTTGGGCCCTGTTGCCGGCCGTTAACACCTTTTTGTTTTACAAGGCCCCTATTTTAGAGCTGCCAGCCGAACACACCGCCCCACACGGCGCCGCTATTTTAAAAGACCGCGGCCTTTGGCTGTTTTTAATTATTATTCTTTGTGCCGGCGCGGCCGAAATTACTATGGTTCAATGGTCCTCGTTTTTTGTGCAAACCGGCTTTGGGCTTAAAAAGTGGGTGTGCGATCTGCTGGGCCCCTGCGCCTTTGCGGTGCTAATGGGGCTGGGGCGGGTGCTGTTTGGCCTAATTGGCGACCGTATTCGCTTAGACGCCGCCATTTTTGGCTGCGGCCTGCTTTGCCTTGCCTGCTATTTAACCGTTGCCTTTTCCTCCAACGCGCTGCTAAGCCTAATTGCCTGCGCGGTTTGCGGGTTTGCCGTTAGCGTTATGTGGCCGGGCACCTACAGCTTGGCCGCAAAGCATTATGGCGGCGGCACCACCCAAATGTTTGGCTTTTTGGCCATGGCGGGCGACCTTGGCTGCGGCTTTGGCCCGGTGCTGCTTACCGGCTTAACCGCCCTTGCCGGCCGCTTAGGGTTCGACGCGGCGTTTGCCCGCGCCTTTCACGCAACCGGCGAGCAGGCCGGTATGCAGCTGGGGTTTTTGGCAACGGCGGTGTTCCCGCTGGTAATGATTCTTTGCACCGCGGCGTTAATGAAAAAGAAAAATAATTTAGCCGACACAGCGGCAAAAAATTAAAACGCCCCCGGCCGAATGCTTAAAAGCGCCCCGGCCGGGTGCTTTTTTGGTCTGACTTGTCGGTAGGCATTTCAGCAGCTTGTGTTTTTGCCAACGCCCCGTTTTTGCCAATTTTTTGCTTTTGGCCCGCTTTAGCGCCTTTTGTCGGCTTTGCGCGTTTTAACCATTCCGCGTGTTTTTAAGAAAGCACACAGTGCTCCGCGGCATTTTGCCGCGGAGCACCAATTTTTAAGGTTCAATTTTAAATTTGCGTTAAAAGTTATTTTGCCAAGACAGGCTCACCGTGCGGGCAGGCGTTTACCTTGGGGCTGTGGTAAGTGTCAACCACCCGGTGCAGCAGCTCTACCACACGGCCGGAGTTATTCTCGGCCGCAACGGTCAACAGCTCCTGCAGCTGCGGCTCAAACACCGCGTTATCTACCTGCTGCACGCTGCCAATAAAAATTTTGTTATTTTCAGTTCGGCCCAGGCCCTCGTCGTTCATCAGCAACTCCTCAAACAGCTTTTCTCCGGGGCGCAGGCCGCAAAAATCAATATCAATATCAACATACGGCTCGTACCCGTACATTTTAATTAAATTTTCGGCCAGGGTTACAATTTTAACCGGCTCGCCCATGTCCAACACAAAAACCTCGCCGCCCTTGGCCATGGCGGCCGCCTCAATCACCAGCGCAACCGCCTCGGGGATCGTCATAAAATAACGAATAATATCCGGGTGGGTTACCGTAACCGGGCCGCCCTGCTCAATTTGCTTTGAAAACAGCGGAATAACCGACCCGTTAGAGCCCAACACATTGCCAAACCGAACCATGGCAAATTTAGTGGGGTTTTGCGGCAACTGCGAAAGGCTTTGCAGCACCATTTCGCAAACACGTTTGGTAGCACCCATTACATTGGTGGGGTTTACCGCCTTGTCGGTAGAAATTAACAGCATATTTTGAACCCGGTACTTTTGCGCCAAACGGGCAACATTGTAGGTGCCGGCCACATTGTTCTTAACCGCCTCCTCCGGATTATCCTCCATTAACGGTACATGCTTGTGCGCCGCGGCGTGAAAAACAATGTCAAACCGGTAAAGGTTAAATAAAAAGTCCAGCTTGTTATAATCCCGCACTGAGGCAATTTCAACTACCAGCTGCTCCTTGGGGTAGCCGTTGCGCAGCAGTTCCTGCTGAATTTCATAGGCGTTGTTTTCATAAATATCTAAAATGCAAATGAGTTTGGGGTTCAGGCTAATAATTTGCCGGCAAAGCTCCGATCCAATTGAGCCGCCGCCCCCGGTAATCAGGCAGGTCTTGCCAAAAATAAGCTGTTCGGCAGCGCTGTTGCGCAGGGTAATAACCTCCCGCCCCAGCAGCTGCTTTACATCTACCGCGTGCGCCTGGTTAAAAAAGCTCTCATTCTCTATTAACGCGTTCAGCGAGGGCAGCACCCGCACCTTGCAGTCTAAATCCTTGCAGTAGGAAAGAATTCGGGTTCGCTGCTCGTCTTTAATAGAGGGAATAGCCAAAACAACCAATTCTATATGATATTTTTTCACCAGCTCCGGAACCAGCATGGAGGAGCCGTAAACCGGCAGCCCGCAAACCGAGCGCCCGCTTAAAGATTCATCGTCATCTACAAAACAAACCGGCGTGTATCCGCTGCCGGCTTCTACCAACTCCCGGTATATCTTTTTGCCCGAAAAACCCGCCCCAATAATTAACGCCGGCTTTGCGCGAAACAGCCCGCCGGGTTTTAAAATAAACCGCTCTAAGGTTAGCTTATGTACAATACGGGCAGCCGTAAGCAGGGTGAATGAAAGCGCCGTGCAAAGCAGCAGCCCAAACAAAAACTGCTGGGTTTCCCCGAGATTTATTAAAATAATAATTGCGTCGGTTAAAATGGTAGAGGCCAACAGCAGCAACACGGTTGCCGAAAGCCGGTACAGTGTTTTACGCAAATAGCCGCCCAACAGCGCAATGCTGCAAAAATAAACGGCTACATAGCAAAATAGGGTTGAAAACAGCTTGCCCCCTATTACATTGGCGTGAACAACCTGTTCGGTGTAATAATAGCAAACAAAAAACGCCAGCGCCATTAATAGTAGGTCTATTACCATAATCGTGGCAATGCGAATAGAAAATTTAGGTAATTTAATTTTTTCCATTAGCTGCAACAACCTCGTTTTAAAATTCTTTAAACCCGGCGCCCAAACTCTCGCTTAAAATTTTTGCCGCATTCTCGTTCAGCTGGCCGCAAAGCCGGCTGCCGTAATTTTTGCTTAGCCACTCAAAGGCCTCGGCCATTTTTGGCGGCCGCTTGGCAACGCTGTGCATATCGCTGGCCAGCAAATGCACCAGGCCTTCGTCTAACAGCGCCTTAACCGCCCTGCGGGAAAAAAATTTAAAAATAGAATCGGCGTTAATTTGCGCCAAAAGCTCTTGCCTTTTTAAAAGCGGTATTAGCTTTTCAAACCCGCGGTAATTTACAAACCGCTCTAAATGCGCTAAAACAACCTTAAACCCCCGGTCGCAAAGCGCCTGCAAATGCGCCACCAGCGCACTGTTTACCACCCCGCCGTTCAGCTCTAACAGCAAGTACCTTGAGCCGCCAATGGTCAGCCAGTCCAGCTCCTCGCAGGTGGCAATGCTTTTAAAATAGGCAACCTCAAACCCGGCAGCAATTTTTTCAAAGCCACAGTGTTCTTGCTTTAGCAGCGCCAAAAATGCGTCCAGCTGCCGGTCGCGGGTGGTCAGCCGCTCCTCAAAGCTGTGCCGCCACGCGTAAAAATGCGGCGTAACGGCAAGGCTGGTAATTCCGTTTTGTAAGGCAGCCTGCGCCAGCGCCAGCGCCTGGGCGCTGTACTTTGGCCCGTCGTCTACACCGGGCAGCAGGTGGGTGTGTAGGTCGGTAAACATTAGTAGCGGTAACCGTACTTGTACTTTTTGCCGCTGTACTTGTACCGGGCGCTTTTTTCGTCGCTGTCGTTAATTACAACGCCCAGCAGCTTGGCCCCGGCAAACTCTAACCCCGCGGCCGCCTTTTGGTACTGGTCGTGCGTGGTGCGGTTGTTTTGCAATATCATTACAATGCCCTCGGTTTTGGGGGAAAGCGCTAAAGCGTCCGAAACAACATTCAGCGGCGGTGTGTCAATAATCACACAGTCGTAGGCGCCGCGCATACGGTCTAATAAATCGCCCATGCTGTCGCTGCTTAAAAGCTCGGCCGGGTTGGGCGGCAGCGGGCCCGAAACAATTACATCAAAATTAGGGTTAATGTGGGTAATGGCCTCCTCCACCGGGCAAAAGCCAACTAAAATAGAGCTTAACCCTTTCGAGTTGTTTAGGTGCAGCTTGCGGTGGATTGAGGGCTTGCGCAAATCGGCGTCCAGCAGCAGCACCCGCTGCCCTAATTGCGAGTAGGCAACCGCTAAATTAACCGCACAGGTAGATTTTCCCTCCCCCGCGCTGGGGCTGGAAACCTCAAACATTTTGCAGGCGGCGTTCGGCATGGCAAACATCAGGTTGGTGCGAATGGCCTTGTAGGCCTCAATAACGGCAAAGGGTACCTGATTTTTGGGCTGCTCGACGGTTTTTTGCTCGTAAGGCTTGGTATTATTTTTCATGTTTTCTGTTCTCCTTTACCGCAAGGTTAAAGTTTGGAATATTGCCCAAAACCGGCACGGTGTAATTGGCCGAAAAATCTTCTTCGCCTTTAATGGTGTGGTCTAAGGTAGAAACAATTAACGCAATTAAAATTACCACGGCTGCGCCCGCCAAAGCCGCCAGTGCAACGGTAAAGGTGGTGCGGGGGTAGTTTTGCGTAACGCTTTTGGCCGGGTCTAACGGGCGAACATACGCGTTTGGCATAACCTCTACTATGTAATCCTCGGCCAAATTTAAAAAGGTGTTGGCAATTTTTACGGCGTTGTTTTTGTCGGCACAGGTAACGGTAACATCAATAAATAACGAATCCTCCGACCGGGCCGAAACGCTGATCATACCCCGCAGCTGCTTTGCCGAATAGCTCAGCCCGCTTTCGGCGGCGGTTTTTTCGTAAATGCCGTCGGTGCCTAAAATGCCAACATAGGTGTTAATTAAGGCCAGCGAGGCGGTAACATTGGCGTTGGAAATGGTGCCGGCGCCGTCAATATTCGTGGCAACGCCGCCGTTGCTGCCCAAAAGCGAAACCTTTGTGCGGTAGGTGGGCGTTGCAATAAAGCTGCAAAACAAAAACGCGGCAACGGCGCAAGCGGCTGCGGCCGCGCAAATTTTCCACAACTGTTTTTTAATTACATTAAAAATAGCAACCAGGGAAAGCTCGTTCATAGTAACCTCCGTTAAGCCGCAGAGGGCCAAACCCGCGCGGCTTAAAATTTAAACGCTAATTTTGTGCCCGCCAAAACAAAAAACGCAGGCAGTACGCAATAACATAATTATACATGAAAACTGCTGAAATAACAAGTTTTTTTTAAAACAAATTCGGCCAACCTTAAAAACAAATTCTTACAGGCATCAAAAAGGCAGCAAAGCCTTTGCCCTGGGGTTGACAAACGGTACCTTTTGTGCTATACTTTGCTTGTTAATTAAGTTCATTAATTAAGTTCATTAATTAAGTTTACAAAGGAGTGCACTGCATGAAGCCGTTAAAAGCTGTTTTTAACTTTTATTACGCTTACTTTTACTTCTGCTATTATTCGGCAGGGGCGTTTTGCCGTGCGCTTAAAGCAAGCTAATTGTTGGCTTTTAAGAGCAAGCAGCGCCCAGTGCTTTTAGCGTGGGCGCTGCTTTTTTGTGGCCGAATTTTAAAAAAGGAGTTTTAGGTTATGGTTATTATTTTAAAATCTACCGCGGCAGAGGAGCAAATTAACGGCTTGGTAAAGCAGTTAGAGCAGCAGGGGGTTTCCTGCCACCGCAGCAACGGCGAAAACACCCGGCTTATTGGTCTGGTGGGCGACACCTCGCATATTGATGAGGATTCACTGCGCGCCAACGCCCTGGTTCGGGATGTAAAACGGGTTTCGGAGCCGTACAAGGCCGCCAACCGCAAATTCCACCCTAAGGACACGGTAATTGAGGTTGCCGGGCACAAAATTGGCGGGCAGTTTTTCTCGGTTATTGCGGGGCCCTGCTCGGTAGAAAACGAGGAGCAGATTGTAGCCGTAGCGCAGGCGGTTAAAAAGGCCGGCGCGGGTTTTTTGCGGGGCGGCGCCTTTAAGCCGCGCACCTCGCCCTACTCGTTCCAAGGGCTGCACGCCAAGGGCATTAAGCTGCTGTTAACCGCCAAAAAGGCCACCGGGCTGCCCATTGTAACCGAGCTGATGAGCCTGGCGCACTTAGATTTATTTAACGAGGTAGACATTATTCAGGTTGGCGCCCGTAATATGCAAAATTTTGAAATGCTAAAAGAGCTGGGGCACTGCAACAAGCCCATTTTGCTAAAACGCGGCCTGGCAAATACGATTGAGGAACTGCTAATGAGCGCCGAATACATTATGGCCGGCGGTAACGAGCAGGTTATTTTGTGCGAGCGCGGAATTCGCACCTTTGAGCCGCTGACCCGCAACACGCTGGATCTTTCGGCCATTCCGCTGCTGCAGCAGCTAAGCCACCTGCCGGTAATTGTAGACCCCAGCCACGCCGCCGGCATTGCCTCGTTAGTTTCGCCCCTTTCCAACGCGGCGGTTGCCGTAGGCGCCAACGGATTAATGATAGAAGTGCACAACGACCCCGCCAAAGCCCTTTGCGACGGCCCGCAGGCCCTGCGCCCCGAGGAGTTTTCGGCCGTTATGCAAAATGTTGGTGCGCTTTCGGCCTTTACCGGCAAAAAGGTGCAATAAACCGGCTGTTGTTTTGGCCGGCCCTTGTTTATAGCCGGCTCTTTGCCCAACATTTTCTGTTCCCGGTAATATAGCGCCCCCGCCAAAAGCGTTTTGCCGCCTTTGCCAAGCGCTTTTTCGCAGCTTTTTTGGCTGCCGCTAACGCCGTTCGGTTGGTGTTTAGCTCCACCTCCGGCCGCCTTTGCCCCACCAACCGGGTAAAGCGGCCGGGTTTTAATTTTGCCCGCAAACCATTTTAATATTTTGCCCTATTGGCCGCAGGTACGCTTTTACCCGCGGCTAATTTTTTGGTTTATTTTTCCGTTTTTTGAATATTTACATTTTTGCCCCCAATACTAACAGCAGCACCGTAAAAGGCCCGTAGAGCCAACCCCTGCTAAGAATACGCGCAAAGCGGCGCTAATAAAGGGCAAAACAAAACCGCATTGTTTTAAGCGTTTACGCCTACGGCCCCGGCGGCAAAACCGCCGCGCACTTTACAAGGCCCCGTTTACAAAGGTGCGTTTTACCCGGTGCATTTTACAAAAAATACAAAAAGGGAGGCGTTTTTTTGCACCCGTTAAACCAATTAATTATTACCGATTGCCCTTTACCCGCCCTGCCCCAAGCCTTAAAAGGCACCGCCGCCGTTATTGCCCCCAACGGCGCCCTGCCGGCGGCCCGGCCCTGCACCGGCTGCTTTTGCTGTTGGACGAAAACCCCCGGCCGCTGCATTGTTAAGGACGGCTACCAAAAAACCGGCGAACAGCTGGCCGGCGTGCAGCAGTTAACCCTGATTAGCCGCTGCGTTTACGGCAGCTTAAGCCCCTTTGTAAAAGGGGTGTTAGACCGGGCAATCTCTTACGTTTTGCCCTACTTTACCGTTTACAAGGGCGAAATGCACCACAAAACCCGCTACCAAAACCGCATTGTTTTAAGCGTTTACGCCTACGGCCCCGGCGTTACCGGGGCCGAGCAGGAAACCTTAAAGGCCATTATTGCCGCCAACGCCGTAAACCTGCACGGCCACGTTGGCAACGTTGTTTTTGCCAATAATGCTGGCAAAATTTTTTCGCTGCTAAATTAGCCCTGCTGCACACTTTGCCACACCCTTGTGCAGTATTTTTTTGCCGGCCTTTTTGCCTTTTGGCGTACCCTTGTGCCGCAAGGCTTTGCCGCGCATTTGCGCCGCACCGTGCTGGCCGCAAATGTCGCCCGCGGAGCCCTAATTTACCAAACGCAAAACGCGCGGTTATTAGGTGGGGCTACACGCCGTTGCCCGTTTGGGCAGCCACCAAGCCCTGCCGCTGCACCCTGCAGGCCCGAACGGCGTTAAACCCTGCGAAACGGAGGAATTTTAATTGAAACCCCTTGCTTTTATAAACGCCAGCCCTAAGCCCAAAAACACGGTTAGCGGCGCATTGCTAACCGACCTTGCCCGCTTTTTAAGGCCGCAGCCGGCGCCACCGGTGTTTCGGCTGCCAAACGCCGAGCCAAACCCAAAAACGCTAAAAGCGCTTGCCGAATACCGCGCGGTGGTGCTGGCTTTTCCGGTTTATTTAGACGCCCCGCCCGCACACCTGCTTGCCGCCTTAAACCCGCTTGACAGCGCGCTTTTGCCGGGTACCCCGGTTTATACCTTGGTAAACTGTGGCTTTTACGAGGGGCAGCAAACCGCCGGCTGCCACCGCGTAATTCAAAATTGGTGCCAAAAAAATGGGCTTTGCTACGCTGGCGGAGTTGGCATTGGCGGGGGCGGCAGCGTTTGGCTTTTAAAGCGGGTGCCGCGCTTTTGCTGGCCGCGCCGCGGAATTGATACCGCCCTAAACGCCCTTGCCACCGCCGCCAAAACCGGCGGCCCATTGCCGGTTGTTTACACCACGGTAGATTACCCGCGCTTTTTTTACCTAACAGGCGCCGAGCTTAGCTGGAACAAAAAAGGCCGCCGCAACGGGCTTAGCCCGGCCGATTTAAAAAAGCCCCGCACCCCTTGCTAAAACTTCAAAATCCCGTTCCCTTTTGGCGTTTAAATTTAAGCCCTTTTAAACCTGCCGTTCAGCTTTTTTCTTTATTCTTAAAAATTTGCCTTGCCGCAATAAGCTGCCCCCAAAAGCGTTAAGCTTTTGGGGGCAGAACTAATTGTTGGGTAATTCTTAAAATGCCGCGGCTTTTACGAATTTAAAATAAGCCGCATTAGCAAAACCGCCTCTTTCAGCGTTACTTCGCCGTCCTCGTTATAATCGCAATTGGCGGGAACATTGCCGTACCAGCCGGCCAAATACTGCGCCAGCCGCGCCGCGTCGGCCAGGTCCAGCTCGCCGTTTCCGTTTAGGTCGTAATGCTCAAACTCGGCAGCGTAAACGGGGGCTTCAACCTCTTTGTTACATTCGCTGCAATAGCCAACCCTGGTGCCGTTTGCCGTTGCGGTTGGCGCCTTGCGAACCGTTACCCCGTGAAAATGGTGTGCCGACAGCTCAAACCGCCCGCACTCGGCGCAAGCGGTGCTGTGAAAATTCCCGTCTACGCTTTCAGCAGCCGAAAATTGGTGCTTATGGCCGGCGGTGCTTTGCTGGTTAAAGGCCATTTTCTGTACCAGGCCGTTTTCGCCCAGCACAAGGGTATCTACCGTGCCGTCGCTGTTTTGGTGGGTAAAGGTCCAGCCCGTACCGGCGGCGTAGGTAATTTCGTTCAGGCCAATGTCGTTCATAGCGTACGGCGGCAACAAAAATTTGCCGGTTTGTTTGTTGTAGCACTTGGCGGTAGTTAAATCAAACCCGTTTAAGGCAAAGTACTTTTCAACTGCTGCCTTGGCGGTTTCAAGTTCAAAAACGCCTTCGGTATCCCACCACTGCGGGTACAGCGCAACGCTTAGCACGGCGTCTACATTCTCGGCCGTAACGGTCCCGTTGTAGGCAAAGGATTTTTTGCTGTCAAAGGTTAAGCTAAAATCGTACAGGGTGCTAAGCTTGTTTTGCGCCTTAAACCACTTAAACCCGTTTAGCTTGTTGCTTTTTTGGCCAAAAAGCGTTACCTGAAAATCGCGGGTAAGGTCCTCGTTTTCCTCGTTCTCCTCCGGGCAATACCATTCAGAGTAGCAAACAAATTCCTCCCCCTTATCGGTTTTCATTACGCCGTAGCCCGAGCCAAAACCGGCGCCGCGGTCCTCGTAGGCAACAACCTTGTGCTGCTCGGTTTTATCGCCGTTTTTCAGGGTAATAAGCAGCTCGTTTTCACCGCTGATCTGCACGGTGTAGGGGCTTTCGGCCACGGTGTACGCCAGCTCGGCCGTTACGCCCAAAAAGCTAACCCGAGTTTTGTAATTGCCCGGCTCTGTGTTTTTAAAATCGGTAATATCCAGCCCGTATTCCTGCCCAAAGCGAAAACCAAAATCCTCAAACTTTTGGGTCTGACCGTTTTTAAAGGTAACCTCAAAACAAAAATATTCACCGGAATACCACTCATTGGGGGGAACCGCCCGCTTTAAACTGGCCTTTAGCTCTTTTACCGGGGTTTCAACCACCAAAACCGGGCAAGAGTAATTTTTGCCGGTAACAAAAACGGTAAATTCGTGCTTTCCCGCTCTCCACGGGTTTTGAGAGGTCTGATTGCTGGAGGCAAAAGCATTTACGCCAAATTCGTTGTAAAAATCGTCAGCCGAAACAGTTTTAACCTGCCCGTTTTTTAAGGTTACGGTAAATTGCGGCTTAAAGCTGTAAAAATAGTACTCGTAAAAACCGTTATTGTTGTAGCCGCCGGTGTTTTCAATCAGCGGTCGGGTGGCGTTAACGGTAACCGTTTTAATCGGGCTTTCGGTAATGGTTACCTTGCAAATGCAGCTTAGCCCGCCGGCCTCAACCGTAAATTCGTGCTCACCAACGCCCCACACATTCTCGTCCGACTGATTGCTTTTTTCGGTAATTGAAACCCCAAAGGTGGAATAGAACATATTGTACGAGGCGCTTTTGGTTTGCAGGTTACCCTCGTCATCCTCGTAGGTTACGGTAAACACCGGCTCAAAATCGGTAAACGAATAGCCATGAAAGCTGCCGTTATAATACCCTAGCGAATACTCAACAAGCTGCTTGGTAGCAGTGGCGGTAATGCTTTTAAAGTTGTTTTTGGTAACGGTTACCGTGCAGCTTTTTGTAATGCCGGCAACGTTAACGGTAAAGGCGTGAGCGCCCTCGCCCCATTCGTTTTCGGCCGATTGATCGCTCCCGGTGCTGTAATTAAAGCCAAATTTATTGTAAAAATTCTGGGCCGATACCGTTTTGGTTTTGCCGTTTTTCAGCGTTACGGTAAACTCCGGCTCGAACGATTCAAAATGGTATTCGTAATAGCCATGATAATCTCCGCCCGTTTTAAGCAAAACCTTTTTGCGGGCGGTAACCGTAAAATCGGTAATGGGGTTCTCGGTAATTTCAACCTCGCAGTTAACCCGCAATCCTGCAAAAATAACCGTAACGGTGTGCTTGCCTACGCCCCATTCCCCCTGCTGTTGGGAATCTACAGTAGAATAAGAAAAACCGTATTTTTCCTGCAAATACATGGCAGGAACGGTTTCCTCGGCGCCGGTCTTTAGCTTAACGGTGAACATAGGGTTAAAGGCAAAAAAAGAATATTCGTAATATCCGGCCGCGTTAAAATATCCACCGGTTTTTTCTGTCACCCGGTTGGTAACGGCAACGGTAAAGCTTTCAATCGGGTTTTCGGTAACTGTAACCGCACAGCTTGCCGTAAGGCTGCCCAGCTTTACCGTAAATTCGTGGTCACCCTGGCCCCACTCGTTTTTGACCGATTGATCGCTCCGGGCGTCGTAATAAAACCCAAACCGATTATACAGCTGCGCGTAAGGAATTGTTTCGGTGCCGCCGTTTTTCAGCGTCACGGTAAACTCCGGCTGGAACAATTCAAAAAAGTACTCGTAATACCCGGCGTCATTAAAATAGCCGTCAACCCTCTCTACCAGCTGCTTTGCGGCAGTAACCGTAAAGCTTTCAATGGGGTTTTCGGTAATTGTTACCGTGCAATCAAAATCGCCATAAACGCTGCCGTTGCTGTTATAAACCGTTACCCTAAAAATGTGGTTCTCCCCAACGCCCCACTCATTTTCGGGCCCTTGATCGCTGGTGCTGGAGTAGGAGTACCCGTAGGTAAAAAGCTCCTCGGGGGTAATTCCTTTCATCTCGCGGTTTATGTTAACCACGAAAACCGGCTCAAAATCGGTAAAATAGTACTCGTAAAATTGGTCTATTTCATTATAGCCGCCGGCGGTTTTTTCTACCACCGGCCTGGTAGGCGCAACCTGCGAAATGCTAAAATCTACCCCGCTGTTCTGCTCCCCCTCGGCCGCTAAGGCGGCAGCCGCGCCGGCCGTGCCCGGGGTTATGCAGGCGCCAACCAACACCAGCGCGCAAACAAGGCACGCAATTAGTTTTTTCATTTTTCCGCTCTCCTTTACCTGCCGGCAAGCCTAAAACCGTTTGGTTCCCCGCCGGCTAAAAGTTAATAAATTTTTAATAATTATATCATGCCCCGGCAATTTTGTCAATCATTGGCAAAACATTCTACTTTTCCCTGGTTCGCGGTTTAAATTTTAACAAAACAAACAGTTTTCCCCCCTGGCGTTATATTTTTAAGCCGCCGAATTTGGCCGGCATTTGCCGCAACACCGCCGGTTAAAAAGGTTTTGCCGGGCTTTTGTTGGTTTTCGGCAATGGTATTACCGGTAGCTTTCCGGCACCTTGCCAGTTACCGGGGAGCTTTTTGCCTGCCGGCCTTAAAAAGGCTAATGCCCGCTTGTAGCTAAGCTGCAGCTTGCCGCTCGGCCGCCAATCCGCCAAAAAGGCTGCTTAAAAAAGTTGCCTCAAAATGTTCCAAAAGTTGCCCCTAAAAAAACCGCAGCACTGTAAAGCGCTGCGGAAAAAACAAACTAAAATTTTTAAAGCCCCTTTTGCGGCGGCCGGCAAGCGCCAAAGCGCACCGCTAAAAGGCAATTTAAACTGCTGCCCGAAAAATTGGCCAAAAAATTTAAATTACCGTTCCTCCCTAAAATAGGAAAGACCTAAATGGGCCGGCGGCTGATTTTCGCGCTTTTTGCGAATACTAACGGCAACCAGCACCAAAATTGTTACCACATAAGGCAGCATTTGAATGAGCGGCAGCACCTGCATTGGCACATTAATGTAGTTAAACAAAATAAACAGCGCGCCAAACAGGTAAGAACCCAAAATAGCCATAGTAGGCTTCCAGGTTGCAAAAATTACAATGGCAATGGCCAGCCAGCCACGGTCGCCAAACCCGTTGTTCGACCAAATGCCGTTACTGTAATCCATAATGTAAAACAGGCCGCCCAACCCGGCTATCATACCACCAATGCAGGTGGCAAAATACTTGTAGCGGGTAATGTTAATGCCGGCGGCATCGGCCGTGGCGGGGTTTTCACCCACGGCACGCAACTGCAGCCCGGCCCGCGTCTTTTTTAAAAACAGGCTAACGGCCACGGCAATAATCACGGCTAAGTAAACCAAAAAGCCGTAGGAAAACAGCAGCTGGCCTACCGGGCCTAAATCCTCGGCAAAGGGGAGAGTTGTTTTAAAGGCCTTTGCAATTTTAACCAACGAAAGGTACGGAACATCGCTTTTAACAATTTTAATCAGCGAGCCGCCAAAAAAGTTACCCAGCCCAACGCCAAAGGTGGTTAACGCCAAACCGGTTACATTTTGGTTGGCTTTAAGGGTAACGGTTAAAAAGCAGTAAATGAGCGAGGCCAAAAGCGAACCGGCCAGGCAACACAGCAGCGGAATAAGCACTGCGAAAAACGGCACCACCTTAGCGCCCGAGTTTTGGTAAAAAAAGCCGCCCACAACGCCCGAAATGGCACCAACGTACATAATACCGGGAATACCCAAATTCAGGTTGCCGGATTTTTCGGTTAAAATTTCGCCGGTAGAGCCAAACAGCAAGGGGGTGCCCTGCAAAATAGCGCGTTGAATAAAACCAATTAAAACTTCCATTTTATTCGCCCTCCTTGGCCAATGCGGCTTTTTTGCGGTGGTTGAAATGCACCTCGTAATGAATAAAAAATTCGCACCCAATAATAAAGAACAAAATAATGCCGGTTAAAATATCGGCAAAGTCGCCGTTTAGCCCAAAGCGGGAGGCCACCTCATCGGCCCCGCGCTCTAAAAACACCAGCAGCAGGGTGGTTAAGATCATAAAAAACGGGTTAAATTTTGCCAGCCACGAAACCATAATGGCCGTAAAGCCGCGGCCGCCTACTAAGTTAGAATCAATAGAGTGGGAGGAGCCGCCAACCAGCAGCAGGCCGGCCAGGCCGCAAACCGCGCCCGAAACCGCCATGGTGCGAATAATAACCTTTTTAACATTAATGCCTATGTAGCGGGCGGTGTTTTCGCTTTCACCCACAACCGAAATTTCGTACCCGTGCTTGCTATATTTTAAGTAGATGTACATGGCAACGGTTAACACCGCTACAATTAAAATGTTTAGCAGGTACGGCACACCAAACAGGTTAGGGAACCAGCCGTGCTTTAACAAATCCGGCCCTACTACGTTGGAGCCGGTTTTGTCGGCAACCTTTAAAAAGTATTCTACCAGCTGAATAGCAACATAGTTCATCATTAAGGTAAACAGCGTTTCGTTGGTGCCCCAATGCGCCTTAAAAAAGGCGGGAATAACGCCCCAAATTAAGCCCGCTGCCACGGCCGAAACGGTCATAATTAAAATAAGCACCGGGTTTGGCACCTTACCGCCCAACACCAGCATACAAACCGCGGTAGAAAGGCAGCCAATTAGCACCTGGCCCTCGGCCCCCGTGTTCCAAAACCGCATTCTAAAAGCGGGGGTAACAGCTAAGGAGATGCACAGCAAAATAGCAATATCGTGCAGGGTTACTAAGGTTCGGCCGGTGCCGAACGCGCCGTGAAAAATGGTGGTAAAAATTGAAATGGGGTTATCGCCCGTTAATACCTTTGTTACAACGCCGCAAACAACCATTGCTAAAAGTATGGCAACGGCCCGCACTAAAACAGATTTGCTCAGCGGCATTGCGTCCCGCTTTACTACATAAAAAAGCGGCTCTTTATTATGCTTTGCTTTCGTCACGGTTGTTACCCCCTTTTGTTTTGGTCATAAGTAAGCCAATTTCCTCTTTCGTGGTGTTCCGGCCATCTACCTCGCCGGTAATGCGCCCGCTGCCTAGCACCAAAATGCGGTCGCACAGCGCCATTAAAACGTCTAAGTCCTCCCCAACAAAAATAACCGCAACGCCGTTTTCCTTTTGCTCGTTTAACAGGTTGTAAATAAGGTAGGAGGAGTTAATATCTAACCCACGCACCGGGTAAGCCGCCATAAGCACCGTAGGGGCCGAGGCAATTTCGCGCCCTACCAGCACCTTTTGCACGTTACCGCCCGAAAGCCGGCGTACGGGGGTATAAACGCCCGGCGTTACTACGCCTAAGTCCTCAATAATTTTGTCGGCCAGCTCGCGCGGGGGCTGCCGGTCAACAAAAAGGGACTTGCCCTTGCGGTAGCTGCGCAGCATCATGTTATCTACAATATCCATATTGCCAACCAGGCCCATGCCCAGCCGGTCCTCCGGAACAAAGGAGAGCCGAACCCCCAGCTCGCGAATTTGCATTGGCGTTTTGTTGCGCAAATCCTCGGTAACGCCGGTGGTGGGGTCTTGGTACAAAATCTCCCCGCCCGAAAGGGGCTGCAGGCCGGCAATGGCCTCCAACAGCTCGCGCTGGCCGCTGCCGGCAATACCGGCAATGCCTAAAATTTCGCCGCTGCGGGCCGTAAAGCTAACATCGTCCAGCAGGCGCACACCGTCGCGGTTCAGGCAATCTACCCCGCGCACAATTAAGCGGTCCTGCGGGTCGTGCGGGGTGCTGCGGGCAATGTTTAAATCAACTTTTTTGCCCACCATCATTTCGGTCAGCTCGGCCTCGGTGGTTTCGGCCGTGTTTACCGTGCCAATGTATTCTCCCTTGCGTAAAACGGCAACCTTGTCGGAAAGTGAAAGCACCTCGTGCAGCTTGTGGGTAATAATAATAATGGTTTTACCGTCCTGCCGCATACGGCGCAGCACGGCAAAAAGCTTTTGGGTTTCCTGCGGGGTTAAAACGGCGGTAGGCTCGTCTAAAATTAAAATATCGGCGCCGCGGTACAAAACCTTAACAATTTCTACCGTTTGTTTTTCCGAAACCGACATGGTGTAAACCTTTTTCTTAGGGTCTACCGAAAAGCCGTATTTTTCCGAAATTTGGGCCACGCGCTTGGTGGCCTCCTTTAGCCGGTAAGGCTTACCGTCGTTAATGCCTAAAACAATATTTTCGGTTGCGGTAAAAACATCTACCAGCTTAAAGTGCTGGTGAATCATTCCAATTCCGTACGAAAAGGCGTCCTTCGGGGAGTTGATGTTGGCCGGCTCGCCGTTTACTAAAATTTCGCCCTCATCGGGGTGGTAAATGCCGGCAATCATGTTCATTAGGGTTGTTTTACCGCTGCCGTTCTCGCCCAAAACAGCTAATATTTCCCCACCGTTTACAGAAAAGCTAACATCTTTATTCGCAATTACCTTTTCCCCAAACCGTTTGGTAACATTGCGTAATTCCAGTGCTTTCACAAAGATCCTCCTATATAAATAGCAGTAACCACACAAGGGGAGCCTGCAGCTCCCCTTGTGTGGTTGAGCGTTTTAAAAGCTTAGTCGCCGTAGTTGGTGTTCAGATTTTCTACGCCGTCAATAATAATGTCAAAATACGGGGCAGAGCGGAACTGCTTGGCGTTAGACTCATCAAAGTAACCGTCGTGAATAACGTTGGTCTCGCCCTTAAAGTCGCCGTCCACATCGGCCTTGTACTCGGTTAAAGCTTTGCCGTCTTTGGTCCATTTAGAGGTATCAAATACGTGCAGAGTGCCGGCCTCAAAGGCTTTTATGGCTTCGTCAATTTTTTCTTTGGTGCCTTTGGCAACAACGTTTTGGTTCAGCCCGCTTAATACTACCGAGTTGGTGGCAATATCGCCGCACCAGTCGGCGTCAATAGCTGCGCCCTTGGCAACGCACTCAATAATGTACTGGAAGTACGGAGCCCAGTTAATAGCCGAGGATACCATAAAGGAATTTTCACCGGCCGAGAAGGTGCTGCCGTTGTAGGATACATTGGGAACGCCGGCCAGCTCGCAAGCGGTAGGAGCGCCTAAGGAGTCGGCGTGTTGGCTGATCAGAACGCATTTATCGTTGTTGATTAAAGCGGTAGCGGCCTCTTGCTCTTTGGCTTGGTCGTACCAAGAACCGGTGTAACGAACCTTCATGGTAGCAGAGGGGCAAACCGAGCGGGCACCCAGGAAGAAGGAGGTCATGCCCGAAACAACCTCGGCGTAGGTAAAGGCGCCTACATAACCAATAACGGCTTTGTCGGCGGTAATTTTGCCGGCTTCGATCATTTCGTTTAATTTCATACCGGCGGCAATACCGGCCAGGTAACGACCTTCATAAATAGAGGCAAACGCGTTGTGGAAGTTTTTAACACCGGCAAGCTTTGCAGAGGTACCGGTAGCGTGGCAGAACTGCACATTCGGGAACTCCTGAGCGGCCTTTTTCAAAAAGGACTCATGACCGAAGGAATCGGCAAAAATTACCTTGCAGCCCTTGTTTTTAGCCAGGTCAACGGCGGTGTCGTAGCACTTGTTGTCCTCCCCAATGTTGGGAACAATTACAACCTGCTCATCTTTTAAGCCAAGGCCTTTTTGTACCGACTTTAAAGCTTGAATAAAGTTGTTGTCGTAGGTGGAGTTTTCGTCATGCAGGCAGATCATACCAATTTTAAAATCGTCCGGAATGGTAACATCCGATTTGATTTCCTTGCGCGGTAACAGGTCTGCGGTTTCGCCGGTTTGAGCAGCGTCGCTGGAAGTGTTTTCTTTGCCGCAAGCGGTAAAGCTGCACAGGCACAAAACCAGTGCTAAAGCAAGCGCGATGAGTTTTTTCATGTTGAGTTGCCTCCTAAAAAATATATTTTATGTAAGGTCACCTTACAATAAAACCAAAAGGAGCCGCCTGCCGAAAAATAAAAAACGGCAGCACGCCAAAACCGTCTGCCGATATATACACAACCAAAACGCCAACAGGCCCCAAGGCCAAGCAAAAAAGCGGGGAAACGGCTGTGCAGCTAATAGTCATGCATTAGCGGGGTGCATGGTAGAAACTTTTGGCCCGGCAAGCGGCAACGGCTTGTACATCCAAAATTATATCAGCGACTGTATGAACTTCACACCTGCATTATAACAAATGGTTCTGCCCCTGTCAACAGGTTTTTTTGTTTTTTAACCACTTTCCGCATTATGAACAAATTATTAAAAATTTTTAAAAGCCGATTTGGTTGCTTTTTTGTTTGTCGAATACAAGCCTTTTCGGTCGGTGTGAAAAAAATGTTTTTTGAATGGCGGCGCCCCATTCGGCAATACTTTTGTTGAAAGGGGAAATGCTTTTATGGCCGTGCCGTACGGTAAGGTTGAAATTTGCGGGGTAGATACCGCCACCCTGCCCGTTTTAAAGGAAAAGGATAAGGAGCGCCTGCTTTTGCAGGTAAAAAAAGGCGACCAAGCCGCCCGAACCGAACTCATTCAAGGCAATTTGCGGCTGGTGCTTAGCGTAATTAAACGGTTTAACGGCCGGGGCGAAAACCCCGACGACCTGTTTCAAATTGGGTGCATTGGCTTAATGAAAGCCATTGACCATTTTGATATTACCCAGCAGGTGCGTTTTTCTACCTACGCGGTGCCAATGATTATTGGCGAAATTCGGCGCTACCTGCGCGACAACAACGCCATTCGGGTAAGCCGATCGATTAAAGATATGGCCTACCGCGCCATGCAAACCAAGGAAAAGCTAACGGCCAAGCTCAACCGGGAGCCCACGGTTTCAGAGATTGCCGAAGCCTTAAAGGTGCCGCGCGGCGAGGTTGTTTTGGCGCTGGAAAGCATTGTAGAGCCTCTTTCGCTTTACGAGCCGGTTTTTTCGGACGGCGGCGACGCCATTTATGTGCTGGACCAGGTGGGCGACAAAAACGACGACCGCTGCTGGCTGGATGAAATTAGCTTTAAGGAAACGGTGAAAAACCTTTCCCCGCGGGAAAAGCAAATTATGGCCCTGCGTTTTTTAGACGGCAAGACCCAAATGGAGGTTTCGAAGGAGATTGGCATTTCGCAGGCGCAGGTTAGCCGGCTGGAAAAAGGCGTAATTGAAAAAATTAAAAAGGATTCTTAACGCCCGGCGTTAAAACCTGCGCATTGTTAACATTTTGTTTTAAAGCGGCATTATTTAAGCATTATTTAAACACTTAGCGCCGCCCAAAACCGCCGGGCGGTTTTCCCGCGGCCGGCCAAAGCCCGGGCAACAGGGCTTTGGCAACAAATTTGGCCAAGCAAAAGCAACGCTAAACAAAGGCAGCGCTAAACAAAAACAGCGCCAAACAAAAGCAACGCTAAACAAAGGCAGCGCTAAACAAAAACAGCGCCAAACAAAGCTTTGGCCAAAGCGCGGCCGGGGCAGCACAGGCTGCCCCGGCGGTTTTTAAATTTTTAAGTCTGGCCGCGGCACGCACAGCCAAACCCGCCCCACGGGGCAAAACAACGGCTTTTTTGCTTGCCGCTTTGGCAAATTGCCGGCCTAAAATTGGTAAAGCCTACGCTTGCCCGGGCAAGCAAATTTAATGCAGCAAAACCGTTTAAGCCCGGCCGGCGGCTTTCCCGCGGCCGGCTTTACAAAAACGCAGCCTACAGCGCAATGCCGTAGGCTGCGTTTGTTTTGTTAAACCTAAATAAGGCTTATTTTAGGTTGGCCTTTAAGGTTTCAAGCTGCTGCTTTAGCTCTTTCGGCAGCTTGTCGCCAAACTTTTTGTAATGCTCGGTAATTTCGTCGGCCTCTTTCAGCCAGGTCTCGCGGTCAACCTTTAAAATGCTCTCCAGCGTGTCGCGGTCAAGGTCTAAATCGGTCATGTCTAAATCGTCGGCGTAGGGAACATAGCCAATTGCGGTTTCTTTGGCGTCTACCTTGCCCTCGCAGCGGTCAATAATCCAGTTCAGCACGCGCATATTGTCGCCAAAGCCGGGCCAAATAAAGTTGCCCTCGTCATCGGTACGGAACCAGTTTACATTAAAGATCTTCGGCGCTTTATCGCCCAGCTTTTTGCCCATATCCAACCAGTGCTGGAAGTAGTCGCTCATGTTGTAGCCACAGAACGGCAGCATGGCCATGGGGTCGCGGCGAACAACGCCTACGGCGCCGGCAGCGGCAGCGGTGGTTTCAGAGGCCATGGTAGAGCCTACGAATACGCCGTTTTCCCAACTTTTAGATTGGTAAACCAGCGGAGCGCACTTTGCGCGGCGGCCGCCGAAAATAATGGCCGAGATCGGCACGCCCTCACCCTTATCAAACTCCTCGGAAATGCAGGGGCAGTTTTCAGCCGGTGCGGTAAAGCGGGAGTTGGGGTGTGCAGCGCAGGTGGTTTTATCGTGCTTGTCAAACTTAGCGGGATCCCACTTGTTGCCTTTCCAATCAATGCAATCGGTCGGCAGCTCTTTGGTCAGGCCCTCCCACCAAACGGTATTGTCTTTTAAATTCAGCGCTACATTGGTAAAAATGGTATTTTTCTTGGTAGATTGCAGGGCGTTGAAGTTCGAGTGCTCGTTGGTGCCGGGAGCCACGCCGAAGAAGCCGTTCTCCGGGTTAATGGCGTACAGGCGGCCGTCCTCTTTAATCTTCATCCAGGCAATATCATCGCCAACCGTCCAGATCTTGTAGCCCTTATCGCGCAGGTATTTAGGCGGAATTAACATAGCCAGGTTGGTTTTACCGCAAGCCGACGGGAAGGCGGCTGCAATATATTTTACTTCACCCTTCGGGTTCTGCAGGCCTAAAATTAACATGTGCTCGGCCATCCAGCCCTCTTTCCACCCTTGGTAAGAGGCAATGCGCAGCGCAAAGCACTTTTTGCCCAGCAAAACATTGCCGCCGTAGGCGGAGTTTACCGAAATAATGGTGTTATCCTCCGGGAACTGGCAAATGTAACGCTTTTCGGCGTCAATATCGCAGCTGGCGTGCAGACCGCGTACCCAGTCGTTGCTGTCGCCCAAAACATCCAGCACCTTTTGGCCAACGCGGGTCATAATAGCCATGTTCAGCACTACATAAATAGAATCGGTAATTTCAATACCAACCTTGGCCAGCGGGGAGCCGATTGGGCCCATGGAGAACGGAATAACATACATGGTGCGGCCCTTGTAGCTGCCGCGGGCAATGTCGTAAAGCATTTTGTAAGCCTTTTGCGGCTCCATCCAGTTGTTGGTGGGGCCGGCGTTTTCCTCGGTGCGGGCGCAAATAAAGGTGCGGCCCTCTACACGGGCAACATCGTTTACCTTGGTGCGGTGCAGGTAGCAGCCGGGCAAAAGGTCCTCGTTTAGTTTTATCATCTCGCCGGTTTCAACGCTTATTTTGCGTAAAGCGTCTAATTGGGCTTCATCGCCGGTAATCCACTCTACCCTATCGGGGGTAACCAGCGCTTTCATTTCCTCAACCCAGGCAAGAACCGTTTTGTTATTCGTCATAATTTATCGCTCCATTCTGATTGTTAGAAATTTAACATTCTAACCCTTAAATCAATTTTTGCCTAAAATATATTATACAGTGCCAAATGCAAATTATCAAGCCGTTTTTGCACAAATTTCGTTAAAAAAGTGTGAATGAAGCGTAAAACCTTTTCCTCGCTCGGCCGGCAGCGCCCTTGGCGGCGGTTTGGCCGCAACCGTATGACTTGGCGTTATTGGCCTTAAACCCAAAAGCAGCCCCCGCCCGGCAACACCCTTGGTGACATTAAAACCTAAGGCAGCTCTTACACCAACGGCAACACCCTTGGCGGTAGCAAACCCCACGGCGGCTCTTACACCAGCGGCAGCTCTTACACCAGCGGCAGCACCTTGGCGGCGGTTTGGGTGTAAGCGGAGCGCCCCGCCCGCAAACGGCGGCGACCCACATTACTTATATAGCCCTTATATCACCTGTTATATATTATATAGCCGGCACTAAAAATTGCGCACCACGCGCCGCACCGCGCCAATTACATTAATTTTTTTGGTTTCCTCCCCCGTAAAAATTTGCTTGGGGTAGTAAGGGTTTTCGCAAATTAAGGCAATGCGGTTTTCGCCCTTGCTGCGCACCACCTTGTTTACGCCAAGGCGGCCGGTTTCGGTGTGGTAAACGGCGGCGTAATCGCCCGGGGTAACCGGCGCCCCCACGCAAATTAAAACCAGGTCGCCCTCACTAATCAGCGGCGCCATCTCCTGCCCGTGCATCACCATAAAAAAGCAGCGGCTATTGTTGCTCAGCGCACTGCCCGGCACCCACTCGTACGCAATGGGCGCCTCGGCGCCAAAAAAGTCGCCGCCCGTGCCAACGCCCTCAAAAACCGGAATTTGCACAAAACCGCCCTGTGCCGCCTTGGGCGCTTCGTCAATCAGCTCGCTTTTGGTAACATGAAAGTAATCTGAAATTTTTTGCAAGGCCCCCATGCGCGGCGCGCGCGTGCCAAGCTCCCACATTGAAACAGCCTTGTCGGTCACACCCGCCACCGCTGCCAGCTGCTGCTGCGTCATGCCCGCGTTTTCGCGAATTCTTTTAATATTTTGCCCTATGGACATATTGAAATATCCCCCTTTCAGGTTTTCAACAATTAGATTATACCCGATATGTTGAATAAAATCAACACGAATTTCAAAAAAATTCACATTAGGACTTGACATTCTACTTTTTGTAGTATATACTGGTTACTGTTGTGGAATTACTTCACAATATTATTTGCGAAATTTTTTCACTCAAAGCGAGGTGATTTAGTTGAAAACTTTAAAGGAAATTCGGAAAAGCCACCGAATGTCGCGCCGCAGGGTTGCGCATTTACTGCGCATTTCTACCCTTTGCTACACGGTATACGAAAAGCTGCCGCAACGCGTGCCCTACCCGGTTGCCGCAAAAATTTCAACCGTATTTGGGGTTTGTTTAGACGATATTTATTTTGGCTAATGTACACTTAAAGTAGAATTTTAAAGGAGAAAAGAACATGAAAACAACGAATATAAACCACCTTTGCAAAATTATTGCCGAGCAGCAGGCCTACATAACCGAGTTAAACGACGCCCTATACGCCGCCAAGCTTGCCCTAAGCCGCCTTTCGGCCAGCAAAAGCTGCCGATTTAAAGAAAACGGGGGCCGTTAAAATGTACCGCTGCCAAAATTGTAGCCTAAAATTTTTAACCCCCTGCATTATTTTAGAAAACCACGGCTTTACCACCCCGCCGTACCAGCAGCTAAGCGCCTGCCCGCGCTGTAAAGCCGCCGACATTTATTTTGTAAAGGAGTAAGCTTTATGCCACACGAGGATTATTTAATGATTTGCCCGTATTTTCACAAAACGCTGGGTAACACCCTGTTTTGCACCGCAGTGCCCGCCGCCGATAAAAACAGCTGCACCGCCTACTACAAGCAGAGCTTTACCAGCCGCGCGGAGCGCAACCTTTGGCTGCAGCAGTATTGCGGCGCTTTTAATTACTGCGCCTGCCGCTACGCGGTTTTAAACAAATATTTGTTAGAAAAACGCATTTTGCCCTATTTGCCGTAACCGGTTTGCGTAAAATTAGCCCCTTAAGGCCAACCCGCGTTTTATTTATAACGCATTTATTAAAAAAACCGCCCGCTTTGCGTTGCTGCACAAAGCGGGCGGTTAAAATTTTTGTTTTTGGGTGGCGGTTTTGGCGCAAGCCTTAGGCGCCAAAGCCGCTTGAAACGGGGTGAGCCAAAAAAGGCAGAGCCGGCCAAAAAGGTGGGCGCCGGCCAAAAAGGTGGGCGCCGGCCAAAAAGGTGGGCACCGGCCAAAAAGGTGGGCACCGGCCGAAAAGGTGGGTGCCGGCCGAAAAGGTGGGTGCCGGCCGAAAAGGGTGGGCGCCGGCCGAAAAGGGTGGGCGCCGGCCAAAAAGGTGGGTGCCGGCCAAAAAGGTGGGCACCGGCCGAAAAGGGCAGGCACCAACCAAAAGCGGGCCGGCCGTTTGCCCAAATTAAGCCTGCGGGGCCAAAGGCAACGCCCTTGCCGGCAGCGCCTTTAAAACCCTGCGCCGGTAAGCGGCGCGGCGCCGAAGGGCCGCCAACGCCCTTTAGCTTTTACCTTTGCCGCATTACCGGCCCTTTTTGCCCTGCCAGTGATTATTTTTATTGCGCACCGCCGGCCGCTTTTTGCCCCTTGCCGGGCCTTGGCGGCCGTTGGGCTTGCCCGGTGCGGGGCCGTTTGGCCGGTAGCCCGCCGGCGGGGGAATTAAGCAGTGGGGGCCGTGGCCAATTAAATCGGCCCGGCCGGCGGCAAGCAGCGCCTTGGCAACGGCCGGCCGGTTTTCGGGCTTATAGTACTGCAGCAGGGTGCGCTGCTGCTGCTTTTCGGCCGGGGTTTTGGCAACATAAACCGGTTTTAGGGTATACGGGTCTAACCCCGTGTAGAACATACAGGTAGAAAGGGTGCCCGGCGTGGGGTAAAAATCCTGCACCTGCTCGGGCCGAATCCCCTGTTTTTTTAAAAACACCGCCAGCTCTACCGCGTCCTTTAGCGTGCTGCCCGGGTGGCTGGACATTAAATAAGGCACCAAATACTGCTCTTTGCCAACGCTTTTGGTAAGCTCGTAAAACCGTTTTTGAAATTTTAAGTACGCCTCAATGTGCGGCTTACCCATTTTATCCAGCACCGGGGCCGAGCAATGCTCGGGCGCCACCTTTAGCTGGCCGCTTACATGGTACTGCACCAGCTCTTTAAAAAAGGCGTTGTCCGTATCCTCTATTAAATAATCAAACCGAATACCGGAGCGAATAAACACCCGCTTAATGCCGGGAATTTGCCGCACCTTTTGCAGCAGGCTTAGGTACGCCCGGTGGTCTACCGTTAAATTTTTGCACGGGGTTGGCGCCAAGCACTTTTTGCCGCGGCACAGCCCCTGCTTTAGCTGCTTTTCGCACGAGGTGTGGCGAAAATTTGCCGTAGGGCCGCCAACATCGTGAATATAGCCCTTAAAACCGGGCATTTCGGTAAGCAAACGCGCCTCGCTTAGCACCGACTGCTCGCTGCGCACCGAAATTTGCCGCCCTTGGTGAAAGGCAATTGAGCAAAAATTGCAGGCGCCAAAGCAGCCGCGGTTGTGGGTAATAGAAAACTGCACCTCTTTAATAGCGGGCACGCCGCCCTGTTTTTCGTAGCAGGGGTGGTAGGTGCGGGCGTAGGGCAGCGCGTAAACGGCGTCCAGCTCCTCGGTGCTCAGCGGCGGCATGGGTTTATTCTGCACCAAATATTCCCCGTTTTGCTGCAGCTGAATTAACACATTGCCGCGCACGGCGTCGTGCTCGTCGTACTCCACCCGGCAGGCGTTGGCGTAAGCGGTTTTGCTGGCCGCAACCTTTTCGGCCGAGGGCAGCATAATGCCGCGTATGCCCTCAATATTCCGGGTTTTGTAGCAGGTGCCTAAAATGTTGGTTAAATTTTCTACCGCAAGGCCGCGGTTTAAGCCCTCGGCAATTTGCAGCATGGCCTTTTCGCCCATTCCAAAGGAGAGCAGATCGGCCCCGCTTTGCGTTAAAATAGAGGGGAACACCGCGTCGGCCCAATAATCGTAATGGGCAAACCGGCGCAGCGAAGCCTCTAACCCCCCAATAATAATTGGAATATTGCCGTACGCCTGCCGCACTAAGGCGGTGTAAACGCAAACGGCACGGTCCGGCCGGTTGCCGGCCTTGCCGCCGGGGGAATAGGCGTCCTCGCTGCGCTTGCGCTTGGCGGCGGTGTAGTGCGCCACCATAGAATCAATATTCCCCGCGTTAATTAAAAATCCCAGCCGCGGTCGGCCAAGGCGGGTAACATCCCGCAGGGTGTGAAAATCGGGCTGCGCAATAATGCCAATGCGGTAACCGGCCGACTCTAAAACGCGGGAGATGATTGCCGTACCGAACGAGGGGTGATCTACATAAGCGTCCCCGGTAATAAAGCAAAAATCAACGCCGTCCCAGCCGCGGTTTTTTAAATCGCTTTGGCTAATGGGTAAAAAATCTGTTTTAGCCACCCGTTACTCCTTGCCGGCCTGCCGCTCTAACAGCTGCGCCTTTGTCATTAACACCTTGCGCGGCTTAGAGCCCTCGTAAGGCCCTACCACGCCTAAGGATTCTAACTGGTCTACAATGCGGGCGGCGCGGGCGTAGCCCAGCTTTAACCGCCGCTGCAGCAGCGAGGTAGAGGCCATGCCGGACTCTACCACACATTCAATGGCCTGTTCAATCATGGCGTCCAGCGCCTCGCCGTCGGCGGCGTCGCCGCTTTTTTGCCCTTTCTCATTTTGGGCGGCGGCCAGCTTTTCAATTTCGTCGCTCACGGCGTTGTCGTAGGCGCTTTCGCCGTCCCCGTGCGATTTAATAAATTCAACAACCGATTCTACTTCCTCATCGCTTACAAAGCAGCCCTGCACGCGGGTTGGCTTGTTGGCGCCAACCGGGCAAAACAGCATATCGCCCTTACCCAGCAGCTTTTCGGCGCCGCCAATATCTAAAATAGTGCGGCTATCGGTTTGGGAGGAAACCGCAAACGCAATACGCGAGGGCACATTGGCCTTAATTAACCCGGTTACAACATCTACCGACGGGCGCTGCGTGGCAATAATCAGGTGCATACCGGCGGCACGCGCCTTTTGGGCAATGCGGCAAATGGCGTCCTCCACATCCTTCGAGGCCGTCATCATTAAATCGGCCAGCTCGTCAATAATAATTACAACCTGCGGCATACGAACCATGTCGTCGCTCATATCCGCCAAATGGTTGTACCCCTCTAAATTCCGCACATCATTTTCCGCAAACAGGCGGTAGCGCCGCTCCATCTCCTGCACGGCCCAGCCCAAAGCGCCGGCCGCCTTGCGCGGGTCGGTTACCACCGGCACCAGCAGGTGGGGGATCCCGTTGTAAATGCTAAGCTCTACCACCTTGGGGTCAATCATTAAAAACTTAACCTCGTCCGGCGTGGCGCGGTAAAGCAGGCTCATAATAATAGTATTAATGCAAACCGATTTACCCGAGCCGGTAGAGCCGGCAATTAGCCCGTGGGGCATTTTGGCAATATCGGCCACAACCGCCTTGCCGGCAATATCCCGCCCCATGGCAACCGTTAGCTTGCTTTTAGCGTTTTGAAATTCGGGGGATTCTATAATCTCCCGCACGCCAACCATGGCGTTGGCCTTGTTGGGCACCTCAATGCCAACGGCGGCCTTGTTCGGAATAGGCGCTTCTATTCGCACGCCGGCGGTTGCCAAATTTAGGGCAATATCATCGGCCAGGCCGGTTATTTTGCTGATTTTAACCCCGGCTGAGGGCTGCAGTTCGTAACGGGTAACCGTTGGGCCGCGGCTAATATCCAACACCCGGGTCTCCACCCCAAAGCTGCGCAGTACATCTACCAAATTTTCGGCCGTGGCGCGCAGTTCTTTTTCCGAGGTGGCGCCGGCGGGGCGTTTATTCTCCTTTAACAGGCTAAGGGGCGGAAAATAATAGCTTTCGCCGGCAGGCTCGGGTTGCTTTTCCTCCTCGGCGTTGGCTTTGGCTTCGTCCCCCGCCTTAGGCGGCTCCTCCAAAGGCTTTGGCTCCGGCTCGGCCGGGGGCTCTGCCTCAAAAAGCTCCTTTTGGTGCGGCTCGGCGGCCTCTTTCCGGCCCTTTTCGGCCTTTTTCGGCGGCTCGTCATCCAGCGGAATATCCCACTTAGAGGGGTCCTCCTTGGCTTTTTCGGCCTGCCGCTCTTTTGCGGCACGGTAATTTTCCTGCGCTTGGGTCTCAATTTTTTTAACCGGTCGGGCCAGCGTTTGCAGCAGCCGCATAAGCGTGGTGCCGGTTAGCAGCATAAACAAAATAAAAAGCAGCAGGCAAACCACAACCGCGGCGCCAACCTTGCCAAAGGCCCGAAACAGCAAATTGCCAAACAAGGCCCCCACAAAGCCGCCGCCCTTAATTTCTACCCCCGCGCGGTACGCCGCCAAAAGGTGCTCGCCGTAGGTTTCCAGCGCTTGCTCCGAGGTTCTAAAAACATCTACCGCTGCCTGAAACAGCACCACAAAGCCAATTCCCTCGGCCAACCGAAGCCCAAAGTTTGGGCGGGGCCTGTCAATAGCGCAAAAAACGGCGGCCGCAAAGGCAAAAACGGGCAATATGTAGGCGCAAATTCCGCTAATGCCAAACAGGGCGTTGTGCATAAAGGTCCAGGCGCTTTTGCCTGTAACAAAAACTAAAAAAACAAGCAGCACCGCCAGCGCAAACAGCAGCAGCGCCCAAAGCTCCCGCCGCCCCTGCTGTGCCTGCTGCGTTCTGGAGCCGGCAATTTCGGTGGCGGTGGCGCTCCTTTTCTTTTTCGGTGCAGATTTTTTGGTTGCCATAATAAAAAACTTCCCCCCGTAAAGGCTGTGTGTAAGGTTGTGTTATAAAGGTTATTTAAAATAAAAAGCGTAATAATGTATTATAAGATATTGTTTTATAATATCCTGTTTATAATATCCTGTACCGTAACGCCCGCGGCGCCGCGGCTTAACCATGGCGCACGCAGCCAAACCCGCCTAAATGGGCAAAATAACGGCTCTTTTGTTTGCCAACTTTGTAAGGCGTTAGCTTTACGGCATTCTTTTGCGCCAAAAGCCGCTCGCCGTTTTGTGCCTTTTAGGTTGCAGAATTTTAAAAAGAACAAATTTACGGGTGTGCGCTGCAAAAACGCAGGGAATTTTAACAAATTACCAGTGCTTTTTACACTGCCCGCCCTTAAATTTTTGCTTTAAAATCGGTGCCCTAATGCGGGCGCGGCGGTTATGTAACCGGCGGGGCTATTTTGGCTCCCCGCCCCTGGGGCCGCTTGGCGCCGGTTTGGGCTTTTGCTCGCTTTCAATAAAACGGTACAGGCGGGCTAACGCGTCGCTTAAGCTGCCAACGCTGTTAATTAGGCCAATATCGGCCGCCTCCTGCCCGCACAAAACGGTGCCCATGTCGGTAGCCAGCTCGCCGGTGTTCATCATTAGCTCGGTAAGCTTTTTTGCCGAAACGCCCGAATGGCCGGTTATAAAATCGGTAATGCGCTCCTGCATTTTAGAAAAATAGTTTAAGGTTTGCGGCACGCCCAGCACCAGCCCGTTGGTACGAACCGGATGCACCGTCATGGTGGCCGACGGCACAATAAACGAATACCTTGCCGAAACCGCCAGCGGAATACCAATAGAATGGCCGCCGCCCAAAACCAGCGAAACGGTAGGCTTTTTCATGCCGGCAATCAGCTCGGCTAAGGCCAGCCCGGCTTCAACATCGCCGCCAACGGTGTTTAAAACAACCAGCATGCCGTCAATGCCCGGGTCCTCCTCTACCGCCACCAATTGCGGAATTAAATGCTCGTACCGGGTGGCCTTGGTACCGGAGGGCAGCTGAATGTGACCTTCGATCTCCCCCGCTATGGTTAGGCAGTGCAGGGTAAACCGCCCGTCCGACTGCGTAACCGAGCCAAACTCTTTAATTTGCTCGGTTTTGCTTTCGGTTTTTTCGTTACCTTCGGTTTTTTCCGCCTTTTCGTTATTTTCGGCGTTTTGGCTGCCGTTTTGGTTTTTTGCATATTCGGAAAGCATTTTAAATAAAACCACCTTTATTCCAGTTTGGTTTTATTATTTGCAAACCGCGCATACAAATACATTATAATTATACTATTTTTACCCCCTGTTTGCAAGTGCAAACTTTTAAGGCCCGGCGAGCAGGGGCCGCGCCGGCCAAAGCTAATAAGTTTTGGCAAAATTTTAAAGTGAACCAAAGCCCGGCGTAATTTTGGCTTTAATTTTTGCCGCGGCATTATTTTTTTGGCCAATGTAGGTTTACAATAGATGTGTTACAAAGGATAAAAAAGAGTGACGAATGGAACTTCCTGTGTTACAGTTAAAGTTGCGACACCAACTGAAAGGAAGCACCACTCGTCATGAATACTGTAACACAAACAATGC